>NZ_MAJU01000008.1:0-415907 GCF_001691055.1 Aliivibrio logei
CGCTTGAACGGTTGGGTTAGTATTATCTAGATCGTATGTCCAATTACCATTATCTGTTAGGTGGAGAGTACCTAAAGTCCCAACAATGTTGGTATTAGAAAAGTGCGCTTCACCGGTATCGACATCCGTAACAGTCAGTGTTCCTGAAGCTTGAAGTTGTGATTCTTCGGTCACCGCGCCGGTATTTGATCCTGATATTACAGCAGCGTCATTAGTGCCATTAACGGTAATAGTAATTTGATGAGGAGTACTATCGACCGAATGCACGGTGATGGTATCGGTTGCTGTCGCGCCTTTACCTAACGCTTGAACGGTTGGGTTAGTATTATCTAGATCGTATGTCCAATTACCATTATTTGTTAGGTGGAGAGTACCTAAAGTCCCAACAATGTTGGTATTGGAGAAGTGCGCTTCACCGGTATCGACATCCGTAACAGTCAGTGTACCTGAGGTATGAAGTTGTGTTTCTTCTGTCACCGCACTAGTATTTGAGCCACCAATTACCGCTTTATCGTTAGTGCCATTAACCGTAATTGTTACTTGATGAGGTGTGCCATCGGCTGAATGAACGGTGATGGTATCGGTTGCTGTCGCGCCTTTACCTAACGCTTGAACGGTTGGGTTAGTGTTGTCTAAATCGTAAGTCCACGCGCCATTATCTGTTAGGTGGAGAGTACCTAAAGTCCCAACAATGTTGGTATTGGAGAAGTGCGCTTCACCGGTATCAACATCAGTCACAGTCAGAGTGCCTGAGGTTTGAAGTTGTGATTCTTCAGTCACCGCGCCGGTATTTGATCCTGATATGACAGCATTATCGTTAGTGCCATTAACCGTAATTGTTACTTGATGAGGCGTGCCATCGGCTGAATGAACGGTGATGGAATCGGTAGCAGTGGAGCCTTTACCTAATGCTTGAACGGTTGGGTTGGTGTTATCTAAATCGTATGTCCACGCACCTGAATCAGTTAGATGTAACGTGCCTAGTGAGCCGATAATATCTGTGCTTGAGAAGTGCGCTTCGCCAGTATCTATGTCAGTTACAGTCAACGTACCTGAGGTATGAAGTTGAGATTCTTCCGTCACTGCGCCAGTATTTGAGCCCCCAATCACTGCTTTGTCATTAGTGCCATTAACCGTGATTGTTATTTGATGCGGCGTGCCATCGGCAGAATGAACGGTGATGGTATCGGTTGCTGTCGAGCCTTTACCTAACGCTTGAACTGTTGGGTTAGTGTTGTTTAAATCGTACGTCCATGCGCCATTGTCAGTAAGGTGAAGCGTACCGAGTGTGCCGATAATATCAGTATTTGAAAAATGTGCCTCACCACGATCAAAGTCTATTATTGTCAGCTTTCCGGAAACATGAGTTGTCACATCTTCGGTTGTTGTCGCAGAGTCTTTTCCTGAAATAACAGCTTGCTGCTGTGAGTGTTGTGGTGGAGGGGTGCTTAATGTCGTAGGGTGTGTGACCAACATAGCAGGAGCTTGGTTAATTGTATGGTTTTGCACTGGCGTAGGAAGGATTCCAATGGGAGTTATTGCGTGCGAAGCTAAATGGGAACTACTTCGTGCGCTTGGAGTTACTATTGGTGTGTGCTCATTCGTATCATCTGGATTAGGTTGAATATTGCTCATTTTGTTTTCGACAATAGGATCTAAAGGTGAAATGAGTGATTCATTATGATGAGGATTTGACTCTTCTAATGTACCGCTTTCTATATTTGAGTATTTTTCTTCGAGGAATTCTTCTGGTGTAAATGTTTTAGAAAAAGAAAAACTTGGCAAAATTAGCATCAATTGAGGATAGAGAGAGATCCTTCTAGCTAAATAACGTTGGCTTTTATTTTTTTTATTTTTAATCGGTGATTTTTCTTTTCCCGAATCTGAAAATGATTTAGTTTTATTATTTGAGTTTGTTTTATCTGACTGCTTATTCATCCATGACCTCAATGCATAATATGTAACTTATTATAAGTTAAGGATATGAAAGGCTAAAAAGCCAATATTAAGGCTCATAATTATTTAAAAGTGGACTTCCATTTTAATAAAAATAGCCGTCATCAATTATATCGATTGAATTTGAAATGATTGTAAGGTCATGTAAGTCGCGTTAATCTTGAGTATAAGTTAACCAAAGGTCTCTATTTCTGTGATGCCAATCGGTTTTCCGTGCAAGAGTGTAATCTATCATCATTCCTTTCGGGATCTTAATCACACTAATGCTTTAACCGTTTGGGTAAAGTAACTTCATCGAATCAAATATAACTATTTAATCAACGCGACCCTACAATCGCAAGGAGTTAACCATGACAGCAGCAGTATTCCATTTAGGTGTTACCAAAGACGATCTTCAAGGCGCAGAAATGGCTATCATTCCAGGTGATCCAGCACGTGTTCAGAAAATCGCAGAACAAATGGAAAATCCTAAGTTTTTAGCAAGTCACCGTGAATACACTGTGTACCTAGCAGAATTAGAAGGCAAAAAAATTGTTGTTTGTTCTACTGGTATCGGTGGTCCATCAACGTCTATTGCTGTTGAAGAGTTAGCTCAATTGGGTGTGCGTACCTTCTTACGTGTTGGTACTACTGGTGCAATCCAACCGCATGTAAATGTAGGTGATATGATTGTAACGACAGGTTCAGTTCGTTTAGATGGTGCGAGCTTGCATTTTGCTCCAATGGAATTCCCAGCCGTTGCTGATTTTGATGTTGCAACAGCAATGCGTAAAGCGGTTGTTGACCAAGGTGCGACAGTACATACCGGTGTTACTGCATCAAGTGATACATTCTATCCAGGTCAAGAGCGTTATGATACGTTCTCTGGTCGTGTTGTTAAGCGTTTCCAAGGGTCTATGCAAGAATGGCAAGACATGGGCGTGTTAAACTTTGAGATGGAATCTGCAACGCTATTAACTATGTGTGCAAGCTCTGGTTTACGGGCTGGTTGTGTTGCTGGCGTTATTATTAACCGTACTCAAAAAGAAACACCTGATCACGTGACATTAAAAGAAACAGAAGCTCGTTCAATTAAAGTTGTGATTGAAGCGGCTCGTAATCTTCTATAATTACAGAAGCAAATAGATATAAAAAATGCCGCTGATTCTTAACGAATAAGCGGCATTTTTATCGCTATATATTGATGCAATTTAAAGTCCCGATAATAAAAAAGATCAGTTAATCGGTCTTTTTTATTATCGGGTCATTAATTACAAAGAGGTTAATGACCGCCAGCGGCTAAGAACCAGTTTAAGAGATGCTTTTTAAGATCGCCTAATTCATCAGGACCAATGATCGCTAAGCCTAAATCTTGTGCTCGCATAATGTCATTATTACGTAAAGGTCGGAAACTAACTAACATTGCTCGTGCTTGTAAGCCGCCAAGAAGGTCACGTAATGACTCTAATTTATAAAGCGTATCATCGCCATCATCACGCATGCCTTTGGTCTTACATTCAATGATATGCAGCTTGTTATTCACGATACTAACCACATCAAGTTCATTACGAACGTCTTTTGTGCCAATTTCACGGTGAACTTGTACATTCAATGAGTGATCTTGAAGCGTCGGTAAATATTGTTGAATATCGACGACGGTATTATGAACAAGAATTTCTAACCATTCTCCATTCGCTAAACGTCGAGCTTCTTCACAATCAAAAGTTAATGTGCCGTTTTCGTAGGTAGCTAATCCTGTTTCAACAAGATCAGTTAGCAACATATTAAGCTCTTTGTAGCTTTGTTGTTTCTCCGTAACTTCTACATCTAAACGTTGTTCTTTTCGACAGGTTGTTGCTAAATAGTTTAGCGTCGCAAGACCTGGGCCCAATTCAAGGGCGTTACTTGCCCAGCGTTGACATAATTCACGCAGACGCTTATCCATGCTTTCAGGAAGCTCTGTTTCAGAGAACTCACAACGAGCACCAAAAATAGCAAGATAATCACTTAATCGAATATTATCAGCAACGTGTTTTTGTTTGCGACCATCAGGATAAACCCAGCATAGTTTGTCACTGAAAGGTTCAACCACAAAAATAGGCCAATGGTATGAACGAAAAACTTCATAAGCAGAAAGAAGACGGTGACGAAGGCCACAGCTTGCGTTCAGTTTTACTTCGCTGTATCTATCTTTAATATCGGCCGCAAGCGCTTGTAGAGATTGCTTGATGAGATGAGTATCTACGATATTAGGGATTTCGTAAAACTCAGAGCTAATGCCTTTGTATTGAAGAATAGATTCTAAACGAACGAACATGTCTTTTTGATTTTCATCCCCAATGAAAATCATATGTTCGCCTTTTACAGAAAGGTCGAGAAGTGGAGTCACAAGACGGACAGGGTCTTGATCCATAATGCCAACATGAGTGATCATTTAATAATCCTTGTAATGTAATAACTACACATATAATGGTAATAAGAAGGCATGTGTAATTCATTTTTTCTATTTGATACAACAGTTATGAGGGGGGGGATGATAAAAATCAACCTATTATGAAATATTCTTATTTGGGCTTAAGTAAGAAAGACGATAGAATAGAGTCAATGTATGTAATTATAGAATGAATTTATGAGTTATTTACCGTTAGATGAATATAATCGCAAGTGGATATTCACTCATCAATCGATGCCTGTTAATGATGAACTGCTTCCATTGATCAAACCGTTTACTCAAGCGGAATCGGCTCAGGTTTGGAATAATTTTATTAGTGCGAATAGCCCAACAGCAGACCATTTTGACTCAAAAGAATGGCCGATGAAGAAAACCTCGTGGGTTAATGAAATTGATTGGCAACACCGTTGGGACAGTGATAATGAATCACTTCCTGATGAAGTACTCGAATTTATCGATTGGTCTGATGATGTGACAGTGTATTTCTGTTATGAAAAATACAATTTGATTGAAACATCATGGGGAACGTTTAAAAAAACGTGGAAGAATTTTTTATTCTATGATGATTTACCGATGCTGATCGGTAAGAAAAAATCACAAGCATTATGGTTTAACTCAAAAGGTAAAGTTAAGTTAGGCTCTCGCGGCTAAACCGTAATTTTAGATTGGTTAGATACAATAAAGGCCCGTTAAATGATAGCGGGCCTTTATCTTTTATGTGTAACTGATAGAAGAGACATGCTCAGGAGCATGGATTTCGAGATAGTGAGAAAAACGATCTAATTCAGTTTTTAAGTCGTCTATGCTTGCTTTATTTAAATGGATGATAAAACGTTGAAACTCATTGATATCCATTATCTGCTTGTTATACATAATCCATTCAACAATTAGCTCTTGGGGAACCGTGACAATATCACCGATCCGTTTAGCTGCTTTGCGTAACTCTCGAGTGCCGAAGCGAAACCAACCAACAAAATAAAGTAACACAGCAATAGCTAAAAAAGCGCTATATGCCATAAAGGTTTACCTTCAAATTGTGATAACGCTAGTATACGCATTTCATTCTATTTTTGAAGGTAAAAACAGCAACCTGACAGCTTTTTGACAAAATTGATTAATATGTCATCTGTTTTTTGCTAGTTTAATAAGCGAAGACCAGCAGGAAGTGCATCACCAAAGAGGCGTTTAGAATCCGCATCGGTTAGTGCTTGTTGGCTTGAAACCAAATCAATCCAACTCTGTGGAGAGCGACTTTTTTTCAATTTATCGATGATGCTTTCGCGTAATTCATCGGATACGTCGAGTGTTCTGTCGCCTGTTAATCGAGCCATCATGACGGCTGCAAACCCTGCCATTGGTTGAGCTTTCCAATCTTGTTCCAATAAAGTAGGAAGCCATTGAGTGACTTGATTCGCAGGGATCAAATTATGTTGGCTGCCATAGAAAGGGGAGCGAGAGCAAATACGTCCTAACGCCCACCAATGAACTTGAGCTTGATTGCCATTTTTGGCATGCCCCAGCATCCATGTAGACAGTAATGTTTTATCTTCGACATCTAAATGCTCAAGAGCGGCGGCTAATCGAACCATCGCTTCGTAACTTTTATTGGTCGCATCTTCTAATGTTTTTGGGTTGCGCAGAGAACCCGGGTGTAAGTATTTAGCAATGTCACCCAAAATAGTTTCTTGTTGTTCTTGATTTAATCCACCCGAAATTCGACGCCAGAACGTCCACCAATCATTCCAAGACTGCTTAGATTCAAACTGAATCCCTTGTTGATAGGTTTCCCACGCTTGGCCAATTTTCCATTCATCCGCAGGGTAACCAAAGCCCGGACGCAGCGTAAACCCCGTCATCTTTAGCCAATTCTGTTCGTGTTTATCTGAGCGGCGACGACGTTTTTTACTGTCTAATAAAGCGGCCGCTAATTCGCGAGAGGTGATTAGATCCCATGACTCTCGTTTACCAATCAGTTTTTCAATATTTTTAGAAAATGCTTTAATTGCATTCGGATTTTGTTTACTGCCGCCATACGCTTCTTTAATGTTTGCGATGGCATTAGGTAAACGAGGAGGAAGGGCAATTTGTTCTGCTAGATGATGACTTTTATTTGAAGCTTGATTTCTTACTTCAAATTCAACTAACCAACGTTGTGAATCGTCTTCTACAGAAACACATTCAATTTTGATGGTTCCCACTTCAGTAAATTGACAAGCCAAGGTCACTTCAACGCGATCTTTTTGATTCGCATGCAGCGTCTCTTTTTGTTTGCTGGATTCAAGTGTAACGACATAAGGTGGTAGACTTACAAAGCTTGAATCGGCTAATTCCGTGATCATACCAGAAGTAGCAAGTTGGTCTTTGGTGGTCGATAACAAGTTAAAACGAACGGGCTCGCCTAAAGTAAGAGAGAAACGACGACTCGTCATACGAATTTCTTCGGCTTCTTCACTGCCTTTTGCTAATAAACATAAACCATGAGGTTGCTTGTTTTTTTCTTCTAACTGTAAATAGAACGAACGAGCGGAGCCACCACCAATTTTAAGCTGTGCACCATGACGAGCTTTACCATAAGCCACGGCACCATAAGCTACCGCTAAATCTGGATGAGGATTAGATAGTTGAGTTACACTGTCACCTTTCCAGGTGTTCAACAATTCAACTGAACGATTAGCAAGAAGAGGGCTGTTAAATACTCCGCCATTTAATAATAAGCCGACAGGGATTGCTCGATCTTGGTGGTTTGCCAAATCTGAATCATTCCAACCTAATGCTTTCGCCGACACTTCTTTGTGATTATCTAAAAACTGTGCAAGATGTTTACTAATAGCAGGATCGGATGCGTAAGGCAGACCAAATTCAACTACTGCCGCCTGACGTTGATTTGGGCGGTCATTAAAATCGGTTAATGGTAAAAAACCATCCAGTGCGATGTCATGAACTTCTTGTTTGCTTAATTCAACCTTACGGCTACCACCTAATAATTTAGAACCCGATCCGAGAAGAGTAATATGACCTGATTCTGGAGCGTTAGCTGACAATAAGCGTTCTTTGGTTTTTCGAGTCTGCTGAATAAGTTTCGTTAAGGCAGCAGCAGTCATTTTTTTGCCACTCTCTAAACGTTGCTCCGCTAAATGCGCTAATGCGAGATCGATGTTGTCACCACCAAGCATAAGGTGATCACCGACACCGATGCGATCAAGTGATAATTCATCTTTATCGAACCGCGCTTGGATCAAACTTAAGTCTGTGGTTCCGCCACCAACATCGCACACCACCATTAATGGTACGTTTTTCAGGATATCTTTTGCTGTATCTTGATGATGGTGATACCAGTCATAACATACCGCTTGTGGCTCTTCTAAGAGAATGACTTTATCAAGACCTGCGAGTTTTGCGGCTTGAATAGTAAATGAACGGGCACTTTCATCAAAAGAGGCGGGAACAGTTACCACCACTTCTTGTAATTCCATTGGTGCGTCTGGATTATGGTAATTCCAAGATTGGCGAACGTGATTTAAATAGCTCGCACTGGCAACAATAGGAGAGATTTTTTCAACGTCTTCTGCTCCAGCCCAAGGTAGGATATCAGAAGTGCGATCAACTTTAGTATGTGATAGCCAACTCTTGGCACTTACAACTTGACGGCCTTCGACTTTCGAACCTAACTCACGCGCCCATTCACCAATAATCGCATTTTTTATTTCACCATCAAGCGCTTTTACATTCCAAGGCAGTGTTAGATCATTATCACTGACTTGACTGTTTGAGGCATGATAACGAAATGAAGGGAGGAGCGGTTTACGAGCGACCTCACCAGGCCCAATTAATTGATCAATATTGAAGATGTTAATCGGGCTGGTTTCTATACCAAGAGAGATATCGGTATAAGCAACAACGGTATGGGTTGTACCAAGGTCAATACCAATTAAATAGCGATTAGACGAACTCATAAAAACTCCAATATGATTAGCATGACTGTGAAATAAAAGGCGACAGCGATAAAGAAACAAAGAGCATATAGTAAAAGAGTTCAGCCCCCATAATGGTGACTGAACTCTTAAGTAACGTATTAATGAAGAATAATAGAATTACGCTTCACGAACATTAAACTCAACATGCCATTTTTCACCACTATCAATGGCAATGGCTTCAAGATACAAAGTACCAAGTTCAGTCACTTTTGACGCAAGACGAACAGGAACCACTTCACCCGCAGAGCGACCTTCTGTGACCGGTAGCGTGACTTGAATTGCGGGCAATTCGTCTAGTTCTTCTGGCATCCAGAAATCAAGGTGAGTGCCTGCTTGATCATCTCGACGAGTCGTTGACCCATAGAATTTGAATTGTACAGGCTGCCCTATAACCAAACCAAATTGTTGGCTAGGAACATCAGCGTTAGAACCTTCTTCCATACCAAATGGGGCAACACATAATGCTTCCATTGGTGGTTCCATTCCTGGAATTGCAGGCATAGAACTTTCAATTCCAACATAATAGCTTGATGCGATACCACCACGGATACGAACGCCTTTACCTGTACGAACCGAGCCATAATAAGATGCGCCAGAAGCAACCGCTAAGTCAAGGTCTAACCCTTCAAGTAGTTTTGCGTCCTCAGCTTCTGCATCAATTAGCCAATCATTAATAATGCCCAACAAGCGTTCTGCAAGCAGGTTTGATTTTAAAACCCCACCGTTAAGAAGTATTGCAGTTGGCTTAATAAAGTCAGATTCATTTTGCTGACCAAATACATCATCCGTTGCCGCTTGTTGACGAGTTAAAAAGCTTGCAAGGTGGCGAGTGACAGCAGCATCTTGAGCGTAAGGCAGACCCATTTGAGTTAATGCGCCACGCGCAGATTGCACAGGATGTTCAGTAACAGGAACGACAGGGAAGAAACCCTCAACCAATGTTTGTTGAACTTCTTCTTGAGTCAGTTCTGTTTGAAGTGTACTACCTAATAATTTAGACCCACGGCTAGGAACCACAATTGGCACTGAGCGTAACTCTGAATCGTTAAGAAGGGCTTCTTTTGCATCACGACACGCATGTGTCATGACTTGAATTTGCCAGGGTTGAAGTTGCTTACCTTCTTGCGCTAGCTTCATCTTTAGACGATAAGCCAGAGCCAAATCCATATTGTCACCACCAAGAAGAATGTGGTCACCTACCGCAACACGGTTTAGGCTCAAATTACCTTCTTCTTCAGTTACGGCAACTAAAGATAAATCGGTTGTACCGCCGCCAATATCGACCACAAGGATAACATCGCCGATCGATACTTGTTCACGCCATGATTCACCGTTGTTCTTAATCCAACTATAGACTGCGGCTTGCGGCTCTTCTAATAACGTAAGATTACGGAAACCAAGATTGTTTGCTGCTTCTGCTGTTAAATCACGAGCAGCAGGGTCAAACGATGCAGGAACCGTAAGCGTAATGTCTTGTTCATTTAGAGGGTGCTCAGGGTTTTGGTAATCCCACGCATTTTGAAGATGCTCTAAATAACGTTTAGTGACTTCAAGAGGTGACGCTTTGATCACTTCTTCTGGGCTGTTTAATGGCAAGAAAGCGTCACGACGATTCACACCGGCATGACATAACCAACTTTTTGCACTGGCGATTAAACGAATAGGGGTTTTGCTACCAAGGTTACGAGCAATATTACCAACGATTGCATTTGGCTTTGTTGTCCAAGGAAGGCTTGTATCGCCTTCAAGCAATTCTGCGTCATGCGCCTGATACATAAATGAAGGCAGTTGTGCTTTTTCTTCTACTTGACCTGGCGCTGTCAATTGTGGAATTGGCATGACTTGAACACTTGCGCCTTCATCGTGTAAATCAACATAAGAAAGCACACAGTGAGTTGTACCTAAATCGATACCAATACTGAATTTAGCTTGTTCCATTACAGTTCTACCTCTGCTGGAGCAACAATTGTTACATCATAACCGTCAGCGAGTTTAGGCAGTTTTATTTCTGCCACTTTCCAGCCTTTGTGGATTAATGTGCCGTTAAATGGTGCTTCACCAACCACATTTCCTGTTAGGCGAATTTCTGATGGATTAAAGCCAACAGGAATTGATAAACGAGATTCTTCTTCTTCAGTACGAATAGGAACGAGAGTGAAATATTCAGACAATACTTTTTGGCCACCTTCGTGAATAACACGAGCAGCAGCGCCGACTTCTGCATCAGCAAAGCCTTTAAGATCTTCTTGCATAAAGTCAATGAAACGCGCTTCTTTTTGCAGAAGAGATAATAATTGCAGAGCAGATTCTGGTGTCGTTGTTTTTACTTTTGGTTCTACTTCGACAATTTTCTCAATGATCTTTTCTACTTCAATGATTTTTTCGATTTCAATAATTTTCTCAACTGGTTTTTCTACTTCAATCACTTTTTCAATTTCAACAATTTTTTCAACTTCTACGTTTTTGCCTTTTTTCGTTGCATACAACAACGCAAATAATGCCGATGTACCAAACAGGACAATGTGGCCTAGATCAAAGGTAGAAGGAATGGCATTTAAGTCAAAATTCATAATTCTTTCTCTATATTTATAGGGTGCGAAGCACCGAACGTTTCTAACTAAGTTGTGGTCAATAGTAGCATATTCAAGGGATAAGATAGAAAAAGAACCGAGTTCAAAGAGAAGAACTGATGCCGTTTGATGGTATTTTAAACATATTTAAATGGTTTTGAGACAAGGCTTTTATCAGAGAATGATTTTGTTTCTCTATTTGGTATTTTTGATTAGAATATGACGGCTTACTGAATTTAGAGGTTGAAGAGTGTTTAAGAATAGTTCTATTCATATAATAACCAGTTTTATGCTGGCACTGACTTTAAGCTTGTTATGTATGCATTTTGTATATAATTCAAATTTAGAAAGCAATCGTCAGCTTTTTAGCAAAGAAGCGGAACGTGAATCAACCTTACTTACTTTATTAATAGAAAAAGACATCGATTTTATTGGCGCGGGCGCAAACTTCTATCAGGCGGGCTCCAAACAAGACTGGCAACAATTCCCCTTATTTGCTAATTCATTACTCTCTCGCTCACAAAGTTTAATTTCCCTTCAGTGGATGCAAAAAGTAGAAGAAAAGGACATTGAGAAGCACAGTAAAGAAGTTAAAAAAATCTTTCCGTCTTTTTCTATTTATACCGTACCTCAAGATAAGCCTAAAACGTACGATTACGTATTTAAAAATCATGAACCGATTTATGTTGCGACAGATATTTATCCAAGAGATAAGAAAAATATAGCACTATTAGGTTTTTATTCAGCACAAGAACGCTTTCAACGAGTGGTTGATGAATCAATTAACGCGGGCCGCCCAAGCATTTCGGATAAAGTTCGCCTTTTACAAGACGGTTTAGATAAAAGCACACCCAAAACGGGCTTGTTAGTCTATCATCCGGTATTTACTGCGGACAAAAAAGCACTGAAAGGCATTATGGTTGGGGTGCTTAGAGTCACAAGCTATTTTGATAAGTTGGTCGAATCCACATTGCTTGGAGAATCTTTAGTCGTAAAAATTATCGATACTGGGTTTGATGCAGAGGATGACCCTATCATGTTTGAAAGCCCACAATGGGATGACTTTAATGGCTTACGTATTACCAACTCTATAAATATTGAAAATAGAATTTGGCATGTTGAGTACAAAAGTAAGAACGATTTAAGTGATAGCCAACAACTGAGTTTATTATGGATGTTTATTGGGGCTCTTATTTTATCTAATTTGATTGCCGTCATTACTTTTATGGTTACTCGAGATAAAAAACGTATTGAGAAATTACTAGAAGCTCGGACGGAAGAATTGCATTACATGGCAATGCATGATGATCTTACGGGGTTATTGAATCGTCGTTCAATGACAAAAGTAGTGAATCGATTTATTGAAGAAGACAAACCATTTGCATTGATCTGCTTTGATATCGATAACTTTAAAGACATTAATGATACCTATGGGCATCCGGAAGGGGATGAGGTTTTGCTTCATATTACTTATCTTGTTTCTGATCTTTTAGGAGAAGCTACGCCAATAATACGGTTGGGTGGCGACGAGTTTGCTGTTCTGCTTGAAATAGGCGATCTTCAGCAATTATCGCATGTGGCGAAGAAAATTCATCAGGTTATCGAAGAATCGCCAACCATCATCCCTGATCTTATTATCGAACAAACCATCAGTTTAGGTGCCGTACTCTGGAGAGGTGAACCGAAAGAGGTTTTACTTAAATTGGCAGACCAAGCGTTGTACGATAGTAAAGACAGAGGCAGAAACCAAGTAACTATTCGTGGCTGATTTTTCATCAAACGAATAGCAGAGTCTCGCGTAAGCGCTTTTGATTTAGTAGAATACCCATCTACTAAATGTTGAGTCACCAAAGGAACACCATGAACTTTAATCGTATTGTCTGTTTTGATTTAGAAATGTGCTGTTGGAATGAGAATGGCAAAGGCAGAACAGGAGAAATCATTGAAGTCGGTTTGGCTGAAATTGATCTGCAGACAGGCGAAGTGGTTAGACGCGCTCAATATTATGTAAAGCCTGACGAAGATGAAATTTCACTTTTTTGTGTTGAACTTACGGGGATCACTCCGCGTAAAATTGAGAAACAAGGCAGACCTTTAGAAGGTGTTTTGAAATCAATGATTAAAAACTTCGGTGGCACAAATAAAATTTATGCTGCTTGGGGTCATGATGAACTGATTTTAAAATCTGAGTGTGAAGCGAAAGGTATTGAATTTCCATTTGTTGAATTTATTAATCTAGCGACTCTTTATCGTATTAAATCGCGTAAGAAAAATGATCGTATGGGTCAACGCAGAGCAATGGAAGAGCTTCATATCGAATGGGAAGGGCGACAGCATTCAGGTTATGTTGATGCGTATAATTTAGCTCAATTAGCCTTGAAAATACTATAATAACCAAAAGGTTAAAATGTTTAGATAACAAAAAAGGAGCTGATTATCTCCTTTTTTCGTTTAATTTTAAAGCGTTATTTATTATCACGTTTGTATAGTTCAACAAATGAGCGCTGATAAGCTGTTGCGATTTTAGTTATGATATTCTTAGTCATAGCGACACCGTGGAATGAGTTAATAATGAGTGATAATTTAAGAGTCAACCTCTTGAGTTGCGCGCATTATAAATAAAAATACGGGTTATAAAAGCAAGATAAATTGTATTTTAAGATTAGAATAACTAATGCGATTTATTACGGTATACATCCCATCAGTTTCCCTATTTGTTCTGCCTTAATTCAGTCGATAATTATCCAATAATTGTTGCTGTTGGGAGGCAATATTTGCCACTTCTTCTGTTGATTCGACAAAGGCACTTAACTGTAATTCAATCGTTTTACCTTGCTCGTTAATGTGGTTGATATTATTGGTTACCTCGGTTGCTGCGTAAGCTTGTTCTTCCGTTGCTACAGAGACTTGCGAGACACGATCGCTAATATGATTGATGGTGGTGGAGATTTGTTCGAAGGTAGTACTGACATCCATGCTCGATTCTAAAGCAAGTGTCATTTCTGATTGACTGATTAACACCGCTGATTTTGCTTCTTCTGCCGCAGCGAGAAGAGATTGCATCGTATTTCTAATATTATTCGTTTGCTCTGATGTGTTTCCTGCTAATTTTCTTACTTCATCCGCAACAACAGCAAAGCCTCTGCCTTGTTCACCTGCTCGCGCTGCTTCTATTGCGGCATTTAGAGCCAGTAAATTTGTATTTTCAGCAAGATTCGCAATAACACTGACCATTGAACGAATTTTATCTACTTGAACATCAAGAGTATTCATGGCATTAACATTTTTTGACAAGGCATCATTAAGGTGCGTTAAGCGTTCGTTGTTTGTATGTAAAACAGTTAACCCAAGATTTGCAGCTTGTGTCGCGTTACTGGTTTCGCTATGTGATTCTTGGGTTAATTGAGCAATGTCGTTAATTGAGGATTCTAGTTGAGTAACAATAGAGGCCATTGCCCCTAATGAGTCATTTTGTTGCGTTAATCCTTGCTCAATTTCGTTTGATACCTCTTTTGTTATTTCCGAGGTTTGATAGAGTACATCACAATTACGGGACATATTTTTCACGGAATCAGTGGTGGAGTTGATGACTTTATTCAGCTTACCTGCAATGAGCTGCATTTCTTTAGGGCCAAGTTCGGGAATTGAATGTTGATAATTGTGCTCAGACAGCTGTTTTAAATGAGTGATGATATTGTTGAGGCCTTTTGTTGTCCAACGTCGGATCAAAAATGCACTAATCCATACCGTAATAATGAGAATGACGCTAATGACGACAATGATGTGTTTGAACTCGGTGATAGCCTGAACAACCCACTGCGAATCTTGTGTGATTTTAGTTTCAGCCGAAAGAGAAATAGCGTCAAGCACATGAATAATAGACAGTGACGTTGTGGAGGCAGTATTGATCAATTCGTTTTGTTGTTCGATTAAAGACAGCTTAGTAAGAATAAAATGAGGAATCGAGTGATCGCTTTTTAGCTCATTGAAAACAATGTCTAATGGGGCCATTAAACTCATGTAACTATTAATATCAGGATACCACTGAGAAAGATCATCAAACGCCAACTCTAAAGCAGAAATACGGTTATAAATTTCTTTATATAAGCGTTTCGCTTCGGCCGTTTTTTCTTCTGCCATTAACATCAAAAATGTGGTTTCTAATGCCATTGCACTTGCTACAAATCGATTGGCCGCATCGTCAGCGTCACTATTGTTTGAAATCAAAAACTGACTAATACGATTCATTTCAGGGCCAATAGAGCTTAATCCATAACGTAATCCCTGTAATGAATGGTCGATGGCGTCATTAATAGTAAGCGTTTCTTTTTGAATGGTTAAGATCTGTGACGATTGAGAGGTTAGTTGCACTAAATATTGTTTTAGCTGATGGTGTTGTTTTCTCGTGACTGTATTTTTATGTAGACTTAATGAATCTAGATTGATATTTGCTTGTTTGATGCGTTCTTCAATGGAGTTTTGAACATACTCTAATGTCTCGATTTTATTTGCTTGTAGCCCTTCATTCATAAGCTTTACTTGTTGCAGGACATTCTTTGTTAGTTGGGCGTTAGTGAGTGCGAGGGGGAAAGTGTGAGTGCTTAATTCTGTAAATTGCTCACCAACCCGGTCGATACCTCTACTGCTAATTAAAGAAAGAAAAATTAAACAAAGTACGATGCCAGTAAGAAGTGCGGTAAACGCTTGGATCAGAGAAATAGAACGTCGTTGTTTAAATATCATCTATAACCTACACAAATAATAATGAGTGACTAAGTGGTAGATGCTAAATGGATCAAATGACAACGGTGTTACATCCATATGTCACTTTTATGTCATGAAAGGTTATTTTTTTTAAGCAAAAAAATAGGAAGCCCGCAGGCTTCCTATTGAAAATGAATAGGGCTATTTAGAATTACACTTGCGCGCTTTCTACTTGTTCATCGGTACTTTTTTCACCAAGTACTCGGCTTGTGATGGTTCCGGCTGTCATCGCGCCACTGACGTTAAGTGCAGTACGAGCCATATCAATAAGAGGCTCAATTGAAATAAGCAGTGCGGCGATGGTTACAGGTAAGCCCATAGCAGGAAGAACGATTAATGCCGCAAATGTTGCACCGCCGCCGACACCAGCAATACCAAATGAACTGACAGTAATAATCGCAACCAGAGAAAGAATAAAGTGAGCGTCAATTGGAATACCCATTGTTGGCGCAACCATTACCGCTAGCATTGCAGGGTAGATACCTGCACACCCATTTTGGCCAATCGTCGCACCAAACGTAGCTGATAAATTTGCAATCGCAGGTGGGACGCGCAGCTTAGTAATTTGAGCTTGTACATTCAATGGAATCGTTGCCGCTGAGCTGCGAGAGCTGAATGCAAATGTTAATACAGGCCAAATTTTCTTGAAGTAATCAATTGGGTTTACGCCAACAAAAGAAACCAATAAACCGTGTACTGCAAACATCAATAAGATCGCGACATAAGATGCCACGATAAAGCCAAGTAAGTTTAAAATATCTGCAGCGTTTGATGTTGCGACGACTTTAGTTAATAACGCTAAAATACCGTAAGGCGTTAGTGCCATGATCATTTTAACTAAACGCATGACTATTGATTGTGCAACTTCAACAAACGTATTGATTGGTCCGGCGAGTTCTTCTTTTTCTTGGCTGACTTTACGCGCAGCAATACCCGCTAAAATTGCAAAAATGACGACGGCAATAATAGAGGTTGAGCGAGTGCCAGTTAAATCGGCAAAAGGATTGGTAGGAATAAAACTAACTAACATTTGAGGGATGGTTAAATCACTGACGCTGCTAATGCGAGATTCTAATACGGCAACGCGAGCGGTTTCACGAACGCCTTCTGTTAAGCCTGCCGCTGTTAAACCAAAGGCTTGAGTTACCCCGATACCGATAAGGGCAGAAATCATAGTGGTAAATAGAAGTACGCCAATCGTGACGCCACTGATCTTACCTAAAGAGCCTGATTTATCCAGTTTCACTACCGCAGAAAACATAGAGACTAATACTAATGGCATGATAACCATTTTTAGTAAGCCAACATAACCGCTGCCAACAACATTCACCCAATCAAGCGTGGTCTTAATGACGGCACTGCCTTCACCATGAATAAGTTGAAGTGCTAACCCATAACCGCTACCCGCAATTAAGCCAATAAGCACAAGACGGGATAAGGTGTATTCTTTACGCTGTTGCGTATTAAGAAAAAAGATAAGACCGATAAAGACGATCAAATTGATGATAACGGCTAATGACATACTGCTTTTCCTGTTTATTTATGTGCTCGTTATTTTGTCGATTTGACACAAGCTCTTTATATTTAAAATCATAGTAACGATAAGCTACTCAGTATGATAATTAGAAAAAGTTATTCTATATAACCAAATGGAATATGAATCATTTATTAGGTTATATTTAAGTCAATAAGCTCCCTGAAATAGAGAATCTATAGAACAGAAGGAGGGGATGAGTTACCCTTTCTAAATAATAAAAAGTTATCAAAAAGGAAAACAAATGGATCAAGAATTTTGGCAAAAAAAATGGGCGAGTAACGTCATTGGTTTTCATTTACCAGATACCAATCCCGTCTTGTCGGAGTTTTGGAAAGCCTTAAATCCCACTGGTGAACAAACAGTGTTTGTACCATTATGTGGCAAATCAATGGATCTAGATTGGCTTGCAGAGAGACACAATTCAGTTTCTGGTGTTGAGTTAAGCCAAATTGCAGTACGTGCATTTTTTGCAGAGCGTTTATACACACCTACGGTGACGACATTAAGTAGTACGCTTGAGCTGTATGATTTTGACGAATTTACTATTTTTGCTGGCGATTATTTTACTGCACCCATTGAGGCGACCGATCTAATTTATGATCGTGCAGCCTTAGTGGCGTTGCCTAAAGAGATGCGATCTGAATACGTGCAAGTATTACGTTCTCGTTTAAAAGAGGGAGGGCGTATCTTGTTAGTGACATTAGATTATGACCAAAATGAAATGTCAGGGCCTCCTTTCTCAGTACCAGAGGATGAAGTACGTTCGTTGTTTTCAGGTATGAGCATCACAAAATTACAACGTGATGAAGCAGATGCTGAGCATCCTAGAATTAAAAAAGGATTAACTCGCTTTGCAGAAGAAGTGTGGTTGATTAAGAGTTAGAAAACGAAAAACTCTTGAACAATAAAAAGCCGTCAGATGATTAATTTGACGGCTTTTTTAATAAGTATTTTTAATATAATTTAACGTTTATTTTTTCGATAAGCAGTATTCATTTATTATGTTATTAAGAAAGTCTTTTAATAAATGATTCATATTGTCTGTCGCTGTGCTCACTATTTCTGCTGGGTTTTGAATGAACTGATGAAGCTCCAAATTCGAAACATCATTCGTACTGTAATGAATGAGATCCGTGAGGTTATCAGTTAAAAACTCTAAGTGGCATTGAAAGCCAAAGACATCGCGTATAACTATCAATATGCAGGCAGGCGGAGAAATTACAGTTTATAAGATGACCGGCAAAGACTTGAAAGCATATATGGAGTGGTCAGCTGGTTACTTTAATAGCGTAAAAGAAGGGGATGTGACTTACAGCTTCAATCTTGATCGCCGTTCATCTAAATATTCTACCAATGATTTTTTTGCAGGCGTAACGTATACCATTGATCTCACTAAATCTGCAGGATCACGTATTACAGACCTTCACTTTGCTGATGGAAAACCCATAACAGACACAACGCCTATTCGCATAGGAATGAACAGCTACCGTATGGGACATTTAACCAAAGTCGGCGGTGTGCTTGAAGGACGTTCTTTCCCTGTATTATTTGATACTGAAGAAGAGTTTGGCGAAGATGAAGGAACTATCCGTAATTTAACCATTCGTTATCTAAGTGAAGTGAAAAATGGTAAATACGAAGGTAAACCAATGAACCGTTGGGCATTAAGTGGTCTTGAGGGATATGAAAAAGAGCGTGAAATCATAAAAAATTTGATCAACAGTGGTGAAATTAGCGTACCTAAAAGTAGTGATGGTCGTTATACCAATGTGGCATCAATTAATGTTAAAGACAAAATGTTCCAAAATGAAGAAGAATTAGCGGTTTATTTATCTCAGTTAGAAAAAGAGTTTAAAATAGTAACGACAGAATCAGAAAAAGCACGTATTCAACGTGATCAGATAATAGCTAACGCATTGAATTAATCCAACCTTCCTCCCATAAAGGTGATCGATAAAGGTCACCTTTGCCTATTAAATAAACTAATTAGTCAACTTGTAATATTTGTCACAGAAATAGATTCGTTTGAACAGCACAATGCGCATAACTTTCGAACGAAATGTTTTATTTGATCGTTCGAGCTTTATGTTGTTCACCATCGCAAATATAATAACGGAGTTAACTATGTTTGGTATATTTAAACCCCAAGCGCATATAGCACGCCTCGCTTCTAATCAGATAGATGGCACCTATACTCGCTTACGTTGGCAATTGTTCCTCAGTATTTTCGTCGGTTATGCCGGTTACTACCTAGTTCGTAAGAACTTCAGTTTAGCAATGCCTTATTTGATTGACCAAGGTTTTAGCCGTGGGGATCTTGGTGTTGCTTTAGCGGCGGTATCTATTGCTTATGGGCTGTCAAAGTTCTTAATGGGCAGTGTGTCTGACCGTTCTAATCCTCGATATTTTCTCAGTGCGGGCTTATTGATGTCTGCCGCTGTTATGTTCTGCTTTGGTTTTATGCCTTGGGCGACAAACAGTATTACGGCAATGTTCATTTTATTATTCTTGAACGGTTGGTTTCAAGGCATGGGGTGGCCTGCATGCGGTCGAACGATGGTGCATTGGTGGTCACGTAAAGAACGTGGTGAACTGGTTTCGGTTTGGAACGTTGCACACAATGTGGGGGGCGGGTTAATTGGTCCTCTTTTTTTATTAGGCCTTTGGGCATTTAACGACGATTGGCGCTCAGCATTTTATGTACCAGCCATTTTTGCCACGTTAGTTGCTGTGTTTATTTGGGCTACATTGCGTGATACGCCTCAATCTTGTGGTTTACCAGCGATTGAAGAATACAAAAATGATTATCCAGATGATTACGATAAGTCTCATGAAAATGAGATGACAGCAAAAGAGATTTTCTTTAAATACGTGTTCAATAATAAGCTGCTTTGGTCTATCGCGATTGCAAACGCGTTTGTTTATCTGATTCGCTACGGTGTGCTTGATTGGGCTCCTGTGTATTTAAAAGAAGCGAAAGGTTTCACCGTTGATAAATCGTCTTGGGCGTATTTCTTATATGAGTGGGCTGGTATCCCTGGTACATTGTTATGTGGTTGGATTTCAGACAAAGTATTTAAAGGACGTCGTGCACCTGCTGGCATCTTATTTATGGTGCTTGTAACTGCTGCGGTATTAGTTTATTGGTTTAACCCTGCGGGAAATCCAACGATTGATATGATTGCATTAGTGGCTATTGGATTCTTAATTTATGGCCCTGTGATGCTTATTGGCCTTTATGCACTTGAGCTTGTTCCTAAAAAAGCAGCAGGTACTGCGGCTGGCCTTACTGGGTTGTTTGGTTATCTTGGTGGTGCCGTTACCGCAAACATTGTATTAGGTTATACCGTAGACCACTTTGGTTGGGATGGTGGCTTTATGATTCTGGTTGCTTCTTGTGTGTTGTCTATCGTGTGCTTGTGTTATGCCTTCTTAGGAGAGCGTGCACATCATAAAGCTAAAGATAAAGAGCAAGCGACGATAGCGTAATCGTAATCAAAACATCATAAATATGAAGTTATATGAGTTTAGTTTTTGTATACACAAACTGTGATTATCAGTAACTAAATTATAATGGCTTTCCCCCTACCGTTGTAGGGGGCTTTAAAGGATTAAATAATGAAACGTAAAGCTCTCACTTTTTCAATTCTCACTTTGGCTTGTTCTGCATTGGCTCACGCAGATCCTCTTGTTATTGCACATCGCGGAGCGTCGGGTTACTTACCTGAGCATACCTTGGAAGCAAAAACGCTTGCCTATGCGATGAAACCGGATTACATCGAACAAGATGTCGTTATGACTAAAGATGATCAACTTGTGATGTTGCATGATCACTATTTGGATCGTGTGACTGACGTTGCTGAACGATTTCCCGATCGTGCTCGTGATGACGGTCGTTATTATGCGATTGATTTTACGTTGGCAGAGATAAAAAGCTTACGCGTAACTGAAGGTTTTAACGTTGATGATAAAGGGAATAAAGTGGCAGGCTACCCAGATCGCTTTCCGATGTGGAAATCGAGCTTCACAGTGCCTACTTTCGCTGAAGAGATTGAATTGATCCAAGGATTAAATCAAACATTAGGATATGACATTGGCCTCTATCCTGAAATTAAAGCACCTTGGTTTCATCGGCATGAAGGGAAAGACATCAGTAAAGCGGTGTTAAAAGTATTAAAAGATTACGGTTACGACAGCAAAGACGACAAAATCTATCTGCAATCTTTTGATCCGATAGAGCTAAAACGAATTAATGATGAGTTATTACCTGCCATGAATATGGATTTGAAACTCGTTCAATTGATTGCCTATACGGATTGGGATGAAACTATGACGTACAATGGTGAGCTCGCACAGCCTTACAGTTACGATTGGATGTTTAAGTCGGATGGAATGAAAAAAGTTGCCGCTTACGCTGATGGAATTGGTCCTTGGAAACCAATGTTAGTTGACGATGCATCAACCAAAGATAACATTATTATCAAGCCATTAATGAAACAAGCTAAAGAGGCCGGATTGGTGGTTCATCCATTTACTTTCCGTGCTGAACCTGATCGTATTGCACCTTACGCGACGAGTTTTGAAAATATGCTAGATGTGTTTTATAACACAGTGAAAGTCGATGGGGTATTTACGGATTATCCAGATAAAGCGGTGAAATTTTTGGACAAACAATAATTAATATACATTGGTGGTTGTTTTGAATTTATAACGTGCTCTCAAGTGAGTAAGCACAAAAAAGGCAGTAATAAATACTGCCTTTTTACTACCTATCAAATGATAAGTGGTAGCTTAAAGGTATAGTTTTGCAAGCTCAGTCGCTTCTATTTCTTTACCTTCAAGTTGTTGGTTCCAGTTAGTACCAACTAAAACACCATCTTCAGATAAAGTCACTAACCAATCTTCAGCGAAGATATCTAGTGGGATTTCTGTGACTTCAAAATCAGCCCATTCTTCAACATTATGAAATGCGGCATCTTCTTTGTTCGACCAAAATGGCATTACTTCAGCGTTTTCAAATTCAGTAGATTCAACAGAAATCCAACCTTCATCGTTATAAAGGCTCCAAACTAGTTGAGTTTCTTTTGTTTCAGCAATGAAAAGATCTAGGTTTGCTTGAGTATCTGACGTTAATTTGCTCATGATGATGTCTCGATTAAAATAAACACGTAAAGAATAAAGGATTATGAGAAATTTGATACTTAAATTTAGAAAAAATTATGTTATAAAACTATCAGTTAATAATTTTATAACAATAAATTAACCGGCTAGTGTTTTGGGTGTTTGTGAATTTTTATTCTATGCTTAGACTACTAAAGTAAAAGTTAATTTGTTGATGCGGTTAAATGGATTTTAGGTGGTTACATGAAAGAAACAGTTATTCCTTCTCAAATAGAAATAAAAACAATAGAAGGTGAAGCTTATTCACTGAATAAAGACGGTGTACCAACAAAAGTAGCTGTTGGTCAAAACATTGATCGTGATTCAGTATTGTTTACTCCTTATAATGCCAAAGTCGTGGTTCAAATTAATGGTAAATTAGTTACCATCGATAAAAACTGCGTCAGTTGTCTTGATGAAACAAAAGAAAATGATCCATTAAAAGTTCAGCAAGTGGATGGTGCTATTAAAGTTGATCCAGAGCAATCGACGGATAATGTCGATGTTGCTGCGATTCAAGCCGCCATTCTATCTGGAGAAGATCCTACTGAAATTCTAGAAGCAACCGCTGCGGGTGAAGGGGGTGGTTCTGCTAACAATGGGTTTGTTAGTATTGATTACGCCTACTATTCCTCGATCGCGACCACTAACTTTACGACGTCAAATGCCTTTTCTTATGACAATCAAGATGAAATAGATAATTTAAGTGGTAATGACTCAAGCTCTCAACCTGAAACGCCTGATGTTACAAGGCAGACTCCTGGGTTCACGGTTGAAGATGTTGATACTGAAGCAAGCGGGCAACTTATTGTGTCTAATGCGGGAAGTAGCCAAGTCTACACATGGACAATTAATGGCAATACAACGAGTGAGTTCGGTACATTATCTATCAATGAGTTAACGGGGGCGTGGGAGTATGTACTTAATAATGACGCACTCTCTGTTCAATCATTAGCTAATGGTCAGGTTATTACTGATGTTTTTGAGATCACTGTTACGTCAAGTAATGGATTAAGCAGTGTTCAAGAAGTTAGTGTAATCATTGTTGGTACAAATGATGAACCTATTATTTCTGGTATTTCTACCGGTAACTTAACTGAAGGGGATGTGTTAGACGCAGACTCAACAGTGAGTGAAACCTTAATCGTTACTGATATAGATGCTTCAGATACCCACACTTGGACAATTGTCGAAGGCGGTAACGCAACTTATGGTGTATTAACTCTTAATGATGGTGTTTGGGAATACACATTAGATAATTCTCGTGATGAAACCCAAGCATTAAGTGCCGGAGAAACGGTAACTGAAACATTCACGATTCAGGCTGATGATGGTAACGGAGGCATAGCTCAAAAAGAAGTTGTGATCACGATTACTGGTACCAATGATGATCCCGTCGTTAATGGTACAAGCTCAGGACGAGTTGTTGAAGATCTTATTGCGTCTGCTGAAGGCCAATTAGATGCCGTTGATCCTGATGCGGGTGATGTAATTACGTGGGCCGTTTCTGATGGTGCGGGCGCTTTCGGTTCACTCACTATCGATGGGTCTGGTAAATGGACATATAGCTTAGATAATGGCTTAGTTTCGACCCAGGCTCTTTCTAGTGGAGAAACACAAACGGAAACGTTTGAAATTGTTGTAGATGACGGAAAAGGTGGCACTGT
Source organism: Aliivibrio logei (assembly GCF_001691055.1). Taxonomy (NCBI): domain Bacteria; kingdom Pseudomonadati; phylum Pseudomonadota; class Gammaproteobacteria; order Vibrionales; family Vibrionaceae; genus Aliivibrio; species Aliivibrio logei. The sequence continues at coordinate 24,060 of NZ_MAJU01000008.1, forward strand.
AACTCACACTATTTCTGTTGATGTTACAGGTACAAATGATACGCCTGAAATAACCAGTTCATCAGTGGTTTCTGGGGATGTGAGTGAAGTAAGTATTGATGCTGTTGGTGATTTGGTTTTAGAAGACGTGGATACATTAGATAGCCATACATGGACGGTTGAACCAAACAGTAATGCCGATTTAGGTACGTTTAATGTCGATAGTACTGGTAAATGGAGTTTTGGATTAAACTCAGCTGCCGCCGCTTTTCTTGCTCTTGGTGAGGGGGATTCAATTGATGTTATTTATGTTGTTCAAGTGGCAGATAATAATGGTGCAATTGATACTCAAGAAGTGACGATAACCATAACGGGTTCAAATAATGGCCCAATTATTGGTGGAACAAGTACTGGTTCCGTTGTTGAAGATACAGTAGAAGAAGCATCGGGATCATTATCTTCTGCGGATGTTGATTTAGGTGACACGGCAACATGGTCTGTACTGGCGCCTGATACTGGTGCATTTGGTTTTATTAGTGTTGATGCTGATGGTAAGTGGACTTATAAAATAGATAACACGCTTTCTGCAACTCAATCGTTATCACAAGGCCAAACTGAAACGGATACATTTACAATTATTGTTACTGATGGCAGCGGTGCTCAAGCAACTCAAGTGGTTACTATTGATGTTACAGGCACCAACGATCTCCCTGAAATCACCGATACGTCAGTGATCTCAGGGGCGGTTGAGCACAGAGCAACAGAAAGTGCGACCGGCGATTTAGTCCTTGAAGATGTCGATACACTAGACACGCATACGTGGACTGTTGAAGCAAACACAAATGATGATTTAGGTACATTTACGGTTGGTACCGATGGTAAGTGGACGTTTAATTTAAACGCTGCATCAGGAAGTGTGATTGCATTAGGCGTGGGCGAAACTCTTGATATCGTGTACGTGGTTCAAGTGGAAGACAATCACGGCGGAATAGACACACAAGAAGTCACGATCACGGTGACGGGCTCGAACGATGGCCCGACCATCAGTGGTACCGATACGGGCTCCGTTGTTGAAGACACGGTGGCCGAAGCGACAGGTCAATTGGATGCAACGGACGCCGATGTTACCGATACACACACGTGGTCAGTGACGGATGGTACAGGTGTCTTTGGCTCATTGGCAGTGGATGCGACGGGCAAATGGACCTACACGCTAGACAATACACTGGTAGGAACGCAAGCCATTTCAAATGGTGAAGTCAAAACTGAAACGTTTGAAATCGTTGCGGATGATGGCAATGGCGGGACTGTCACGCATACCGTCACCGTTGAAGTGACAGGCACCAATGATCTCCCTGAAATCACCGATACGTCAGTGATCGCCGGTGCGGTGGAGCACAGAGCAACAGAAAGTGCGACTGGTGATTTAGTCCTTGAAGATGTCGATACACTAGACACGCATACGTGGACCGTTGAAGCAAATACAAATGATGATTTAGGCACATTTACGGTTGGTACCGATGGTAAATGGACATTTAATTTAAACGCTGCATCAGCGGGTGTTACCGCGTTAGGGGTGGGTGAAACCCTTGATATCGTGTACGTGGTTCAAGTGGAAGACAATCATGGCGGAATAGACTCACAAGAAGTCACGATCACGGTGACGGGCTCGAACGATGGCCCAACCATCAGTGGTACCGATACGGGCTCCGTTGTTGAAGACACGGTGGCCGAAGCGACAGGTCAACTGGATGCAACGGACGCTGATGCTACCGATACACACACGTGGTCAGTGACGAATGGCGCAGGTACGTACGGTGAATTAACGGTCGATGCGACCGGGAAATGGACCTATACGCTAGACAATACGCTGCCGGGAACCCAAGCCATCTCCAATGGCGAAATGAAAACAGAAACCTTTGAAATCGTTGCGGATGATGGCGAAGGCGGGACTGTCACACATACCGTCACCGTTGAAGTAACGGGCACCAACGATCTCCCTGAAATCACCGATACGTCAGTGATCGCAGGGGCGGTTGAGCACAGAGCAACAGAAAGTGCGACCGGTGATTTAGTGCTTGAAGATGTCGATACACTAGACACGCATACGTGGACAGTTGAAGCAAACACAAATGATGATTTAGGTACATTTACGGTTGGTACCGATGGTAAATGGACATTTAATTTAAACGCTGCATCAGGAAGTGTGATTGCATTAGGCGTGGGCGAAACTCTTGATATCGTGTACGTGGTTCAAGTGGAAGACAATCACGGTGGAATAGACACACAAGAAGTCACGATCACGGTGACGGGCTCGAACGATGGCCCAACCATCAGTGGTACCGATACGGGCTCCGTTGTTGAAGACACGGTGGCCGAAGCGACAGGTCAATTGGGTGTAACGGACGCCGATGTTACCGATACACACACGTGGTCAGTGACGAATGGCGCAGGTACGTACGGTGAATTAACGGTCGATGCGACCGGAAAATGGACCTATACGCTAGACAATACACTGGTAGGAACGCAAGCCATTTCAAATGGTGAAGTCAAAACTGAAACCTTTGAAATCGTGGCTGATGATGGCGAAGGCGGGACTTTCACACATACCGTCACCGTTGAAGTGACGGGGACCAATGATGCACCAGCAGTTTCAGGTTCATCTATCATTTCTGGTGCTGTTGTCGAAGAAACAACACTTAGCACCAGTGGCGATTTATTTGTTGATGATGTGGACACATTAGATTCGCATACTTGGACATTACTTTCTTCAAACACAGATCCTTATGGTTCTATCATCGTTTCGACTAATGCTGATGGCTCTGGTAAATGGGAATACACCCTTAATAATACCGCTGCGCAAGTTCAAGCTTTAGCAAATGGTGAAACACATACTGTTGAATATCAAATTCAAGTTGATGATGGGGAAGGTGGCTTAACTACTGAAACTATTTCGATTGAAGTAACGGGCACAAACGATGAACCTGTGGTGTCAGGTCAGTCTACTGGTCTAGTGAAAGAAGATACCGCAACTCAATCAGAGGCCGAAGGTCAACTAACCGTTGATGATGTTGATCTCATAGATGTTCACGCTTGGAGTGTTGGTAGTAATACGGGTACTTATGGCTCGATTACGATAGATCCTGCTACGGGTAAATGGGTTTACACCATCGATAACGCACTAGCAGCAACACAAGGATTGACCGAAGGTCAAAGTGTCGAAGATAAATTTACCGTTACTGTGGATGATAACCAAGGTGGTACAGATTCCATCGAAATAGTGATTACGGTTGTTGGTACTAATGGAGTACCAGTGATCGGAGGCGATGTTGTCGGTGCAGTAACAGAAGATACAATACTAACGACAACGGGAACATTAACGGCATCAGATGAAGATACGACGAGTGCGTTTAATTGGGATATCGTTGGCTCAGATACTGGGACTTATGGCAAATTCACATTAGATGCAAGTACCGGTATTTGGCTCTACACCTTAGATAATGATGCCGCTCAATCTTTAGGTGCTGGAGATGCGCCAATAAAAGAATATTACACCGTTGAACTAAGTGATGGTGCAGGTGGTGTTATTACAGAAACCGTTGAAATTACAATTAATGGGACTAATGATGATCCTGAGTTATCAGGGCAATTATTAGGTTCCGTAAAAGAAGATTCAATAGAAACAACAGAAGGTCAGCTCATTGTTGATGATGTAGACCTTTCAGATACCCATACATGGGAAGTTCAGCCGGCAACTGGCTCTTATGGTTCAATTACGGTAGATGCAAATGGTAAATGGACTTACACCATTAACAATGCCTTAGACGAAACCCAACAGCTCGCAGAAGGAGAATCAGCCGAAGATCGCTTTATTGTTACGGTTGATGATGGACAAGGTGGCACCGATCAAAAAGAAATCATTATTTCATTAGAAGGTACCAATGATCTACCAAGTGTTGTCGACAGTAATGACACCGGAACCGTTAAAGAGGACGAGATCTTAACTATTTCAGATACATTAACGGTTGATGATGTTGACTTATCCGATGTGCATAATTGGTTTGTGATTGGGGCCTCTGAATCGAAATTAGGCAGTTTTTCAGTAGATTCAGTAACAGGTAAGTGGACATATACGCTTAATGGAACTGAATCGCAAGTTCTCGCTGCTGGAGAAAGCGTTGTTGAACGTTTTGTTGTCGTTGTGGGCGATGGAAATAGTGGTTTTGCACAACATACTGTTGAAATTACAATTGAAGGGACGAATGATCGTCCTGTTATCACGGGTCGAACCACAGGCACTGCCGTCGAAGATATTATTCCCACAGCGACTGGTGCATTAACTGCTGTCGATGTTGACTTTAATGACACGCATACTTGGGTTGTTGATGGTGGGGGCGCTGGTAAATACGGTAATATGACTGTCGATGCAGATGGCAATTGGTTATATACACTGGATCCATTAAATTCAGATACACAATCACTAGCAGAAAACCAACAAGAGTTTGAAACATTTACTGTTATTGTCGATGATGGACATGGCGGAACTAATGCCATTATGATTACCGTTGAAGTTCTTGGTACTAATGATATTCCCGATATTGGTGGTGTTAATACTCAAACAATTACTGAAGATGATGCTCTCTCTGTTTCTGGTGAATTAACCGATGGTGATGTTGATACAACAGATACTCATGAGTGGACATTATTAACAGATGCACAAGGTGTATATGGGTCATTATCTTTAGATGAAAATGGTAAATGGACTTATACGATTGATAATGCGTTAAGTACAACGCAAGGATTACTTTCTGGTCAAGTTGAGACTGAAAAATATATTATTCAGGTAGAAGATCAATATGGCGCGATAGATACAGTTACCGTTACTGTTACTGTCGAAGGTACCAATGATGTACCGGAATTATCAGGTAAGCTAACTGGGATTATCGAAGAAGATTCCGTTATTACTGAAATAGATGGACAACTGTACCCAGATGACCAAGATATTGGTGATACTTATACATGGAGCTTGGATTCAAATACCGGTTCATATGGTACGTTGTCATTAGATCCTAATGGGAAGTGGACCTACACTCTGAGCAACAATAAAGATTCAGTACAGTCTTTATCTGAAGGGGAAAAAGTTCAAGATACCTTTACGGTCACTGTTACGGATGGTTTTGGTGCTTCTACTTCTAAAGAAATTACGATCGATGTTATTGGCGATAATGATCTACCATCAATTGCGGGAGCAACAACAGGCAGCACGATTGAAGGCACGACAGGAAAAGACATCGCGACAGGTGAATTAACGGCAGTTGATATCGATCACTTAGATGACCATACATGGTCAACGCTTACTCCTAATGGTATCTATGGTTCATTAAGTATTGATCCTAATACTGGTATGTGGACTTATCAGTTAGACAATTCAAGACCGGCAACGATAGGTATCTCATCTGGGCAAGTTGTTCAAGATAAGTTCATTGTTGAAGTGGATGATGGGAAAGGTGGAACGAGCCAAATAGAAGTTGTTATTGATATTGCAGGTACCAACAGTTCACCGGGAATTATTGGTGATACGACTGGTGAGATTAAAGAAGATGCAGCAATAAATGAAATATCAGGTGATTTATTGTCTGGCGATTTAGATTCTCAAGATACCTTAGTATGGGATATTGTTGGTTCTACCGGACAGTATGGGCAGTTTACACTCGGTCAAGATGGGCATTGGACTTATGTTCTTAATAATAATAACAATACAGTTAATGGACTAAAAGAAGGTGCTGAAATTGTTGATACCATTACCGTAAAAGTAACGGATTCATTTGGTCAAGTGTCTGAAAAAGAAATAGAAATAACCATTGAAGGAACGAATGATGCCCCTTCATTAAGCGGCGCATTATCTGGAACCGTAATCGAAGATCAAACAACTACTATTAATGGTCAGTTAAACAGTTCAGATCCTGATGTTGGTGACATTCATGCGTGGAACCTGGATAACGGAGTTGGGCAATACGGTTCGCTTACCATGGATTCAAGTGGTCGATGGACTTACATATTAATGAACTCTCTCGCTGCTGTTCAAGCACTTGGTCCTAATGATACTTTCACAGAGACGTTTACGGTAACCGTAACGGATTCAATGGGAGAGTCTTCGACTGATGATATTGTTATTACAATCCAAGGTACTAATGATCTTCCTGAAATTACAGGCGGAGCAACTGGAGAGTATAAAGAAGATCAAGCGACAGATATTGTTACTGGTCAATTGATTGCTACAGATGTAGATGCTGGAGATGCAACGTCTTTTGAAGTTCGAACCTACGTAGGTAATTATGGTACGTTTTATCTTGAAGCTGACGGTTCATGGCGTTATGAAATTGATAAAAATTCGACGGCGATTCAGTCTTTAAATGAAGGGGAAACCATCTCTGAAACTTTTGCTGCTGTTGTGCATGATTCTAACGGTGGTTTTACTACAGAGCAAATCGATTTTACTATTGTGGGCACGAATGATAAACCTGTCGTTTCTGGTGATAGCTCTGCAACGGTCATTGAAGATGCTTACGAATTTGTTCCAGATGGCCAATTTAATGGTCAATTTACGAAAGTAACCGGTAATGTAATTGCTGATGATATCGATTTAGGTGATGAGGTAGTCAGCTGGCAGGTTGAAAATGGATCGGGAACATATGGAATATTAACCATTGATGAAAATGGGCAATGGACCTATTTGTTAGATAACTTTGATCCAGATACTAATGCACTTAATTTTGATGAGATTGGAATTGATTCTTTCTGGGTTAGGGCTACGGATAAGCACGGTGGTGTATCTGAACCGTTTGAAGTCACTATTACTGTTAAAGGAAATACGGATCCTGATGGAGGAGGTGGTGGCTCATATGATGAAATTATTGATATTGAAGCAAAAGAAGAAGGTGTAGACGCGAATGGAGACCCTATTGGTGGTGATGGAAGTGGGACAATAACCGCTGGAGATTTAGGGCTACCTTCTGGTTGTACTATTAATAGTGTTTCAGGAGCATCTTCTGTTGATGGTGGCTTATTTGGGGATCTTGTCGTTAATCCTGATGGCACCTGGGTTTATGATGTTGATGACTCTCAGCCTTATGTCGACTCATTGTGCGAAGGTGAGAGTGTTACTGAGAAGTGGACAGTAACGGTTACGGATAGCTGTGGTAAAACATCAACGGTTCTTATTAATGTGACCATTGTTGGGACTAATGATATACCAATGATAATTACTGACTCTCCATTATTTGGTGAACAGGGTGAAGTGATTGAAGATGAAAGTCTTGAAGTCTCTGGGCAGTTAACAGTAAGTGATCCAGACAGTTGTGATACACATACTTGGTATATCGTGGATGCGAGCGGTAATAAGCGTACCGATGAAGATGGTGATGCAAATAATGGCTCTATCACGATTAAGGGAACTTATGGTTGGTTAACATTAGATGAAGCGACAGGCCAATGGACTTATGTATTAGATAACGCAGATCCTGCGGTACAAGCGTTGACACCTGAACAAATTGAACGTGATTTCTTTAGAGTTGTCGTCGAAGATAATCATGGAGCCAAGAGTACTGATTCTCTTATTACGATTAAGATTACTGGTGTTGCCGATGATGTTGAAACGGTTCTAATTATTGAAGAAATAGATTTCATGGAGGATACCACTCCATTAGAGCAAACCGGTAAATTAAATGATGTTGATGGCCTAACTCCTGACCTTACTTGGAATCTAGTTTCTGGCGATGGTACATATGGCACACTGGTTTTAGATAATGATGGCAATTGGACTTATGTACTTGATAACGATGCCTTAGAAGTACAACAATTAAATCAAGGTGAATTAGTCACTGATACTTTCAGTGTTACGGTTGTTGATAAATTCGGTAAAACGGTTGTTGATGAGCACGGCAATCCCGTGATGATGATCTTCAAAGTTGATGTTACAGGCACAAATGATGCTCCTGATATTTCAGGATCATTAACTGGTAGTATTTCAAACACAGATTCTGATAGCCAAATTTCAGGTAACTTAAATGATGGCGACGTTGATGCCGGTGATTTTCATGCATGGTCAATTACTGATAATGGAGGGACTGTCGATCTTGGTAATACAGAAGCAGGGACATATGGTGAATTAGTTCTTAATGAAAATACTGGGCGATGGACATATAAGTTAAACACCTCGCTAGATGCAGTTAAATTCCTTGGTGTTGGTGAGACATTATCAGACACTTTTGAAGTGACGGTTACGGATCTTTATGGTGCAACCTCAACAGAAACCGTGACGGTTACTATTGATGGCTCCAACTTGCCACCAGAAATTACCCAAAACGATCAAATCATCATGGAATTGAAAGAAGATGATAAGACGAGCGATTCTAATGCGTTAATAGCAACTGATCCAAATGGTGATACGGTAACCTTTGATGCAAAAACATTAACGGGTACGTACGGTACGTTTACTATTGATGAAAATGGCGTATGGACTTACACCTTAGATAATGATGCCGCTCATATTCAAGGATTAAAAGAAGGTGAGGTTGTTTCTGAAGTCTTTACCGTATTTGCCGTTGATGTCCATGGAGCCACAACAGCACAAGAGGTAACGGTCAATATCACAGGTACAAATGATATTCCACAAATTTCAGGGATGGACACTGGTGTCGTTAAAGAAACTGATGGCAGTACTGCATCAGGTAACTTTGTAACCAATGTAACTGATATTGGGGATAGTATTACCGTTAGTCCGGGCGTACAAGGGAGTTATGGTGTCGTCAGTGTCGATGAAGCTACGGGTAAATGGACCTATACAGTTGATGGTAATGATCCTACAGTAAATAGTTTATCAAAAGGCGAAACATTAACGGATACAGTAACGATTACAGCAACCGATGAATTCGGCGCTTCTACTGACATGACGATAACCATAACCATTAATGGTGAAAATGATGCACCAAGCCTAGTCGTTACCGTCCCCCCAGAGCTAACTGAAGACAGTGGTGTAAGTGGAACGGATACCATTGAAGTTACCGGTAATTGGGATGATGGAGATCCAGATACGGCAGATACTCATGAGTGGGAAGTAGTAAATGCGGATGCACTTGGTACACTGACTTTTGAACCAAATGGTGACTACAAATTAGTCATTGATAACTCTGCACTAGAAATTCAACAACTTGGTGTCGGTGAAACAGTAGAATTGACGTATACCGTAAAAGTGACTGATGAACATGGCTTAAGCAGTACACAAGACATTACCTTTACAGTGAATGGTACTAATGATGATCCTGAAGTAATTAATACAAGTATTCTTTCTGTTGATGTTGCAGAAGACGGTGTATTAACAGAATCAGGCCAGCTAGATATTTCCGATATCGATATTAGTGATACAACGTTTGCGTTTGATGTGATTACTTCTCCAACAGATGCCTATGGCGTCGTTACTGTTGATGAGTTTGGTAAATGGACCTATTTGCTTGATAACGAGAAAGCACAAGATATTGGTGATGAAACCATTACAGAAACGTTCACTATTCAAATTGATGATGGTAACGGTGGGGTCATCACACAAGAGGTTACGGTGAATATCACCGGTACTGATGATGATCCTATTATTGACACCAACGTAACACAAGTTGTAACCGGAAATGTTGCTGAAGATGGAGTCCTGATTGCGGAAGGACAAATAGCTTACATTGATCCCGAAGGCGATACGATAGAGTATAACGTTGTAAATGGATCAACGCCGTCTTATGGTTCATTCAGTGTCGATCCGGTAACGGGTCAGTGGACGTATACGTTAAATGATACTCTGGCTCAAGAACTGAGTGCATCAGGCGCTCAAGAAACCTTTACGATAGAAATGACAGATCAAACTGGTGGCACAATTCAACAAGTGATCACCATTGATATTGCGGGTGTCAATGATGATCCAACCATTGATGTAACTAGTGTTCTTATCGGAAATGTTGAAGAAGACGGAACGGCATCAGCCATTGGTCAACTGGATGTTTCGGATGTAGATTTATCGGATACGACTTTTAGCTATAACGTAATTTCAGGGCCAAATACAAGTACAACACCGGGTGATGTCGAAGGGCTTTATGGTGCATTAACTGTTGATATAAATGGTCAGTGGACCTATGAACTTGATAATGCTAAAGCACAAGTTCTTGGTGATACGATTGTAACGGAAGCATTCACCGTTGAAGTTAGTGATGGTAAGGGTGGAACGGTTACTCAAGATATTACGATTAGTGTAACAGGACACGACGATCAGCCAATTATTGATACATCGGTAACACAAGTCACTGATGGTACTGTTGTTGAAGGCGGTACCTTAATTGCGAATGGTGAGATTGCTTATATCGATCCAGAAGGTGACACCATAGACTACAGTGTCGTTAGTGGCACTACGTCATCTTATGGGACGTTCACTATTGATGCGGCCACGGGACAATGGAATTACGAACTTGATGATGGATTAGCTCAAGATATCGGTGTATCGGGTGCGCAAGAAACATTTACCATAGAGATTAAAGACCAAACGGGAAGTATCGTTCAGCAAGTGATTACGATTAATATCACGGGTGAAAACGATGCACCAACGATTAATGCGAGTAGTGTTCTTATTGGAAGCGTAGAAGAAGATGGAACCGCCTTCGCCGTTGGTCAACTTGACGTTTCAGATGTTGATTTAGAGGATACGACGTTTGGTTATACTGTCATCTCAGGACCGAACACAAGCACAACCCCTGGGGATGTTGAAGGACTCTATGGCGCGTTAACCGTTAATGCAACTGGTGAATGGACCTATGAACTTGATAATGATAAAGCGCAAGTTCTTGGTGATACGATGGCAACCGAAGTCTTTACTATTGAAGTTAGTGACGGAAACGGTGGGACGGTTAGTCAAGAGATTACCATTAGCGTAACAGGGCATGATGACAAACCAATTATTGATGCCTCTGTAACGCAAGTGACTGAAGGGACTGTTGAAGAAGGTGGAACCTTAACGACTAGCGGCGTGATCACCTATGTTGATCCTGAAGGTGATACTGTCGATTACAGTGTCGCAAGCGGTACTGCACCATCTTATGGCATATTTAATATTGATGCAGTAACAGGACAATGGACCTATGAACTCAATGATACGTTAGCTCAAGATCTCGGAGCATTGGGAGCTCAAGAGACCTTTACGATTGATATAAAAGATCAAACTGGAAATACGACTCAGCAAGTCATCACGATTAATATCACCGGTGAAAATGATGCGCCAGAGATCTCAGGGGTAACCACCGCCGATGTTAAAGAAGGGCATGTTGAAGCGGTTAGTGGCCAATTGAGTGCAACAGATGCTGAAAATGATAATTTATCATGGCAATTAACGTCAGCAGCGAATGGTACTTATGGTTCGTTAACTATCAATGCAACCACTGGATTATGGACATACATATTACTTGAAAATAGCACCTTAGCTCTTGCGGCCGATGCAACAGATACTGATTCGTTTACAGTAGAAGTTAGTGATGGAAAAGGTGGAGTGAAATCCGAAACGGTTGTCGTGACGGTTACTGGAGCGAATATTGTTCAAGGTGTGTTTGGTTCAGACATCCTAACCGGAACCACAAATGATGAGCTTCTATTTGGTAACCCATTAGATTTATCTGATGTGGGTGGTGCAGATACTTTTACATGGACAAATGCGTCTATTGGTGGCGATCTTGCTCGAGATGTCATTAAAGACTTTGATGTAGACAGTGACCGAATTGATTTAAGTGATATTGCTAATATTACAACGGTTTGGGACACGGCAACGTTAGCGTCTCAAATTCAAATCACAGAAGTTGATGGAAGCACTGAAATTTATATTAATGAAGCAGGAAGTACGGTTCAAACCATTATTATTGACGGTGTTACTGTTGATGAGCTAGCTGGCGAACCAACCGCAGGAATGACAGACGCAGAAAAACTAAATTCATTAACTAATTCAGGCCATCTCGTTGTCTCTGATAGCTATGGTAATGAAAGTGATAATACCTTATATGCCTCTGGTCAGAATGACATATTAACGGGGGGGGCTGGTGATGATATGTTCTATTTTGCAGAAGAAAACGCGGGAGATACAGTAACGCCATCTCAAAGCAACATCAGTGATTTCACGTTAAATGAAGATACATTAGATATCGCAGAACTATTGTCAGGTACCGGTGTTGATACGAATGATATGATGGATTTATTAAATTATATCAATGTAGATATAGATGATGTGGCATCATCTACTACAGTAACCGTGACCGATAATGCAGGGAAGCAAACTGACATAACATTAAGTGGTATTGACAGTGATGCCTTAGGTATCACAGGACAAGGTTTGTCTGATGATGCGATCTTAACTAAATTGTTTGATGATTTTAACGCGTTTAAAGTCGATTAAGTTACTGTGTAAATAGAAAAGGCGAGAGGGGTTAACCTTCTCGCCTTTTTTTATTTCGTTTTATATGTCCGGTTTAAGCTAATTGCTTATATAACGCGACAAGCAAAACCTTTTAGGTAGAAACCTTCAGGGTAAGCAGAATCAAGTGGGTGATCCGCTGCTTGTTCAAAACGTTCAATAAATTGAACAGTACGTTTTGCATCAAGAGCCGCATCAGCAACAATTTTTTGGAACAAACCTGTATCCATTAAACCAGAGCAAGAGTACGTTAATAGCGTGCCGCCTGGGTTCAAAATTTGCATCGCAAGCATGTTGATGTCTTTATAACCACGACATGCACCAACTAACTGATTTTTAGATTCAGCAAATTTTGGTGGATCCATAATAACAACATCAAACTTAGTGCCGTTATCACGGTATTCACGAAGCAATTTAAACACATCAGCGTTTAAAAATTCCGCTTTAGATAAGTCAAATCCATTAATTTCAGTATTGTTTTTCGCGTTGTCTAATGCCAGTTGAGATACATCAGCATTGATAACGTGTTTTGCTCCACCTTTAAGGGCGTATAGACCAAAACCACCAGTATAAGAGAAACAGTTCAGTACTGATTTATCTTTTACGTATTTGCACGAACGCTCACGGCTATCACGCTGATCAAGATAGAAGCCTGTTTTATGACCATTAACGATATCAACACTAATTTTTACGCCATTCTCTTCAATGATGACAGATTCAGGTGGCTCTTCACCGTGTAATACACCAGTGCGTTGTTTTAGACCTTCTTTTTTACGAACAGAAACATCAGAACGCTCGTAAATATTACAGTCTGGGTAACATTCAATTAAGGCTTCAACTAATTGATCTTTGTTTGCTTCTGCGCCAGCACTTAATAATTGGCAAACAAAATAGTTTTGGTAACGGTCAATCGTAATACCTGGTAGGCCATCTGATTCAGCCGCGATTAAACGATAACCCGTTAACCCTTCACGCTCAGAAAGAATATCGCGTAAACCTTGTGCTTGGTTTAGTTTGCGAACAAAGAAATCTTTATCAATTGCTTCATTTTTGTCAAAAGTCCAAACACGAGCACGGATTTGAGATTGAGGAGAAAAAGCACCACGAGCAAGCCACTCACCGCTGTTTGAATAGATTTCTACTGTTTCACCAAGCTCTGGTTTGCCGTCCATTTTTTCAATGCCGCGAGAGAAAATCCAAGGGTGACGACGACGTAATGCTTTGTCACGTCCTTTTACAAGGTAAATTGAAACAGTCATATTGATGCTCTGATGAGTTAATTAGGGGGCTATTCTCTTTGAAGTCACAAGGAAAAGCAAATAAGAAAGAATGAAGACGATAATAATGCGAAAGAGGAAGGAATAGGACGAAGAGGCCATAAAAAGAATGCAGTAATAAAATAAATTATTACTGCATGATATTAAGGCTATTGAAAGGTAAGAATCGATCCGGTTTACGCTTTTAGTCCATTTAGAAGCAATTCTAAATCTTGTCCTTTTAAACGTAATTGTTCGATGTTGGATTCTGAATTCTTGATCATTTGATGAACTTGATTTGATTGAGTTCGAACGTCTTCAACGGTCGCTGCGATACTTGAGGCGACTTCACCTTGTTGTGTCGCTGCGGTTGCGATTTCATTGTTACTTTGTGCAATCGTGTGGTTACGGTCAGCAATATTCGCAATGTCGTTGTGTACTTCGTGCATCAATTTTTGACCAGTTTCTGCATTACTTACCGTATTTGATGTTAACGTTAGCAATGATTTACTGTTATTTTGAAGCGCTTCAATCATGGTTTGGATCTCAACGGTGGCTTGTTGAGTACGGCTTGCCAGTGTTCTTACTTCATCTGCAACCACCGCAAAACCTCGTCCTTGTTCACCAGCTCGAGCGGCTTCTATCGCGGCATTCAATGCTAATAAATTGGTTTGTTGTGAAATACCATTAATGGTCGTGACGACTTCATCAATTTTTGCAGCATTGTTATCTAATTCTTGCACAGCATGCGCTGCCTGATTAATTTCTTCAGACAAGGCTTGAATTGCTTGTACTGCTGAATCGACTTGAGATTGACCAAGGCGAGCAGAATCCATTGCATCCGTTGATTGAGAAGAAGCTTCATGGGTGTAATTGGCCACTTCTTGAATTGATGTTGCCATCTCTTCGGTTGCACTTGACAGTAAATCGAGTTGAGCAAGTTGCTTGTCTGAAGCATCAGAGCTTTTGTGGCTATTTTGACTTAACTCTGAACTCATTTGTTGAATAAGAGCGACAGACTCTTGCATTGCCAACACCAATTTTTGCTCACGATCAGCGAGCTTATCAATGGTCATGGCAATCGTACTGAATTCGTCTCTTACAGGAAAGAAGTTCAAACGTTGTGTTAAATCACCCGATTCCAATGTTTCTAATGAGCGATTCATGGTAAACATGGCACCACCAATAAACGTCATGATGTAATAAACACCAATTGCCATCATCAGTAAAATCGCCGTTAAAATGGATATTTGAAGTGTGGTTAATGAAGACCATAAGGTGATGTCTGAATTCGCACTAATGGTATAATTACCGGAATTTATATAGGCACTGTGTTCACCAGTATTAACGGTAAATTCAGCAGATTGAGATAATAAAGTTACCGCTTCTTCGCGAGATATGTTTTGTTGATCTAACACAGAGGCAACGAATTGGACTTCGTGCTCAAGAGTTTCGGCCATCATGGTATTCGCTGCCGAATTCATAATAAAAGCTAAACTGATAAGAGCCAAAAGAGGTAAAAAGAAAAGGAGATAGAATTTTTCTTGGATTTTTAAGTGAATAAGATATTGGTCTATCCAACGGAATGCACTTTCTTTCATAATAAGTCCGTATAATATGAGGTAAGCGCGCATAATATCTTATGATTAAGAATTTCTTATTATAATCAGCATTTATAGGTGAACTATGTCACAAAAATCGTTTAAATTTTCAGTGAAGGGAAAGGTACAAGGGGTTGGCTTTCGCTTTCATACTGCACATGAGGCAATAAAGTTAGGATTAACGGGCTATGCACGTAATCAACAAGATGGTTCTGTTGACGTACTTGCCTGCGGTGACGAAGACAATATTGAGAAACTAGCTATATGGCTAAAAAAAGGACCTCAGCTTTCAAGAGTGGATTCAATCGAGAAAGCTGCTGTAGAATGGCAAGAATTAAGCGATTTTAAAATGTACTAATCGTGCCTGAATTTATTGTTATAAGCATTTCGCAGGCTTTGGTAAGCCAGCCAGTTTTGTTGCTTGCTTCGCCGGGCCTAATTTGAATAACTGGAATAAATACTTACTGTTGCCTTTTTCTGGGCCGTGTTCTTTTTCCATTGCTTTAACAAGCATGCGAACCGCGGGTGAAGTTTTGAATTCTTCATAAAATGCACGAACAAAGCGAACGACTTCCCAATGTGCATCAGTCAGTTCAATGTTTTCTTCCTGTGCGAGAAATGGCACTAACTCTTCACTCCAATCAGTGTGATTCATTAAATACCCTTGAGCATCGCGTTCAATGTGCTTACCGTTAAATTCCATACAACTTATCTTAATGATGAGGACTGATGTATCAGTTTAGCAAACAGATCTCTATTCCGGCAATATAATCCCAATCGTTTACCATCGTTAATGTTCTTATCCCTATTAAACGCTTAACTCAATGGTTAATTTAATGCGAATAGCTTATTTGAGAGTGTTCATTTCTATTTATCTGAGTTGGCATAAGCGTGTATTTAGAAAGAAGATTATTACGCATAGGTAAAAGAGATTTTTACTCCTCTGCGGTCGATAAAGTAAAGAATGTGATAGAATTAGCGGAGTTAATGAATAATAAAAATTCAGTAGGATATATTTTGAGTCAATCAAATCAAAACTCAGCAGGTGCACTTAGAAAAGCACTGAGTGAATGTATGATCCGTGATCGTTTCCGCCTAAGCAAACGCATTCAAGGCGCATCACGCATTAAAAATGAAGAAGCAAGAAATGCGGTGTTTGATGAAATCGCATTAGACATCGCAAAATCAATGCAAATCGCGAATAACCGCGAAATGGATCGCCCAACAATCCAGTACCCAGAACAATTGCCAGTCAGTCAGAAAAAAGATGACATTGCTGAAGCGATTGCAAATAACCAAGTAGTTATTGTTGCCGGTGAAACTGGTTCGGGTAAAACCACTCAGTTACCAAAGATTTGTTTGGAATTAGGTCGTGGTAAGTTTGGTAATATTGGTCACACTCAGCCACGTCGCTTAGCGGCACGTTCAGTTGCGGATCGCATTGCCGAAGAAATGGAAACAGAGCTTGGTAGCCATGTTGGTTATAAAGTTCGATTCAACGATAAAGTATCAGAGCGTACGCAAGTTAAATTGATGACTGACGGTATCTTACTTGCTGAGATTCAAAGTGATCGTTATTTAAATCAATACGATACGATTATTATCGATGAAGCGCATGAGCGTAGTTTAAATATTGATTTTATCATGGGCTATTTACGTGAATTATTGCCAAAACGCCCAGATTTAAAAATCATCATTACGTCAGCAACCATTGATCCAGAACGCTTTTCAAAACATTTTAACAATGCACCTATCATTGAAGTATCGGGCCGAACCTTCCCGGTAGAAACGCGTTACCGTCCCATCGTTGAAGACGGAGATGATACTGACAGAGATCAATTAGAAGGCATTTTTGATGCAGTTGATGAACTGTGTGCAGAAGGGCTAGGGGACATTCTCTTGTTCATGACGGGTGAGCGAGATATTCGTGATACCGCAGAAGCGTTAGAGAAACGTAACTTACGAGACACTGAAATTGTGCCTCTATACGCACGATTGTCTTCTCAAGAGCAAAATCGAATTTTCCAGCCTCACGCTGGTCGTCGAATTGTATTGGCAACCAACGTGGCAGAAACGTCGTTAACCGTTCCTGGTATCAAGTATGTGATTGACCCAGGTACGGCCCGTATTAGTCGCTATAGTTACAGAACAAAAGTTCAGCGCTTGCCGATTGAAGCGATCTCTCAAGCCAGTGCGAATCAGCGTAAAGGTCGTTGTGGTCGTGTGTCGGAAGGTGTATGTATTCGTCTGTATTCAGAGGAAGACTTTGTTGCTCGCCCTGAATTTACCGATCCTGAAATTTTACGAACTAACTTAGCCTCTGTTATTTTACAAATGACGGCGTTAGGTTTAGGTGACATTCAAGCATTCCCATTTGTAGAAGCGCCTGATAATCGAAATATTCAAGATGGTGTGAAACTCCTTGAAGAGCTAGGTGCGATTAATGCTGAGATAAGTGATCCTAAAAAACGCTTAACGAAAGTCGGTCGTGAGTTGGCGCGTTTGCCTATCGATCCACGTTTGGCTCGAATGGTACTTGAAGCGCCGAATCAAAATGCATTGCAAGAAGTGATGATCATTGCGGCGGCACTATCGATTCAAGATCCACGAGAGCGTCCAAGTGATAAGAAACAAGCGTCGGATGAAAAGCACAAACGTTTTAATCATGAAGATTCTGATTTCTTAACATTTGTAAATATTTGGCAGTATGTAAAAGAGCAACAGAAAGAGCTATCTAGCAACTCGTTTAGAAAGCAATGTCGCAAAGATTACTTAAACTATTTACGTATTCGTGAATGGCAAGATGTGCATTATCAATTAACTCAAGTAATGAAAGAGCTTAATTATAAAGTGAATCAAGAGGCTGCAGGGTATCAAGGTGTTCATACCGCTATTTTAGCTGGCATGCTTTCTCATATTGGTCAAAAAGATCAAGAGAAGAATGAATACCAAGGTGCACGTAATGCACGCTTCCATATATTCCCAGGATCTGGTTTATTTAAAAAGCAGCCTAAATGGGCAATGGTGGCAGAGCTAGTTGAAACTTCAAAGTTATGGGGTCGAATTGTTGCAAAAATTCAACCTGAATGGATTGAACCTCTAGCACCACATTTAATTAAACGCAGTTACAGCGAGCCACATTGGTCGAAAAAATCTGCCGCAGTTATGGCGTATGAGAAAGTGACTATTTACGGCATTCCAATTGTCGTGAAGCGTCAAATTAACTACGGTACGATTGATGCGCCAGTGTGTCGTGAAATCTTTATTCGCTCAGCGTTAGTTGAAGGGGATTGGAATACGAATCATAAGTTCTTTAAGCAGAACCGTAAATTGTTGCAAGAAGTTGAAGAGCTAGAGCATAAATCTCGTCGTCGCGATCTATTGATTGATGATGATCAGCTTGCCGAATTTTATGACCAACGAGTAAATACGGATGTGGTTTCTGGCCGCCATTTTGACTCGTGGTGGAAAACCGCCCAAAAAGAGACACCAGATTTACTTAATTTTGAAAAAGAGATGTTGTTCCGCAATGATGCAAGTCATGTGACGGATCTTGATTATCCAAATTTCTGGCATCAAGGTAACCTAAAGCTGAAGCTAAGCTATCAATTTGAACCGGGACAAGATAGTGACGGTGTCACGGTTCACGTGCCGTTACCGATTTTAAATCAAGTGACGACCGAAGGGTTTGATTGGCAGATCCCCGGTTTACGTCATGAAATGATCGTTGCTTATATTAAATCGTTACCAAAAACACTTCGTCGTAACTTTGTGCCTGCGCCAAATTATGCTGATGCATTTTTATCACGTATAACACCATTTGATATGCCATTACTCGACAGCCTTGAAAAAGAGCTGCGTAGAATGACAGGTGTTGCTGTATTGCGTGAAGATTGGAAACTAGAACAAATCCCTGATCACTTGAAGGTGACTTACAGAGTGGTTGATCACCATAACCGTAAGTTAAAAGAAAGTCGTGATCTTTACGATTTAAAAGATGGCTTAAAAGATAAAGTACAAGAAACGTTATCTCAGGTCGCTGATGACGATATTGAGCAAGCGGGTTTAAAAACGTGGAGCTTTGGTGAACTACCTGCACTTTATACTCAGAAACGTGGTGGCTTTGAAGTTAAGGCGTACCCTGCGATTGTAGATAGTAAAGACAGTGTTGGGATTAAGTTGTTTGAAACAGAAGAAGAACAACATAATGCAATGAAAGCAGGGCAACGCCGATTGATCTTGTTGAATGTTCCGTCACCGATTAAATATTTACGTGACAACTTGCCAAACAAGTCAAAATTAGGCCTATACTTCAATCAGTATGGTCGAGTCTTGGACTTAATTGATGATTGTATTGCGTGTGGCGTTGATAAATTAATTGACGATAAAGGTGGCCTTGTTTGGGAACCTGAAGCGTTTGATAATATGAAAGAACACATTCGAGCGGAACTGGGCGATACGGTTGTGGAGATCGCTAAATTAGTCGAAACGATTTTAACGACGGCTTTCCAAATACAGAAGAAGCTAAAAGGTCGTGTTGATCTAAGTATGGCGTTTGCGTTGTCTGATATTAAATCTCAAATTGAAAACCTGATTTTTAAAGGCTTTGCAACAGAATGTGGTTGGAAGAGATTGACGGATATCCATCGTTATATGAAAGCGATCGAGCGTCGAATGGAGAAGTTACCGATTGATCCAACTCGAGATCGTGCTCATTTATTGAAAGTTGACAGTGTTAATAATGAATACAAAGAATTGTTAAACAAGATCCCGAAAGGGCAGCCAATACCCGATAAAGTAAAAGACATTCGTTGGATGATAGAAGAGCTTAGAGTGAGTTATTTTGCTCAACAACTTGGTACACCATACCCTGTTTCGGACAAACGAGTGAAAAACGCCATTGCTGATTGTTAGTGTATAGAATAATATATAACAATATCGGCATACAATTTGCTTTAATATAATTAATATTAAAAAGAGCGGCAAAGATTGCCGCTCCCTTTTGAAAATAGGATTGAAAATGAAAAAGACACTTTTAGCGTTAGTTCTAGCGAGCGTTTCTACAACAGCGGCTGCTGATTCTTGGATTTACGCTGGTGCACAAGTGGGTTCAGCTGATTACAGAGGCGAAAGTTCAACAGTATACGGTGCGCACGTTGGTACTGGTATTTTGCCTTTCATCGGTGTTGAAATGGGTGCTTGGAACCTAGGTTCTTACGATTACGGTAGCCAATCAACAGATGTAACGTCTGTAAACTTTGCAATTAAGCCAAGTATCGATTTCGGTCCTTTACATGTTTACGGTAAAGCAGGCATGCACAGCTGGGAAGCTGATGGTTACCGTAAAGATGACGGTGTTGATCCATTCTTTGGTTTAGGTGTTGAATACAATATCTTCCCAATGTTCACTGTTGGTGCTGGTTATAACAACTTCACAGTAGGTGACGAAAACATTGATTTCGCTTCACTTAACCTAACGGTTCATTTCCTATAATCACAACATTGTTTGTTTTTATTTGAAATAGAGAGATACAAAAATGGCGACCAATGCGGTCGCCATTTTTATTAGTAATCAATAGAATCGTTAGTTACGATTATTGGTATTAATCAACCAGTTGATACTGCTCTTTTAATACTTTAATTATTTCTGCTTTTGGATTATCACTTAACATAATTGGCGCACCAGTGATTTTAGCTGCAATGTCTAAGTATGTTTTTGATAAGTCCATCATTGCTTCGAGTGGCAATGAGTTCTCAGTTGCTAACGCAAAGCGCTCATTCATACGGTTCTTATTCAAAAGAATGTCAGGTTCAGGGAAGTGGTTCAACAAGAACTGACGGAAACCTTCTTTTGAATTTTCAATAATATGACCAGAACGGTAGGCGTTTTTATCCCAAATACGTGATGAATCAGGCGTACCAACTTCATCCATGTAAATTAATTTTTCGTTGCCTTGTGCGTCATTAACATAACCAAACTCAAATTTTGTATCAACAAAAATTTGGTCAATGTCATTTAAGGCTTTAGAGATAACCGCAAAACCTTCTTTTAACAGTTTTTCGTATAAGGCGATATCTTCAATCGAAGAGAAGTTGAAAGCATTAAAATTGTTTTCAATGTCCTTACGGGTAATGTTTACATCATCAACTTCAGGAACACCTTCAATGCCTTTTAAAACGCCTTTTGTTGATGGCGTTAATAAAAGATCAGCCAGTTCTTCGTCTTTTTCTAGGCGTTCAGGGATCTGAATACCACAGAATTCACGTTCACCATTGGTGTAAGCGCGCCACATTGAACCCGTAATGTATTGACGGCAAATCGCTTCAATCATGACTGGTTTTGCTTTTTGAACAATCCAAACAAATGGATGAGGAATATCTAAAATATGGCTATCCGCTAAATTATTATCTTTAAATAATTGGAACCAATGGTTAGAGATAGCATTTAGAGCCGCGCCTTTCCCCGGAATCCCTTTAAGTCCGCCTTCACCGTGCCAAATACAATCAAATGCTGAGATGCGGTCACTGATCACCATAATAGCAAGAGGGGCGTCAGGTGCCACGTTATAGCCTTTCTCTTTGATAAGACGACGGCTATCTTCCTCTGTTAACCAATAAACTGAACGGACTTTACCGCTATGCACCGGCTTGTCCGTACGGATTGGTAAATCATCATTCACGGCAAGTACTTGTTCGGAAAGGCTCATTATAGAATTCCTATATAAACTTATGTGTAAAAACAGAGAGCATCATACCAGAACTCTGGAGCTCTGCCAGTATAAAAAGCAAACGATTGCTTTTTATGCTTGTTTTTTTCTATTGTCGAAAGGATGTTGAGCAATAGAGTCGGTATCAGTTACACTGTCTGATTAAGAAAAAATAGTTTAAAAGAGGCTAAAATGTCATCAAATAAATTACTAGCAATGGCGATGCTATTCGTATCAAACAGCAGTTTCGCTAGCATGTGTCCAGTGACGATCGAAAACGATGTTTTGTTAACTCCTAAAGGAGAAATAAAAGTCGAAAAAGCGCAAGATAAATTACGCATTGATGGCAATGGTAACGTATTTGTTAATGGTGATAAGTTAGCGCTTTCTTCAGAGCAAAAACAAGCGATCGAAGAATATCAGAAGCAGGTGTCTGGCTATATTCCAGAAGTGGTTGATTTTACAGATAAAGGCATTCTTGCTGCTCAAGATTTTGTTAGCGAAATTGAAACGTCATTTAATGCAGAAGGATCATTTGATTCTGTTAAAACGAAAATTAATGATTACGGTGATGTTGCAAAACAAAAATTCTATCGTGGCAAAGATATGATGCTAGAGCATGACTTCTTTAAAGAAGTGGATACGTCATGGAAGCAAGATTTTGAGGTCATGATTAAGAGCTTAGACAAAGAATTGTTTGCAAGCGTGTTTAACTCTTTGTCAGATAAAATGCAGAATGGCGAACTTAATTTCACAGAGTTACAGCAACAATTTGTTGATGTTCAATCGTCAATTAAGATGAAGATGGAAGAACATAAAGTCGATATTAAGAAAGATGCGCAACATTTATGTGATTCTGCAAAAGACATTGCGATGGACGAAGAGCAACTACATAAAATTGTTCCTGAGCTACAGTTGTATCCAATGTTTTCTATTTAGTGTTAATTCATCGAATAAATAGTGATGAATGACGGCCCCTTATTTATATAAAAAGACGAGTAAACACATGTTAACTACCTATCAAAATATTATGTTCTCTAAAACAGTATGCCCATTTTGTGTTAAAGCCAAAGCGATTTTGGACGATAAA
Source organism: Aliivibrio logei (assembly GCF_001691055.1). Lineage (NCBI taxonomy): Bacteria > Pseudomonadati > Pseudomonadota > Gammaproteobacteria > Vibrionales > Vibrionaceae > Aliivibrio > Aliivibrio logei. Next base: position 47,180 of record NZ_MAJU01000008.1, read on the forward strand.
GGCATTAAGTATAAAGTATTAACCGTTGGTGTTGATTTAAGCAAAGAAGAAATGGTTGGCTTGATCCAAGATAAAGAGGGCATTTTAGTTAATACTGTGCCTCAGATCTTCCTTGATGGTAAATTTGTTGGTGGTCATGACGATTTAGTGGCGCTTTTTGAACGTCAAGACACCGACATGGATTTAGATGATTTTGAACTGTAGAATGTCGTTCAATTAAATACGAAATAAAGTCACAACAAGATTTTTTGTTGTGACGATATAATATATAAGAGTGATGAATATGTGGGCTTCTCTTTTAACTTTAATACAGGATGACGGCACAGTAGTGTTATGTTTTCCTGATAGCTTTCAGCCGGATGCTGAACCCACCTTAAAAGGGTTTAAAGATTCTTTAGAAGAGATTGGGGCATTGGATTTTTTCTTTGATGAAAAAATCATAATGACGATCATTAACGATGTTAAAAGTGGCATCGTTGCTCATCACCAAAATAGAAAAATTGCAGAACGTCGTAATGCCGAAGTGTTCCTTGCTGTAGAAGAGCGCGATATGAAAGCAACGATGTCTGTTATTGGTGCCTATGGTGGTCGAGATGTACAAAGTACGGACATCATAGCGGCATTAACCAGCATGGAAGTGACTCGCGGTATCAGTCGAAATGCCTTAAAGAAAATAATGGTACTAGGTCGAAACTTAGCTGCTGGAGAGCGAATTTCTCAATTGGTCGCAAAAGGCAAAGAGCCTATTGATGGTTCTAACGCTATTTTTACTGCACTGGTTGAAGATTTTCGTGAACAAGCTTTACAGCCTCAAGAGAAAGAGGGTGAAGAAGATAAAGTTGATATGCGCGATCTTGGTGAGACAATCACGGTGGTTGAAGGTGATGAATTAATCCGTCGAACGCCTCCCACAAAAGGCATTGATGGTTTTACTGTAAAAGGTGAAGTGATTCATGCGACGGCAGGAAAAAACAGCAAATTACGAGCAGGAAAAGGTGCGGGGATTTCTCCTCAAGATCCTGAATTGTTAATTGCAACAACCTCTGGCATGCCTTGGGTAAATGCAGAAGGTGCTGAAGTTGATAATGCGCTTTGTTTAAATGCGGTTGATATCTCAACGGGCCATGTCAAGTTTAAAGGGTGCGTGATTATCAGTGGTGATATTGCACCGGAGATGATTGTTAGAGCGACAGGCAGTATTACCGTTGGCGGGTTTATTGAATCTGCAGATGTGCAAGCTCATGGTGATATTATTGCGATGAAAGGGATCATTGGTCATCAAGTAGAAGCTGGTGAGGACTACTCTTGTTTTGTTAAAGCCGGTGGTAAAATAACGGCTAAGTTTGTTCAATCGGCTAATTTACAAGCGTCTGGCGATATTGAGTTAGGTTTACACGCCATTCAGAGTTTTATAAAAAGTAAAAATGCAGTTTCCGTAATGGATAGCTCTGGGCGTAATGGCTCTATTGTTGGTGGAGAGATTTATGCAGGTTCTACAATTACAACTGTGAATCTTGGGGCTACCGCTGGCACTGAAACGTTAGTAAAAGCATTTACACGTTTTGATAAATACAAAGAAAACATTGCAGATTTAAATGCGAAATATAAAGCAGCGCAAGAAAACACAATGAAAGTCGTTCGTGCTGAAATGGAGCTAGCAAAGATCCCTAAATCAGAAAGAACAGAAGAACAGACAACGCGTGTTAAAACGATGAAAGAAGAATCAAGTAAAGAGATAACACAATCAATGACTCGATTCCAATCAGCAGAAGAAGAGCTAAGAAAGCAATTAGCAGAGAACGTTGTTAAAGTTACTGAGCGAGTGTACCCAAGAGTGACCATTCAATACTCAGATGAACAAGTCACAACGAAACGTGAACATAGTCCATGTAAAATATATTTTAATGAATATGAAATTAAGATAGATCCGATTATCTCAAAAAATCCCCATTTAATGGACAGTTAATTCAATATTAACGATAAAAATAATAATAAAGTCGCTCATTGTAGCGGCTTTTTTGTTGCCAAAATGTATGTGTGTAAACCATGTGTTATCACTATGATAACGATAAGAGTTGATAATTCCTAACTGTGATCTGCATCGATTTTTCTACTTGCGATAGGCTTAATATTGGGGATACTTATAATAGTTAGTTTGAAAATCGTGCTTTTCAATAGGATGTTGAAGGTCGATGTTGGAATATATCGAGGGCAATTATGAGTAATGTTATTGAGTTTAATTATGGTTCATTTCTCGTTGACTCAAGTAATCAAAAATGGACGTTTTCTCAAGCGTTAAAAAGTATTATTCCCACGTTCGGAACAGTTTGGAATGCATCTGTACATGACAAAACACCATTAAAAGAACGATTACGTTTAGAAGCATTAAACGTACTCTCGACACACATAAATGATGAATCGAATATTATTCGGTTAATCCGTTTAGCTCGAATTGAAGGTATTTCTGATTTGAGAGTCATGCTTCCTTATTCTTTAGATGAAGAGCAGATCAACTATATCCTTGCAAATACACACACGACTATTTCCCAGAAGGGAGAAGGGATTGATCTTCTTATCATTCATCTTAAAGAAAAAGAATAAAGGTTAATGTAAAATTGTTAATTTTCGATTTAATGTTAACCATTGTTCATCTGTAAAATAATAGCAATTATTGTTTGATATAATGGCACTTGCGGTGCCTAATTGTTGAGCTTTATTGATTGTTTCTTGCTCTGTTAAATTACTTGAAGCCTTTAAGCGGATGAGTCTGTTTAACTCAACCCCATTTTGTAATAACACATCACAGCTCGGCATCATCGTATTTGCTGTAATAAAGATCCATTTCTTCTGTTTAGATAAACTTTTAAGTAATTGAATGAAGTGCTGCTCGCATTGTTCATTAGTCTCTTGCGCGATGTGAGAAATACGCTGTGCAATATGTTGCGCGTATGAGTTTGAGCGAGTTGTGAATGCCATCGTTACGTTCATAATATTTACCTGTTTATCCATACAGTGTGTATTTATACAGTACTTTTATTTTGATTAACGATCAAGCTATTTTTGATTTTTTAATCGATTTATACACTCGTGAAGTAGAGCTAAGCCAAAGAAAATAGCCAATAGCTAAGCAGGGTAGGCTTTTAATCAAACAGAATGTGTTTCATTTGGTATCATAGAAAGCATACGAGTTTAAAACTGATAGAAACTAAATTATGTATGAGACGTCATTGCTAGAACCCATTTATGCATTTCTACACTGTGAAACGCCTGATGAATGGATTGATGAAGCGAAGAAGCCAGAGAATTTATCGATTATTCTTCGTGATCATTTATTGTGTGAATTGAAAGCGGCACAAAGTGCGATGTATTTAATTCGTAAATACGCAGTAGATAAAGAGAGTGCAGCCACGTTATTGGAATGGTTTAAACCTTATGAAGAATTCGTTTATAAGAAAGTAGGATCATTAGAGAGCTTGAAAGGCAAAAGTAATATATCAAAACGTATTACGGCACGGGCAGATGCAGTTTATAGCCAAGAGCTTATTGATAAAATGGTGTTATTGATAAAAGAAGAATTGCATCATTTTTATCAAGTGCTAGAGATAATGGAAGAACGGAATATCCCCTATGAAGCAATTACAGCCAGTCGTTATGCTAAAGGGATGCTAAGTAATATTATTACTCATGAACCGCATACGCTTATCGACAAGCTTATTATTGGTGCTTTTATAGAGGCACGTTCATGTGAACGTTTTGCTAAGTTGGCACCTTATTTAGAAGATGATTTGGCTAAATTTTATATTTCACTATTACGTTCAGAATCTCGTCATTATCAAGATTATCTTTCCTTGGCAGAACAAATTTCAGGGGGGGATATCAGTAAGAGAGTTGCTGTTTTCGCAAAAGCTGAAGCCGATTTAATTCAGTCACCAGATCATGATTTTAAATTTCATAGCGGAAAACCAATAATAATAAATTAATAATCTTATTGTTATTAATAAATAACAGATAATAAAAAAGGTCGCATTGTGCGACCTTTTTTATTTGATGTATGTTTCGGCCATTAGCGTGTGGTTATTACCATTTCTTTTTCGGTTGAAATAAGACATCAATCTCATCATCTTTATTTTTATCTAATTGGTCTTGAAGTTCTTTATCTTGTTTTCTCTTTGTTTTGTTATTCAATTCATCAAGCATATCTTGCAGTTGAGTTCGTGCTTTATTTGAATAACCATCATTTTTACTTGATAGGGCATCAATCCCTTTTTTAAGTAATTGACGAGCAGTACCTGCTTGGCCACGTTGAGTTGCTTCTTTGGCTCGCTTTACTACGTTTTCGATATTAATTCGAACTTGAATTGATTCAAGACGCGCGTTTTCAGCAACAAAGACTTGGGTATTTACACGGCCTTTTTTATGTTCCGCACGAAGCGTATCTCGTAAACGTTTAACTAACTTCAACATAACGATGGCTTGTTTATCATTGCTTGGCACTTTGAAATTCGTGCTGTCGCCGCCAGTATAATTTGTTTTTAGCTGTTGAAGTTGTTGTTCCATGTTTTCAATGCGCGCAGGGTACGAACGATCAGTGGGTGATAATTCAGCTATTGAGCGTAAAGCGTCTAGAATTCGTTGATTTAAGCAGACTAATAACTCTTTACTGTAAGGTAAATGGTGGGCATTACTGATTAACTCTTCGGTAGAATCAATAATCATCATGTGTTTTGCAGATTCTTGTTTTTTAGCGGATTCAATTTTTGTTCTGTACTGAACAATAACATTATAGCCAATAATCAAGGTTAGTAGAATTGCAAACAGTCCAACAATAAGAGCAATATTCATAGTTTAATCATACATCCAGTAGTAATAGTTGCCAGTGTAACACCTTGTAAACTAAATGAATAGAAGGCGGCTAACTCCAAATAACAAATTAGCGCAAAGGGCTTTTAGATACTAGGAGTACATTAAGATTTATCGACATGGGATGGTATTTCTTTAATGAATTGTTATTAAACAAAAATTAAAGTTGATAAGGCTTTGAAAATAGGACTAAATAAGGATATAACTATATCGAATAAGTGACATAATTTTCGATGTAAAGGATTACAGGAATAAAATAATGAAATTACAACAACTGAAATACATTGTTGAAGTGGTTAATCACAGCCTTAATGTGTCTTCAACCGCAGAATCTTTGTATACCTCTCAGCCTGGTATTAGTAAGCAAGTTCGATTGTTAGAAGATGAACTGGGTGTGCAAATCTTTGAACGAAGTGGCAAGCACCTTACTCGAGTTACGCCATCGGGTGAAGAGATCGTAAAAATATCTCGCGAGATTTTATCCCGAGTTGACAGTATCAAAGCGGTGGCTGGTGAGCATACTCACCCAGAGAAAGGGTTGTTGAACATTACGACGACACATACTCAGGCTCGTTATGCTTTGCCGGATGTGATTAAAGGTTTTACTTCTCGTTATCCTCAAGTTTCTTTGCATATGCACCAAGGCACGCCAACGCAAATGTCAGATGCAATTGCAAAGGGCACGGCGGATTTTGCAATTGCAACAGAAGCGCTTCATTTATATCACGATGCCATTATGTTGCCTTGTTATCACTGGAACCGCTCGATAGTAGTAAATAAAGATCATCCACTGGCACAGAAAAAACACGTGACAGTTCAAGATCTTGCTGCTTATGAATTGGTTACTTATGTGTTTGGTTTTACTGGACGCTCGGAGTTAGACAGTGCGTTTAATAAAGCAGGGTTAACACCTAAAATTGTCTTTACGGCTACCGATGCTGATGTCATTAAAACTTATGTTCGTTTAGGTATTGGTGTTGGTGTTATAGCAAGCATGGCAATGGATCCTGAAAGAGATTCAGATCTAGTTGCTATAGATGCAAGTCATATATTTGATGCAAGTACAACAACGATTGGCTTTAAGCGTGGTTCATTCCTAAAGAGTTATATGTATGACTTTATGGAACGTTTTGCACCACATCTCACTCGCCCAATCGTAGAACAAGCAACCATGCTTAAAAATAATTATGAAATAGAAGAGATGTTTAAAGACATTAACCTTCCTGTCCGTTAAGATCGCCTCGATTTAATTTCTAGGGTGTCATCGGATGCAATCTCAGTTTTTACATATCGACCGTTTGTTAACTCAGACGGTCTTTTTTTGGCAATTTTCTGCGTTTCATTGCGCTGATTATCCATGGAGAGAATCACACCCAACACTTGTTGAATGGTTAGAGTCACTTTCTTTAGAAGAAATACGACACCTAAAAAACACCCCCTTAGCGCTTGCGCTTGCATTATCTCACTATATTCCTGAAGTAACGGAATTATCTCATTTTACTCAATTTCCTCTTTTGGCTGCGCCATCACAATGCATACCTAAAGGATTTAATTCAGGAATAAATGGTCGTAAGTGGCAGCAAATAACCAATTTAAGTGCGTTAAGTTCTGATTTTTACTCTCCAGAGTCTGAATGGCTAGAGTGGTGCGGTGGTAAAGGCTATTTAGGTAGAGTATTAAGCTCTACAACGAATAAAAAAGTAACTACATTAGAATGGCAACAAGAGCTCTGTGATAGCGGCCAACATTATGCAGACAATCATTCCCTTTCTATGCGTTTTATTCAAGGGGATGCGTTATCTAAACAAGCATATTCATTGATTAAACCTCAACAACATGCGGTTGCTTTGCATGCTTGTGGTGATTTGCATTTGAGTTTAATCGAAGCAGGCATAGAGAATAACATTGAGGCATTGACGATTGCGCCTTGCTGCTTTCATTTAACTGAAAATGAAGAATACCGCCCATTATCTTTCTCTGCTCAAGATTCATTATTACGATTAAGCCGTGTTGATTTGCGTTTACCATTGCAAGAAACGGTGGTTGCAGGGAAGCGAACGCAACATCATCGTGAACAAGAGATGTGTTTTCGTTTAGGGTTTAATGAATTACAAAAATGGGTAACAGGAAGTTCGGAATATATTACGGTTCCGAGTATTAAAAAATCACTACTTGCCGAAGGGTTTGAAGCGTTTTGCCATTGGGCTGCGGCGCACAAAGGCATTAAGCTAGTAGATAATATTGATTATTCAATCTGGTTAGAGAAAGGAGAGGCTGCTTTTATTCTGATGGAAAAATGTGACCTTGTTCAGCATCTTTTTAAAAGACCATTAGAAATGTGGTTGTGTTTTGATAGAGCGTTGTATTTAGAAGAGTCAGGTTATGAAGTAAGAATTGGGGAGTTTTGTTTGAAAGAAGAAACGCCAAGAAATATCGTGATCCAAGCAAAGTTAGGATGAGAGCCACTCCTGTCATTATCTATTCATTTTTATTGGTTGAATGATAATAAAAAAAGGCGCTAAATACCTTGTTTACACAAACGTATTTAGCGCCTTTTTTGATATTTACTCATCGTTAGACTTAAAGAACAGCAGCAATGCCTTTACATAATGGCAGCATGTTGTCTTTCGTCATACCAGCAACACTGATTCGACCTGAACCAACGATGTAAATTGCAAACTCATCTTTTAGGCGATTCACTTGTTCTTTAGATAGACCAGAGAAAGAGAACATGCCATTTTGACGTTCAATAAAGCTGAAATCAGCGTCTACGCCTTGCTCTTTTAGAGTCGTAACAAACAGAGTTCGCATCTCTTGAATACGAGCTCGCATTTCTTGTACTTCTTGCTCCCACTCAGTACGCAACGCATCATCATTTAAGATGTAAGTAACGACAGCGGCACCATGAGCTGGTGGGTTAGAGTAAATAGAGCGAATAATTGCTTTCACTTGTGAGAACGCAGTAACAGAAACTTCAGGGTCTTTAGCTACCAGCGTAAATGCACCGACACGTTCATTGTATAAACCGAAGTTTTTAGAGAACGAACTCGCAACAAGTAATTCTGGGCAGTATTGAGCAAAAGTACGAAGACCAGAAGCATCTTCTTCAACGCCTTTAGCAAAACCTTGGTACGCAAAATCAAACAGTGGTAATAATCCTTTATTTGCACATAATTTTGCTAGTTCTTCCCATTCAGCATCTGTTGGATCAATACCTGTTGGGTTGTGACAACATCCGTGCAGTAATACAACATCACCAGATTCTGCTTGTTGTAAATCTGCCATCATTGCAGCAAAATCTTTCGATTTAGTTTCTGCGTTGTAGTAGCTGTATTGTGCAGTTTCGATACCAGCAGCAGTAAATACACCAATGTGGTTTGCCCATGTTGGGTTACTGATCCAAATTTTCACATCGCCTAATTGGCGTTTAATAAATTCACCAGCTACACGAAGTGCACCAGTACCACCAGGCGCTTGTGCTGTTTGAGTGCGTTTTTCTGTAATGACATCAGCGTTATTGCCAAACAACAGTTTTTGAACAGCTAGGCCGTATTCTGCAGTACCTTGGATGGTTAAATATGACTTTGTTTTTTCAGTATCAAGCAATACAGCTTCTGCTTTTTTTACTGTTTTCAATACTGGAGTCTGACCCGCTTCGTTCTTATAAATACCAACACCTAAGTTGATTTTTTCAGCACGAGGGTCATTTTTAAATTCATCAGTTAGGCCAAGAATTGGATCAGCTGGAGCGGCAGAGATTTTTTCAAACATAGTCATCATCCATGGTGAGATTAAAATAAAAAGTTTAAGAACGGTTTAGTTATTTATACCCGTTTACCTTGTAAGTTTGCAACGATTAGATAACGAAAAAAGTGATTTTTAATCGTAAAAAGGAAAAAGAGAGGCAGAATGGTAATAAATGACAACAGAACGGCATTTAAATACCGTTCTGCTGAATGAAAGAAAGGTTAGTAATTGATTTTAATTTTGTTTGACGCTGCGATAGCATCTTCAATTGCCGACTCAAGATTGTCTCTGCGTGTTATGGCGACCCCTAAGCGACGACGCCCATCAATTTCAGGTTTACCAAATAATTTTATTTGAGTTTGTGGTTGGCTCAATGCCTCTGCCAGTCCATCAAAACGAATATTTGTAGAGGTACCTTGGCCTAAGATCACAGAAGAAGCAGAAGGACCATATTGAACGATGTTATTGATGGGCATTCCCGTAAACGCACGAACATGCAGAGCAAATTCAGACATTTCTTGAGAGATTAACGTTACTAATCCAGTATCGTGTGGGCGAGGTGAGACTTCATTGAAATAAATATCATCGCCTTTAATGAAGAGCTCTACACCAAATAAACCATAACCGCCTAATGCGTTAACGACTTTTTCTGCCGCGTCTTGTGCTTGTTGTAATGCCGCTTCCGTCATTACTTGAGGTTGCCAAGACTCGCGGTAATCACCATCTTCTTGGCGATGACCGATAGGATCACAGAAATGAATGCCATCAACCGCACGGATAGTTAACAGTGAAATTTCGTAATCAAAATCCACAAAACCTTCAACAATAACGCGACCTGCTCCCGTTCGTCCGCCATCTTGCGCGTAGTCCCATGAGGTTTTAATATCATCCTCGGTCTTGATAACGCTTTGTCCTTTGCCTGATGAACTCATTACCGGCTTAATTACACACGGCATACCTACAAATTTAACGGCGTCGACCAGTTCTTCATAGCTGTCTACAAAACGATAAGGAGACGTCGGTAATTTTAATTCTTCAGCGGCTAATCGACGAATGCCTTCACGGTTCATGGTCAATTTAGTCGCGTTAGCGGTTGGAACAACGTTAAGGCCTCGTTTTTCTAATTCAACGAGTTTGTCTGTGGCAATGGCTTCAATTTCAGGCACGACATAATCTGGTTTTTCTTTTTCAATGACTTCTTGAAGTGCATCAGCATCTAACATATCAATGGCATAGCTACGGTGTGCGACTTGCATTGCTGGGGCATTTAAATAGCGATCAACCGCAATAACTTCCAAACCAAGGCGTTGGCATTCAATAGCCACTTCTTTGCCTAATTCACCGGAACCAAGCAATAATACTTTTGTAGCTGAAGACGATAGAGCAGTACCAAACATAATGAATTCTCATGATAGATAGTGAAATATGCCGCTATCATACTAAAATTAGATAGATACGCAAACGATTGCTTTTGATTTTTTATGGGTCTTTTATGCATCAATGTGGAAGAGAGCTCACACTACTGATTTGTTTATTGATACTGTGAATACCTTGGGTTGTATTCACTACCTCTACTGGTATGCTATTTTTTTTATATTAGCAGCAGTACTTCATTATGGATGTTCAAACCACTTATGTGCCTCACTCAGGACCTGTACAGCAATGGGCTTTTTATGGACTTTTAGAAAATAAGAAATTTGTTGTAAGCGATTGTATTGATATTAAAGATACGCCAAATGGCTTAGGTAATCCGGTATGGTTAGCGCAACAGAAAGTGGCCAAAGATAACGCGCCAGTGGTGGATCTTTTATTAAAGAAAGGGGCTATATTTGTGGGTAAAACTCAAATGGATGAGTTTGGTTTTGGACTTCATGGTAATAACCCACATTACGCTGCGATTAAAAATCCAAACAGTGAAGGGCGATTAATTGGTGGATCATCTTGCGGAGCCATTGCGGCGGTCGCGAATGGCTTGGCTGATATCGGCTTAGGCACGGATTTAAGTGGTGGAATACGAGTCCCTGCGGTATACGCTGGTTTATATGGTTTTAAATCGTCTTCTTGTGCCGCTAATATGAAGGGGGTTTATTGCATTGCAAAAGAAGAAACCTCTTTAGGCTGGGTTGCGAAGAGTTTGTCGGACATTAGAAAAGTCGCAACGACATTAACTCCGATGTCTCCATTAATGACGGTCGATCGTATTGTCGTGCTAGACAGCTTGTTTCTTGATGTTCCAGAAGAAGCAAAGGCAAAACTAGAACAATTACTTGAGGCATCCCCTTATAAAGTCGTTCGTAGTAAAGCGATCAGTAAAATAATAACCATGAAAGCTGCCGAAAGTTTTAAAGTCATTACCGCGACAAGAGGGCTACGTAACATAGAACCGTGGGTTGAAAAAAACCACCCAATGCTCAGTAATGAAATTAAAATGCAACTTAAATGGTTATCTTCATTAAAGTACAAAGATGAGCGAATTGCCCTAGAGCAAAGGGATCTTGTTAAATCGGTTTTAGAGTCACTTTTAGATGAAAAAACACTGTTGCTACTGCCAACGACCGCTAACATTGCCCCACCAGAAACGGCAACGGATGAGCAGTTATACAAACTTAACTCATTGATATTAAAATACACATCACTAGCCAGTTTAGCTGATTTACCTCAATTGCATCTTCCGTGGTTTACTGTGAATAATTCACCTTGGGGAGTGTCATTAATCGGTAAAAAAGGAATGGATAGACAATTAATTGATGCGGCTATTCGATGGAAAGGGAACCAATAAACAGAGATAAAAATAGAGGAGGCTGATGCATCCTCTATTTTTTTAAGTCAAAATCTATAAAGACACGTATTCTAATATCATGTTTGGACTCAGATCTTTAAGAGTACAGGTCGTAATCGCTAAATGACTGATTGCCCCTTTGTGATCTTCAACCAATGCCGCTTTTTTGATTTCAGACAAGGCTTCGCGAGACATATTCGCGTGAACTAATGCCACTTGAAGTGGGGGTAAACTCGGGTTAAATGCTGCGTTTTCCGCGTACATACCGTGGTAGATATTACCGTTATTCATTTCTAAAGCGACACCACTAAAGTTTTTTGAATAAGGGGCGTGGCTACGATTTGCAGCATCGAATGCTTGCATTAGTAATGGAGATGTCGATTCAAAGCTCAGTTGATGTGATGTTGTGGCTAACAAACCACCTTCAACACCTAAGTCTTTAGGACCAAACGATTCTGGTAAATACGCTTGCAGAGATTTTTCATCACGTTCTGGTAATTGCACCATTAATGAATCGGCCGTTGTTAGCTCATTCATAAATTGACGACAATGCCCACATGGGCTGAAGTTGATCGTGATGTCTGAAATCCCTGTTTCACCATGAATCCATGCATGACTGATTGCAGATTGCTCAGCATGAATGGTTTGGCCTAATTGAACATTACTGAATTCCATGTTGGCACCAAAATATAAGTGTCCAGAGGTGCCGCGAGCAATCGCTCCAACATAGAAATTAGAAATAGGAGCAACAGAAAATGCCGCGGCTAAGGGAAGCAGCGCCAATCTTAATTCTTTATCCGTTAATTGACTTTGAGCCAATAATGCTTGGAATTTATCTTTAGTGATAACACCAGTGAATTGGTCATTAACTAAAGGGGTGATCGCTGTATTGAGAGAAGAAGGAAGGGCATCCATGGCTTCTTGTAAGCGTTGTTGTAGGGCGTTCTTATGTAGAGTGGTCATTTGTATGATCCTTCTTAAGTTTTATGGGATCATTTTAGAGGGAATAAGAAATGAAACATAGATCAATCTCACACTCAATGATGCAATTTTTCATTAATTACATCATTGAGAGAGAGGTCACACCATATTTGGTGATATTTTACTCAGTAGTTACTGCATCATTAGCATTAATGAGTAAATGATTGGAGCCACAAGCGAAGTAATTATCCCGCAGATAACCAAGGCCAACGAGCTAAATGCCGCATCTTGATGGTTGACTTCAGCCGCTTGAGCCGTGCCTAGCGCGTGAGACACGTTACCCATGGTAAGGCCACGGGCCAGTGAACTTTTTATGCCAATTAAGTTGTAAATTGGGTAAGCGAATATAGCGCCCATTAAACCTGCTAACAAAACCAAAATAGCAGCAATAGCGGCTTCACCTTGAAGTTGAGATGAAATAGCCATCGCAATCGGTGTAGTCACCGATTTAGGAAGAATACTTGCCACTAGCTGCATATCAGCGCCCATCCATACTGCCAAAAATGCACCAGACAGCATAGAAAAAAGAGAACCAACACTACAAGCAAGTAGAATGATTTTCCAATTTTCGCGTATGTGCGGAAGCTGCTCATACAATGGATAAGCGAGCGCGACAACAGCAGGTTGAAGCAAATAACTTAAAAACGCATTATCAGCATAGTAAGTTTCATAAGGCACTTTTAATGCCATTAAAATGGGAATAACAATCATAACACTCAACAATAGAGGGTTATTTAATGGGTGAGGGTAGCGCTTTGCAAACCAACGAGCAGAATAGAAAACAATAACAGTCAGAATTACCCACATTAGTGCTTACCTCTTTCAAGGCGATCAATAAATAATGAAAGACAAACGAGCACTAATAGCGAACCACCAGCAGTGCTGACAATAATGGGTATTGCATTGGTCAGCAGTAAATCGAAATGCGTCATTAAACCAACCGAAATTGGAATAAATAAGATTAACATATTACGCATAAAGAACTGACAGCCAGTGGCCGTCCAATCTGGCTTACAGACACCAACCACCATGGCGGTAAATAATATCAGCATCCCAATAATGCTGCCGGGTACCGATATGGATAACCAAGATTGAATGCCATTTCCTGCAAACAAAGAAGCAAAGATCCAAGCAAAAGAGTAAATATATTTAATCATGATACTAACTGTTGTACGTAATTATAAACGGCGCGAAGAATCGCAGTCTTTTTCTCATTACCTTCAGACTCAAGGTATAAGCTTTCAAAGCGTGTTTCGTAATCAGACATGTGCGTCTCAAAATAATCTTGTAGATGCGCTTGCCAACGTAGTTGTTCTGATTCATTTAACGTGTGCGGGAAGTTACGAGCACGATAGCGGAACAATAATGGCTTGATACGAGGATCACTCACATTCGGTTCAAAATCAATAAGCTGTTCAGGCGTTGATTGACGGATCATATCAATGGCTGTTTTATCTGCATGAGAGAAAAAGCCATCATAAAGTAAAGTATCTACATTTGACGATTTCTCATAGCCAGGATCAATACTGTATAAGTCGATCAACTTTTGGCGAATTTCTGGGTTTTCACGAATCACTTTCAAGTTTCGCAAACACGCTTCACGATCAACATTAAGCGCGATAGCATTTTCAGCCGTTAACGTTTTTGCTGGGGCAAGAATAGGGCATTTGTTAAGATGAACAAGCTTAACAGGGACCGGTAATTCATCAGGACCCAATTCAGAACGCTTGGTATACATACGTTGGTGTAATTGTTCTGCATCTAGTTCAAGAAAAACCGCAGGGTCTAACGCTAAATCAATCGTGATCACCGCATTGTTGTTGGTTGGATGCCAAGCAACAGGCACAATCCAACTGATGTTTCCTCTATCGACGCCGAACATACCAGATACGTGCATCAATGGCGTCATTTCAATAATGTCGATTAATGTCGCCGCTTTCTTTTTATGGCGCATAGAAAGTAGGTAGTTAAACATTTTAGGCTGTGCTTTTTTCACAACTTTAGCGAGCTCAATTGTCGCAATAACATCGGCCATCGCATCATGGGCGTTTTCATGCTCAATGCCGTTTGCTTGAGAGAGTTTTTCTAATCTAAAGCTTGGCTTGCCTTCTTCGTCTTTTGGCCATTCAATACCTTCAGGACGTAGCGCATAAACAGCACGCATCACATCAAGTAAATCCCAACGTGAATTACCATTTTGCCAGCTCCAACCATACGGTTCGAAGAAGTTGCGATATAAGGTGTAGCGAGAAACTTCATCATCAAAACGAATGTTGTTATAACCTAAAGAACAGGTGTTTGGTTTTGATAGCTCGTTATGGATTTGAGCAATAAACTCAGGCTCAGACAGACCTTTACTGACCGCCGTTTGCGGAGTAATGCCAGTAATCAAACATGCTTCAGGAGAAGGTAAGTAATCGATAGGAGGGCGACAATAAATGACTAATGGCTCACCAATAATATTAAAGTCTTCATCGGTTCGCACACCTGCAAATTGGCAAGGGCGATCTAAAGAGGGACTTGTTCCCCACGTTTCATAATCAAAGAAGAAGAAGGACGGGGCATTACTACTATTCATGGCTATATTCCAAAAGTATCGTGTTCATATTATACGCCTAATTAAACAAGGGGTTAAAGTATTAAAAGTCTATCTATTCAATGTGCCATATATAGATAAATAGCGTTTAATATTCGCACTTTCGTCCAAATCGGTGTCCAATTTTGACTTTCAATGCGTCCAAAAAATCACTTAAACTCAACAAAAATACTGTCCGAATTTAATTCACTAACCACATAACCCAGCTCAATCAGCAATTGGCGTAATGGTTGTACTAAAGCATAGACTGCTTGGTCTGTTTCATCTTCTATTTCAAGATATGAGATATCAATCACAGTGTTTAGTTTACCAAGCTTTATTGCATCATTAATAGCAGTAAACGAACGAATTTTTAAATTTTCAAATAAATGCTGCTGTGCTTGCAAAGCCATTAGCTTGGCTTGCTGTGCAGTAATTAACCTTTCAGGTTCGCTATGCAAGATCAAACTCTGCTCTAAGCGGTTCACAATCTCAGAGTTAACCGAGCGGCCATTAAGTTCTGCAGCTTTATGAATTTGATCTTTAAGTTCAGTAGGGACACGAACATTAATCTGTGGTGGTCTTGCCGTCATGATTTAACCCAATTTATAGAACAATTTGACAATGGTAGCCAATTGCTACCATAATTCAATAGTAGCCAAATGGATACTATTTGAGATCAAGTTAAAGATTGGGGTGGAGCAATGAATAAAAAGACAGCAAAAAGACCGAATCCATACGGATTAAGATTATCGGATGACTTAAAAGCAGAGCTAAAGGGAAAAGCAGCAGAATCACAACGCTCACTGAATGCTGAAATAATCTACCGACTAACGCAGTCACTCATCAAGCAATCAATTTAGGGCAATAACATGGCGATTTTAGATAAACAATTGAAAGCCATTCATAAGCAAGACTACACAGGAACGCCAGAACTCAGTGATGGTGAAGGCTTAGTGGCGCGTATAACTCCAAAAGGGAAGATAACCTTTCAGTATCGATGTCGATTCAATAAGAAAAACCTAAGAATTAGAATCGGACGTTACCCAAACATCAGCATTAAAGAAGCGCGACGCATTCACCATGAGATGATTGAGTTAAGAGAGCAGGGTAGAAATCCAGAAATAGCGCTAACAGGTGACACCGATTTTGTAACTTTAAATCAGTGCCTAGATTATTGGTTTGAGAACCATGTAAACCGATTAAAGAAAGGAACGGTTGATCTGTATGTATCAGTAGCTAAAAACTACTTCTATGATGCCTTTCCAGATAAGAACGTAGAAACCATAACAGCTCGAGAGTGGATGATGTGGTTAGATAAGATCGCAGACAAGAACCCTAAAATGGCTAATTCAACCTTTGCCAAGATGCGAGCATGTCTAAATTACTGCAAACATAAGTTCTTAATCAATAATACAAATTTTGATCGACTAAAGCAGCGCCATGTAGGAACGCCATCAGAAGTAGGAACAAGAGTGCCAACATGGGACGAACTCAGAGAAATTTGGATAGCCATTGAACGAACGCAAGCAAGTACCGCCAATAAGACGCTACACCAGCTGACTATGTTATGGGGTAATCGACTTTCAGAGCTACGGTTAGCAAGAAGAAGCCATTTTGATATGGAAAGAGGGATTTGGACAGTACCTAAAGAGCTAAGTAAAACAGGTAAGCCAATTCGTCGCCCAATACCAACCAAAGTGAGGTCAATATTAGAACGAGTAATGGCAACGTATGATGATGTGTTATTCCCTGGCTTTGATTTGAACATACCAATAACCATCTCAGCCGCGAATAAATACATTCGTCGTTTACGAGCGACTTTAAAGCTTGAGTATTGGCGAACGCATGACTTCAGACGTTCGTTATCAACAGGCGCTTCAGAGCTTGGTGTTATGCCTCATGTGGTGGAGAAGATGCTAGGCCATGAATTAGGAGGTGTTTTATCCGTATACAATAAGCATGATTGGTTAGATGAGCAGTTAAAAGCGTATGAGTGTTATGCGACAAAGTTAGTAAATAAAATGTAAAACTCAGTTTTTAATCGGTACTTTGCTTCATTATTCACATATTAGAGCAATTTTACATGCAATTTACCATAACTTAAAATAGCATACGCATACTTCCTGTATTTTTGAGATAGTTATAATGGTTTCTACTGAATGTTATTCTGACGCTACAGCTGCTGATAAAAGTAGTATTGGTTTTGATTATCAGTACTATTTTTTTCTTTGGAAAGTACTATGTCTTCAGCCTGGGCAAAGTGCTGGTTTAGAGTGTAAAGATGATGTTCACACGGATTTGGATAATGATATTCAAGTGCTCTATCAGTTAAAGCATACGATAAAAAAATCCAAGGTTACAACTGAGCCTGTCAATTTAACAACTATGGATGATGATTTATGGAAAACACTTTCAAACTGGGCTAAGTTAATTAAAAACCCTATTTCAGGAAGGGGGCTCCCTTATGAGCAGTTAGAGTTTATTAACAAAAC
The DNA here is from genome assembly GCF_001691055.1 of Aliivibrio logei. Taxonomy (NCBI): domain Bacteria; kingdom Pseudomonadati; phylum Pseudomonadota; class Gammaproteobacteria; order Vibrionales; family Vibrionaceae; genus Aliivibrio; species Aliivibrio logei. The sequence continues at coordinate 64,617 of NZ_MAJU01000008.1, forward strand.
TTTATTTGTTTTGGCATCGAATAAATCGGAAACTAAAAAGAATGAAGTAGCATTGTTAATTAACAAAACTATTAATGGAGAAGTGGGCGCGCCAGATTTAAAGTCATTCATTCAAGCCATTAGTGATAAATCTACGTCGAAATCAATAACGAAGTATTCAGCAGAAATATTATCTCTTTCTGAAGATGTCCTATACCAATTTATAAAGAAAATTAGTTTTGAATTAGGTGAAGAATATATAATATCTAAATGTCATAATGCAATAAAAGCTAAGATGATTAATGATAAAGATTTAAGAAATGCATTTAAATTAATAGATTCATCTATTAGAGAAGATAACTTCTTTAGTGTAAAGGGAAATAATAAAATTATTATTTCTTTTGACGATTTTCATAAAAAATATAGAAAGCATTTCCAATTCTTTCAAAATTCAAGTTTGAAAATATATCATTTTGATGAGGCATTACCTGATGAACTTCAACAGTTAACCTTCATAAAACAATTAATGGAAATTGGTGATATACCAGACGATGATTTAGGTATTATGGTTGATTATACATCAAAAATGCTTAAAGCTAAGAGTAATATTAACACATGGCAAGCTGATGGTGACATTACCGATTTTGAATTTGAAAATTTAAGAGGTAATACTATATTGATGTGGGAGAATAAGTGGAAAAGAAAATATAGGAAAAGTTTTGATGAATTATCTCACAATGATTTAGCTCTTGATATTATAGATGATATGAGAGAAAACCCGATAAGTTTTGATATATTACCTAATGACTTGTCAATTTCAAATGGTTACTTGTATCACTTGTCAGATATTCCATGTTTAGGCTGGAGAAAAGATTGGGATAAATATAAAAAATGAACAATCAAATAAATTTGGCAAATTGTGTTTTTGCTATTAATTCAGTGCTTACGATATCGAAAAAATTATCGTTAGACAAAGTTATGTTAATATATCCTTTTGTATATCAAAAGAAAATGTTAAATGAATTATCAAGGAAAGCAAAGTTACCTAAATCTATAGAAAAGTTGATAATAAGCCATCCTGAGTTATTTTCTAATTTTGATAATGTATATAATAGTAATTTATCATTAGCTATAAATGCAATTCAGTATATGTATGAAATGGAACATATATCTATTGTTGATGGTGAGGTGATCTTACTAAAAGAAATTAAATACGAAAAAAGAATGGGCAATAATATAGAAAAATACTATAAATCAGCCGCTTGCATTTCAGAAATATTAAATAAGTCATCGGACTATCTATATTTGCATTTAAGGATCTATTTATGAAGTTTCACATTAGTAAACTTATCATTTGGTTTAAGAATGGTACTAGCAGAGAATTAGAATTTTTACCTAATAAAGTAAATATAATTACAGGTCGTAGTCATACAGGTAAAACAGCCATTACTGAAATCATTGATTATTGCTTTTTTGCATCTTCCAGCAAAATATCTGAGAGTACTATAAATGAAAATGCTGCGTGGTATAGCCTCGTTGTAAAGCATAATAGTGAGCAGTTTACGTTTGCGAGAAGAGCGCCGAAAGTATCCAAAGTATCTGAAGATTATTATTTTACAAATGAAATTTTAGAAACGAATAACAAACCATATGTGAATTCAGATAAAAAGACATTGAAGTTGTTATTTGATTCTATTTTTTCGATTAACTCAAATGCAAAAATAAAAATTGGTGGAAATTTTCATAAACCAAATTCTAAAATATCTCTTCGTTACTTTCAGATGTTTAATACAATTTCAGGAAATATAATTGAAAATGATTCAGGTGTATTTTTTGATAAACAAACGGAAGATAGATATAGAGAAGCACTTCCAAGAATATTTGATCTTGCTGTAGGTATTGAAAATGTTGAAAATGTTGTAAAAAAAGACAGAGTAGAACAATTAATATCAAAATCAAAAAGAGTTGAAAGGAAAAATAATAAACTTTCTAGTAAATCAAATACTTTTAAAGAGGAACAACATGAAATAATCAAACTTGCAAAGAAATACTCTATAGTAGAATCCGATGTTGATGATGTTACTGCTTGGGAGTTTATATCTAACTTAACTATAGATAATATTTTTAACGAAGACGAAACTGATAATAGAAATAAAATAGAAAAAGAACAATATAAGATATTTAATGAAATTAGAAAGTTAAAGTTATTTGATTTACAATATAAGTCATATAAAAAATCGTTAACTACTTTAGAGGATAAAATAAAGCCTATAGAGTATTTAAGAGAAGTTGATAATGAGATTATTAAAACTTCAATTTTTGATGTGATAACAAGTCAGTTATCTGAACAATTAGCTATAATAAAAAAAGAAAGACGAAATAAAACACCATTGACTATTCAAGTTGATGATAAAATCAATGAACTTGAAAGTAAGCTAAAAGAGATTAATTTAAAATTAGAAAGCTATCCTGCTGAGAAGTTTGATTATGCATCTTCAAAAGAGAAGTATTATTTCCTTGGCCAAGTCGAAGCGAAAGCCAAAATATTTAGTGAGTTTGATGTTAATGAAAAACTTGAAGATATCAGCTTAATAAAAGATGAAATCGACCGTATAATAATTGAAGATACTAGTATTAAGAAAGAGTTAACCTGTAGAGCGATAGAAGAGTTTGTTTCAGAATATATGGAAACTGTAGGTGAATCTTTAGAGAACTATCAGAATTACCTTCCTGTATTCGATTACAAAAACAAAAGTTTGGGCTTAAGAAAGCCTAGAACTACATATATAGAAAATGTTGGTAGTAGTTCTAATCAAATGTTCTTACATTTATTTTTTACACTAGCAATGCATGATATTATTGAGCAAAACAAATCGCCATTTATAGCGCCATATTTGATTATTGATCAACCAAGTAGGCCATATTATGGTGATGAGTCAGAAGAAGAGAAAAAGTTAAGTAGTAGTGATCAAGCAAAAATAAAAAGTGCTTTCAAATTGTTAGATAAATTTATTAGCGATAAAGTAGTGAATAAAAATGATTTTCAAATGATTGTTTTAGAACATATCCCCGTAAGTATTGTTCATGATATGAAAAATGTTCATATTGTTGAAGTCTTTAGGGGAGGAAATGCACTTGTAAAAGCTGAGAATATAAGCTGATTATTACTTTTTTTGAATTATAAATGTGAAAAGGACAATAAGTTCAACGCTTCTTGTCCTTTAAAACATCAGCCTCTCCACTAACTCCCAATCTTCAGCTTCCACTCTTCAACAGCAGAACGTAACCATCTAAGCGGCATTCTTGTTACTGGTGGTGGAAAGCCTCGGTTCTTGCGCCACATATACACTGTTGCTTTACTGGTAAGACAAAACATATCTAAAACCTCATCATGGCAGATCAACTGCTTCGATGATTTAGGATAATCAGCACCAAGTTCTTCTTCTATTTCTTTGCTTGGAGCTGCCGATGGTAAAGGCTTTACTGAATACGAAAAAGCCATGCTTGCAGGATAGTTATTCTCCATAATTAACCCTTATTCTTTGTTGAGAATGAATAACACACATAAAAAATCAAACAGCCAATGCCATAAATTGTTAAGCTCATTGTGAAGCCTCCTTGCTTGGTTCAAATATTCGTACACGGTTAATTGTATGGAAACAGTTGCTATCGCCTTTAAAAAGGCCGCCTTCTTTCAACTTGGCGCAACCTTGTGGTAATTGCTCACCACACATTTCACACGTACCAAGATCCGCTTCAATCTTTGGTATCTCGGAATAAACCCGATGAATTAACGATTGGAGAGCTTCTTCACTGCTATACGCTTTATCAGGAAGGGCGAAGAACTCACAAATCTTGTCAAGTTTGTTCTGCTCAACAGAGTGCAAAGGAACACGAAGATCAACCACACCGTGTTTCTTTTTTTTATCTCTTAACTTTTTTGCGCGTCTACGGTTCTGCTCTTTGATTTTGTCATTCGAATTCATGCTGCTTTACCTTTCTTTTTTTCCTTTTTAATTGGTTTAAGAAGGTTGCGAGCTTTTGTTAAGCATGAATCAAACACTCGGCCTTTGGTGAAAGTACAAGTGGTGCGATAGAAACGAAGAGCTTCTTGAATGCCTCGGTTAATATCAGATGTTTCATAGCCGTCAGTTTGTAAAGCGGCATGTATATGTTTGCCAATAAACGCTTCGTGACTGTTTTGATAAGTTAATAGACTCATTACACATTTCCTTTTGGGTGAAACCCAGCAATCAGCATAAGTACTTGTAATTGGTGGTCAGCCAGTTATATACTGATTGCGAGTTGAAAGACTCATTGCACAAAGTTAGCCCTTATTGGTTTGGTCACTAATAGGGGTTTTCTTCTTTTTAATCCCAGCCAATATAAACGCTCTCACCATAAACAGCATCAAAGCCAGATATCGTTGTCCCAGCACAATACAATTTATATAAATATCCACGTAAACCATTATTATGAGTTGCTCCATTTAGTGTTCCAGATAAACAACCTGATCTTTCTTCAGATAGATATCCGATACTGAAAATGCCTGTATCTCGATGGTCGTAACAGCTGATTTTTATTGTTTCCCAATCATACTCAGGATGCTTAATCTTAAGATGCATTCCATGACTATCACTCCACTCAATCTCTATTTCTTCATGACCTTCTTCATTACAAGTCTGTCTCCAGTACTCAGCAATCTTATCTAGTAGATTTTCAGCCGTTATTTCTTTAGGAGTTGGTTCTAAGTACTTCTTAATTGTTTCTGTAACTTGAGGTTTAGTTTGTTCATTTAAAACGTCGGTATAAGCCTGTATTGCAACGTCACTTACAAACTTGTTGTATTCAGGGAAGGTGACATTTTCAAGTGCGTGATTTAGAGATGCATTCATTTTCTCTTTCAATGCTTTGCCAAAATCACCGTATGAACGCATTGAATCATCAACAGATTCTTTGATTGCTTGATTAAGTCGCTCGGCGATTATGTCGTTCAGTGCACCATTTTCAATCATCGATGTGATGTGTGAATTAACAACTTCGTGTAGTTCTTTCATGGTTTAATCCTGCTTTGGGTAAATGGGTGGTATCAATAACTCAATCTGCTATTAATATTCTCAGCGGTGATTTGTAGCTTCTCAATTTTCGAGATCAGCTCATCACTTACTTCTGCTGTGAATGTTTCTAACAGCGACTTTGCCTCAACTTCAAAAGCCTTAAACTCATCGCGGATTGGGTGGTTTTGTGCTGTCTGGCTTACAGCGATATTGCCTAAAGTAATACTCTGGCGAACTTGCTCAGCCGTAGAGGCAAGTTTTGATAAATGGATTAAAGAAAGTGTTTTCATATTCAGTCCCGTGTTTGAAGTTGAATTAATAATACACATATCGTGTATTTAATGTCAAACACGAAATGTGTATTTATTTAAATTAAAGTCATGGACAGAAAATTTAGATATAAAAAAACCGCCACGAGGGCGGTTTGATAAAGAAAGAGTTTTTACTATTTAAAATAATTTAAGTTTAGCGTCAACAACAACACCAATAATCTTACAGCTCCCGTTTATAAGTAGAATAGGGAACTCTGTATTTAAAGGTTTTAGAAAGCGTCTACCACTATCAATGACTAATTTCTTGAATGTAGCTTCATTGACATCAATTAATTTTGCAACAACAAGCTTTCCATTTTCAGCTTCAACATTAGGATCGACTAAAATCATAGTATCAGGTGGAAAGCTAACGCCAGTTGCTGACATCATTGATTCACCTTCAACTTTTAACCAAAAACTACAATCACTTACGCGCTCTGTAGTTTCAATGAAACTGTCTATTTCATCTATGTTATATGGCTCAACAGCTTCTTTCCACATTCCAGCTTGAACTGAGCTAATTACAGGATAACTCGCTTTAAAGGAGGGTTGAGTCGTTTTAATTGCTGATGTGTTCGATAACTCATTTACATCAAACAATATTTGATAGGGCGCAATACCTAGATGTTCAGCTAAAGTCTCCGCATCATCGAGGTTTATGCTTCTTACCCCGGCCTCATAGTTACCCACACGCGAAGCTCCCCAGCCACATAACTCGGCTAAGACTTTTTGGCTAATGCCTTTAATTTCACGGAAATGCTTTAAGCGTTTTCCGACTTCTTGTTTTTTATTCATATTATTAAATTAACACGTTCCGTGTACATAGTAAGCACACTTTTTGTGTTTACAGTTAGACACAAAGTGTGTATGTTTATTTTCAGGAGGTATACATGAATAAAATTTCTGAACATAGAAATAAGGCAAATTATAGCCAAGCTGCATTTTCTAAGTTGATTGGTGTTACTACGTCAACTATTGGAAATTATGAGCAAGAAATTCGTACACCGCCATTACTTACGTGTTGGAAAATTATCAATGCATTTAGACGTATAGGTATTGAATGCTCTTTTGAAGATATTTTTCCTAATTCATTAACGAGTGAATTTAAAGAATAGCAGTGATTCTTGATAGCTGGTGAACCATAACACTCTGTATAAATAACCAGTACTAAGGACAAACCATGATAACCAGTTTAAAAGGCGTTATGCGTAACGCCATCGAAGGGTGGCGATGCGAAGTAAGCAAAGAGTTTATTGCTCAGAAAGTCGCAAGCGCGTATTTCAAGATGGGCTTACCGCAAGAAGTCGATGCACAGCGTAAAGAGCTGCTGAAAGTTCCTGGTGCGGATGACAAGAACAACACTCAAAACTTCTTTCGCTATAACGAACGAAGCAGTGTTGAAGCCAAAGCAACCATTATGGATTTATTGCCAGCCATTATCAGCGTGATGCCAGTGGATAGGGCGTGTACTGCATTAAACCAATTTTTTAATCCACTTGGGTTCTCTGTTGCTGCCATTGGAGCAAATCAAACTCAAGTCAGCCGAGATCAACTCTTGGCACAATTTAGTAAAGAATCGGGTGAGGCACTTCGTTCTGTACTTCTGTTAAGCGAAAACGCAAGCATTGACCAGCTTCGCGCTGCTTTCAAAGAAGTTCAAGAAAGCGAGGGCGCTCATGAGCCAATTTTAAATTATCTAGAAACTTTAATTTCTAATAAGAAATAAGGACTTTGTGCAATGAGTCTTTCATATCAAAACTACTACGGCCAGATGTTATGGATCGCTAACAATGGGCACTGCCGCTTTGTTGTTTCTCGTAGCAAAGCATTCGATATTTTTGAAGCAAGCAAGGCGAGGGCGGCAAAATGAAAAATCAACTGATTGATTTGAATAATCACTTATTCGCTCAAATAGAACGGTTATCTGATGAAAGTCTTTCTGATAAAGAGATACAGAAAGAAATTCAGCGCTCCAAAGCGGTGGCCACGGTATCAAAACAAATTGTCGATAATGCAAGGCTTGCGCTCGATGCTCAACGGTTTAGAACAGAGTATGCAGGCAGAACAGAATTACCAGAAATGATTGGAGGTAAATCTCATGCCTAAAGGACAAAGCCATTCATACAATGATGAAGAGAAAGCCTTTTTAAAAAACAACTGTGTATTGCCTAGAAAGGAACTCGCAGACTTGTTTAATCAAAAGTTTGGTGCACAAGTAAATATTTCTGCCATTTCCTCTTTTTGTAAGCGTCATGGTTGGCTGACAGGCCGTGATGGCAAGCTTAAAAAAGGCAACCAACCTTGGAATACGGGCACTAAAGGAGTGTGTAAACCGAATTCAGGCAGTTTTCAAAAAGGAGTAAAACCTACCAATCAAAAACCATTGGGGCATGAGCGAATTTGTTCTAAGGATGGGTTTGTTCTGATTAAAGTTGCAGAGAATAATCCATACACTGACGCTGAAACACGGTATCGATATAAACATCATGTGGTGTGGGAGCAACATAATGGTGCGATCCCGGTTAAGCATGTGATCAGATTTTTCGATGGTGATCCGTTAAATTCTGCCATTGAAAACCTTTGCTGCGTGACTAAATTCGTCAACATGAGAATGAATCAAAATCGAGTGAATGATCTCCCTATAGAGCTAAGACCAACCGCCAAAGTGATAGCAGAGCTCGAAGTGATGTTATTTGAAAAAGTGAGGGCTAATCAATGAGTATGATCTTAATGGCAAAGGCCATGAGCATTAAAGTGGGTAATCCTACTCGTAAGCTCGTTTTACTTAAATTGGCCGATAACGCGAACGACAGCGGTAAGTGCTGGCCATCGTATGATCACATTGCTGAGATGTGTGAAATCGACCGTCGAACAGCCATGCGTCACATCAAAGCATTATCTGAATCTGGCTTAGTCACTCTGACTTATCGTAAGGGTGAAAAGGGCAATTCTAGCAACATTTATCACCTTCATTTAGATGGTGACAAATTGTCACCCCCTAGTGACACACAATCACCAAGGGTAGTGTCAGAGGATCACCAACCTAGTGATCCTGTGTCACCCAGAACCAGTCATAGAACCAGTCAATTAGAACCAGTAAAAAATATAAAAAAATCTTTGGTCGAAAATTCTGAAATTCCTGAAGAGTTAAATCTGGTTGCATGGCAGCAATGGCTTGAGTATCGAGAAACTATCAAGAAGAAATACAAAACTCAGCGTGGTGAGCTCAGTGGCATCACCAAGCTGCTTGAATTATCTCGCAACGATAAAAAACTACAGCAACGGATTGTCGATCAATCCATCGATAACGAATGGCAAGGGTTGTTTGAACTCAAGACGAACACAGCAAGTCGCATGAACGAGATTGCGGAATATTCACCAGATCTTGATGCGTCGCAGTTTGCCGCTCCCAAAGGTTACTAAGGAATTATCATGAATTTAATGGCTAGATTACAACAAATCATTCCAGCGCATATTGTTCCCCACACACCAGAACGCATGGCACAAATTGCGAAGGAGTGCGAGCAGAGCGCATCAGACAAAGCGCGTGACAGCTACCGAACAAGCCAAGTGCAATCCATCTTTGGTCGCAGCGGTATCAAAAAACGTCACCTAAATTGTAGCTTTGAAAATTACATCACTGAGAGCCAAGGCCAACGCCAAGCGTACAACCAAGCCAAGAACTGGCTAGTAAATTACCGCAAGGGCGCAACAAGCAGTTTTGTTTTTTCTGGTACACCAGGCACAGGTAAAAATCATTTGGCGTGTGCCATTGCGAACCGGTTAATGGCACGTAAAACCTCAGTGCTTGTGATCACCGTAGCGGATTTGATGCTTAAAATTCGTGACAAGTACAAACCAAACTCAACCACGACTGAAGCACAGTTCATGAAGTACCTCGGCAATCTGGATGTATTAATTCTTGATGAAGTAGGGCTGCAACGCATGAGCGACCATGAAAAACTGATGATGAATATGATCATCGATGCACGTTACACCAACGAGAAACCAACGGGCATTCTTACCAATCTGCAAACTGAAAACTTAACTGAGATGTTAGGGCCACGAGTGATGGAACGTTTGCTAGAAAATAACGGTGAGTGGGTAACGTTCTCATGGCCGAGCTTCAGAAAGAACAAGAAATTACAGGCGGTGTCATGAAAGGGATTTTTTACGACGCAGGTGGCCAAGCCGTCAACATGGAACCATTAGCATTAAGCGCTGATTGGGACCAAGCGATTGCAGAAGCCGCTAAACATATCAAAGGTGAGGTGATCACCATCGCAAACCGTTTTGCTCTTGTTGGTACTGGTAAAACAAGAGTGCTTATTGTGGATGAGAGTAACAAATGAATATTGAACGTGTAATCGCAAAGTTTGATTTAAAAGGGATTAACTACGAGCCATCAAAAGGCGGCAAAGCGTTAATGACATTAGAAGAGTATCTCGCCACAGTAGGGATAGCATGGAAGCAATCACCAGTAGGGTTCTTGGTGTTGTTTGTAGAATGTTTGAATGATGCGCAATCAGCAAAGCAGCTGTTCAAAGCAACGATGATTGAAGCAAATGAGATCATGAAAACATGGCGCGGAACCTATCCAGACAAAGCACTCAATGCGCTGTGCATCACTGCGATAGCAGAGGCAACTCAACCATTAGGCCAAATCTGCCCAGAATGTAATGGCTCAGGAAAGGTTAAGGCAAAGAACCGCGTTACACGTAAATGCCCATGTTGCGATGATGGTCGTATTCAGTGGACTCAAGAAACCCGTTTTGCATACTTTTGTTTAACTTTGAGGATTACGTATTCACGCTTTCGCCGCTACATGCCAGTTATCAAAGCCTTGGTTGATTGGCTTTCAGATAAGAGGAATGCAGCGGCGTTGTCTGTGCTTTAATTAAAATGTAATATAATCTTAAACACACCATTATATTCAATTGAAAATTATGATAATTTACGGGAAGTCTAAATCATATAATTTATGTTAATCGAATGAATGAGAAAACCTTCAAAATACTGTTTACTTTATGTAAAAGTCAACCATGGCTTTCTGAACGATATGATGAATTGGTGAAATTATTATTTACAGACTGCGAGACTGAGGACGAACGAACGTTAATTTTAGAGCTCTTAGAAAGGTTTGAGCACGTATCCGCAGAGCGATATAGTGAATTAACGAATGAGCTTGTAGAAACGATAGTAACAGAACCTGATTTATCCTCTGCGTCAACTCAAATAGTAGCAATGACTGGTGACAGTAATAGTGATAGTGCTCAATTTGTTTTATATGGTTTAAAACCATTATTAGAAAAGCACAACTGGAGAGAACATTTAGCTATTACAAATTTTCAAAAGGCATATTCATCTTATAAAAAACATGGACATGCACATAAAAATATTATTTTAATAGATGAGTTTGTTGGTAGTGGACAAACAGTTATAGGAAGAGTTAGAACGCTTAAGAAAACATTTGATGATGCAGGCTTCACTGATGTTACTATCAGAGTAAGAACTTTAGTATCGTCTACAGTCGGTGCAGAATTAATAAAAGAATCCGGCATTGATTTTAGTAGTCAAATTATTTTAGATAAAGGCATTTCGGATTTTTATTCTGATGATACGTTACAAAACAAATTAACGTTAATGAACAGGCTGGAGTCTATACTTTCAGTAACATATAATGATAGACCGTTACCGAATTTTGGCTATGGTCAAACAGAGTGTTTATACGCTAGGGATAATGGGAATACACCGAATAGTGTATTTCCTATATTTTGGTGGCCTTTTTTATTAACTGAAATAAGAAGAGATACTATTTTGATAAGAGCTATGGGGGATGCTTGATGAAAATGTTAGAAAATGAAATTGCAATTTTAAGTATTTTAATGAAATCAGCTAATGGATTAGATGCTTTTACGCTCTTTCGTCGAGCAAAAATATCGTTTACTGCATTCACTCCAATTATCAAAAATTTAACAGAAAAAGTGCTGATAATAGAAGAGAAAAGTGACTTTTTCAAAATTACAGAGGAAGGGAAGAGTCAAATACTTTCACAAAAAAAAACAAGGAATGAAAAACCTTGGCGGCAGGTTCCAGAACGTTTTCTTGGAAAGAAATTATTAGTAAATGAGCTGTATATCCCTAGTGTTAGTTTATTAGATAAAAAAACTTTTAATAATACAAATAATGAGTTAGAGTGACGTTAGCTTGCAGAAGCTAGTATGTAGGAGTGTAGTCGCTCTCAGGTTAAGGTAGATGTTAACCACAACTTACAATTTTCAAAAGAGCGCGAAAATTGTAAGTTGCCGTGAATAGCTTCGCTATTCATTCGGGCATTAAAGCTCAAATATCACGCAAGCGCAATATTCAAGCTTTAATGATAATGTGCAAAGTATAGAAGGTAGCTTCTGCAAGCTAATCCCACCATTATGAATAGTAAAAAGACAGAACAAGTAGTAAATGAATGGAAATTCTATTTTCTTGATAGAGGGATATCTGATCATTTAATTCCCCAATATTTATCATATGTTGAAAAATTAACAAACCAACAATTGCCTATAATATTTGAAGTTGAACATTTATCAGTCCTTATTGGTATTGAATATGGTGAATTAAACAAAATGGTTCACGATTCTTCTAAATTTTATCGAGAATTCGAGATACCTAAGCGAAGCGGTGGGAAAAGATGTATATCTGCACCTTATCCATCATTATTGATGTGTCAGGATTGGATTTATAATAATATACTTAAAAGCAGAAATTTACATTTTTGTGCTCATGCGTATAGAACAAAGAAGTCAATAGTTACTAATGCAAAAAAACACTTAGGTAAAAATGCATTATTAAAGATGGATATGCAGGATTTTTTCCCATCGATACCTATAAATTGGATAGTGAATTTTTTTTCAGGTTTAGGTTATTCTGATAATGTGGCATATTCGTTAGCATCTCTTTGTTGTTTAAATGATGGATTACCTCAAGGTGCATCTACAAGTCCAGCTCTTAGTAATATTTTACTTGTAAGTCTTGATAGCCGATTATATAAATTGTCAAAATCATATAACATATCATATACGCGATATGCGGATGATATGGCTTTTTCTGGTGATTATGTTCCTCATAAAATTATAGAGGTAATCACTGATATAATTTATGATTTTGGTTTTAAAGTTAATGAAAAAAAGACAAAGTTAATTATTGGCGATAAACAAAAAATAGTTACTGGGATATCAGTTCAAGGCGAGTTTTTAACACTACCTAGGAAAACAAGACGCTTAATTAAGCAAGAAATACATTATATTAATACATTTGGTTTGGTTTCTCATATTGGAAAAATGAAAATTAGAAAACCTAATTATTTATTATCGCTAGAGGGAAAACTACTTTTTTGGCGACAAATAGAACCAAATAACGAATATGTTTTGAATAATTTAGAGAAAATATCCTCTATAAAGTGGGGGTTGTAATTACTAGCCTTATGAATATGCATTGATTTATGCTTAATAATAAAGCATAATTACCACATTGAAGAACCTCGCCCATCCGGCGGGGTTTTTTTATACCTGCAATTTATGACGTTTACTGGCACCTTTCGAGGTGCTTTTTTTATGGGTGAAATATGCAAGAAAAGATAAGTTCTTTATCCGCGTATGTCTCTGGTTGGGCTTTTGTTTTGTTTGGTGCGTTCTCATTGCAAGATTGGATGAGCATCGTTGGTGGTGTGTGCGTGGTGTCTACCGTGTTCATTAACCGCCATTATAAAAAGAAAACGCTCGAAGAAATTCGCAAACGTCCCATCAGCGAGAAACTATATGAAAAGATTAGCGACTAAAGCCATTTGTTCAGTGGGTGTCATACTGGGCATTGTCTTTGGCATTGACTCCAATTTGGCTACCAGCGAACAAGGTTTATCGCATATCGCAAATTTGGAGGGGTGCCGAACACAGGCCTACCAATGCAGTGCCAATGTATGGACTGTTGGGGTAGGCCACACCAAATCAGTAAAACCCGATACTGAACTTTCAAACCAAGATATTGCGACCCATTTTGTAAACGACATTTCCTCTGCAGAAACCATTGTTAATAACAGCCTCACTGTGGATGTCACCCAAGCACAATACGATGTGATGGTGAGCTTTGTGTTTAACCTCGGTGCTGGCAACTTCCAACGCTCAACACTGCTTAAAAAATTCAATCAAAACGACATCACCGGCGCGTGCAATGAGTTACTTCGTTGGGTGTATGTCGATGGTAAAGATTGTCGAGTAAAAGAAAGCAATTGCGCTGGCATCGTCAAGCGTCGTCACATTGAACAACAAGCGTGTTTAAACGGGTGGTGAGATGGCATTTTCAATCAAGAACGTGGCGTTGTACTTGTCCCTTGGATTATTACTCGCTTGTGGGCTTTCTATTGCTTACTTATTTGATGTTGTTGAGAGCCAAGCCATTCACAACGGCAAACTAAAAACTGAGCTACTAGATACAGCAACCAAGAACCTGTCTTTGGCCTTAACCATTAGCAACTTAAACCAAGAAATCAAACAAGCTCAAGTGGCAGCTGATGCATTGGCGCTTGAGCAATCCAAACAAAAACAACAAACCATTCAAACGATAACCGTGATTAAAGAGGTGATTAAGCATGAAACTTGTCGTGATGTGCCTATCCCTAACGCTGATAAGTGGCTGTACTACCAAACAGGTGGTGACTGAATATCAAGATCGTTTGATTGTTCCACCATCCGCTTACCTTGTTCAATGCCAAATTCCATTTACATCACCACCCAAAACTTACGGTGAAGCGGTATTACGTGATCCAGTGTGGTTAGAAGCATGGCGCTTGTGTGCTAATCAAATTCAGCATTTACGCCGTTTTTATGGATACGGTGAGGACTCGATTCAGTGAGGCTTTATGAATAATGAAAAACGTCTGTGGAATCTCTCTGAGCTTGAAGGGTTTAATTATCACCGCTCAACCATTCGCAAGAAACTAAAACAAGCCGGTATCGAGCCCATCGCCAACAAAGGCAATACGCCACTGTATGACATCATTCAAGTGGCTCCGTATTTATGCAAAGCCCCAATGAAAGAAACCGATGCACCAGATCTAATGGGGTTCAAAACCGCCGCTGAGCTTCGTGCGTTTGTTCAAGCTGAGCGTGAAAAGCTAAACCTACAACAAGACGCTCATTTATTGGTACCAACAAATGAAATGGAAAGCCAACTCGGATTGGTGATTGCCTCGATGAAGACGTTCGCGGTAAACGCCATTACTCGAATTGAAACGGCCATTCCTAACGCACAGCCTGAAGAGTTGGAGCTGTTGGAAGATTTGTTTAATAAAGACTTAAAGCAGGTGTGTGATGAAGTTTCCTCCGTACCATCCTAAATTGGGTGTCGTGTTTGCTGATGCAGAAGCAATAAGAAAGTCCCTGGCGTATCTTTGTTTACCCGCAGATAAAACCCCCGTTGAAGCAGCAGATCATGGTTTGTGGGTGTCAGATGGCATAGATATTACCAAGTTCATGTCTTCTCAAGCACCTTATATGCGTGAGCCGATGAACTGTTTACATCGCCGTATTTATGAGGCGGTGATTGTGGTTGGTCCGGCACGTTCAGGCAAAACAAAAGCCATGATTGAAGGGTGGATTAATTATGCAGTAACTCAAGCGCCTGGTGACATGCTGCTCATCTACAGCACAAAAACCAAAGCCAATGATATGAGTAAGGTTGATTTGGCGCGTTGCTTTGCCGCCACTCAAGAGATTGCCAAGTTACGAACAGGACGAAAAGCCGACGATAACATTACTAGTA
Source organism: Aliivibrio logei (assembly GCF_001691055.1). Taxonomy (NCBI): domain Bacteria; kingdom Pseudomonadati; phylum Pseudomonadota; class Gammaproteobacteria; order Vibrionales; family Vibrionaceae; genus Aliivibrio; species Aliivibrio logei. The sequence goes on from NZ_MAJU01000008.1 coordinate 79,774, forward strand.
AGCGCTTTAAAAATGGCATGAACTTAAAGTTAGATTCAGCAACTGAAACCAGTTTATCCGCCGCAACGTATCGTTATGCCGGTTGTACCGATTATGATCGTGGCGACGATGCTGTGGGTGAAGAAGGCTCGAAGTTTCAGCTCATGTTAATGCGAGTTCAGAATGCTAAGAGTTCAGGTATGGCGATGGCCGAAAGCTCGCCTGGTCGTGTGGTTCGAATGCCAAAACGTATCGAGGATTTAAAACCGCATGAGGCGCAACCGTGTGGCGGCATTGCTGAGTTGTATAACCAAGGGGATAGACGCCGTTTTTATTGGTGTTGTCCTGATTGTGAAGCGTATTTTTTACCTCATTTTGAAGTATTAAAATGGGAGCCATTAGACGATTACCAAGAAGCCGCAAAAACAGCGTATGTTGAATGCCCTCGATGCAGTCATATGATCACTGAAAACAAAAAACGGGCATTAAATCTTGATGGACGATGGTTTCGTGAAGGAGAAGTGGATCAGTTTGGGGAAGTGGTTACGGATGAAAGCGAAATACGCAAATCAAAATGGGCTACGTTTTGGTTTGAAGGTATTATTGCAGCGTATGCGAGCTGGGATAAGTTGGTGTATCGTTTTTTAAATGCAGAGGAATTATATAATAACTCTGGTGATGAAGAGTCACTGAAAAGTTTTATGAACGTTAATATTGGGCGCTCTTACATCATGCAAGGTCGTGGCTCTGAGATTGGCGCTCATGAGTTGATGGAACGTGCCAGCAGTTATCCAAGAGGGGTTATTCCTCATGGTGGGCGTTTCTTAATAATGTCTATCGATGTTCAAGGAGGTAAATCAAACCCTCGCTTCATTGTTCAGGCGCAAGTGTTTGGTGAAGGGCTGCAACGTTGGATCATTGATCGCTTTGAAATTGTCATGAACCCACACCGAAATGATGATCGCATTAACCCTGCTATCTATGCTGAAGATTGGGATTTACTGATTGACCAAGTAATAGCAAAAACTTATCCCTTGGCGGATGAGTCAGGGCGCAGCATGAAGCCTGTTTTAACCTTGTGTGATTCTGGCGGCTCGGGGGCTGAGAAAGATGGTAAAGCCACCAGTGTGACGGAATTGTCCTATCAGTTCTTTAAGCGCTTAAAACACAAACGTCTTGAGCACTTATTTCGATTAGTTAAAGGCTCAAGCCACAACCAAAAAGACTTGGTCAAAGAAAGCTTCCCTGATGAGCGAAGTCAACATGCTCACGGTGAAATTCCTTTATTGCTGCTCAATACCAACCGATTAAAAAACCGTGTCTCATCTAGCTATGAGCGTGAAGAGTTTGGTGCGCGTTTCTTTCATCTTCCAGCTTGGGCTGAGCGCTCATGGTTTGATGAGCTAACCGCCGAATTTATTAATGAAAAAGGGCTGTGGGAGTGTCCACCCAAGGTGAGAAATGAATCCTTTGATTTATGTAACTACGCGGAAGCCGGAATGCATTACAAAGGTGGTGACAGTATCCATTGGGATAATCCACCGGCGTGGGCAGCCGAATGGCAATTTAACAGCAATGTGTGTGATTCAATCGAGCAGCATGAGTTTGTTCGTAAACCTAAACGTCGTTACAAACACTCAAAAGGAATTTACGGATGATAACAGCACCTACAACCCAAGAGCGTTTGTCGTGGTATTACGACGCTGAGCGCAAGATATTAAAAGGCCAAGCGGTTGAAACGGCGGATGGGGAGAAGTTAACCCGAGCCAATCTAGCCCACGTTCGTGCTGAAATCTTGCGTCTGGAAGGGCAATTGAATCGTTCTCGGCAAGGTGGTCGTCGCTCCATGATACGGAGAAATTATCTTGAGTAATTTAATCGATAAAATGGTGGGGTATTTTCACCCCAAATCTGGACTTCAACGGCAATACGACAGAAAGCTTCTCAACAAATACAACGCCTCACTTCCTAGTAATCCTCATACCAAACGACCTAATAAGAAATCATCCGGCTCTGCCAATAGCGTCAATCGTGGCGCAAAGGCAGTACGTGAGCGTGTTCGCCACATGGATGAAAACAATCCGTTAGTCACGGGTATTTTGGATGAGCTCTGCTCTAACGTGATTGGTCCTAATGGGATCATGATTGAACCACAACCACTCGATATGAAAGGAGAAGTCCACACCGAGTTTGCTCAGGTCATCAGTAAATGGTTAGAGCTATTTTCTCTGAATCAAAACATCGATGCTGAGCATTCTCGAAGTGAAACCGAGTGGTTAGCGTGTCGTACTTGGTTGCGTGATGGTGAAGTGTTTGGCCGTTTATACATGGGCAAGCATGCGGATCTGTTATATCCAACCAATACGCCGTTTGCCATTCAGCCGTTTGAGCCTGATTTTATTCCTCATCGAATTAATGAGCCTGAAAATGGCGTGTTAGAGGGGATTAAGCGCAACAAGTTAGGCCAAGCCATCAGCTATCTGATTCAGCAAGACGCGCATGGGTTTGAGTTTGTCGAAATCGATGCGGTCTTTATGGTGCACTTGAAGTTCTCACGGCGGTTACATCAAAACCGTGGCATTTCATTGCTTCATTCGATTGTGGATCTGATTGATGACATTGACGACTACGACCAATCCGAACGAGTCAGCGCACAAATTGCCAGCCGTTTTACTTACTTTATTAAACGTGATGCGGCCAGTGATGAATCACTAGAGCGTGATGGTGACATGTTCCTTGGCATGGGTAACAGCTTTGAGCTTTCACCCGGTGAAGATGCCGGCATGGTGGAGAGTAACCGCAAGGAAGCGATGAGTTCGCCATTTCGTGATGCTCAACTTCGTTTGGCAAGCTCTGGTGCGGGAGTAAATAACTCAAGCGTAACTCGAGATTACAGCAACGGCAGTTACTCATCACAACGACAAGAGCTGGTCGATAGCTATTCACGTTATCGAGTACTTCAACGCAAGTTCATTCTTAATTGGACCCGTCCTCAATACCGTCATGCGCTCAATATGGCAATCCTTTCTGGTGAAGTGAAAGTGCCAAAAGGCGTGGATAAGGATTCGGTTTTTAATGCGATTTATCAAGCACCGGTGATGCCATGGATTGATCCTGCAAGAGAGATGGCAGGGGTTGAAAAAGGCACTCGCTTATCGCTGTTCTCATTAAGTCAGGCACAACGTGAGCGAAACATCAGCCCACTGGCAACACGCCTTGAAGTGCAATCGGAGCGTAAGCAGCTCAATGATATGAACATCGTCAGTACATCCGATCCTGCTCATAGCTTGGTTTCATCTAACTCAAACAAAGAGGTTAATAATGCCAAAAGCAAGCAACGCTAAATCGTGGTTTACATTAAAGAACCAAGGTGATGCAGAGCCAGTGAAAGTCTGGATACACGGCGACATTGGGAGCTATGACATTGAGGCGATTGATTTAATTCGAGCGCTTCAGTCGGTTGGTACTCAAGACGTCGTTTTTCATGTGAAAAGCTTTGGGGGCTCAGTCTATGAAGGCTTAGCCATGTTTAACGCCATTAAGGCACATAAAGGAAAAACCACAGGGGTTGTGGATGGACTCGCAGCGTCCATTGCGACGTATTTCTTGATGGCATGTGATCACATTCAGATGCCAGAAAACGCGAGTTTTATGATCCACGATCCATCGATTGGGGCATGGGGAGGAGAGAAAGAACTTGAAAGCGCACTCACTCAGATTAAGAACGCCAAACAAACCATTGCGGATGCGTATGTTGAAAAGACAGGCCAATCAAATGAAGACGTATTGGCGGCAATGGCAAAAGAATCGTGGTTTACCGCAGACGAAGCGCTCGCGTTTGGCTTGGTGGACGAAGTCGTTGACCCCGTTAATTTAACCAACTGTTTTGAAGGCATTCCAAAAGACGCATTAAGCGCGTTTAAACATACGCCTGATGCACTGTTAAATGCCATTTCAGTGGAGCCAAAACCAAAAGCCGAGCCGTTATCCAATTTAATACCACCCTCTACCCAAGAGCCAAAACAGGTAAGTACTATGCCAAAATCAAATGATGCGCTGCAAAACGCAGTAAAGAAAGAAAACCAACGCCAAGCGGCCATTCGTGGGCTGTGCGCTCAACATAAAGTGAAAGATGAATTACTCAATGCGATGCTTGATGATATGGATTGCGATGAAGCCAATGCCGCGGCTCAAATCCTTGCGGCCATTGGTAATCAAAGCGCGACAGGCAAAGAAACCCCAACGCCTTCAAACGTCACACCAACACACATTCATGCTGGCAACGGCAACCACATCAAAGCGGAATTACAAAACGCCTTAAACGCCCGTTTAGGCACTGAAACGGTTGAGAAGGACAATTCATTCTCAAGTGATTCACTGCTTAACATGGCCAAGGCGTCACTAGGCAATGAAGGTAAAGGGCTGAGTAAGCAAGACTTGGTGGCACGAGCGTTTAATACCAGTGATTTCTCTGAGATTTTAACCGAAGGGGTTCGAACGGTTATCCGTGATGAAGTGAATGTAAAAGCGCCGTTGTGGCGTCAGTTTGCAAGCACTGAGCGTTTACCGAACTTTAAAGAAACCGAACTTATCACCATCAATGATGCACCCGATCTAATGGGTATTCAGGAAGATGGCGAATACAAACAAGCCCTAATCAAAGGAACGGGGGAGAAAATTCAATTGGCGACCTTTGGTCGTGAGTTTCGTATTACTCGCCAAGCCATCATCAATGATGAAATTTCCTTGCTGAGTAAAATTCCACGTAAGTTTTTCCAATCAGGCCGTCGTTTATCTGACAAGTTGATCTTCAATGCCATCCTTGCTGGAAAGATGAGTGATGGAAATTCGATTTTCTATGGTGATAACAATAAAACGGGTATTACTGCCGGTGATTATCAAGCGCTGATTCTTGCGATGCATAAAGCCCTGGCAACAACGGAAACCAGCGGTGGTGATGTTTTAGATTTAGAAAGCCAATTCATTCTGGCAAGTCATGATCATGCACCAATGATTGAAGCGGTATTGGCAACCGCCAGTAAGCCTGATGCCTTTAACCCTGCGTTCAATAAGTTCAAAGAAGTGATCAGCACCGGTCGCATGAAAGACGTGAATGGGGCGATTGGCTTAACCAGTAAAGACTTTGAAGCCGTCGTGATGGGCTTCTTGGATGGTCAAGAAGAGCCCTGGTTAGAAACGGGTGATGGCTTTACCTCTGATGGTGCCAAGATGCGTATCACTTATGACATTGTGGCGAAAGTGACAGATCGCCGTGGGTTATGTAAGGGCACATTTGCAACAAAATAAGTTGTTGGATTTTTAATTCATAGGAGCTTTTAGCTCCTTTTTTTATAGGTAATGATTATGCATTTATGTGATGGACACAAACTCAGTATTGCGGCACCTGCCGGTGGTTTTACTAAAGATGAGCCGTGTTTGGTCGGCGCTTTACTTGTTGTTCCAAGCTTTAGCGCTGAAGAAGGTGTCGTGGTGAGCTGCATGACTCGCGGTTTATTCGATGGTCCGATTAAAGCCGGTGATAACCCGTTGTTTAATTGCTCGCCCGCGTATTTTGATGGGGTTGAGTTTACAAAAACAGTGCCAAATGAAGTGGATGCCGTCATTCAACCGATTGGGGTGTTCGTTGATGGCGGTGTGCTGTTAACGGGTGGGTTAATCACTGAGATTAAAACGGCGTAATAAGGGGCGGTAATGTCTGATTTTGATGAAAACAGAGCGGATGCTTATGAAGCCATTTTGGATGCAATGGGCGATGAGAAAACGGTGATCTCTCCTAACGGAGAAACCTCAGTCATTACCGCTTATGTTAAGGCTCGCCAAAAAGAAGGGCTGCAGCGTCTAGCCATGATCACTGATAGCCAAATAGTGGAACAATCCACTGTCGAGCACAAAGGAAAAACCTATCGAGTGAGTTTTCAAAGCGGCTGCAATGGGATGTTTGACTATGCGTTGATGATGGAAAGTGCATCAAAACGTCGAGATTGGGCTGAATAATATGCTGAGTGTAGAAACGGCTTGGCTCAAGGAGTTGGCCTATCTTCCTGAGCACATTGAACAAGCGGCCATGAAGGCGGCGCGACGAACCAACCAGTGGCTTGCGGTGAAAACCAGAGCGGAGATGAAAACCGAATTAAAACTGAAAACACTCAATGGACGTTTGAAACCGTTTAATCGAGTTAAGAACCACAATTACACTGGCAAGCTTTGGATTGGTACCAATGATTTGGCGGCTCATCGTTTTGGTGAGCCTATTCAATTAGGGGGTTCAGTGGTTCGAGTGGGTAATAAAGAATATGACAATGCTTTTGTTCGCTATATCGGGAAGGGTCATACACCCGTGGTATTCGAGCGGTATGCGCCACATTCTGGCAGTGCAAAAGCAAGACGCCAGATACGAGCGGTTACCGAGCCCATCGATAAAGAAACGGCTGACCTCATTGCCACATTAACCCCTCAAGTGGATGCTCAATTTAGGAAGTTCTTTGATGAAGAGATCATATCAATTACTGCGAAATCCGTCTGATTATGTCAAGGCGGTGATTGATCATTTAGAAACGGCGTTAACCCTCAAGATCCCCAGTTCGTATAAACGGATGGCAAGCAGTCCTGAGACGGTTGAGATCACGTATCGATGTGGTCAATCCAAAATAATGAAAGAAGACACCAACGATGGCAGAGAAAAACACAGTATTGAGCTGATTTTTGCCATTACGGTAAACACCTCCAATGAGGACTTTGATTTAGAAGCCTTGGATGCATCATCTCGTATCGAGCGTGAATTTCAAAACAGTTATTTTGGGCTCGGTGAGTCGGTTGAATTGCCGGACTACATCGTTAATGAGCCTCAAATTATTGATGATGAGCATGGGTATCTCATTCGTGCAGTGACGGTGAGACAGTCGGTGTCCATTGGTGAGGTGGATGATTCTTGGTTGGAGTAAAAACCTATGTTCTCTCAAATCATGGAAAGGATCTTATCTTTAGAAAATAAAGTGCTTGAGCAAGGGGATGAACTTGAAGAGCTGCGAGGTAATACGGCGAATCTTATTCGTCTTGCTGTGGTTGATAAGGCCAGTAAAACCACTGTGGATATAAAAACGGGTGATAACGAGGTGAAAGACGTTCCGTTCTTTGTCTTTTGTAGCGGCAAGGTGAGTCATTATCGCCGTCCATCAAAGGGGGAATTATGCCTGTTGATTAATTTAGGCTCTGGCACCAATTTGAATAATGCGGTTGCCTTGATGGGATTGCCTTCTACCCAATACCCCGCGCCAACCACGAACGAGAATGAAGTGATGACCGATTATGGCAACGGCATGACGGAGCTTTATAACATCGAGAATGGAAAGCTTGTGGCCAAGTATCCTGGTGGTTATGAGATTCATGCGGACAGTAAACAAATTGGCAAGAATGAACTTGAAGGGGATTCGATTCAAAAGGGCAATCAACAAATCGAAGGAGACACCAAACAGAAAGGCAATATTGAAGCGACCAAAGAGATATCTGATGGCGTTCGCAGTATGTCTGAAGATAGAAACCTCTTTAATGCCCATGATCATGTTTGTTCAGGTCCAGGCTCACCCTGTTCACCTCCAGGAGTAAATCAATAATGGCGCTCAATCTTGATATCTATCAGCTCATCATGAGCAATGGTCTGAAAATTTCAAACCCTGCGGTGAATGCTGGGCGTGAAACCAGTAATCAATTAATGGCATTAGAAACGGCCTTAAACAATCCGGCGCTGGACTTACTGGGTGTTGATTTAACCGTACTCACTTCAGCCAGAGACAGCATAGCGAGCACCAATACCAATATAACTGGCAGCGTGAATGCGATGGCAACAACCGCGGATAATGCTATCCAGATGAGTTCGATGGCTCAACAAGTGAATCGATTGGATGCGTTGAGTGGGGCGGTTCCTGCCAGTTGCTCAAATACCACGGAATTGTTTGGTTCTATTCAAGGTGAAAATGATGCGGCCTTTGCGGTGATTAATAAGGCAGTGAGTGCGTTATTTCAAGCGATTAATGATTTCATAGGAGGGCTTATTGATGTTGATGCATTTGCAACATGGTTAGCCACCATCACCGATACGTTGTCACTGGCTGATAGCGACATTGCCGCGTTATTGAGCAAGGAATTAGCCAAAGCCAATGAGATAAAAAACAAAATTACCTCATCCGCCATCGCGCAAAATATTGCCATGCTTTGGGATAATCCGTGTTCAAAATCGGTGATGAACGATGTGTTACCCGATGACATAAAAAGGCTTTTACCATGATAGGGATTGACCCAAAGACAGGCAAGACGGTGACAGGATTTGAAGCGCTTAAACGGCGCTTCATTCGTATCTTAACCACGGAGATCTCAAGCCGAGTGAAACGTCGAAAGGTGGGTAATCCGGCGTTACGTTGTCTCGGTAAGCTGCAAACCCCACAAACTACGTTAATCATTCAAAACCTTACGTTGTCGGCCTTTACTCAACATCAAAACGGCTTGTCTGAGTTTAAGGCCACTCAATGTATCGCCCAGCCAACCGCGACGGGTTATTCCATTAAAGTGATTGGTAAGTGGAAAGGTAATCAACTCAAACTTGAAGGTGAATTATGAGTATCCCGAATGCATTTGAAGCCCCGTCGTTTGAAGCTTTGTTTGATGATTATGTGGCTTTTGCGGTTAATTACGTTCAAGAGTCGAACCCTGAAGTGGCGGTTCAACTTGAAGAGGCGTTTCGTAATGAAGGGGAAACCTTAGCGCAAGTGACGCAAGCCTTCATGCTAAAGCGATTGGCTGAAATTCGTGAGCAGAACTATTGGGCTCTGCAGATGTTCCGCAAGTTCGTGACTGAAACTGACATGGTGGATCTGTTAGCGGCGCAATATCAATTAAAGCGTCAGACCTTAATTCCAGAAGACAAGAAGGTGTTTCCACCAAAAGCGGCGGTGATGGAAGGCAATGACAGTTTATTGCAACGTTTTGATTTAGCGCCGTACATGTTTCACACCACAGGCACTCGCGCCGGTTATCGCTTTCATGCCTTAACTTTGGATGAGAGGCCAACCATAACGGTAAGCTCTGAATTAGACGCGGTCGTGATGCGCTTTGAGTTTCCAAAAGAGAGTCAACCGGCACAGGTTAAAGACGCCAGAGCCAAAATGTTGGTACCAAACAGCGGTCAAGTTCAGGTGGCGTTGGTCAGTCGCGAAAATCCTGATGGAACGGCAAGTCCTGAATTGATAAAACGCGCCAGTGATTATCTAAATCGTGATGACATTGCCCAAGAAACCGATGAAGTTACCGTGAAAAGCTGTGTGCCAAAACCGTATGTGATTGAAGCGACGTTATTCACAGGAGGCGATCCGGTGAATGATATTTCAAAAGAAGAAGCCCAAAGCGCCGCATTAGTTTTTGCAGATAAAAGCCAGTTACTTGAAGGACGAGTAGAGCGCTTAGAGCTTGGTCATGTTTTTTATTCACTGGGGGCAAAGCGTGTTGAGATAACCAAACCCTCAAACGATGTTTTATGTTTGTGGGATGAAGCGCCGCACTGCACAGAGGTGATCATCAATGTTAAAGCCCAATGAGTTTGTATCGGTTCAACCTGAGAATCGAACCTTGATTGAAGAGGGATTAGAGTTTGCCTGGCATAGCTTATTAAGTGCATCAGAAAACCCGTATCCAGAACTGAAACAACCCCTTTTAACCTCTGATGAATTTGTGTCACTGCTTGCCTCTGAGCGTGGTGTATTGGATTGGCAACCCAATGACACGATGAAACAGAGACGAGAAACCACAGAGCAAGCCTTTGCTATTCATCGAAAAGCAGGAACTCGTTTTGGTTTATCTCAAGCTTTGAGCGTGTTGAACATCACCACAGAAATGAAAAAAGGGGCATTGGCGTATTCACTAAAAATTGATGGTTATTTATCCGCTCTCCCTATTGATAAAGAAACCACAGCAAGGGTGGCGTCTCGAATTGATAACTACAAATCAGAGCGTGACACGGTGGATATTGCCCTTATCCGCTCTGCAGATTCATACGCCTTTATTGGCTCAACCATTCAAACGGGTGTTGTTATAGAAATAGGTGCCGCATGAGTATAGGATATTTAAATTACATTACATTGGCAGGGCTTGATGAAGAAGCGCTGGCCAAAGAAGAAGGCCGTAAAGTTACGATTGAAAAAGTGGTCATTGGCCTTGGGTTACTTCCAGAGAATGAACAACCACAAAATCAAACGGCGTTATTGCAACCTAAAGCGGAAGCGGTGTGTTTTGTAAAAGCGATAGATACGGAGCATGGTTTTTATCGTGTTGAAGCGGATATTCCTATTCCTGATGAGGGTTATAATTATTTTGAAATTGGTAGCTTAACTGATACCGGCGTTCTTTATTCATACGCACGCTCTCGCGGTGATTATGTGGCTGGAAGTGCCGATTCAGACGGGAAACTCACACGAATTAGACTCAACTTTAGAACGGATAATTCAGAATTAATTACCATCACGCAAGATGATTCGGTGCTCTATACACCCATTACGGATTTTGAAGCGCATGTTAACGCTGATAAAGCCCATGAGCAGTATGAGAGAAAAGACAATGCGTCAACCGATGCCGACATTGACTCTGAATCGAGGGAGAAAAAGCACGTTAAGTTGCCTCAGTTTTGGCGAGCATTAACCCCTCAACGATTGATTGATAAATTGTGGTTAGGTCTTGCTGCAAAAATATTTCCAGTAGGGGCTGCCATCCCTTGGTTTACTGATATTGCTCCAAATGGTTTTGCTATTATGAAAAACCAAGTGTTCGATAAAATAGCCAATCCACAATGTGCCTTGATATGGCCTGATGGCATCATTCCTGATATGCGTGGCTGTGGTGTTATTGGAAAGGAAGACGGCGAAACGATTGGTGTTTTTGAAGAAGGACAAGTAAAAGAGCATGGGCATGAAGGTTCAAGTGTTGGGTCAACTAATTTAGGAACGAAAACTACGAATACAGACACACATTATCATACGTATCAAAAAATGAGAGCAGCACAATCGAATCAACACGGTCATAATCCATGGACTACGTATGGAACCGAAACAAAAAATACGTCTTCAGATAGCCATAACCATACGGTAGTTATTGGATCTCATGTTCATACCATCATGATTGCTTTATTTGGTGCACTCAAAAATACGATAAACCACCGTAAAGTTAACTGGATAGTGAGGCTTGCATAATGAATAACATTCAAAAGAAATCAGTTACTTTACACGTATCACGAATTCATCCTGATGGTTGGTGGCTTGGTAATGGTGAAGAGCATGTTGCAGCAGGAACCGCACTAGGTGCTGATTGTACTGAAAACATTTATGAGCCAAGTACCAATGGAGTTATTGGTAAATACGATCACCAACTAAATACCTGGTTAGAAATTGAAGATAAATCAGCGTATGAATTTTGGTCTCCAATCGGTGAGGCTTTTGTTATTGGTGTTCCCGATGGGGATTATCCTGAATGGGTTGTGAAAGACGCACCGCCAAAATACGATAAAGAAATTCAAACCGTTCTTTATAAGGATGGTAAATGGAAAGTGTTTGGGATCTTACTGGGTGAAACTTATTGGGATAGTGAGACGAATGAGTTTGTTATCTCTGATTATAATTTCACATTACCAGATAAGCATTCTTTCACTAAACCACCAGAGTCAAAGGAAGGCTTTGCGGTTCGTTTAATCAATAATCAATGGAAGCAGCTTGAAGACCATCGTGAGAAAATTGCGTTTGCTAAAGATCGTGATAACGATGAGGAAGGGGATTATCAAGTTGAAGAGCTCGGTGTTATTCCTGAAACTCATACCTTACTAGAGCCTGAGCAATTTGATTCATGGAGTAAAGTACTTGGGGCTTGGCAATACGATAAAGCGCGTTATCGCCCTCATTGGATTGAAACAGAAAAGCAGTGGCAGCAAGACGTGTTAACTAATGTTGAAGCTCAATTGCTGTTTTATGCCCAGGACAAGCAAATCCCTGAGATCTATTCTGAGCTTCGTAAAACCAATTATACGGAAGATGAGTATTACCGACTCCTTGGTGATCGCATTCTCTTAAATGAATACGTTGAGCAAGACGATTTCCCTGAATGCGGCAGACCTCAATTATCAGGGGTAGTACCAAGCTAATCACATCAACCAATCACTTCAGAACCCAGCCATTGCGCTGGGTTTTCTTTTATCTAGCCACAGGAAAACCCTATGGACAAAAAGAGCAAAAGCGATGGGCGAATTGAATATCAAATTCTAAAGCCCTTTCGATTGGCCAAACGTTGGGTTCTGCTCAATGAAAAGACCATTCGTCTCCATCCACGACAAGCCAGCTTTCTTTTATTGAATGGAAAGATTGGAAAGCCGGTCACTCAACCAACGAAAGCCGAGGTGAAATAATGGCAGAAATGATCCCAATTCAAGATTTTGAATTAAACGGCGCTGAAGTTATTGCGATTGAGCCATTACCAAGTATGGGTCCATTGGCTCAGCATGTGGTGTGCTTAGTTGGAACCGCGCCCAATAAACATACCTCCATTGCTTACAATGAGCCGGTGCGTTTATTTGATTATCCGCAAGCCAAAATGATGCTCGATACGACTAATACCAGTGAAGGGACATTGCCGTTATTGGCGCGTTACCTATTGGGTTATGTTCGTGCGGTGTTCTATGTAATTGTGGTTGAAGAAGGCGTCGATAAACCAGCCACAGAAACCAAGGTGATTGGTGGTATTGATGCAGATACCGGCGCGACATCAGGCTTGTTTTCAATTAAAGGGTGCCCTGAAACTCCAACCTTGATTGGTGCACCAGGCTTTAATTCGATCCCATTTGTTCAGAAGCTTTGCACCGTGGCGCGTGATATTCATTGTCGTCCAATTGTCGATGGGCCAAACACCAATGATACAGAAGCCGCAGAGTTTGCCGGTGAATTTGGTGCTGAAGGAACAGGGCAAGATAAGCTCAGTATTATTGATCCGTGGTTTATTAAAACCTATGACGGCTTACCTACGGTATTGCCAGCGTCCATCGCATTGATTGGCGCAATGGCAGCGATTGAGGGGTATGAATCACCACAAAACCAGGGGGTGTTGTGTGATGAGCCTTGTCGCTTAGTGACTTACAAGATTGGGGATAAAACCACACAAGCGAACTTCTTGAATAAACACGGTGTTGTCACGATGGCCACAACGCGAATGGGTGGCGTGTCTATCATTGGTAATCGAACCAATACGGGGCGCTTTATGGCTCATGTGGGTTTGGAAGATCTAATGGTACGCAAACTAGAAGAAACCTCTCAGCCCTATATGGGCAAATTGCTCACCGAAGAGTTCATGGACAGTGTGGTTGAGCGCTTGAGCAACTGGGGACAATCCTTAGTGGCTGATGGCGTGATTCCCGTCTTTCGTGCGTATTTGCACCCAAGTAAAAACAACCTTGAAAACTACAACTCAGGGCGTTGGTTCTTGTGTGTGGATTATGGCCGTTATAGCCCGAATGAGCACATGGTGTATGAAATGTCGGTGGATAATGGATTGATTGAGCAATGGCTTGAGGAGACAGTAAATGGTTGATCGCGTTCGATTACGATTATCAGCGGTGGTGCAAGATGTGCCATTGGTGAATGAGATTGTGGAATTCAGTGCGCCAGAAGTGACGTTTAAAACCGCGGCGAATGAGGGGCAGTTTGTTCAAAGTGAAGACGTTGTTGGGATTGATTTACTTAAATGGTCAATGAAGATCCGAGGTAAGCACGCCGACTTGGTGATGTCATTGGGCCGTTATGCCTTATCTGAAGCGCAAGTGAATGTGACGGAAAAAGGCAAAGACAGCAACAATGGTGGGTATAAGGCGCAATACTCGCTCTATTCTACCATTGGTTCAATTAAGCAAGAGACCGTCAAGATGGGAGAAAAGCCGGTATGTACCATTGAAGGCACTTGTAAATCCTACAAGCTGATAGATAACGGTAAAACGGTGTATGACATTGATACCCGAACCGGAAAAACCACCATTGGCGGTGTCAATCTTATGGGTCAATACGGCGCGACGGCGTAACCACATTATGACATTACTTTTAATAGGAGCTTCGGCTCCTTTTTTTGATCGAGATAATTATGAAAAAGACCTCTGCATTGCCATTTTTTCGTTTAAATGACAGCAACACCCTGACTATTTCCTCCATGACGCTTGAGGTGTTTCGACAACTCCCATTCATTAATAAAGAGGGCAAGCTCTGTGATAAAGAACTGTTTGACCAACAAAAAGCGGTCATCCTTGCAACCACAGGGCTGAGTGAAGAGAAGTTTGAAGAACTCACCGCACCTGATTTTAATACGTTAGCCAATGATTGTACGGCTTACATCTTAACGGGCAGTGATGAACTCCAAGGTAAGAAACTGGCAAACGACTGTTATGAATTCGATTTACTTTTCCCGTTTGAAAATGAAGTGGGTGAGAAGATTGAGCACATCAAATTTACGGTACCGAAAGTGAAGCATTCACAAGCGCTGACAGACATCACTGAAAAGCAACTGCGTGAAGACTTTATGTTCCAAGTGGTGTGTGATTTGGATAAAGAAGATCTGCAGAAGATGTCGGTGAATGATTACTTAACGATTAAACCGAAGGTCGGTGATTTTTTTCTACAGTCGGCGGCTTACTTTCAAGTGACGACGTCGAAAACTTAATTGATGTGATCCCGATGTACCGCAACACTTCCGAAACCGAATTAAAGGAATGGCGGCAGGATTTAGCGGTGCATCGATACGAGCTGATTTTAACTAAGCTGGGGATTAAGAAGCGATGAGCAATCAAAAAAGCAAAGTGTCCTTACTGCTTGATGTGACCACCAAAGGCTTGGGTGATGTGGTATCAACCACCAATGCCACAGAGAAACTGAACGGAGCGCTTGAACAGCAACGGGGCGAAGTCTCTGGTTTAAACCGAGATTTAAAGAAAGTGGAGGGATATCAAGCCACAGAGCAATCACTGCAAAAAGTAAATGCGAAACTGGATGCCTCCAAAGTTAAGTTCTCAGGGCTTGGCTCTGAGCTGAATGACAGTCAAAAGAAAAGCCGAGTCTTAGCCCAAAGTTATAAAAGTACCGAGCTGTCTTTGGGATTGTTGCATAAAAAACTCGCCGATCCTTCAGCGTTTAACCTGTCTCAATCTGAAACGAAATCACTGGGTGTTGAGGTTGCTAAAACCGAATTACGGTTAGAAAAACTCTCCGATGAAATGGCTAGCAACGCCATTCACACCAACAAACTGCGCTCATCCCAATATCAAGCCAAGAAACAGATAGACCGTTATTCCTCAAGCAGTGATACCCAATCGGCTAAACTCAAAAAGTTGCAGAAGGAATTGAAAGGGGCTGGACTTAATACCGATAAGCTATCAGATGAGCAGCAACGACTAAAAACCGCGAGTGAGCGAGCCACCGGCGCGTTAGAAAAACAAGGGCGACAACTCAAAGAGCTCAATTCGATTCAAAGCCGAATAGATAAACGCAATGCTAAGTTAGGAGAGTTAAGAGGCCAAGCCTCTGGTCTTGCCATGGCCGCGGCTCCGATTGCCGGCACCATGTATGCAGCGATTAAGAATGAATCTTCTTTTGCGGATGTGAAGAAGGTGCTCTCTGATAAAAATGATCCTCAAGATGCGGCCAAAATGAAGGCGTTGAAAGACTGGTCATTGAAAGAGTCGGGTAATATGCCGATGTCAGCGAGTGAGATAAACGCGATGTTGGCGGCGGGTGGTCAAAGTGGCATTAAAGATCATGAAAAGCTCAAAGCGTTTGTGCTTGATTCGGCCAAGATGGGTGTGGCGTTTGATATGGAGGCCGGTGAAGCCGGTGAAATGCTTGCCACCTTTAAAGCCTCAATGGGGTTGGATCAAAAAGGGGCGGTGGGCTTAGCCGGTCTTTCAAATTATCTTTCTGATAACTCCAATGCAAAAGCCAAAGACATTGCCTCTGTCATGGCGCGTGAAGGAGCAACAGCTAAAACGGGTGGTTTTAAAATCAATGAATCCGCCGCGTTGGCGGCGTCCTTACTTTCAACGGGGATGAATGAAGAGCGAGCGGCGACAGCTCTGAAAAACATCTCAGGACGTTTGACGTTAGGTGATGCGGCCAGTGGTAATCAACAAAAAGCACTAAGCTCATTGGGGTTTGATTCAGGCTCGTTAGCCGCAGATATGCAAACTGATGCATCAGGAACCTTGTTAGAAGTACTTGATGCCTTAAAGAACGCGCCACTTGAAGAGCAAAGTGCGCTCATTTCTCAAATCTTTGGGGAAGAGGCCAAAGGTGCGGTGGCGGCATTAGCTGGCAACACCAAAAACTTCACCGATATTTTAAAACTTGCCAATGAAAGCCAAGAAGTACACGTTCAATCTTTGCAAAAAGAATACGATACTCGCGTCAATACAACGGGAAATAAACTTAAGCAGTTTGTGAATAAGCTCAATGCGTTGGCGGTGGTCCTTGGTGAAAAGTTATTGCCAGGCCTGAATTGGGTATTAACTCCATTAGGGGCCGTGGTTGATGGGGTTACCGCGTTTGCACAAGAAAGTGATGTGCTTGTGCCAATCATTATGGGCGGTATTGGGGCAATACTTGCGTTTAAAACCGCGTTAATTGCAGGGAAAGCGGCGTCATTACTCTTTGGTAATACGGTTGATAAAACCCGTTTGTTTAAAAAAGGGCTAAACCGAGAAACCAAAGAAAGTGGAAAAGCGGCCTCTTATGCGACTAGGGCGTTTAAAGGGTTAAATCAAGAGCTTCGACGTACTGGTGGTTCAAGACGATCACGCGGTGGCTCAGGTAAACGATCTGGACGGCGCTCTCGATCTAGAAATCCATTATCTCGTGTTGCTCGCTCATTCAGTCATTCCAAAAAAGGCATTCCATTGGCGTTGGCTGGCGGCGCAATTGCCAGTTTACCAGGAATGGCAATGGCACAAGATGCGATCGATATGGGGGCGGATATGGCGCAGTCTGCAGGGCGATTGGGACTCGCCAAAGTATTACGACCATTGAACATGGCTATCAGTGGTATTGATGCGGTTCAATCATTGTCAGAAGGAGACACGGAAGGGGCAGGCAGCTCACTTGGCAGCTTGATCGGTGGTATGGGGGGCGCATCATTAGGCGCGGCGATTGGTACGATGATTTTGCCTGGCATTGGTACCATGATTGGCGGTCTTGCAGGATCAATGATTGGGGACATGGGTGGTGAAATGCTAGGGGGGTGGTTTGGAAGTAAACTCGCCTCATCCGATGAAGTCAGTCAAAAGGTGGAAGAGAAAGCCAATAAAGAGACGTTGAATGCACAAAACGCGGGGGTTCACTTTGCTCCTCAAATCAATATTACGCCCTCTAAAAATCAAGATGAAGTGGCGATTGCTAAACACGTCACAGAACAAATGCAGCAACAATTCAGTTACCTCATGGGCGGTCACTCTATTGAGTCTCGCTTTAATTACGCCGGTATCGACAGAGGATAAGGAGTCATTACATGCATCACCTTGTTATTGGTGAGTTTGTGTTTTCTGTGGGGGATAAAACCCCCATTATGAAAATGAACCGCGTCACGACGGGCCGTTTTACTGAAACAAGTCTGGTTGATGGGGCGATGTCATCCCCCACGGGAAAACCTCTTGAAACCCTCTCTATTACGGCCAAATGGCTACGCCAAACCGCAGAAGGTAACGTCGAGCGATTACGAGAAATGGTCGATGAGCCACAACAAATCAGCAACGGTGGAGGGGTAAATCTTGGGCAGTGGACGATTAAAAGCATCAATGAAGGAAAATCAGAGTTGGTGCATAACGGCTCGGCGCAAGTGACCGATGTCACCCTTGAGTTATTGGAGTATCGATGAAAGTCACCGTACAGAAAGGAGAGATCATTACCGACGTTCTCTTTAAACACACTGGTCAAGATGATGACCAATTAGAAATCGACTTCTATCAATTAAATCCTCACGTTCGTGGGGATTTTTTTATGGAAGAAACCATGGTCACCATTCCTGAAGTCAGCTTTAAACAAAATATCAAAGAGGTAAACCGCTCATGGGATTAGAACTCAAAGGCAAACACGGTGAAATGATGCTCTCTTTATTGCAAAGCTGGACGCTACGTGATGAAAACGGCATTGATGGCGATGATCTAAAGTTAGTAATTCACTCATCAGACATTGATGGTTTGCCGCCAAAGGGCGAGAAGTATACCGTTTATCTTGATGAGATAAAACGAGGCGTGTTCCAAATATCAGGCCGTAATTTTTCAGTGGAGCCTAGAACCATCACGATCACCATGACGGTGTCACCATTCTCAATCAAAGATAACTCCGGCTTTAGAGAAAGAAAGAGCATGAGCTGGAACAAAGCAACGCTAGGCCAAGTGGTTTCCGATTGCGTGTCTCCACATGGGTTCGTTCCTTTTGTCGCACCTGAATTACAAAATATTGAAATCGAGAGCTTGCATAGACTCGATGAAAGTACATTGCCTTTTCTGCGTAAATTGGCCAAACGGTATGATGCGATTGCAAAGCTGGTGGAAGAGCGCTTTGTGTTTGTGCCTATTGGTCAACGCTCTACCTCAACGGGAAAAGACATTCAATCCATTACGTTGTCACTTCCTGATGAGAATAAAGCCCTCAACTCAAACTTTGTGAATGTTTCGGGTGATTTAGATGGTCGCAATGATTTCTCTGGGGTTAAAGCGTTCTATTTAGATCCTACAGACAGCTCAAGAAAAGAAGTAACGGTTGGATCGGCTCCGTTTAAACGTTTAGGCCAGGACAAAAACAATCAACAAGAAGCCGAGCAAGCGTGTCATGCCGAGCTTAGAAAAATACAAAGACAAGGACGTAAAATCACGATCCAAGCCCCCGCCATTGCCACGGCTTTTGCAGAAGGTCATGTGATTTTGGATGGGTCATTTCCAAGTGTGGCACAAGGGACGTATTCGATTGATTCGGTCAGTCTCAGTGGCGCAGGAAAACAGGCCACTCGAATGAGTGTGCAAGCCACATTATTGGGGGAATGATGATAGTAATGAATCAACACGCACTGTTTCAAACCACGGTGCGTTGCAAAATATCAGAAGCTCAGATCAAGAAATACAGCCGTGACAGCCAAGTTAGACAACTTAAAGATGAGCGTTATTCTCTGTATTTACGCTTTAAACAGAATCGAGAGCAGGGAAGTTGGATTTATTATGAATACAAAGATGGTAAACAAAAGAGCTATCGTATTGGTAAATATCCAGATTTAAACGCCAAGGGCGCATTTGAAGTGCTTAATGCGTTTATTGTTGAGCTGACAACAGGAAAACCCGTATCGGGTAATTTGTTCTCAACGGTGGATGAAGTGGTGTGTTGGTATGTAGAACGTGAGTACCAAACCAGAAATGTGTCTAAAAATCGTATTACGGGCATTAAATCGATGGCAGACAATCATCTTATTTCTAATTTACATTGCTTACCTATTCGAGAATTAACTCATAAAAGCGTGGATGAGCTTTTAATCAAACCACTATTAAAAGCCTGTTTTGCAAATAGCTATATCAGGACCATCTTTCAATTACTCAAAGTGTGTTTTACGCGAGCTAAAAAGCTTAATTACTTAACGTTTAACCCAATGGATGAAATGAAGTTTACTGACTTTGTTACTAAGCGAATTGATGTAAAGGGATCTCGTTTAAAGCCTGATGATGTGCCAGAGTTGCTTTCTAAAATCACTAAAGCCAATCCTATTGAGCGCGTTCTCTGTTCAATGATGCTTTGTCATGGCACACGGTTAGGTGAAACGCGTCTTGCAAAATGGAGGCATATTAATCTTAAACAAAAGAGATGGGTTATCCCTAAAGAGAATACGAAATCTAAAAAAGAGATCGTTTATCCATTATCTAATGACATGGTGACTTTACTGAGTGATTTTAAACAGTGGCAAACAAAGCATAACTACGCCATTAATAACGTATTCCCTTTAAACAAACGAGATTTGCATCCAATCCATTCAGTGAGAGCGTCTGAATTGGTGAGAGCGGTGAGTAACAAAGAATGGTCAGCTCATGATTTACGAAAGGTGGCCAGAACGGTATGGGCTGATTTGGGTGTTGATTACATGGTTGCAGAGACATTATTGAATCATGCAAAAGATAAGCTCGATCAAGCCTATATTCACACTCATTTGGAAATGAAGAAGAAAGAAGCCCTAAATACCTACCATCAATGGCTAAATAATTGCTGTTACCACTGTCTTAGTGCTGATCTTGTTGTTTAAGAGATCGTTTAAAAGATCATTCAAATCAAATCGAAAGTTCAATTCTCATTGTTAATTACAGAGGGTAGTAAAATCATGCCAAATTTAGCCAAAAATGAGCATATTTCAGAGAATTTATTGAAATGCGCACGTTCGGTTCCACACCAAGTTGGACTGCTTAAATTGAGCAAGACACAGTTAATTGTTCTGCAGTCGATTAAAGAAGGTGAAGAGGTGACGCCGTCACAGATTGCGGAGAGATGTGGTTTGTCATCAAGCTGGGCAAGTTCGTTGTTGAAAAGGCTGGCAGAGAAGTATTATTTAACTCGAAGTTGTATGCAGCAGTTAACGGGTGGGGTTGAGTACCGGTATATAAAATATAACTATGGCAATGAAATGTGACACTGATTTATGTAAACAATCAAAGATACTGTAAAATTCTTTGTTATCGTATTTTTATTTATATTTGAACTATATGGGAAATGATTTTTCTGTTGAAATTAAAATTATGGGTTCGACATTGGTACTGCTTGCACCATTGTTGTTTCTTTGTTGTATGGCACTTAGTAAAGGTAAAGAACTGAGTTCAAGAGATTGTATCTTTTATAGCATTTTTCTTTTTTTGGTATCGCTTGTTTCAGCTCTGCTTAATGATGGATATATTGAAATTATTAGAACCGCAACGCAAGATTTCTCTAATCATAAGTTAATGGATATTATAATAAGTAATCAACTCCTGTTGGCAGATGCTATAAGCAAGGGTTCGGTAGATGTACCATTAGAAGCGTTTAAGGAATTTATAACGAAAGATGAACAAAAAAGAATTGATCAGTTAATTATTTCGTTGAATGTTATTCGTATGATTATTTCATTCTTTGGTTTTTCATTAAGTGCAATTTTACTTGGTATTGGTTTAACTAAATCACCACCAGAAATAAATATGATAGTTCAAAATGAAGCTGCTGAGCGTTTGATTCTATTAGAAAAGAAAACAGATCGCTTATTAAAAGTATTGTATTGCATATTAGGTATGATGGTTTTGTTTGCAGTCTTTTATCTATTCGATAGGTACTTCTAGAGTCTAAATCCTTACCTACGGGGGGACACCCCGAGGAATGAAAATTTTTCGGGCTCTATGGTCACCACCAACAGGCTAGTAATATTGATGGCGGTCGCATTATTTTGACCTTTTCGTGATGCGTAACGGTTAATATTTTGCAGGCATAATATGCATAAGTGTCTCCCATTCTATCTTAGGACCTTTATCGATATAACTAACTTGAAATATAGGTGACAAAAGAGATGTGATCTTAACTAAGGTCTCGTTTGGAAGTATATTTACAATTGTTTGATTGCTAGATTGAATTTGCTTATATGGTGATGATGAACCATCCGGCCAGTAGATGTGATTATTTTTGAAGCTAAAACCATATTTTTTTAGCTCTTGAATTTGCTGCCATGGTAAAAGAACTAATCGTTGGTAATTAATCGGCCAAGTCGTATCAGCATTTAAACTTTCAGTATTTTCATATATGTAATTATATATAAGGTCAAAATGACCGTTAATAACCGATTGTCCAATGTTATCAAAAATCGTATGAACTCTTGGATCATCAATGAAAGTAGTGCGTTTAAAGCTAGATGTGTGTTTGAATTTTGCATTTTTTGAAATTAGTAATTTCTTTAAAAGTGGTTCATGATTTTCTATGACATCTTTATCTTTTGGAAATGAATTTAAAAATGTATTGATTTTTTCATGACTCAATTTACCAGATGACTTTAACTCGTCGATGTTTTTATTTATACCATCGCTGATTATCTCAATTATTTCGATTCTTTTATCTTTTACCTTATCCATAGCTAGAGAGTGGAGTAGGCATAAGTCATTGATTTTTTGATGATTAACTAAGTGACCTGTTATGTCTGAAATACTTTTAAGTAAATTGTTTATTTTATCTAAATCACTTAATTTATATTTTGACATGAAATCTAAATTAATGGTACTGCTGTCATCTTTTACTAAAACACACACCTTATATATGAATAGCATAGATAAACCCTTAATTAGGTATTGGTTATGCATTTCACCTGTGCGAGACATTAATAAGTCATCGCGATCTAGTGATATTAATGAGTTGAAAATATCTTGAATACTATTTGGCAGTAATTCACATGTTAGCATGTTTATTTCTGATGACATTGGGTTTTTAAGTTCGCAAATATCAATTAACAATCCTGTATCATATTTAGATATCTTTGAAATGAAAATGTGTATGTTTTTGAACGCCATTTTTTGAAAGTTATAATCATTTATTTTATTTTCAAATGATTTCAATATGTCATCATCATCACCTTTTTTTTGGGTAAATGACGCCGGAGCTATTTCTTTTATTTTTTTATAATCAAAAATTAAACTTTCATTATTTAATGTTTCTTCTATGTAATTTGATAACTCGATTAATTTTGAATATTCATGGTTATTAACTTTATAATCGTTAAAGTAATAAATAAGTTCATTTGTAGTGATAATACCAAACCCTAAACTGGATATTAATTCGCTATATAAATTAACGATGCTATCTTTATTATCACTATCAATGCATATATCTGTGAGCTGATTGAAATGTTCAATTAGAGCTTTACCTAGACCGCTAGGCCAAGTTGTTATATATGTAAAGTTCATATATATACGGCCAGTAAGTAAAGGTTTGTAATTGTCAGTTCTTCGAGATTCAATACTATTTGCTATATAACATATTGATTTTAAAAGATATGAATATTTTTCTTCCTTTACAACTAGTCCCTGGACAAAATGTATATACCAACAAGCCACATTTTTGTACTTATCGTCGTTAGATAAAATAGGGGTGGAACATAATATTTTTTCTAAACCATTAATGTATGTATTTATGATGTTTGTATCAATTGATTCTTGATTATTAATAATGCTAAATCCAAGATCAGTAAAATTATCACTTAAATCTAAATATGAAGAGTCAGATGCTATCATATAGGATTCATAATCGCTTAATATGGAAATTTCTAAATTTGAATATGTTTCATTTTTTAGGTCTATATTTTTGGATATTATTTTTTTTCTAATACCTTTAATACCTTTAGACATATCATAAGTATAACTTAAATATCTTAATGAAATATTAATGATAATTATAAATGTAATGAGGATAATAACTGTGGATATAATGAAGAAAAAGTCATTAAAAAGTGGGGTTAACACTTTGTAACAAAGTATACATATAAAATATATGAATATACTCTTGTTTAATAACTTTGGATGAATAGGTGAATTTGTTTCTATGAAGTCTATTAAATGGTCTGATTTGTATTTTTCAGAAGCCCATTGAAAAGTCTGCTGGGCAAGTGGCAATGCGATAGCTGCTAAAGCTGCAAAGATAGCAATCGTATCTGTAAGATGAGAAAAAATATTGCCTCGAAGTAAATGGATATAGGAATCAAATGAACTTCCTAGATAAAGGTCTTTAAAGATATCTATAGTTTTATTCAATGTCATACTTCTTTTGTTAGATTGCTATGAAGTTTATACACTAAAGTGTCCTGAGTGCGTCCTAGCTTAGATTGATTCTACTATTTTTCTTTATACATCAACATATTAATTTTTATGGCTCACAACCAAAGAAGAAGAAACTTGGTGCGTTATCCTGCGGCATAAATGTGTCCAATTAATAGCAATGCATTAATTATCAGAGATCTATCACATAATCGCAAGGCATTAGAAGAATAAGCGAGATGAAAATTTACAGAGGGCTTTGTTTGATTGATGTTCTATTTATTGAATAGATAGTATTGCGATATAAAACCACAGAAAGACTGTCATTTAACGCTTTGAATCCGCATGCAATCGCAAGGCATTCGAAAAATAAACTAAATAAAAGGGATTATTGAATTGATATCGAGGCGAGATCATAATCCTCGTAGGTTAATGATTAAGCAAATTGTTGTAATTTAAAGGTAATTTCTGTTCCATCTTTAAAAATTATGTCTTAAAAATGCAAATTTGAAATAATTTGAAATATTTAGGTGTCTAATTTGCAAATCATAACCTATATTTATGTTGAACAAGAACTTGGTTCGAGATAAAAATTTTCATTTAAATCAAGTAATAATAAGGATATAGGGATAATTATGAATAAATATATGGCAGAATTTATAGGCACGTTTTGGCTCGTGCTAGGTGGTTGTGGTAGTGCAGTATTGGCGGCGGGCTTTCCTGAGCTAGGTATTGGCTTTGTCGGTGTCGCACTTGCGTTTGGTCTAACAGTATTAACGATGGCGTTTGCTATTGGACATATTTCTGGTTGCCATTTAAACCCTGCCGTTTCTATAGGCCTTTGGGTTGGTGGACGTTTTGATGCAAAAGACCTCGTTCCTTACATTATCTCACAAGTTTTAGGCGGGATTGCAGCGGGTGGTATTTTATACTTAATCGCAAGTGGTCAAGCTGGCTTTGATTTGGCGGGTGGTTTTGCATCAAATGGTTTTGGTGAACATTCTCCTGGTGGCTACACAATGATGTCAGCACTGATTATCGAAGTTGTCTTAACTGCGATGTTCCTAATTGTGATTATGGGTGCGACAGATAGCCGTGCTCCAGCAGGTTTTGCTCCTATTGCGATTGGTTTATGTCTAACACTTATTCACTTAATCAGTATCCCTGTAACAAACACTTCTGTTAACCCTGCGCGTAGTACTGCTGTTGCAGTTTATGTTGGTGATTGGGCTACATCTCAACTTTGGTTGTTCTGGGTTGCTCCAATTGTAGGTGCCATACTGGGTGCGTTAATCTACAAAGTAATCGCTAAAGAAGAAGCATAATCTAGAACGTATTTTTTAGATGTAATATGTAAACACAAAAATGCCGATGTTTATCATCGGCATTTTTATATCTACTGCTTTATTTTCTGCACGTTACTTTTGATTCATCTGTTCCATTTCAGCTAAATCGTATTCTCGAATATCGATTTTAGCGTAATCATTGCAGTCCACACACGCGTAGTATTTCGCACCGTCACAATATTGATGCTGTAAAACCATTGCTGGCTTTTTACACCAGTCACAGTGACCTTCTAAGTTAAACATAATACCTTCTCTTTTTTATTCTTTGAATTTCACATGAATTATATTTTACATTTATTTAACATGTGAAAGTGTGGTGAATTATATAGAGAACTTATTGTTTGTAAAGGAACCTATGTGTTTATCGTCGGTTTCATTTCTTAATCTTTTTATACGCTTTGTTAATTTCGGTAAGCATCACACCATCGGTTCCGTGATCGGGGTGGTGGAGTTGAGCTAATTTTCGGTATTGTTTTTTAAGATCATCAAGAGAGCTTGAAGAAACAACCCCTAATAATTGAAAAGGAGTAAAGTGGGGGAATGAAGCTTGCTTTGAGGCATCAAGTTCAATGCTTAATCGTTTTATGGTGACTTCTTGTGCTTCAGCTCGGATTTTAAGGTTGTCGTTGCTGTCTTGCAGATGTTTGATTTTTTCATTATGGAGCGTTTTTTCAAATGTGCTGTTGGTAGGTACATTCTTTTTTTGTAATAGGAATGTTCGTCTTAGTTTTATGAGTAAAAATCCAAGAATAACGAGCATGATTGAAATTAACAGATAACCGGCCAACATGATCAATCTGGTTGGTTTTTCCATTTGTGTGATGATAATTGTTTTTGGTTCTGGAGTAGGTTCGGCAACTTTAGGTGCTATTGGCTCTGCGAGTGTCGGATCTGCAATTTCTTTAGTGGTCTTAGGATTATGCTGTTGTGCGGCTAATTCGGCTAGCACACGTTTATAGCCAAGCATGGCTTCACCGTGACCATTATGAGAGGCAATTTGGTACCACAGAGAGGCATTATATAAATCGACTTTGCCTGCTAAGCCGTATTCGTAAATCTCACCTAAATAGAATTGAGAAGGCGGGTGATTTTGTGTGGCTGCACGAGTAAACCAATAAATTGCTTGTTTGGAATCTTGAGCAATGCCATAGCCGTTCTTATAGATCTGACCAAGGTTAAACTGCGCTGTGGTGTTATCTTGCATCGCCGCTTGTTTATACCATTGAATGGCGTGATCAATATTGATAGGGCGGTTTGTTCCTGCTTCATATTCCATAGCCAATTTTACTTGTGCGCGAGCATCACCTAATTCAGCTTTTTCTTCGAGAGAGTCAGCATGGGCGGTAAAACTAAGCAGTAAAACAACAGTAAGTAGAATTGAACGGATCATAAATATAAAATTATTAACAATAAAAAGACGGCAACAGTGTAGCTATAGGGTGATAGGAAAGTAAAGATAAAAGGGTAAGTGAAGAGGCATGTCATTTATCGCTTTAGGATTATCAGCCATTGATGAAAGGCTATGGTAATGTATTTCTTTAAGAAAAATACAATCTAACGGCAATGTAGAGGTAGAGTAAATATGGATGAGCAGACAATAGAGCAGGGATTAAAAGCACTCTGTCTGATAGATAAGGATCTTGAAGCCGCAGTAAAAACTCAAGGTTACCCATCGCCAAGAGTGAATCCTCATGGATTTGAGGCTTTTTTATCTATTATTGTCAGCCAACAACTGTCAACTAAAGTGGCGGCGGTGATAATGGGTCGTTTGGTTGCGTTATTAAAAGAAGTCACTCCAGAAAAGCTCTTGAGTATTGAAGATCAAAACCTTCGTGATGTTGGTTTATCTTGGCGCAAGATTGAATATGCAAAAGGGCTAGCCTTAGCCGTTCAATCGGGAAACCTTGATATTGATGGCTTAGAGTCATTAAGTGATGAAGATGCTATCAGTGCTATAACCAGTTTAAAGGGATTTGATCGTTGGAGTGCTGAGATTTATTTGATGTTTTCATTAGGACGACAAGATATTTTCCCTGCGGATGACTTAGGGGTATTGATTGCATTAGGAAGACTGAAAGGACTTACTGGTAAACCAACACCAAAACAAGCGAGAGAAATGGTAGGGCATTGGCAACCATGGAGAAGTGTCGGTTCGTTATTTCTTTGGCAGTATTATCATCAAGATGCTTAAATCTCCAAGCAAATAATAGGACGGCTAAGTGTAGGCGTTTTTTGTGGGGAGAGTAGGTTGAGCGGTAAGAAAAAGGGCGTATGAGTTTCCTCTATACGCCCTAAATTCACTTCTTGTTTAGTGAGCCTTTATGTTGAGTTAAGGTATTATTTTACCTCTTCAAACTCAGCATCAATGACATCATCTTCTTGCTTGGGTTGTGCTCCTGCGTCAGCACTTTGTTGTGCTTGGGCTTTTTGCTGAGCGATTTCCATTAGCTTTTGTGCTGCTTGACCTAGCTCTTGAGTTTTCGTATCGATTGCGTCTTTATCATCACCAGATTTAACGCTTTCTAGTGCTTTGATTGCCGCGTCGATTTTTTCTTTCTCGTCAGCTGGAAGTGCATCGCCTGCTTCTTCAACTTGTTTCTTAGTACCGTGGATCATCTGATCCGCTTGGTTGCGAGCAACAACTAATTCTTCGAACTTTTTGTCCGCGTCTTTATTCGCTTCGGCTTCTTGTACCATTGCTTCGATTTCTTCAGGTGTTAGACCGCCAGACGCTTGGATAGTGATCTTTTGTTCTTTACCCGTTGTTTTATCTTTTGCTGATACGTTTAAGATACCATCTGCATCTAGATCGAAAGTGACTTCGATTTGTGCCATGCCACGCGGTGCTGCTTGGATCCCTTCTAGGTTAAATTGACCCAGAGATTTGTTGTAGGTCGCCTGCTTACGCTCACCTTGAAGTACGTGAATAGTTACCGCACTTTGGTTATCTTCAGCCGTTGAGAACGTTTGATCCGCTTTCGTTGGGATCGTTGTGTTTTTCTCAATAAGCTTCGTCATAACACCACCCATCGTTTCGATACCGAAAGACAGAGGAGTTACATCTAGAAGAAGTACATCCTTAACATCACCAGACAATACGCCAGCTTGAACGGCTGCACCCATTGCGACGGCTTCATCAGGGTTTACATCACGACGCGCTTCTTTACCAAAGAATTCAGCCACTTTAGCTTGAACCATAGGCATACGTGTTTGCCCGCCAACGAGAATAACATCAGTGATCCCATCGATTGATAAACCCGCATCTGCTAGAGCCACTTTTAGCGGTTCAAGCGTACGAACCACTAAGTCTTCAACTAGAGATTCGAGTTTTGCACGAGTCACTTTAACATTCATGTGCTTAGGACCCGTTGCATCAGCCGTAACATAAGGAAGGTTTACGTCCGTTTGTTGAGCTGAAGACAATTCAATCTTCGCTTTTTCTGCCGCTTCTTTCACTCGTTGCATAGCCAGCGGATCAGTTTTAAGGTTGATACCTTGTTCTTTTTTGAACTCGTCAACTAAGAAATTGATCATACGGTTATCGAAATCTTCACCACCTAGGTGAGTATCGCCGTTTGTCGCTAACACTTCGAAAGTTTGCTCGCCATCAACATTATCGATTTCAATAATTGAAATATCGAAGGTACCACCACCAAGGTCGTATACCGCGATAGTGCGATCTCCGCCTTTTTTGTCTAGACCGTAAGCTAATGCTGCTGCTGTTGGTTCATTGATGATACGTTTCACTTCAAGACCGGCAATACGACCTGCATCTTTCGTTGCTTGACGCTGAGCATCGTTAAAGTAAGCAGGAACCGTTATTACGGCACCAGTGACTTCTTCACCTAGGAAATCTTCGGCTGTTTTCTTCATTTTCTTCAGAATTTCAGCAGACACTTGAGGAGCCGCCATTTTTTGGCCTCGCGCTTCAACCCAAGCATCACCGTTATCAGCTTTAACGATTTTGTACGGCATGATTTCGATATCGCGTTGTACTTCTTCGTCTTCAAAACGACGACCGATAAGACGCTTAATCGCAAATAATGTATTTTGTGGATTAGTAATGGCTTGACGTTTTGCAGGTTGGCCTACAAGTGTTTCGCCATCTGTGTAGGCAACTACCGATGCAGTTGTGCGTTCGCCTTCCGCATTTTCTAAGATACGTGGAGTGTCGCCATCTAAAACCGCAACACAAGAATTCGTTGTACCTAGGTCGATACCAATGATTTTACCCATAATAATTTTTCCTTTTGATTCGCATTAGTTATTTTAATGCAAATAATTTAAATTTGATGTTTTTAATAAACGTAAACCGAGTGTGTATTTACGGGGTTACGCTATTCTCAATGAAATATGATGATGCTAATTAGCGTTAATCAATAGGTGAGGGCTGTATTTTTAATTGTAAATACAATGCGTTATTACTGCCTACGATTAACGGAAATAGGTGTTATTTGTTGATTGAAATCTTACGTGCTTGCATCGGCTCTGGAACTTCTCGAACAAGATCGATATGAAGCAATCCATTTTCCATGCTTGCGGCAGAAACAGTCATATAATCAGCAAGTTGAAATTTTCGTTCAAAGTTGCGCTCTGCAATGCCTTGATAGACGTAAGTGGGTTTTATTTCAGATGAGGTAATTTCACCTGACACAATCAGCATATGTTCATTTTGAGAAATCGTTAACGAATCTTCAGAGAAACCAGCAACAGCCATTGTAATACGGTAGTTGTTCTCGTCTTTCTGTTCGATGTTATAGGGTGGGTAACCACTTTGAGATGGTTTGTTAGCGCTGTTCTCTACAAGGTTAAACAGGCGATCAAAACCAATGGCATGACGGTATAGGGGAGAGAAATCGATATTACGCATAATACTATCCTTTTAAATAAGCAATAGTTCTCGACGCACTAAGCGAAGAGAAAGAACACATATTCAGAGTCTGTATATGACTCATTAATGACATATGGTTCAACAGTTAAATTGTAGAAACCTCATCTCTGTTTTATCAGTATGAGTGTTTCAATCTGATAACGTTTTGTTCCCTGTATAAGGCGAACCTGTTATCAATGAACTCCAAATGGCAATTCATGTAATTAATATATGCTTCCGAAGTTTGGGTGTCAATACTTAGATTAGAAAATTTAATGATTATTTCAAAGTAAATTATCGATGAAGGGCGGAGGGCAGGGTAGGAAGAGGTATTTATAAGTAGAAAACGGGACTTGAATAGGCCCGTTTGTGATTTAGTTGACGTCATGACTAAATAAAAAATATTATGATTCATACGCCTAACTCAAGTAAGTCATTTTATCTGTGTGTTTTAAATACCAACGCTTTAAAAGAGCATTAAGATTAACGACAAACTGGACTGTTTTTATCCCCCATAAACCAAGAGATCCATCTTCTCTTTGAGTTTAGAACAAAGCCCTCTTTCGGTGCGACTCCATTGATAATCAGGCCATCGATGCTATCATCGTTTTTTTGTGTTGTGAGATGCCAATCTTCACTGGTTATACGTTTCCCTTGTATAAGGGCGTCATTAAGTTGCTGGCTTACAACAACGATAGTTAATCCTTTCGTTTCACTAATGCCTAAATTGGACTCTGAAATACTGCCTACGGCAACGGCAACGTTAATGGTACACGTTCTTTTGTCTTGGTGAATGAAAGTATAGCGACCTTCTCCGACTCTGCCTTTAAGCCAAAGGAATTCTCCTTGCATCATATTATCGACAGTGAGAGTTCCAAGCGTCTCTGACGGTGATGCTATTGAGGGATAACTGAATATTGAGATAAAGAAGGAAAAGAACAGATTAATACATAGTCTCTTCTTCATGCAAACCCCGCCTCATTTTCGAGGCTATTACTCGATTGGGCCAATAAATACAGCAACCAAAACTGGCCGATTATCGGAATAAAAAAGATAAATCCCCAATAACCAGACTTATTGATATCGTGTAGTCGACGAACAATGGCTGAAAGCATCGGAATGAAACTGATAACACCATAAATGGCATCAAACCAAGTGGTCATATCCATCATAATATCTGCCACAATACAGCCAATAGTCACGAATGTATGAATTAGTATAAAGAGCCAGAATGCTTTTTTAGATGAACGTCCCGAAAAGTGTAAGCTTTGTTTCCACGCGAGAAAATAGAACTGCATAAATGTAACCTCTGTAATTAATTAGAGGTATATTTTGCTATCAATAATAGGAATAAACGTCCTTAAACCTGTTTTAGGGCGCCCTCAAACTGGTATTTGTCTATATTTAGGTTTGAATTATATTTCATAGAGTTATCCTTACTAATACTCAATAACATACCACTTTCTTAATTTTGGATCAGATATGCTTGCGATTCCCGTTCCGTTTATTGTCTCTATGCTAATTGGATTATTGGCGATAACACTTTATGTCCGATTCTCACAGCAAGTGAAAGCCACTTGTTTATTTTTAGGGTTATGCTCTGCGACAACAGCAATGGTCGGTTTGCGTTGGACATTTGATCTTGGAGTTTTTAGTATCGTACCGCTTATTTTGGCGTCTATTATTCCTATTGTTGCGTGGTATACGTTTGTACACACAAGTCGAGACCAAGGTTTTTTGTCAATAAAACATTTTGTTGTTCCATTATTTGTTGTTGGTAGTGCTGTTACTCAGCCTTGGTTCGCGCTTCCTCTTGATGAAGTCCTAACCTTAATGTATGTCGGTTATGGAGTTGCACTGATTCGTTTTTCGACGAAAGAAACAACACTGATAAATATTTCATTAGGAAATTGGGAAGCGGTTCAGAAGGCGGAGTGTATTGCTGGATGGACACTGATCTTTTCAGCATTGGTCGATACATTTATATCTTTGGATTTTACGTTTAATCAAGGTGAGTTTTCAGTTTACATACTCACAGCCACACACTTGATTCTTTTACCTGTATTATCGGTCGCGGTTGTCGTGGTAGGTATTAATACGCCAGTTTCTGAGGCGTCATCATCGGTCAAAATAGAGAAAAGCAGTGAAGACACAGTTAACCCCTCTGTCATGACGAAGGTGCGAGCTCAAGACATTACATCGATGCTAGATGTTTTAATTCGCCGCCATTCACTTTACCTTGACCCTGAATTAACCCTTTCTAAATTGACTCGTAAATTGGGTGTGCCAGCTAAACAGATTTCGATAGCTGTTAACCAAATCCATGAAAAGAATATTTCTAAGTTGATTAATGAGTATCGTATTGAGCATGCCAAGCATTCGTTGATTACATCACAAGACAGCATTACTCAAATATTTATGAACTCAGGCTTTCAAACTAAGTCTAATTTCAATCGTGAATTTTTAAGAATAACGGGAATGGTGCCGAGTGAATATAGAAAGAGTAACTTGGATCATTCTAAATCATTAAGTTCAGCTCTGTAGAGCCTATAAATATTGCTCATATAGTTGTACCGATATTACTTTTAAAACGTAAGGATAATTTATGACAAGAAAAATAGTATTGGTGATTTTAACTGTTATTTTGTTAGTTGTAGCGGCTGGGATTTATCGTTTTAATTTCACTAATGATGATATTTATGTAGTGCAAGCTGATGATCAAGTTGTTCTTTTTGATACAACAAATAACGTAGATCCGGAGAATAACGTCATGCTAATGTTATTTAGCTTTGATATCGATCGCTACTGGCAGATCCAATTGCCTGATTCTGATTCTGAAGCGAAAGCGCCTTTAACCGACCTCAGAGAGTATGACGATGTTCACCTTGCTACAGGGAAATACCAAGATGGTGATGAGCATGGCTTAGTCAGTTTAGATTACTATAACATCACCCCTTTACATCTTGGTAATATTGGCTATGAGATGGTTTTCTCTGCGCCATTTTCTGTTTCAAACCAAGGTTCTGGAATATTTTGGTACTTGGGGCTATTTAACTTAAATACGAATACAGGCGAGATTGAGCAAATAGACACCTTCTTTCTTGGAGACAGAATAAAAGTGAATGAATTGAAAACAGATGAACCGTTTGATGTGACTTCGAGCCTTTATGTCTCCTATTTTAAGCATGATCAAAAACAAAGCATGGCAGAGAAACCAAGTGAAAAAGTAGAGCAGCGTATAAGAGTATCCATTGAAGGCTTTCAGGATAAACCGTGAATGTAATGTCAGATACTAGGGGTGATTAAGGTAAGAGTTAAGTGTGGCGTAAGAGGGATGTAGCTCATTTACTGAGTTTTCTGTCACGTTGTAAACTGAATCTGGACTAAGTTCAGCGTAAAGGGCTGCGTCTGCTTATCCGCAATTAAAAAACCGACTTGTTTTATCTCGTCTGCAGCAAGTTCAGGCGCTTCGCTGAGTAATCGTCCTCTAAAGACCGCCTGAAAGTCTTGTAAGTTAAAGACCTTCTTCTGCGGCTTTCCCTTTATGGTGGAAAACTCGTGTTTGTAGTGAATGGGTGAGCCGTCTTTCCACATTGTGAGCCTTAATTGGTAGGATCGCCCATCACCAACAACCACAAGTTCTACAGTGTTTACTTCTTTGGGTAGTGGTTCAAGCGAGCGTTTTATCGAACTGAAGCCACCATTATTGACTCGCGATAATTCCCCTTGAAATTGACTTGATTCGCCGGCATAAGTGAATCGTCCAATGGAAATTCCGCTCATCACATTGTCATTTACCACTAACCACTTTTGATACTCTGTAGGCTTTGTAAAATCAATCATGCGAATTCCTCGTCCATTTATCTCTAACTCTCTTTATCACAATGATTTGCTGTAATCATTGCCAAGCATTGTTTAGTAAAATCAGAGTAGTTTGATGACTTGTCGAATTCTATTTTAAGTGAGCCATGGAACATTAGCGTGACGGTAACATCTCTGTAGCCTAACCAGCAGGTGTAACCATCATAATCATGCCACGCATACACTTCGCCGACGAAATATTTATCATCCAGTAGGTCGCCAGATGAACGAATACAATCGAATGCTCTGAGAAATTCTTTCGTGGTAAGTTTGCTGTCCATAGGCAACTCCTGTCTCGTATGTGATTGGAACAATATGTTGTTCTAAACTAACTACGATTGATCGCCATATTTAGATCACCAAGAGTATGTAGGTTACTAATAAAAAAATGGATGCTGTCTAATCAACGGCATCCATTACTATTTAAAATTACAGGTACGTATTTAGGCTATTTCTGAGGCGTAATTAAGTACTTTTCACCTGTCGCTTGTTTAGAATAAGCGGCCAATGATTGTAATTGTAATACTTCAGCTAATGACACTTCATGTGTGTAGTTACTAGCAAATGTGGTGGTGATTTCATCTGCAACACGTTTACGCATTGCCATTGCTGTTGTCGTCCCTAATTTACCTAACGCATTGAATAGTAAGAATCCATTGACACCCCAAGCAAAACCAAAATTACGATGTAAAGTAATAGGGCCACGGTTTAATGCGCCATAAATATACACTTGTTTGAAAGTGGCAGAACCATAAACGCTGTGTTCTTTCATATCACGAGCCGCAGCAACTTCCAT
This sequence comes from Aliivibrio logei, assembly GCF_001691055.1. Classification (NCBI taxonomy): domain Bacteria; kingdom Pseudomonadati; phylum Pseudomonadota; class Gammaproteobacteria; order Vibrionales; family Vibrionaceae; genus Aliivibrio; species Aliivibrio logei. The sequence continues at coordinate 114,480 of NZ_MAJU01000008.1, forward strand.
GCAGTTAAGAATATCACTGGTTAATTGACCGCCACCAATGGGATCAAACGCAATCGTTGCACCCGTTTCAATAATCGCAGCCGTTAAATCAGCAAGGAAAGTTTCACTGCTTGAGTTAACAACATACTTTGCGCCCATGTCACGTAATAGCGTTTCTTGTTCTTCTTTACGTACAATGTTAATTAAATCGACGCCATCGGCAATACAAATACGGTTTAACATTTGACCAAGATTAGACGCAGCAGCGGCATGGATGATGGCTTTATGACCTTCTGCACGCATTGTTGCAACCATTGCTAATGCAGTAAGCGGGTTAACAAAAGACGAGGCACCTTCTTTCGCTGTCGTGCCTTCTTTTAGTTCTAAGCAGCTTTTCACATTCGCGCAGAGAAACTGACGGTAAGTTCCGCCGCCAATTACCGCAACGGTTTTACCCATTAACGCTTGTGCTGCAGGTGATGATCCCGCAGCTATAACGGTTCCTGCGCCTTCATTTCCAACAGGAATTGCTTTACCTACACGTTTTGCAAGCGATGGCATAAATTGAGCCGGAACATCAGCAGTAATCACAGGATGTTGAGAAGTACCTGATTGCTCTGCGGTAGTCATATCAGCGGCACTGAATAAAACGCCTAAATCAGATGGGTTTAATGGTGCAGCTTCAATGCGAATAACGACTTCATCGGCATTAGGTTGTGGCATGTCGATGTCTTGTAGGGAAAGCGTGAGCTTATTGTCTTCGCTAATGGTTGAAATAAGTTGGATATTTGTATTTGTCATGGGGTTTCTCCGGCAAAGAAGTAAATTTGTTGAGTCAATAAGGTAGCTGCATTGACCATAGTGTGTTCGTAGCTGAATTCAAGTAGACATTTCGTATTGGTTGTTTTTGTCACTGCGTATTATTTAGTCTTTTCTGCTTGAATTTGAGCTTTTATCTTTTGGGTAAATTCAGGGATGTTTGCCTGGCGATCGGCTTCTACGTTTTGAGCAATGATCGACTGGCTCATAGAATCGTTCCATGCTTTCATTCCTGGTACTTCTGCAAGTATGTCCCAGTCAAGTTGGCTAGAACCAAAAGTGCTTACAATGATGTTGACATAATAAACGTAGATATCAGCCATCGTTAATTTGTCTCCTGCAATCCAAGGGGAGAATTTACATAAGCGACTTAAGGCTGTGACTCCACGTGTTAATACTTGGCGTACTTCGGCTTTAACGGGTTCTGGAACGTCAGTACCTGATAATACATAGGGTATAAATCGTCTGCTTGGTAATTCCAAATAAAGCTCTGCTATTTTCATTATTTGACGGACAACAGCACGTTCGCCTGCATTTTCAGGGTATAGCGGAGTTGCAGGGAATGTCTCTTCTATAAAGTCACAAATAACACTCGATTCTGAAAGATGAAGGCCTTCTTGCGTTGTGATAGCAGGTACTTTTCCCGCAGGACTGATTGTTAATAGCTCATCACTACCACCGTAAATGAGGTTTTCTTGGAATGGCAGTTGCTTGTATAGAAGTACATGTTTCACTAGGTTGTAATAGTTACTAGCGGCAAAACCGTGCAAAGTAATCATAATCAGTTTTCCATCATTAACGTGAAGGGTGCAATGTGTAAGTTAAACGTATTATTACTTGTTTTAATCCGGTTATATATAAGGTAAAACGTGAATCACTATTGCTTTTAAAGCAATAATAAATCGTAATAGAGAAATGAATAATGCCGTTTTTTAGATCAATATTGATGAGCTATATAAAAGAAACGGTGTCGAAATGAGCGTTAAAACTGACTAAACCAACTATTATCAGTGGATAAAATAGGTATTTTTCTGGTTGTTTTGTGAACCATAACGCTTCTTTTTACGTAATTATATTGATGAGTATGGGTAGCCACAAAGTACACGATTTCGACTATCTGTAGTGAAGTCGAAGAAGAGTGAAACGTTGTTGTTACGATAGGTTTGGTGAGTAGGAAACGATGAAAAAATCACAGTTACCAGAAAAGATATGTGTCGTTTGTCAAAGGCCGTTCAGTTGGCGAAAGAAATGGGAGCGAGATTGGCCTATGGTTAAATATTGCTCCAAACGTTGTCAGTCTTTACGACATCAGAATAAAAAAGAGATCACCACCAATAATTTAAGTTAAAGGATGATTATGAACGCCACCCCTTACCGTTTACGACTCATTTTAGGTGACCAATTAAATGCCAGTCACTCTTGGTTTAGCCAAACCGATCCACAAACACTCTACGTCATTGCTGAAATGCATCAAGAGGCTGTCTACGTAAAACACCATGTTCAAAAGGTGTGCGCTTTTTTTGCTGCAATGGCGCAATTTGCAACAGCGTTAGAAAGCGCGGGGCATCGGGTAATACAGTTAACCTTAGATGATACTGAGCGATTTGAAAAAATAGACGATCTATTAAATTATCTTATTACTGAGCATCAAATTACTCACTTTGAATATCAGCTCCCTGATGAATATCGTTTACGTAACATGCTCGATAAATATTGCTTGTCGCTATCGATATCTTCTCAAGTTTATGAAAGCGAGCACTTCTTTCTCTCTGAAGCGCAAATTGAAAAAGAGTTTAAGCCGAACCATCATCATCGCATGGAACCCTTTTACCGTAAGATGAGAAAGCGCTTTAATATACTGATGGAAGAGGGAGAACCCGTTGCAGGGAAGTGGAATTTTGACAGTGCAAATCAAAATAAATTAAAGCGTACTGAATTTGATAGTGTGCCTACGCCTTTATTATTTGCGAATGATGTCACTGATATTCTTGAGCGTTTAGAACGACATAATATTGAGACGATAGGCCAAGCAGATAAACAATTATTGTGGCCTGTGAATCGGCAGCAAGCGAGTGAACTGTTGGCATTCTTCTGTCGTTATTGTTTGCCATTGTTTGGCCAATTTCAAGATGCGATGACGTGCAAGCTTGATGATATGCTCACTCAAAAGCAATGGAGTTTGTTCCACAGCCGTTTATCTTTCGCATTAAACGCAAAAATTCTCAGTCCTAGGCAAGTGATAGATGCTGCCATTATGGAATTTAACCAACGACCTGATGATATTAATATTGCACAGATTGAAGGCTTTGTGCGTCAGATATTAGGTTGGAGAGAGTTTGTTCGCGGGATCTACTGGCGAAATATGCCAACCTATCAAAACTTGAATAAGCTCGGCGCTTCATTGTCATTACCAAGTTGGTTTTGGACAGGTAATACAAAAATGAATTGTATGCACCATGCGATTAAACAATCACTTGATTTTGCCTATGCACACCATATTCAACGGTTAATGATTACCGGTAACTTTTGTTTATTAACAGGCATTAAACCTGATGAAGTAGACGAGTGGTATTTAGGGATTTATATTGATGCGATTGAATGGGTAGAAATGCCAAATACGCGTGGAATGAGCCAGTTTGCAGATGGCGGCATTGTTGCTTCTAAGGCTTACGCAGCCAGTGGTAACTACGTGAATAAAATGAGCGACTATTGCTCAGATTGTCACTATAACGTGAAGCAGGTGAGTGAAGAGACAGCGTGCCCACTAAATGCGCTATATTGGCACTTTATGCATACACACATTGAGCAGTTTAATAATAATCCCCGCACCAGAATGGTCTATGCGAATTGGAAGAAAAAATCAGCAGAGCAACAACAAGCTATTTTAGATAAAGCGAAACTGTTGTTATTGGATATTGAGGGGCTGTAGGTTTTATTCATTAAAACTTTGAGGAATGTAATTTGTTTTTGCCTCGAAGTTTGTTTCAGCATATTCGCTCTAACAGCACGCTAAGTGATGACGAATACGAAAAGTTTGTTACTGCTTTAAATTCAGCTCCAGATCTTGCAGCTTTAAAAGGCATAAAAAAGCTATTTAAACGAAAAAACCCTTGGGAGTGAGTGCCCCATTATCATTCAGAGTAAATACTCATTCATATCGCATTAACGTGATTTTGGATTAGTTTTTGTTATGTATCTAGCTTTGTGTTCTTAATTAAAAATCCGCTCTTATGTTTTATATGTGATTTATATTTAATGGTCATAAAGTGCTACCAAGTTCATGAATTTGAATGCTAAAGCCAAGTATAATTACTCAAATTTTTAATCATAAATATTAATATGAAAACGATAACTAAAATTCAATTGCGTAATTTCAAAAAATATAAGGAGTTTAGCTTAGATTTAGATCCCGAACTCAACCTCTTAATAGGAGATAACGAAGCAGGAAAGAGTACTATTCTCACGGCTATCGAATTAGTGCTTAGTGGGAGCAAGAGCAAAGTTGAAACTTCAGGGCTTGAAACTCTATTTAACACGAGCATTGTGCAAGGATTTTTAGTTAGTGATAAAAAAATTGAAAACTTACCAGTCCTCATTGCCGAATTACACCTTAATGAACAAGATAACCCATCATTAAATGGTAAAAACAATATAGATGGAGTTACGGCAGATGGGCTTCAGCTTATCTGTGAACCAAATGAAGATCTCAGTTATGAAATTGCACAAGTACTAGCTCAACCTGAAGCTAATTTCCCTTTTGAATACTATTCTATTAAATTTATTACTTTTGCTGGCGAAGCATATACTGGCTATCGTAAGTTCCTGAAATACCTAACACTTGATAGTTCACAAATAAATAATGAGTATGCTACTAGAGAGTATGTAAAGACTGTTTACGAATCACATGTTGAGCAACCACAACGGATCGGATTGCAAAATGACTATCGCCAGCAGAAAGCTAACTTTAAAGAGAATAACTTAAAACCTATTAATGACAGTCTAAAGAACTATCAATTTGCGATTAGAACAGGAACAAAGTCTAATCTAGAAACGGATTTAACCATTACAGAAGATGATGTTCCACTCGACAACAAAGGCAAAGGACGGCAGTGTTTTATTAAGACTGAATTTGCGTTGCAGCAAAATAACCAAGGACAAGATCTTGATGTTCTCCTATTGGAAGAACCTGAGAATCACCTCAGTCATACCAATATGAAGAAGCTGGTAGATCGAATTTCTGAATCCGAGGCAAAACAAATCTTTATTGCTACTCATAGCAGTTTGATTAGTACAAGATTAGATCTTCGAAGAACAGTTTTTATGAATAGTTCTTCAACTGATCCACTTTTGCTAAAAGATCTGCCTAGAGATACAGCTAGATTCTTTATGAAAGCACCTGACAATAATGTTCTGGAATTTGTGATGTCACCCAAAGTTATTCTGGTTGAGGGTGATGCTGAGTACATGCTCATTGAGCAGCTATATAAAAATACTACAGGCTCAACACCTGAACAGGACGCCGTGCATATCATTTCAGTTGGTGGAACAAGCTTCAAGCGTTATCTTGATATTGCAAAGTTGCTTGATATTAAAGTCGCAGTTATCAGAGATAATGACGGTGATAAGCAGACAAATTGTATTGATAGTTTTACTGATTATATCTTTGATAATATGCAAGTATTCTGTGATGACGATGACAAAAATTGGACATTCGAACTATGTATGCTAGTTGCAAATCCCAACATTTGCGATGAATTGTTTACGAAAAAGTTGAGAAAAAAACCTAAGAAAGACGAAAAAACGACACTTACAGAATTCATGTTAAGCCATAAAGCAGATGTGGCCTTTGAGCTACTTGATAACAAAGCTGAGGAATTAGTTTCACCCGATTACATTGCTAAGGCGTTTATATGGATAAACAAGTAATTTTTGCAGTAGCTGGTTCTGGTAAGACCAGCCATGTTATTGATACTTTAAATGAGAAGTCGCGCACTCTTATCATAACTTATACTGAAAATAATTTTAAAAACCTAAAGAGTCGAATATCAACTAAGTTTGGGTACGTTCCGAACGGGATTAAGGTGTATACCTATTTCACTTTCATATATTCATTCTGCTTTAAACCAATATTAGGTAATGCAGCAAAAGTTAAGGGTATAAACTGGGATATGCCGCCTCAATTCACGCTGCGCTTAAAAAGAAACGATAGATGCTATTATATTGACCAAAACGAGAGGCTTTACCATAACCGTATAGCTAAGATGTTCGAGCAATATAAAGTTGTTGATGAGATCATATCTAGGGTGGAAAAATATTTCGATAGTGTTTGTATTGATGAAGTTCAAGACTTTGCTGGGCATGATTTTAATTTTTTGCTTCAGATTGCGAATGCAAATGTAAATCAGCTATTGGTTGGTGATTTCTATCAGCACACTTTTGATACCAGTAGAGATGGTTTAACAAACAAGACGTTGCACGACAGTTATGAGAAATACAAGCAAAGATTTATCAAAGCTGGATACACGGTTGATACAGATACTCTCTCCCGTAGCTATCGTTGTAGTGCAAATACATGTGATTTCGTTTCGAATAACATAGGGATAATGCTTTTTTCACACAGAGAAGATGTTACAAATGTGGAATACATAAACAGCAAGGAACGAGCTAAAGAGCTTTTCACTTGTCCTAAAACTGTAAAATTGTTCTATCAAGCAAGCTATAAATATAAAGGATTTACTGAAAATTGGGGAGCAACAAAAGGTGAGGATCATTACGAAGATGTCTGTGTGGTTTTGAATCCAAATACCTTGAATAAATACTCTAAGGGTAAGCTACGAGAACTTCCTCCACAGACAAAAAATAAACTTTATGTTGCTTGTACAAGAGCAAAGCGAAATCTTTATTTAATACCAGAACGTCTTTTATCAGATTGTAAGTGTTGATTATTAAGCAGTTATGCCTCCAGAGGAAAATTTTCAAGGCGATGTTTGAAATTCGAATAGACCCTTATTTTTCCTAATATCTATCAGGCTGAATAGGGCTAATACTCTAGCCAATTTCTGTCCAAAAACAAGTTACCTAACTAGAAAAATGGATGCAGTTAATACTTGCATCCATTTTTTAATCACTCAAAGCTATAAAGAAATTTTTAGCTTTTGCCTCAAATAATATCCTCTAAATGTGCAGTAAAGAAGCTCCCATTCAGTAGAACAGCCATATTCATTCCAGATATTCTCTGATTATCGAGTAAAGATATCTCTTAAATCATCGTTACCGCAAATCATTACTCAAGCGGATCTTCTTTATCATTCTCAATGCATTACTAAATATGCTGTCAGAGATACTCTTTGGAAAACCGTTTGGTAATTCTGCTTCTACTTCCTTAATAGCCTTAGGCATATCTATCGCAAATTCTTTCATTATCTCTTCCATTCTCGCAGTATCAAATCCAACAGATTTAGCCGTATCAAGAAAATGACGAGTGTATATTTTATCAATAGGGTATTTCTTTCTTTTTGATGCTGTTAATCCCATTGCCAGTTTTAATGAGCGAATATTCATCCCTTTACCACCTAAGATTGGGTAGGCGGATAAAATGTCATAAAAGGGCGTAAGGTGATAACTGCCTTGTGCATTAATAAAAATGGAAAAGTTTTTTGCGTGTCCATCTGTTGCACCAATTAACCATTGAAATACCTGAAATCGCATGAAAAAATCATGATTTTTGAATGATTGACTAATTGTTTCGGATTATAAATCCCTATGCCTCTATCATATTTGCGATATCCCCGATCGGGGATAAAGTGGGTATTATCCCTTGTCGGGGATAAAGTGATACTCAAATACAAAATGAATGCAGCTTAAGTTTATATATTTATTGAATAATTTAAGTAAAAAATACGATGATAGCGACATATTTTAATTATTTATTTTTAGAAGAAAGTAATGAATAGAGTATAACTGGAGTAAGAATTTATAAAGGTAGTTGTCATGCGTGTACCATTTGGTTTAAAAAATAATAAAATCTATCACGTTCAGGATGTTCCTAATGGTTTAAATTGTGGTTGTGTCTGCCCAAATTGCTATCACCCATTGATTGCTAAAAACCAAGGGCAACATAAATGTGCGCATTTTTCACATCATTCAGGAACAGAATGTTCTGACTATCAAGTCATGAGTTATCTTCATAGGTATGCTCAACAACTCATTGAATCAAAAAAATATATTGTTCTACCAGAGTTTTCTTTCACACCAGAGGTAATTCTTTTAGATAACTCTATATTAAAAGGAAAAACAATATTTAAGCCAACAAGAAAAGTGAATTTAGATTTAGTTCAAAATGAATACGTATGGCAACGATATAGGATTGACTCTTTTGCCACATTGAAAAGTAGAGAATTGTTTATTGAAATAACAGTTACTCATGAAAATAATGAAGAAAAAGTTGAGGCTATACAAGCTGCTGATAAACCAGCAATAGAGATTATTCTTTCTGATTTACATAACAATATACAGTTATTTTCTGATGAAGAAATTAAAAAAGCTGTCTTCAATCCTAATAATGTAAAGTGGATTCATCACCCTAAGGCAATGAATGAAGTTAACGCAGAATTAAATAAACTGAAAGAAGAGCAAATTAAAAAAAACAAATTAATTAAAGCTCAGTTAGATGCTGATGAACGCAATAAATTGATTGAAAGTAAACGAAAAGAATTATGGCTAGAAAACAGAGATAAAGCGAAACTACGTTATAGAGAAGAGTTAAAAGAGGAGTTAGATTGGTTATCGAATGTTAATGCTAGTTGGATTAAAGCTTATGAATTACAAAAACGAGAGTTGAAACCATATTTCTTAGATTGGGTTAATCTGGATGAATGCGGTGAATTAATTGGATTTTCAGTTAAAGGAGATTGGATATTTGAATCTTGTCGTGATCACTGGCAGGCTCTTTTACTTACTCGCTTGTTTCAATTTGATATAAATGAAGGAATTAATGCTAATACACTAAAGAAATTTATTGAAAAGCATGCTCAATTAAATCTAAATATGCGACGTTTGAATATAGCCCAGTATAAAGCAAAAGAAAAAGCCGTTGAGAATGGCTCAACCAAAAATTGGAAAGGAGCATGGTATTTAGATTGGGAAGAAAATAAAAAAATAGAGTCACCATATTCTCCTATTATTAAATACTTAGAGTTTTTAGAGACGAATGATTTACTAAGTAGGACTAATGAAAAAAATGTTTTTTTCTTAAAGGATAACTCTCTTAAACAATACTTTTTGCGAATGAAAATTAAACAACAAGCATATGAAAAATTGAAGGATCAGGAGAGAAAACGTGAACAAGATAGAGTAAATTTAATTATCAGGAGAAATCAAATAACAAAAGACCAACAGAATCAAAGGGCTGCAGAGATGATTAAAGCGGATGAATTTGTTTTTTATCATCATGAAGGCAAGGGCATTAGATGCCAAAATTGTTTTTTTATTACCTCTGAATTTGAGAACCATAAAAATACTGAGTGTCCTACATGCGGTAAGTGTGATGGGTTTGTTGGAGAGATTATTACTAAAAATTTTATAGATAAAGCTGTTCATATATACCGATGTGATAATTCTTCTCGTAAGAGCTTATTAAACTTCCCGCAGAAATACCGTAAATATAACAACGGGATATAGTTATCCCGTTGAAATTAAATGGAATTAAAGAGGCATGCCATTAAGCATTGGTTGGCCATTAGATAATTCAAAGGAAGCGCTAAAATTACCATTTGGCTCGGCATTAAAGTATCTATCTACAACGCTTTTTAATGGTGAGATATTTGCAATAGTATTTGGATCTACAATAATATCAATTTGAGAATAAATATTGCGAATTACAGCATCATCAACTTCGTATTTAGGTATATTATTATAATTAGCAGGTTTGAGTTGAATATTTCCGTTTATGCTTGATTCGTTAATTGATAATGAAAGTTCTTTTGCATTGATACCGGCTTCAAAAAGTTGTTGTATTATTTCTTGTTGTTGTTTGTTGGAATTGTTATTTTTTGAATGTAACGAAAGATCTCCTAATTCTTCTAGCAGTTCTAGTTGGATACCTTCAATTGCTGTTTTGAAATTAAAACTTAAATCAGGTGTTGCGAATTGCTTCGCTTGAAGTGATACTTTTTGTATATCAATGTTAGTTGAAAAATTTGCTCCGGTTTCATTTTCAACAAGATTTATTGTCAGATTGCTATCTGATAGCCTTACACCTTCTTTTGAACGAGTGTTTTGAAAGTTTAAATCACCAAGATTAAAATCGATAGAGCTGTTATTAGCTTCAATGTTATCAAGTAGTGTAAGATTTATACCTTTCATATTCAGTGCAAAAAAGTTATCTCCCAGACTTATTGTCGGTAAATTAGCTTTAAGAACTTGTTCTTTGGAATCTGCAATTAGATTAACTGAAAGCTTACCAATATTAATTGTTTCTCTACGTGATTGAATTGCGCCTAGTTGAATATCAGCATTCAAATCAAGTTTTTGAGTAGTTGTTGAGAATGTGTAGGTAATATTTTCATTGAAGGTAGTAGCTTCTTTTATAAATTCAGCAGCTAAACCTTTATCTTTCGGTAATGAAAGTGTCCCGTTAACATTTGAACCAAAAAGGCCAATTTTAGCATTATGAGTCACGAGGAGGGGAAGCTTTTGTTGGCGCTTACCATCGATAATAAAGTAAAAAGAGTATTCTTCTTTTATTTCTTTCCCATTAACTTGGCTAGAAACACGTTGAACTTGTAGTAATTGTGGGTCAATACTCTCTAAAGCATTTAAAGCTTGAATTGGAATCTCTTGACCTACTTTTTCAATCATATAGTTATTGGCAGCAAAAGCGCCACCTAATAAAGCTAATGATATGCCGCTAGCAACTAACACCTTATTCATGTTAAATCCTTATTATTAATTATTTGAAATGAGCTTTTACTCATTCGCTTAGTATATATATAAAGTAAAAATAATCACGTTATAAATGCAATGGTAATTAGTGTAAGTTATTGATTCAAGATGTTAAAGGTGGTTTTTGTGTGCCACATATTTCGTGTCTTTCTTATGGTGTTTAGTTAAAGAGTTTAAATAAAAAAATGGATGCAGCCAATAACTACATCCATTCTTTTAATTACTCAAAATTAAAAATAAGCTTCTCGCTCTTATCCCAAATAACGCTTCTCTAAATGATCTTTAAAGAAATTAGCATTCAGTACATCACCTGTCGCTTGCTTCACTAACTCATCGGTTGAGAACAGCGATGCTTTGTTCCAGATATTGTCTGATAGCCAAGTGAATATAGGGTTTAAATCGCCGCTTAATGTGGCTTTCTCTACATCTACGGTTTGCTTCATTGCTGCCATAAATTGGGCTGCGTACATTGCGCCGAGAGTGTAGCTTGGGAAGTATCCGAAACTTCCGTCTGTCCAGTGAATGTCTTGCATACAGCCATTTTTGTAATTGTTTTTAGTTGATAAGCCTAAGTACTGCTGCATCTTTGTATCCCACAACTCAGGGATGTCTTTATAGCTGATTTTACCGTTCATCAAATCTCGCTCAATTTCATAACGAAGAATAACGTGAGCAGGATAAGTTGCCTCATCAGCATCAACACGGATGAAATCAGGGTTTACGCGCGTGTAAATGGCTTGGAGGTTAGTCGGTTCAAAGATGGCTTGGTCAGCATTGCTAAAGTTCTTCGTTACTAACGGAGACAGTTGAGAGATAAACTCTTGACTACGACCTAATTGCATTTCAAAGAACAAGCTCTGAGACTCATGAATACCCATAGAGCGAGCTTGGCCAACAGGCAGCCCTGCAAACGTTTTTGGTAAGCCTTGTTCATAACGAGCGTGACCCGTTTCATGAACGGTGCCCATTAAGGATTGAACAAAATCATTTTCATCATAACGTGTGGTAATACGAACGTCTGTCGGAACACCACCACAAAAAGGGTGCATGCTGACATCTAAGCGGCCATGATCGAAATCGAATTTAAGCAACTGCATTACATCTAAACTTAATTGGCGTTGTTGCTCTGTAGGGTAGTGGCCTTTTGGAAGATAAATAGATTCAGTTGCTTGTTTCTCTTGGATTTGTTGAATAAGAGTCGGAAGCCATGTTTTTACATTATCAAAGACGATGTCTAATTTTGCCGTGGTTGTGCCCGGTTCATACAAATCAAGCATGGCATCGTAAGGTGTTAATCCTGAAATGTCGGCTCGAATTTGTGCTTCTTCTTGAGAAAGAGCCACAACTTCGGCAAAGTTTTTACTGAATCCTGCCCAGTCATTTTCTCCACGCTGTGTTCGCCATGCATGCTCACATTTAGATCCTGCAAGGGATTGAGCTTGAACCAGTTTCTCTGGTAATGCTGTGGTTTGTTGCCATTGAGATTTCATTTCACGCAGACTAGCGAGTTCATGTTCAGAAAGAGATTCTGATTCTGCGTTAGTAAACCATTCAGCTAATTGTGGGGCATTACCAAGTTGATGTAGGTGAACAGACAGCTCTGCCATGGCTTCTGATCGTGCTTCATTACCGCCCGATGGCATAACAGCGGCTTGATCCCAACCACAAATAGCGGAGAGGTGTTCAAAGCGAGAAATTTTCAAATGATGTTGAACGAGTTTCTGATAATGGCTCATGAGGCGTCCCTATTTTTATTATTAGTAATATCGTTAAATTGTAACTCCCTAGTTGGTTATTTTTCAAATAAAAAAGCCTCATCATTATGACGAGGCTTGAAAATTTGGTTATGAATATGAAAGTAAATTAGCTTACTTTTACTGGCCATCCATAAGATTTGTATTCTTCCGCGAGTTTGTTTGCGATTTCAGCGGATACCGTTGCTGAAACCCATTTGCCAATGCCCATTACTTGATATTCTAACGTTACGTGATTCATTATTTATCTCCCCCGATTGATGTGCGTACTTTATCGATCTTGGTTCCAAATAACTTTCGTATTCAGGTCAAATGGTTCGATATTTGGGTTATTTTATATAAACGAGACAAATAAGTTAAATGTAAATATATGTGTCGAGTAATTACTCTGTTTTATAATTGATATTAATTTTAAGTAGTAATTAAAAGAAAAACCGATATATTAATTAATCTCACAATTAAATGGACATTAACGTGATTCTTGATTTTTGGGCGTTTTTTATCGCTATTCTCTTATTAACGATGACACCGGGGTTGGATACTGCTCTGGTTATTCGTAATACCACGCGTGGTGGCTGGAAAGACGGCATTACTTGCAGTTTTGGTATTTGTTGTGGCTTGTTTGTGCATGCCACTATGTCAGCCATTGGTTTGTCAGTGTTGCTAGTCAGCTCTTCTGAGTTGTTTACGGTGATAAAAACCATCGGTGCTATCTATTTGATATGGTTAGGCATTCAATCAATAAGAAGTACGTTTAAAGCAGGGGCAGGGCTGACGATAGAAAAGAACGTGTCGCATGAAGACATACCTTTAACGCTTTCGTTTAAAGAGGGTTTTTTATCTAATATTTTAAATCCCAAAACGGCGGTTTTCTATTTGGCATTATTGCCTCAATTTATTAACCCTGAATATAATGCGTTTCTTCAATCTTTATTGATGGCGAGCATCCATTTTATTATTGCGATGTGTTGGCAGGGAGGGATTGCGTTGTTGGTTGAAAAAGCAAAGCAGTTTATGTCTAGCCCAACGGTTACAAAAAGAATTGAAAGGATCACGGGGGGAGTATTAATTGCCTTGGGTTTCAATTTGCTGGTTTCAAAATAAATTGATGATGTCGATAAAATAAGAATGCTATTCTTGAAAAGAGCACCTAATTTAAGATGCTCTTTTTTATGGGATGGTTTAGCTGTCTTTTGATCGAACAGAGTCAATGACGTTACTCAGCTTTCCCGCTATCCCTGTTGTTGCTTTTGGTTTCTTCGCTTTTTTAGCAAAATGTACATGCACATCTTGTTGAGCAAAAGGAATCGAGATCCCTTCTTTATCAAAGCGCAATTTCACTTCACGAGTCACATCCCAATACACATCCCAATAATCTTCGGTTTTTACCCAAGGTCGTACAATAAAATCAACCGATGAGGCACCAAGAGTATGTACTCGAATATTAGGCTCTGGTTTTTTTAAGGCCGCAGGGTGAGCGTCAATAATTTCGGCTAAGATTTTTTCAGCGTGTTCGATGCTGTCTTCGTAGCCAATGCCAAACACCATATCGACACGGCGTAATCGTTCGTGAGTTACGTTTTTTATTACGTCTCCCCAAATTTTACTATTGGGTAAGATGATAATTTGGTTATCAAACGTTTTAATCGTGGTGTTTACTAAACTCATGTGACTCACTTTTCCTGATACGCCCCCTGCATCCACTAAATCACCCACATCAAACGGGCGATAAATCAGCAGCATCATGCCTGATGCAAAGTTGGATAGCGTATCTTGCAATGCAAAACCAATAATAATACCGGCAACACCGAAACCGGTGAGAACCGGAGCCAAATCCAAGCCAATTTTAGAAAAGGCAATGAGAATACCAATGAAGAAAATCAGTTTACTCGACATCGAAACAAAGAAATCTTGCATCAATTTACTCATACGTAAATGAGGTTGAACAACGGCTTTGAGTACCACACGTCGAGTCAGCCTTGCTAATAAACGAGTGGCAAAAATGATTAAGATAAAGACAAAGAATTTTAAGAGCTGATCAGGTGCGTGTTTGAATAACCAGTTACTGCCGTCGGTGATCCAATTACTTAAAATCGCGGCAATCACGGGAAAGCTTAAAATATCTTCCGTTAAATTGCCCGTAGTGGCAAAGACCTGACGTTTGTAGTTTGTCGTGCTGATATTTAATTGGTCAGCAATGTTAATCAGTTTAATTAACCCATCCGTTGAGTTGGTCACTTTTCTTTGAAAGAAGAGGTGCTCTAAGGTCAGAGAGGATTTCTCTGAATCAGACGAACGCTGAAGTTGATCCGCTAATAGCTGTTCTCTGCTTGAATCAAAACTCAAAGAGGCAGACAGAAACTTAATTTTTTGGTCGATAACTAACTTGAATGCATCGACTTTTGCTTGGTTTGGTTTGCCGAGTTTGTTTAACCAGCGGTAATTTTGAAGTTGATCTGAGAGGGAAGTGTAATAATAACTTCTTGATTCATTTAATGTGTTTTGTAAAGCGAGTTTATGCTCGACATCCGCCGTATCTATTTTATCTTTTTTTGATTTCAGCTCTTTGCCTAAATAGAGAAAAGAACGATCAGCATAACGAATTTGATCTTCAACTTCACTCACCAATAGTGGCGTATTTTCTGCGGTGTGCTTGTTGATTAACTCAGACAGAACGATTCTGAGTTCATTGTTTTTTTCTACTTGCTGCACGCGAATAACCGCTAAGTCATTGCCTTTGAATGAGGCCGACTCTTGCTTTAGTCGTGCAATTTCAGCATTAATATTTTGTAATTGCTCGATGTCTTGAGTTTCATTGGCATAGGTAAGGGATGAAAATAAAAGAAGAAAACAAAGTAAATAGCGCATATTACCTCTATGACCGTAAAGGGTGGGTCAATGTAACTTAAAGTAGTATTGTAGATAAAATGCATCGGGAGTGGCAGGTATTTTTAATAAAGCTTTGTCACAGATGTGAAAAAGCAGCAATTAATGCTGCTTTTGAAGGGTTCTGTTTTCTTGTTAACACGTTACTTAGAGTCGCTTGAGTTCAGTAATAATGGCTTTGATAAATGAAAAAGCAAAGCCAGCAACCATAACAAGAATAACAGATCCAAGTACCAGAGTTAATATTTCCATATATCACCTCGTTCAGTAAGTACGAGGTGATCATAACAAGTTTAGATGATACTTTGACCAACTAAAGGTTAAGGAAATGTGTCAAATAACAGTTAAATAATCACACTGTGATATATGCATCATTTCTATGCGTTAGTTAATACCGATTTCTTTTTCTTATTGTCTGTTTGATTAAAGAAAAGGTGCGTTTCTTCAATAATTATATGGCGAAGCGCGATTAAACCAATCAAATTTGGGATCGCCATTAAGCCATTTACAATATCGGCAATCACCCAGATAGTGTCTAAATGCATATAAGCACCTGAAGCCACTAAAGAGATAAAAATGATTTTGTAAGGTAAAACCCCTTTATTACCAAATAAATAGGTAACACAACGTTCGCCGTAATAGTTCCAACCTAAAATGGTCGTAAAGGCGAAGAACATCAAACCGACAGACACAAGGTAAGGGCCAATTTGGTCTGAGCCTAAACCAATAGCAAAAGCTTGTGTGGTCATTAGTGCACCCGCAGCATCACCTTGCCAGACTCCGGTAACAATCAATGTTAAGCCTGTCATTGTACAGATAATCACGGTATCAAAGAACGTACCGGTCATCGATACTAATCCCTGCTTAA
Organism: Aliivibrio logei; assembly: GCF_001691055.1. NCBI lineage: Bacteria > Pseudomonadati > Pseudomonadota > Gammaproteobacteria > Vibrionales > Vibrionaceae > Aliivibrio > Aliivibrio logei. The sequence goes on from NZ_MAJU01000008.1 coordinate 130,728, forward strand.
CACAAGAATCTGTTTTTGCAGCGGCAGCAGCGATAGGAGCACTACCCAAACCCGATTCGTTTGAGAATACACCACGAGCAACACCAGATTGAATGGCCAGCATAATAGAGGCACCGATAAAGCCACCAGTGGCTGCGGTTCCTGTAAATGCAGACGTAATGACTAATTGAAGAGCCGCAGGTACGGCTTCTGCTTGCATCACTAATACCGTAAGACAAGACACAACATAAACCACCGCCATCGTTGGGACGACTTTCTCTGCAACTTTAGCAATCGATTGAATACCGCCAAGGGTCACAATCGCTACCAATACGGTTAAAATACCGCCAGTTAACCATGCGGGTGAATTTAAGGTTAATTGCGCGGATTCAACAATGGCGTTAATTTGTGGAAAAGTGCCGATACCAAAACAAGCCACGCCTAACGCGAATAAAGCAAAAAGTTTAGCGAGCCATTTATTGCCCATGCCATACTCAATGTAATACATTGGGCCGCCAATCATTTGGCCGTTGCTGTCGGTTTTTCTGAATTTTACCGCCAGTAAACATTCTGCATATTTTGTTGCCATACCAAAAACGGCAGCAAGCCACATCCAAAATAGAGCGCCTGGGCCACCCATTTTAATCGCGGTTGCAACACCAACAATATTACCCGTACCAATAGTGGCAGAGAGTGCAGTACATAAAGCGGCAAAGCTTGAAACATCGCCTTTCCCCTTGCTTTCATTTTCTTCTTTTGAGAAGACCATTTTAAGCGCGGTTGGCAAATGACGTAGTTGGAATATACGAAGTCGGAACGTAAAGTAGATACCTGTACCAACCAATAATATCAATAGAGGTGGACCCCAAATGAAGTTATCAACGGTAACAAGTGTGTTGTGCAAGGTGTTCATGGTTTCCCCTTAATAAAGCATATAGTAAGGAGAAGAGAGAGTGGTGTACCAAAACCGAAAGATCGGCAATAGTATAGAGCCGAGATTAATCGGATCACTTTCTCCTCTGTCCTTTTGCCTGAGAGTTTCACCTTTATCATTTTTCAGATAAGGGCTTGCTCCTTCGGCGGTCGATTTAACGACTCTCTCCAGAGATTCCTCCAACTACAGTCCTCACCTTATTCATGGTTTTGAATTAGGCACCTGAAAGATTTACTTCTTCGGTGGGCGTTGCCAAATAATGGCGTTGCCGCTCTCCTGCAGTCTTCATCGGATCAACAAATTGTATAAATTTCTATCTGTACGACTCAAAATTTATGTGTGAACTCTATCATGTTTTTTAGCCAAATCAATGGGATTTTTGTTAATCAAGATCAGTTATTTAAATATAGAGTTAAGAAGAAGGATGGAATCGTTTGCTTAATTAGGGAAACCGCTAAAACTCAAACAATTAGCAAGGCAAAGTGTGCTAAAGTAGAAGAAAAGCGAGGTGTACTATGTTACGAATTGCGGTCATTATTTTACTGTTTGCATTAGCGATATTACTTTTTAAATTTAGAAGTAACGAGAAGGTGCAAAAATCGGTGGTTTATACATCAATATCAGGCGTTGTGATTTATGTGGCATATATCATGATTAGTGAATTGATTCGGTAAATTGTCTTGTCATTAACACAAAGTGTGGTGTTTATAGCTACACTAGAAAAATATCCATTGTTCGAGGTTAGCGCGTGAGTGTAGAAAATAAAAACAATAATGAAACTGAGCACGATGATGAGGTAATAATCATTGAAGAGAAATCTAAATCAAGCCATTGGGTTGCTGGCGTAACGTTAGTGATTGGCTTGATTGCGGGTGGATTAATTGGTTCAAGTGTTTCTGATAACAAATGGTCAGAGACTTACACTCAACTCGAATCTCAATCAAAAGACTATCAAGGTCAATTAAAAGACGCGAGCACGAAAAGTGCCGAAGTTGATGTGTTGATTGCACAAGAAAAACAAAAAGCGTTAGAAGCACAAAAACAAGAATTAGACGAGCAAAAAGCACAAGCAGTCGCTGAAGAAGCAAAGAAATACACGACATTAAGTAAAGAAGTGAAAGCGCTTAAATCGAAGAAAACCTCTTTATCTATGCAAGTTGAAGAGCAAAATAAACAAATTGACCAATTAACAAATCAAGTTGATCTGCAAATCACAATGCTAACGCGTTCGAAACAGCTTTTTCAACGTCAACTGCAGTTGAAAGAAGAAGCGGGTGATTTACAGGTTAAGATTGATGTCATTAGTGGTAATGAGAAGAAACTCGCGAAAGATTGTGCCGTTTACCTTGAAGGTAAAAGCTGGGACGCAAAATCGGATGTGTGTAAGAAGCAAGAGAAAGCAAATAAACAAATTTCTCAATTGAAAGACGAACTGCAATTACTGCAAATGGACATTAAAGAAATTGATAGTATTAGTGAAAGTATTGGTATGTGATTCACTTCGGTACTACTAATGCTACTGACGCATAGAAACCACAGTTGCTGTGGTTTTTTTGTATCGTAAATTTGAGATGAGAATGACTTGCATTTAAGTGATTCGCACATATTTTAAAAAATATACTACGCTGTAAGTTGTAATGAAGGGAGAGGTGTATGAGCAATCAATCCGCTAAATTTGTCCAAGGGTCTACCATGAGACATATTTTAGTGATGTCAGGAACGTCTTCCGTTGGGTTAATGGCGCTGTTTGTCGTTGACTTGTTAGATATGTTTTTTATCAGTTTGTTAGGGCAAGTCGAACTTGCTGCCGCTATCGGTTTTGCCGGAACCATTATTTTCTTTTCAACGTCAGTCTCTATTGGTTCTTCTATTGCGATGGGAGCGTTGGTTTCAAAAGCCTTAGGCGCAAAAGAAAATGAAAAAGCGAAACAACTTGCCAGCAGTACATTGGCCATCGCCTTTATTGTAAACACGATTATTACGGTCATCATGTTTTGTTTTATTCCCGATCTGTTGGCGATGATCGGAGCAAAAGGTGTGGTGGCTGAGCGCGCTCAAGCGTATCTCTCTATTTTATTACCAAGTACACCAATTATTGCGATTGCAATGGCGGCAGGCGCTGGATTGAGAGCGGTTGGGGACGCTAAGCGTTCGATGCTAGCGACCTTATACGGCGGTATTGTGAATGCGATACTAGACCCCATTTTTATCTTTGGTTTTGGGATGAATGTTGAAGGCGCGGCGATAGCGTCTGTTATCTCTCGGATCACCGTGTTGGCATTTTCATTGTACCCATTAGTGAAGACGCACCATTTAGTTAAATTACCGGAATGGTCAATGATCAAAAGGCATACGCCAGCCATTTTAACCATTGCCGCGCCTGCCATTCTCACCAATACTGCGACGCCTATTGGCAATGCTATCGTGACTGCGACCTTAGCGCCATTTGGGGAAGATTTTGTGGCGGGCTTTGCGGTTGTTGGACGATTAATTCCCGTTACTTTTGCGGTTATTTTTGCAATGTCAGGGGCGGTTGGCCCTATCATTGGCCAAAACTTTGGGGCGCAACGGATTGATAGGGTGAAAGATACATTGCGTAATTCACTCTATTTCACGGCTATTTATTGTATTTTTGTTTCGTTAGTTCTCTTTTTACTACAAGATTACATCGTCTCTGCATTTAGCTTAGTAGGGGATGCGGCGACAATCATGGTGACATTCTGTAGTGTGATTGCGATTACGTTTATTTTTAATGGCGCAATGTTTGTTGCAAATACCTCGTTTAATAATCTAGGTAAGCCTTTGTATTCTACCGCACTTAATTTGAGCAAAGCGACGTTAGGTACATTGCCTTTTGTTTACTTTGGTTCGCACTGGTTTGGTGGTGTAGGCGTACTTTATGGGCAAGCGGTAGGCAATATTGTGTTTGGGATAATCAGTTTGATTGCCTTGAGACTGCACGTTATCAGCATGGTAAAAGAGCATTGCGCTGCGGTGTGTACAGAAGACACATTGGCCGATATTAGCGTTACCATGACGCCATTTTGTAATAACGATGCGGTTATTATGCAAAGTGGAATTGAAGATAATGATGATGTAAATAAGCCATTACTTGTAAAATAACGACCTAAGAAAAATAAAAATGGCGGCGTCTATGAGTATATAGACGCCGCCATTTTTATTGTTACCTTATATGCTTATTTATTGTCTTTGTTTAGTTTTCGACGCAGATAGCCAAAACCAAAGAGTGAAGATAAAGCAAGTAGGTTGAGTGAGCCTGCATATTCAAGAGAAATAACAACAGGATCGTGGTCAGAAGCCGAATACATATCGTTGTATTTTGCCATGTCACCCGTGTACTTTGAGCTGTATTCAAACAAGTTACTTTCTGTGGCATTAATGTGCCAATCTTCAATTTGAGTGACTCGTTTTGCAAGAGATTCATTAGCAAGTGCGTGATCAAGATTACCTAATTCCCCTGAGTAGGTATAAGAGAAGGTTTCTGTGCTGTGTAACAAGGTATTTAGATTAAGGTATCCGTACCCTTTTTTGATTTGGCTGCCTGTTTCTTCATAAGGAATAGGGTTACCGGCGGCATCGTTTCCAAGAGTGGTATAAGACGCCGTAAAGATGTCGCGATCGTATTTATTTGGGCTGTAATCTGTCAGCGTAAGTAATGGGTCTTCCATGCCATACGCATTCATGTCACCTAAGATCAGAATATCGCCTTCAACTGTACTTAATTCATCACCAATGGCTTTTACTGCTGAGACTCTAAAGCGGTTACAATTGCCTTGTAAGTCAGGCGCTTCTGAGTCTTCATTGAAGTTCTGCCATTGTTCAATACACTCTGATCCTTTTGATTTTAAGTGATTAACGACAACGGTTAGCGGCTCTTTGGCTTCTTTTACAATAAACTCTTGAACCAAGCTGTGGCGTTGGTATTTATCATACGCAGGGTTTGATTCAATAGTGCCGTTGTTATCTCGAGTGACGGTGTTTGCCGTAACGTGTTGCTCCGGTGTTTTTATTACGCGTGCATCACCTTCTAATCTTACTTTGTCAGGACGATACAACAGGGCGACCATAATGGCGTCAGAGCCTAAATACTCACCTTGGTATTTATCCGCAGCGTCTATCTCAACGTATTTATAGTGATCTTCTTTGTCTTCAAATTGTGCATTTAACACGGCAGTGAGATCATGAATGGCACTGTTTTCACCAAAGCCATTATTTTCAATTTCCATCAAACCAATAATGTCAGCATCAATGGCGGTTAAGGCCGATAGAATTTTTGCTTGTTGAATTGCAAACTCATCAGCTGTTGTTGCGCCACGGTTTTGACCTGTTGGGTTTGCATCACCGTTTATAGAAACAGAGGTGAAGTAGTTTAAAACGTTAAAACTGGTAATAGTTAAATCTTCATCATCAATGCTTGGTTTGTCAGTACGTTCTACATTGAAGAGCGTAGAGCCATCGGTATTTAAGGCTTTAGTAATGATGTTTTCTTGTGTGATGGTGTTACTTGCAACCAAGCGATATTGACCGTAAGAATAAGCAACCACTCCTTCTAGTCCTTCAATTCTAGCACCAAGACGAAGGTAAGAATCGGCACTGCCATCTTGGTCGATATCAGAGGCAAACTCTGGGAAGTAAGGCACTTTTCCGTTTGCGGCTTTGTTGTCTGATTCTATGGTGATTTGACGCTTAGCATTCTCTTTTGCTAGCTGAATGGCCTCTGTACTTTCGGCTGCAAATAACTGAGTTGGTTTATACAGTGGTGCACCATGAGACAACACCATATTGTTGCGTTTACTGTCGTAATCAAAACTGAAATTACGCGTAATTCGTAAATCGGAATGAGAGGTTAATTTAACGTGCATGCCTTCGTGACGCTCTAATGCATCTGCTAATGTTTCATTCCCATTGATGATCAGTTCTGTGACATCAACAGGAGATTGTGAACCTTGAACAACGACGTTATTGGTGTCTGGTTTTAATTGTGTTTGGCTGTAATATTCTTGAACTTTTGCTTTAACACAGACTAATGCACCCGGTTGGATCTCTTGGGAAGGCGCGCTGCCAGTACTGACGAAAATACCTTCAGAGCTGTTTGGATCATTGTCATCGTTTAGGCCTTGCAGGTAAAAGCCTTTTAATAAACTGTCGCCCCGAGCAGTCACAATGCCTTGAACAAAATACTCGTCGTCTGAAATAAAGCCACTCGTGATTAACGGCGATTTATTTCCTGTACCTTGAATCTCATTAATCTCCGTAAAAGTAGGGGTCGTGCCTGAATCGGTTTCACAAGCAAAAGGGGCTGGAGGAGTAATGCCTTCTTGGTAAGTACCAAGGCCATCAATATTGTCTTTTGGTAACTCAAGCCACATTGTTGGATCAAATGTTGTACTTGGACTTAATGTTGAACGGACAAAGCTCTTATCTTTGCCCCAATCTACGTCGCCATCGACCCCAATACGGTCGTGTTCTATCCCATCTTTAAACAGCATGTAAGTGTCATCGCCGTTATGATTTACGATGCTTTCAATATTATTGGTTACGGCTTTGATCGCATCAGAGGCACGACTGTTTGAGATGACATAAACGCTCTTTGCATCAAGCGTAATGGCAGAAAGATCAAGATCCTTTTGCCATTCGTTTAAACCATTGTATTTTGATTTAAGAACATACCCCGCGAGAGAAACTGAACTGTCTGCTGTGTTACTGATTTCTAACGATTTATTGTAACTTCCGCCTTCTACGTATTGAGATATAATCACATCCGCGTAAGCGCTGCCTGAGAGTGCTAAGCCAATAGCTGCTGCAAGTGTTGTTTTTAATTGAGTTGTTTTCATTTCACTGCTTTCCATAGTCACGTTATATGAATGATTCACTGTTATTTGTTTTTTCTATCGATTAAACTTCTCATATTGATATGTCACATTCATTTCTTTTACATGAATAGTGAGATCTTAGACGATGTGGAGAGGCGTAAATTTGGCAGAGGTCAATTTACTAACAGGAATCGTTATAGTGAGTATTTGAACAGTTGAGCTCTAATGTAGAGGCTGTGCAAAAGTAATCATGCCAGAAAATTGGTAGTTACATTGAATGTAGATATAGCTCGAAATTGCGCAATAGAAGTGACTAAATTAGGGATAAATCGTTGTTCAACATGCAATGATAGAAAACATCAATATTAAAAACCATTAAGCTAGGTATCTATGAAAGTATCAACATTATCGACACTCATTGGCATCGGATTGTTCTCTGCTCCCGTGCTTTCTTTTGATAAATCTAATACAGTACCTGTTTCTGTATTGTTGGCAACAAGCTATGAAGAAGGGATAGAGGTTGATAAATATTGGGTCAGTGAAAAGCTCGATGGAATAAGAGCGTATTGGACGGGGTCAGAGTTACTTACTCGTAAAGGTCATAAAATAATGGCACCAGATTGGTTTATTGCGCCGCTTCCTAAGCACGCGATTGATGGTGAATTATGGGCCGGACGTGGTGGTTTTCAGCAAGTAGCGAGTACCGTATTAGACAGCCAACCTGATGATGAGTTATGGGCAGAAATTACGTTCATGATGTTTGATATTCCTCATTCTATTGGCATGTTTCCTCAGCGTTATTCTGACTTATCATTATTGGTGCAAGGCCTAGCAACTCCCCACCTTAAATTAGTAGAACACCACCCAATTAGCAGTGAAGATGATTTACTCAAATCCCTTGAAGAGATGGCAGTGAATAAAGGCGAAGGCTTAATGCTTAGAAAGCTCGATTCTATTTATCGAGCGGGCAGAAGTGATGATCTGATCAAGTTAAAAAAACACTATGATGACGAAGCGATTATTGTGGGTTATACCGATGGAAAAGGTAAATTTGAAGGGATGGTCGGGGCGTTAATATTGCAAATGCCAAATGGACAAGAGTTTAAGATTGGCAGCGGATTAAGCAATGAAGTGCGAGAAAATCCACCAATATTAGGGCAGCAAGTGACTTATCGTTATAACGGATTTACGGACAGTGGTATTCCTAAGTTTGCGCGATATATTGCGGTTCGTGAAAAATATTAATAGAGTTTCTACATGGATAGAAACTCTATTTTTTAATGCGGCTAGCGGCTTGATATTAAATCGTTTTAACACTGTCACGAATCATTAATGTCGGTTCTAGTTGAATTACACGATTAGTATCAGATTTAGTGGCAATCTTTTCTAACAATGAATCAACGGCTTGTTGGCCTAAACGATGCTTTGGCTGATGAATTGTGGTTAGCGATGGTGTGATGTATTTCGCCATATTAATATCATCGTAACCAACCACTGAAATATCATTAGGCACCGAAATCCCTTTTTTACTCGCGCAATTAATCATGCCCATTGCCATCATGTCATTACACACAAAGAGTGCGGTTGGTAATGCCCCTCTTGCATGAAGAGCGTTAAATGCACTTTCACCGCCTTCACATTCAAAATTTCCTGAGGCGATCCAGTTTTTATTGATGGTTAATCCTGATTCTTCCATTGCTTGTACAAAGCCACTTAAACGCTGTTGCGCTTGCAGTTTATTCAATGGACCCGTTAAACAGCCAATGTCTGTGTGTCCTTGTTCTATTAAGTGTTTTGTCGCTAAATAACCGCCGTGATGAGAATTGTCTTGAATTTTATCGCTTGGAAAATCAATCAAGCCCCAATCCATCACCACCGTAGGAACGGCTTGATAACGAGAAAATAATTCAAGTACTTGATGCTCTATTTCGGTACACATTAGAAGCAAACCATCAACGCGCTTTTGAAGTAGGGTATCTAAGCTTGAATGAACACGTTCGGCATCGCCTTCGGTATTACATAAAATAAGGTTATAACCTTTCTCATAACAACGACGCTCTACGCCTTTTACCACTTCCCCAAAAAAAGGATTGGTTGATGTCGTCACGAGCATACCAAAGGTTTTCGTGTGATTTACTTTTAAGCTGCGAGCTAATGCGGATGGGGCATAGTTGAGTTCTTTAACCGCAAATGCGACGCGATCTGAAATGTCTTCACTCACAAAACGCGTTTTATTCAATACATGGCTGACAGTAGAGGTTGAAACGCCGGCATGTTTGGCTACATCTTTGATCGTTGCCATAAAATCCAATCCTTTGTTTGTGTCTTTGACTGCGTTATTAATGGCAGTCAAAGGCACTGAAATAGAGAGTAATGATCAATGCTCTAATAGAAAACGCTCTACTTCGGTGATAGAAGGAATAGAGGTTTGAGCACCCATTCGTGTTACTGAAATTGCCGCTGCCGCGTGAGCGAATTTAATCGCATCATCCAATTTACGACCAGATTGTAGGCCAGTTAAAAATGCACCATTGAAGGTATCGCCTGCGCCTGTGGTATCGGTAGCTTGTACTCTAAAGCCTTCCACTTGACGGCCTTTGCCATTTTTACTGATCCACACACCTTTGCTACCTAGGGTGATCATCACGGTTTCAATGCCTTTTGCATGAAGCGCATCTGCTGCGCGTTGTGCGCTTGCCATATCCGTTACTTCAATGCCTGTTAATAATTCGGCTTCAGTTTCATTTGGCGTAATCATATCAACAAGTTGTAATAAGTCATCACTTAATTGCTGAGCAGGGGCTGGGTTTAATACGACTTTCGTTCCGGCCGCTTTTGCAATTTGTGCTGCTTTTTCGATGGTTTCAATAGGGGTTTCAAGTTGCATTAATAAGGTATCAGCCGCTTCAATTAACCCATGATGAGGTGCAATGCGTTCTGCGGTTAAACGTGCGTTTGCTTCTGCTGAAATACAAATGCTGTTTTCGCCCGTTGCTGCGACTTGGATTATAGCGATACCTGTTGGGGTGTTCTCTTCGATCATTACCGCTTCGGTATTAATGCCATCAAACTTGAATGCTTCAATCATTTGTTGACCAAAACTGTCATCACCAACACTGGCAATAAAAGCAACATCTGCGCCTAATCGAGCGGCAGCAACCGCTTGGTTTGCGCCTTTACCACCAGGAATAACGGAATAGCTGTGACCGTGTAACGTCTCGCCCGGACGAGGGAAAGAAGCCACTTGTAGAACGTGATCTGCATTTACGCTACCTAAAACAACTAATTTATTCATAATGTGCCTTTGTTTCTTATTTTAAAATTGCCGGAAAATTGGCCTTAAAACGTATGGATAAATGGGTGAGAAGACTCTGTCATTTAGCGATACATTTTCTATGAGATTGAAGAGAGAGTGGAGCACTGATACTACGTTGTGAGCGCATCAATGCTCCAGTTGTATTATGTTGTTACGGTTTTATTTAGTGATAACTTTTAGCTCAACAGGGATATATTTAGCAACCGTTTCGCCTTTAAGTACTTTATCTGCCGTTTCAACACCCAGTGCACCGATTAAATCGGGTTGTTGAGCGATAGTTGCGCCCAAGATGCCACGGTTAACGGCTGCAATGCCATCTTCAGTGCCATCAAAGCCGACGATTAATACGTCTTTACCTGACGCTTGCACAGCGCGAAGTGCACCCAATGCCATTTCATCATTTTGAGCAAATACCGCTTGCGCATCAGGGTTTGCAGCAAGCATGTTTTCCATTACGTTTAGACCTTTAGTGCGGTCGAAATCAGCCGGTTGGCTACCAAGTAGCACTAAATCACCGCTGTTTACTGTTTTCATGAAACCTTCGCCACGTTCACGCGCAGCAGACGTACCTGCAATACCTTCCAGTTGGATAACGCGCGCTTTTTGGCCCACTTTTTCCATGATGTATTTACCCGCCATTTCACCACCAGCCACGTTATCAGACGCAATATGGCTCACTACATCACCACGGCTTGCACCACGATCAAGCGTTAGGACAGGAATTCCAGAACGGTTAGCCATGCGAATTGCATTTGATACCGCATCTGAATCGGTTGGGTTAATCAAAATGGCTTTAACACCACGAACCGTTAGATCTTCAACGTTTGAAAGCTCTTTACTTGGATCATTTTGAGAATCCAGAACAATCAGTTTGTAGCCTAGTTCTTTTGCTTTTGCTTCAGCGCCTTCTTTCATTGTTACAAAGAATGGGTTGTTCAAGGTAGAGACGACCATTGCCATTGTATCTTGAGCCGAAGCCGTCGATGAGAAAGAGGCAGAAAGTAGTGCCGCAGAGATTAAGGTTGCTAACTTTTTCATTCTATATTCCTTATAAGGGTGTAGGGCGACACAATTCAAACAGGGTACGTTTGGTTGTGCCTTTTTATAAAAATAATAATATTGATAGAGCTAATTTTTAGTACAGCTAACGAGTTACAGGGTGGTTCTTTTGGATTTATTTGTTTTTATTATCGACTAATACGGCCAGTAAGATAACCACGGCTTTTGCGATCATTTGGTAGTAAGACGATACATCTAATAAGTTAAGTGCGTTGTTCAAGAAGCCGATAATCAGAGCACCAACAAGCGTACCCATAATACGACCTTTACCACCAGCAAGGCTTGTACCACCAAGAACAACCGCAGCGATAGCATCTAACTCATAACCCATACCAGCGGTTGGTTGAGCTGAAGAAAGACGAGACGTTACGATTAAGCCAGCCAAAGCAGCAAGTAGACCACAGATAGCGTAAACACCAATCTTAACGCGATCAACATTGATGCCCGATAAACGTGTTGCTGATTCATTGCCACCTAGTGCGTACACATAGCGACCAAAACGTGTGTGATTTAATAAGTACCATACTGATGCGAACACGATAACCATTAACCAGATTGGCACTGGGATACCAAGTGCGTAACCCGTACCGAACCATGAAAAGCTATCAGCAACATCAGTAAAGCCAGTAGAGATAGGGCGGCCTTCTGTGTAAACCATGGTTACACCACGAAGCAACGTCATCGTTACCAGCGTTGCGATAAAGGCTTGAACCTTACCTTTGGCAATGATAATTCCGCTAATCGCACCAAGAATCGCACCTGCAAGTAAAGAGGTCGGAACCGCAATGATTGGGTGGATCTCAAGGCCAATCATCGTAGCGGTAAAGGCACCACAAAGCGCCAATACTGAGCCAACACTCAAATCAATGCCAGCGGTCAAAATAACTAATGTCATACCAACAGCGATGATCGCGTTTACCGAGGTTTGACGTAAGATATTTAGAATATTGTCGACAGTAAAAAAGTTGTCGTTTAAAAAAGAAACCACGACAATGAGTAGCAATAGCGCGATTAACGATTTTTGCTCAATCAGCCATTCTTTTGAGAACATGCCGCCTTTCTTTTTTTGCGATTCAGATGGAGTCATAGATTTAGTGCTCATGCTGTTACCTCGACGTTTTGCTGAACAGTTTTACCTACTGCACAAGCCAATAATTTTTCTTGATCGGCATCTTTAGCCATGAATTCACCACTAATATGGCCTTCATGCATCACTAAAATGCGGTCACTCATTCCTAACACTTCTGGCATTTCAGAAGAGACTAAAATAATGCTCATGCCTTCGGCTTTAAATTGATTAATTAATTGGTAGATCTCTTTTTTCGCACCGACATCAACGCCACGTGTTGGCTCATCTAAAATAAGGACTTTAGGGCGAGTCATAAGACCTTTGGCAATCGCTACTTTTTGTTGATTACCACCAGATAAGTTACCAATGATTTGATCACGAGAAGGGGTTTTGATATTAAATAAGCGAATGAAATCTTCAACCGCAGTCACTTCTGCTTGATGATCAAGTTGAATGCCTTTTGATAATTGATCCAAAGAACATAACGACATATTTTCTTTGACGGATAGACCTAATACTAAGCCGTCGCCTTTGCGATCCTCTGAGATATAAGCAATGCCATTTGCCAGCCCATCACGAGGAGAGATAGGGTTAATCATTTTGTTATTAAGTTTGATTGCTCCACACGTCATTGGTGCAGCACCGTAGATGATTTTCATTAACTCAGTACGACCGGCACCCATTAAGCCAGAGATACCAAGGATTTCGCCGCGATCTAATGAGAAACTAACATTCTCAACACCAGGACCAGACACATCGAATAATTCTAATGATTTATCACCGTGTGTTGCATCAATACGAGGGTATTGCTCATCTAATCGACGGCCTACCATCATTTCAATTAAGGTATCTTCATCAATCTCGGCAACCACACGTTCACCGATGAATTTACCATCGCGAAGTACGGTAATGTCATCACAGATCTCAAAGATCTCTTTTAGACGGTGAGAGATATAAACAATGCCACACCCTTCATCACGTAATTCATTAATCACTTTAAACAGAGATTCGGTTTCAGTATCCGTTAACGCATCCGTTGGCTCATCCATAATGATAACTTTAGATTTGAATGACAACGCTTTGGCTATCTCAACCATTTGTTGCTCACCTAAACTCAGTTCACCTAACAGTTGGCGAGAGTGGTGTTTTACATTCAAACGTTTAAGTAGGGCGTCAGCATCGCTGTACATCTCAGCCCATTTGATGCCACCAAAGGCATTGGTTTTCTCACGGCCTAAGAAGATATTCTCAGCAATCGTTAATTCAGGAATAAGATTCAACTCTTGGTGAATAATACTGATACCAGATTCTTGAGAATGCTTAGGACCATTAAAGTTAACCGCTTTACCTTCGTAACGTATTTCACCCGCGTCCATTGCATAAATGCCAGTGAGAGATTTCATTAAGGTCGATTTACCGGCGCCATTTTCGCCCATTAATGCCATTACTTTACCGGGATAAACATTAAGGCAAGCGCCATCCAATGCTTTCACACCGGGGAAGGTTTTTTCAATCCCTTTTAGTTCGAGAATGGGTTGATTCATGAGTGATCCTTTCATTATTTACTACTGTGTAAGTTGCTTAATTATCGACACTAGGGTGACTTAAAAAACAACGCCAGATTGAAAAATAACATTCGCGTAAGGAGTGCATTCACCAGTACGAACTATCGCTTTACTCTGGTGAGAATGTGATTTGAATTCTTCGTGAGGGATATAAGAAATCGTGATTGGTTTACCACGCAATTCTTCTTCGATTTGGACAAGAGTCATTAGCTCATCATGCAATTGTGGGCTAACCGTTTTGAATTCTTGGGCAACAATTACACCTTCAATTTGCATCTCAGCAAGCGTTGCTTTTACGGTATCAATGAAGGTTGGTATTCCCTGAATTAACGCTAAATCGATTCGTTGTGATCTGTCTGGAATAGGTAAGCCAGCATCACAAATTGTAATTTCATCGGTATGGCCTAGAGAGGCAATTATGTACGATAATTCAGCATTTAATAGTGTGTTTTTCTTCATGAGAATACCCTTGATTAATAATTGATGAGCATTTACTGCGTGTTTTATACTCATCGAAACGTTTGCGTAAACGTTTCGATGATGAATTTAGAGCAATAAATGGCTTTTTGCATCAAGGAATGTAACTAAGTGTGATCGAGCGCAGAATTACAATTGATAGAGTGGTGAATAGGAGATCTTGGTCAAATTTTGGTGAGTGAACTAGTTATGAGGAGGGGCATTACTCAAGAATAATTTCAATAGTTTATTTTTAATTTGTTATTGATTAAGACTAGAATGCGTATTGTGTGCTTTATGATATTATGGTTAATCGGTGTTGTTCAGCACCAAAAGTAGGATTAATGTAAAACTAAACTCTTCATCGCTAATTAAGGCACCACAATGAGAAAACGTTACACGACGGAAGGCGATACAACGTCTAAAAAAGAGAAAGAAGCTTATCCAATACTCGCATTGTGTGAAAATTGCGTAGGCAGTTATACGGTTATTAATGAAGGTGAACGAACTCATGTTGCATGTGCTAAATGTGGCGCGGATGATTAATCGTTTTATCTATGTATAATCTGGCATTGTATGTTTTATCGGTATCTCAAATTTATAAGTAAGGAAATAAAATGAGCGCAATTGGTAATTTAATCTGGTTTCTGTTTGGTGGCGTGTTTATGGGTTTAGCATGGTGCTTTTTTGGGCTTATCGCTTTTATCAGCATTATTGGTATCCCTTGGGGAAGAGCGTGTTTTGTTATCGCGGGCTTTTCATTTTTTCCTTTCGGTAAAGAAGCGATCCGTCGTGATGATTTAACGAAATCTGAAGATATAGGAACGGGTAGCCTTGGTTTTTTAGGTAATGTTCTGTGGTTTATTTTTGCTGGCTTCTGGTTGGCGATTGGTCACGTAATATCGGCAATTGCTTGCTTTGTTACTATCATTGGTATTCCATTTGCGATACAGCATTTAAAACTTGCTGCTATTTCAATTGCACCGATCGGTCAGACTATCGTTGATAAAGAAGTGGCTTCTGTGGTTCGCAATGCGAATGCTAAAATAGAAGCGGATAAGTGGAAGTAATTCTGTTCTAAAAAAGGACATCAAGTAATAGGTATGTACTTATTCTATGTCCTTTTTATTCCTACCCTCGTTCTTCATTATCGCCCGTGATTTATTCAGTTTGCGTAAACTGCGAAAGACAATACTAATCTGCTGTCATTTATTTGATTTGGTTTAAAAATAGACAATAATTAGATTGATTCTCAATTTAGTTATATTTGTTTTTTATTCGAGTACATGAGGTGAATAATGGCTCCAATGGCGATATCAAATTATCTTGGGTGGCTAATTATATTATTAGGCAGTTATCCTTTTCTTTTAGTTGCGATTAATATTTGTACCTACGAACCAATGCGTAGAAAAGTGAATATCTGGTTTAATATTCTCTGTATTTTATTAGTGGTTTTTCTTTTGGTTATGCATATGAATATAGACATTGTTTACGGTAAAGAACTGCTTGATGCTTGGTATAGTAATAATCCACGTAAGTAGAGGTTTATCCGTAGATAAGCACTTTTAGTCCTATAGTTCTAAGGTAAATGTATGATGAATAGATCAACGTTGCATCATTAGCATTTACAACGGAAAGACTTGATGTTTCTTATGTTGATTTATATATCGCGTCACTAACACCAGATTTATTGGCTTCTATTGTTGATTTACTTTCTCCTTCGGTTGTTCAAGATCTTCCTCCCTATTTTTAAAACATGAATACTCACTCTGATGCTAATTTTGGTTGACTGAAATGATCTCCGAAAACTATTTATTAGGTGAGATCTTCTGGCGGTGAGTTGTTTACGGATGAATAAACAGTTGCATTGAAAGGGCGTTAATAGATACGTTTATTGTCGGCGTTGATGTGGAAAATATCATATCTGCGAAGCGATTAGAAAAAGTAGGTTTACCGTAAGGGAAGAAGGCAATGACGGTATTATCTTTGATGAAGATAATTTCGTAAATAAATATTAAAAACAAGTATATAGATAACTCTTTACTTGCCTCTTCTATTATTTTGATTAAAATCCCCTCACATTTATTTGGTTAGTGATTACATAATGAAAACGCTAATGGTTAGTACAATAATAGCATCAACAATGCTATTAACAGGCTGTGTAACTTTTCCTACTCAAGAGTCTGAGAAAGTAGAGGTTATTTGGGATGAAGTCGATGCGGTCAAAGATTGTGAACGTATGGGCATTGTATTTGGTTCAGAAGGTCATTTTTATGATTACTGGCTACATGCAGATAAAGACATGGTTTGGGGCTCATTAAACCAAATGCGAATTAAATCTGCTAAATTAGGCGCTGATACTCTATACCTATATCAACCTCTCAGTTTTTCGAGTTCAGTGACTATGTTTGGTAATGCCTATTTATGTGGAAAACCAGAAGAAAATAAGACGGCAGTGTTACCAAATTAAATCTTGTCTGTTGGGTCACGGATATGACGAGACACAACGATGAATGAATAAGAAGGGGCAATCATGAGATTAAAAATCAATCAGGGTTGCTCTTTTCTTTATCTAGATCAAAGTGTCTTGTTAGCCAGTTAGCGACAAATCAGGCTTTATTCGTTACCATTTAAACCAATTACAATAATTAATTGGCTAAGTATTATGAAAATTTCTGTTGATGGTGGTTCTTTTAAAGTTTCAGTCGAAACCGAATATGAAGGATTGATTGCTGAAGCAACTCATATATTCCACACTACACGCGAAGAAGCGGGATCAAACGACAGAGCTATTCTGCGTTTTTTACAAATCATCATTGAACACCGTGAAGATAATGATGCGATTGGTTATGCATCAATGGGATTACTCGGCTGGTATAACGAGATGATTTTTCCTGTGTTAGATAAAGACATCGAATTAAATTTACCTAAGATTTTACCTCATTTACTTAATCCAGCAGGTGATCTTACGGCAACAAGTGAAACGGAAGGAAACACCTTTAAACATTGATCGATTATTATTTCTAAACAAAAAATAAACGCCCTAATGTGATGACATTAGGGCGTTTTTTGTTGGTCGCACTTTTTAATTATCTTGAATTAGGTTATTTTAATTATGCTGTATTGTGTTGCGAATTACCTGTCTTTGTCTCATCATAATGCTTACCGCTGTCTTCTCTTCTTCTAATTTTTCTGCCTATTTAAGGATATTAAATGAGCACTCGAGCCCCACGAATTTTAATTGCAGGATCGACTGGCTATTTAGGCGGTCATATTGTGAAAGAGTTATTAAAAATCTCGTCAGATTTTAAAGCATTAGGGCGAAACAGAGCCAAACTTGAAGCGATTGGATTAAGGGATAAGCAAATGACACTTGCCGAAGTAACGGATGCCAAGTCTTTGGTCGGGTGCTGTGATGGCATTGATGTCGTTATTTCTTGTGTCGGTATCACTCGTCAAAAGGATGGACTCGGTTACATGGATGTGGATTTTCAGGCAAATGTGAATTTGTTACGAGAGGCTGAAAACGCGGGCGTTAAAAAGTTTATTTATATTTCGGCTTTTAATGCTCAGAAATACAAACAAGTAAGATTATTGAATGCGAAAGAACGTTTTTCTGAGTCATTATTAGCATCGACAAAATTAATTCCTTGTGTGATCCGACCAAATGGGTTTTATGCTGATATTGAAGCCTTTTATACAATGGCAGCCTCTGGGCGTGCTTATGTTTTTGGTAAAGGAGAGGTACGATTAAATCCAATTCATGGTGAGGATCTGGCTCATTTTTGTATAGAAGCTATTGATAAAAAAGAAAAAGAATTTGATGTGGGTGGCTCTGAGGTTTTATCTGCGATGGATATTGTGAATCTCGCGTTTCAAGCTCAAAATAAACAACCTAAAACGACCGGTTTACCTGATTGGATAAGATGCATTGCGGTATATATTACGTCTAAATTACCTGAAAAATTTGGAGGGCCTGCGGAGTTTTTTCTTACGGTTATGGCACAAGATATGATTGCACCTAAATATGGGAATCATAAATTAGGTGAGTATTTTCAAGCTATGTTTGAAAAAGATAAATAAAGAGTGATAATATTTTTTTGGAATAAATAGATTGGTACTTATATCAATTCATGGAGGGAATGATGAAGATAGAAATAACAACGGCACCAGAGAAAATGGATATTGAAGAGATCCGTACGCACTTACGTCAATATAATATGCCTCACCTAAAAGACATTTTTCATACCGAGGTAATGTGCACGACCAAAGATGACTCAGGGAATAAAATGGGTGGCCTTGTTGGTGAAGTATGGGGTGAATGGCTTATTGTTAAGTTCTTATGGGTGGATGAAAAACACCAAGGACAGAGTATTGGAAGTCAATTATTGGTAAAAGCAGAGAACTTTGCTAAGAGTAAAGGCTGTCATTCTAGTTTTC
Organism: Aliivibrio logei; assembly: GCF_001691055.1. Classification (NCBI taxonomy): domain Bacteria; kingdom Pseudomonadati; phylum Pseudomonadota; class Gammaproteobacteria; order Vibrionales; family Vibrionaceae; genus Aliivibrio; species Aliivibrio logei. The sequence goes on from NZ_MAJU01000008.1 coordinate 149,380, forward strand.
TTGATACCTTTAGTTTTCAAGCTAAGCCTTTTTATGAAAGACACGGCTACAAGGTTAAAATGAAACTTGATAACTTCCCCATTTCCGGTCAGCGCTACTATATGGTTAAATCGCTATCAGTCTAAATATACTTAAATGGTGAGGCCGTTGGCTGTAAATTAAGATAAATACGGATTACATCAATACGCCAAAGAGCGTTCACTTTACACTGACGCAAAACCATTAATGATATAGATCATGAGCCAAGAAGAAATTCAAAAAACGATAGCGAGTTTTACTTGCATAGAACAAGCGTTGGAACATTTTGACATTGGATTTGATAGTCGATTTATTGATGATAATCGAATTCAATTAATGAAACGTTTTAATGGTTATTTATTATTGGCAAAACCTGATGATTGGTTCTCGGCTCGCCGTGCATTGAAAAACGCTTACTGCAAAGTACAGCGAAGTTATTTAAGTAAACACACTCGTTCTGCTTGCCGGGGATGCACTACATGCCAACGCAGGTAAAAAATGCCCACAATACACATAATATTGAGGGCGTTTTTATTGTTCTACAACGGTAAATTACTTAACGTTTAATGTATTCATTTGTTGTTGTAGTTTATCCAATTGCTGCATTTTTGCTTTTAATTGAAGCGACTCAGAGCTAATAGCCGCAGGATTCATTGTTTGACCCAGTTGCATTGGGTAATCAGGCAATGTGTTAAAGAACTCACCTAATACGTCTTGCATTGGTACAAATAACCACATGTTATCGGCCATCCAGCGTAGGTACATGCCTGATTCGTGTGGTGCTTTTTCAAATGGGTCAGCACGTAGGTGAATAATTTGAGGCCAGTTTGGTGTTAAGCGAACGGCATCTGCAATGTTACCTTCCATAACAGCGAAGTTCAGTTTCCAATCTTTCCAACGAACTGCATTCAATTCTCCATTTGCGGTGAAATACAATAGAGATTCACGAGGGCCTTTATCTACTTTACCTTCAAAGAGGGGTTTGAAGTCGTAACCATCGATATGTACTTTGAACTCTTTGCCATTGGCTTTGTAGCCTTTAGCCAGTTTTTCTTTTACATCAGGTACGCCTGCAGCATCAAGTAACGTAGGTAGCCAATCTTGGTGAGCCATCATTTCATTAATTTTTGTGCCTGGTTTGATGGTTCCCGGCCAGCGAACAAGCTGAGGAACACGCATTCCACCTTCCCATGTTGTGCCTTTTTCACCATAGAACGGAGTGGCACCGCCATCAGGCCATGTTGCTGTCTCTGCACCGTTATCGGTTGAATAAATAACAATGGTATTATCCGCCACGCCTAAATCGTCTAGTTTATCCAGAAGGATACCAACTTGGTCATCGTGCTCCATCATGCCATCAGCATAAATACTTACGCCCGATACGCCTCGGTATTTTTCTTGTAGGCGAGTCCAAACGTGCATACGAGTGGTGTTGTGCCAGATGAAGAAAGGTTTATCAGCTTTAACGGCTTTTTCCATAAACGCGAGTGAAGTGTCTAGGAATTCTTCATCCGCATGTTCCATACGTTTACGCGTCATTGGGCCGGTATCTTCGATTTTACCGTCAGCGAATGACTTAATTACACCGCGAGGGCCGTAATTCTTACGGAATTCAGGGTCTTTAGGGTAGTAGTATGTTTCTGGTTCTTCTTCTGCATTTAAGTGGTAAAGGTTACCGAAGAATTCGTCAAAACCATGGTTTGTTGGTAGGTGTTTATCTTGGTCACCAAGGTGGTTTTTACCAAATTGCGCCGTCATATACCCTTGCTCTTTTAATAAGTCAGCAATGGTTGGTGCCCAATCAGGAATACCGTGATCAGAACCCGGCATTCCAATAGTTAGCAAGCCTGTACGGAATGGTTCTTGACCTGTGATGAAAGCGGCACGTCCTGCTGTACAAGATTGTTGTCCATAGTGGTCAGTAAAGAGTGCGCCTTCGTTAGCAATACGATCAATGTTTGGTGTGTCGTAGCCCATCATGCCTTGGTTGTAAGCACTGATGTTCCAATAACCTACATCATCCCCAAAAATAGCAAGAATGTTTGGCTGAGAAGCGGCCATTGTTGCTCCTGATGTGGCAAGTAGGCCAACACCAATAGCAATCTTATTTAAATGATTACCCATAGATAACTCCAATTAGTTGCGATTAATTATCTGCACTCTAAATGAGAAATAAAGGCTCGTCGCTTTATAGGCGTTATAACCAAAAGTTATCTTTGTTTATAATTCATTGATTTTGTTCTATTTTAACTAGAAATACAACGTCTGGCTTATTGATGAGAAGTGAGACCTTTCTCAAGAGTTTGACGTGGTAATTCTTTAAATATCTTAGCGTATCGTATGGCATAACGTGACCAACGATAGACGTCACTAGCAATCGCAGCATCAAATACGGTGATTGTCTCTGGTTGTCTTAAAGCCCGTCGAAATGCAAAGAGTTTGCTTATTTGTTCGAATTCTTTAGGGGTAAATCCGACAGAGTACTTGAATGCATTACGAATGGTTTTTTCTGAAATACTATTCTGGCTTGAAAGTAACCGGATTGCTTCTGTAGATGACATCTCTATCATAAAATCAATGCATTTTGGGATGAAATCTTTTCTAGGTAAGCGACTTCTTCCTGCTGATGCTTCTGGACGCATTGGGGTTGGATGAAAAGAAAGTAGCTCTACAATTCGCATGAGCAATATGGCACCAATATTTGAGGTATGATCTGGGAACGCTTTGCTGGCTTTTTTTGCGACTTCTTTTAACTCTTGAGCATAATTGATATCAATGTTTACAGGTACCATGCTGTGACAAAGTTGGTTGAATTTTTTGTTGTCACTTTTTACATCACAGACCAAAATTGGTGAGTGAGCGGGGATTTGAAAACAAAAAGGAAGTTGGCTTTGTTCTGAAATCAACGCGAATTGATTGTCTTCACATTGAATGCCATTTAAACGTAAACCTCCGTTGTTTAGATCGAGTAATAACAAGGTTTTTGAATGAAATAATAAAGGTAAATGAAAACTAAATAAAACGAGTGGATCGGGACTTTCGAATAGATAGAAATTTACGTTATCGCGCTTGATGCATTGAAAGGTAAAATTAGCCATGTCTAATGATGAAGAAAAATGAGGGATCAATGTGTGACCATGAAATAAATCCCACAGTTTTTCGCTAAATTCATCAAATGTAAAGTGATCGGAATGTCTCATTTTTCTACCTTTAAATTCATTAAGTAATAAACAGAGCTCAATGTGAGCTCTGTTTATTTGGTAGGTATTTATTTACCCGCGTTTGAGATTTTTTCCATGTTCATCATTTGATCCATGACTTTATCAACTGAAAAACTTGGAATTTCTTGACGAGGAGGGAATTCTTTAAAGCTTTCTAGCATTTTTGCGACTGTAGCCTGTGCTGGAACGAGTAAGAACACATGGTCAAATGTCCATTCATCATAACCAAATCCTTGGTCTGCTTTTTCGTACGGGTCCACTTTCAGATCGAAGATCATTGGAATACGTAACGTAGTAAGTTCTCGTGTCCAGACTTTCCAGCCCTGATGTTCTTGGATTTTAAAATGCAGTTTCCAACGACCATCACGCATCGCAAGTAGATCACCATCATCAGACCAATAGAAGAACTCTTTACGAGCACTGTCTTTTGTTTTTCCTGTTAGGTAGTTTACTTGGTCATACCCATCTAAATGGTTTTTATAGGTTGTGCCATTATTTGCTTTGTAGCCTTTTAACAGCTCTTGCTTGATGTTCTTGTTACCTGCAATCGCGGTTAGGGTTGGTAACCAATCTTCACCAGCAAATAGGCCGTTTAATTTTGTTCCCGGCTTAATGTGTCCAGGCCATTTAACAACGGCTGGAACTCTAAATCCGCCTTCCCAGCCGGTATTTTTTTCACCACGGAATGGACCAAATGACGCATCGGGCCAAGTCGCATTCATCGGGCCATTATCCGTTGTATAGATAATTACGGTGTTATCACTGATACCCAGATCATCTACTTTGTCGAGTAGTTGACCGACGATGCCATCATGTTCAACCATTCCATCTGCGTAATCACCAAGCCCTGTTTTACCTGAGTTTTCCGCTTTGATATGTGTTCGTATATGCATTCTTGTTGCGTTGTACCAGGTAAAGAATGGTTTATCTGCTTTCACCGCTTTGGTCATGAAGTTCATTGCCGCATCTAATGTTTCTTCATCTACGGTTTCCATACGTTTACGTGTTAATGGACCTGTGTCCTCGATTTTACCATCGGCGTAAGAGTGAATAACGCCACGAGGTCCGAAGTTCTTACGGAAGCTTGGATCTTTTGGATAGTCGGGATTCTCGGGCTCTTCTTCGGCATTCAAGTGATAAAGATTACCAAAAAACTCATCAAAACCGTGATTGGTTGGCAGCATGTCATCACTGTCACCTAAGTGGTTTTTGCCAAATTGACCAGTGGTATACCCTAAATCTTTAAGGGTTTGTGCAAGGGTTATATCTTCTGCTTGCAGACCCTGTTTCGCGCCGGGCATGCCTACTTTAGTTAAGCCTGTACGGACCGGCATTTGACCGGTAATGAAAGCCGAACGTCCAGCAGTACAAGATTGTTGGCCGTAATAAGACGTAAATAAGGCACCGTCATTGGCTATGCTATCAATGTTCGGAGTTTCGTAGCCCAGCATGCCTTGGTTGTATGCAGAAATATTTCCGTAACCAATATCATCACCAAAAATCACGAGGATGTTGGGTTGCGCTGCTGCATAGGCAACATGAATTCCCGAAATGGCTAATCCAGTAGCAATCGCGGTTTTCTTTATTATTTTATTCATGGATTTTTCCTAAAAGAATGTATTTTTCGATCAGGAGAATATTTGAAAGAAAGGCTTATAGTGCTGCAAAAACGGAAATAACGCTGTATTGGAAATGGTTATGTTGCTCATAACTGCAAGTTATAATTAATCATGTAAGTAAAATGTTGATTATTTTATTGCTGATGTTTATTTTGTGTACTATACATTAACAGATGCTCTTTTATTAATGGAAACAGGAGTTTATATGGAAGTTAAAAAGGGAAGCCAACGTAGATTAAGTATTCTAGCAGCCGTTCTAATGGGCGCTTCTGGCTATACTGTCGCCGCTGAGAAACCAAACATCTTAGTTATTTGGGGGGATGATATTGGTCAATCAAATATCAGTGCTTACACCTTTGGATTAATGGGATACAAAACACCGAACATTGATAGTATTGCTAAAGAAGGGATGATGTTTACCGATTATTACGGTGAGCAATCTTGCACTGCTGGACGTTCTACATTTATTACCGGGCAGAGTGTTTTGCGTACCGGATTAAGTAAGGTTGGGCTCCCTGGCTCTGATATTGGCCTACAACCTGAAGATGCAACGATTGCTGAAGTACTAAAACCAATGGGTTACATGACAGGTCAATTTGGTAAAAACCACCTTGGCGATAAAGATGACATGCTGCCAACAAACCACGGTTTTGATGAATTTTTTGGCAACCTTTATCATCTAAATGCTGAAGAAGAGCCTGAGAATATTGATTATCCTAAAGATCCTGAATTCCGTAAAAAATATGGTCCTCGTGGTGTTATCCATTCTTATGCCGACGGGAAAATTGAAGATACCGGTCCACTAACTCGTAAACGTATGGAAACCGTGGATGATGAAACTGCGTCTGCGGCAATTGATTTCATGGGGCGTGCGGTGAAAGCCGATAAGCCATTCTTTGTGTGGTGGAGTGCGACGCGTATGCACTTTAGAACACACGTGAAACCTGAGCTTCAAGGTTCAACTGGCATTAGTAACTACGCTGATGGCATGGTTGAGCACGATAACCACGTTGGGGAATTATTGAAAGCCGTTGATAAGCTGGGTATTGAAGACAATACGATTGTGTTCTATTCAACGGATAATGGTCCACACATGAATACATGGCCTGATGCGGGTACAACGCCGTTCCGTAGTGAGAAAAATACGAACTGGGAAGGTGCATACCGTGTTCCTGCTATGGTTCGTTGGCCGGGTAAAATTGAACCGGGTGTGGTTTCTAATGAAATTATGCACCACATGGATTGGTTACCAACATTTGCCGCTGCTGCGGGGGATGACAAAATTAAAGAAAGTCTAAAGAAAGGGGTTAAACTTGGTAATAAGAGTTTCAAAAACCATCTTGATGGCTACAACTTCTTACCTTACTTAACTGGTAAAGAAGAGAAAAGTCGTCGTGAAGAGATTTTCTACTTTACCGATGATGGTGACTTAGCTGCGCTTCGTTATAATCAATGGAAAGCGGTATTCATGGAGCAACGTATGAAAGGTACGTTAGCAATTTGGGCAGAACCTTTAGTTATTCTACGTTTACCTAAATTGTTTAATTTACGTATGGACCCATACGAAGTGGCTGATGTAACGTCAAATACGTATTACGATTGGTTATTGGATCGCGCTTATATGTTTGTCCCTGCTCAAGCCTACGTAGCGAATTTCTTAGCTACGTTCGAAGAGTTCCCTCCACGCCAAAAAGCAGCAAGTTTCAGTTTGGACCAAGTAATGGAAAAACTGCAACAACCACATAATAGTAAGTAACATAATATTGTGTATTAATCGGGCTCTTCGGAGCCCTTTTTATTTTTAGTCGAAACCTTCGTTAATTCACAGAACCTATAGCTTGGATGGAAAATAGACGTTATATAAGCTATATCTAAATGATTGTTATCTTTAGTTTTAAAGATAAAGAACCAAATAAATACCAATACAAGGATGTATATGAGCAGTAAAAGAATCGTCTATGGATTTTTCGTGGTATGGATGAGCATAATGACATTTTCATCAACTGTATTTTCTGCGGATTTTGTGGGCAGTGATACGTGTGTTGGTTGTCATGAAGACGCGGTTGACGCATGGAAAGGCTCTGATCATGAAATGGCCATGAAACACGCGGATAAAGACAGCGTGTTTGGTGATTTCAATGAGGTAATATTTGAGTTTAAAGGAAAACCAAATCGTTTTTTTAAGAAAGGCGATGAATATTGGGTCAATATCGAAGGGCCTGATGGTAAATTTCATGATTACAAAATTAGCTACACCTTTGGGTTCGAGCCATTGCAACAATACATGGTGGAGTTTGAAGATGGGCGTATTCAATTAATTCCATTCGCGTGGGATTCAAGAGAAAAGAAAGAAGGTGGTCAACGTTGGTATCACCTTTACCCCAATATGGAAAAAACCGATGAGTTCTATTGGACTAATACCGGTCAAAATTGGAACTTCATGTGTGCCGATTGTCACTCAACCGACGTAAAGAAGAATTACGACGCGAAGACGGATACCTATAATACCAGTTGGTTTGAAATTAATGTCGGTTGTGAAGCCTGTCATGGCCCTGCAAGTGAGCATATTGCATGGAGTGAAAACCAAGAGAAAACCACCAACCCCCATTATGGTTTTGATCGTGATTTAAGTAAATCAGTAAAAGAGTGGGTGTTTAAAGAAGGGCATACAACGCTTCAACCAAAAGAGATTACACAAACTGACCAAGTCGTGGTGTGCGCGCAATGCCATAGCCGTCGAGTTCAAATTAATGAAGATCAAGCACATGTAGAAGGATCTTTATTAGACAGTTATTTACCGAGCTTAATTACTTCTGATTTATACCATAACGATGGTCAGATCTATGATGAAGATTATGTATACGGTTCTTTCATGCAATCAAAAATGGCAGAAAAGGGCGTAACTTGTACTAATTGCCATAACCCGCATTCAACCAAATTAGATATTCCAGAGCAAGCCGTGTGTAGCCAATGTCACATTGCATCGGAATATACACCTGAAAAACATACCTTCCATGAAGCCAATACAGACGCATCACAATGTACAACGTGTCATATGCCAGAAACAACGTACATGGGCGTAGACGCAAGACGAGATCACAGTTGGCAAATACCAAGACCCGATTTAAGTAAAAACATCGGGACACCTAATGTGTGTACTCAATGTCATGAAGAGAAAGACGATGTGTGGGCAGATAAAAAAGTCGGTGAATGGTTCCCTGATTCTGCTTATCGAAATCAGCAACATTTTGCTGTGGCATTCTATGCCTCAGACATTAATTATCGCGGAGCAGGAGATGCACTTTCATATACAGCACAAGATGCAAAACAATCAGGCATTATTCGGGGTTCTGCTTTACAACGTTTAAGCGCGTTTCCAAGTAAAAATACCTTAGTGGCATTGGGTCGAGCGGTAAAACATGATGATGAGTTAATTCGTCTAGGGGCTATTCAAGGATCGGCAGGATACCCATCTCATGATCGTTGGCAGATATTGTCGCCCTTACTAACGGATAACGTATTGGGTATTCGTGCTGAGGCAGCGGGAGCATTAGCGGCGTACTGGCCTGAATGGAACCCACTTCAACGTGAGCAATTAACGCCAGCACTTAATGAGTACATGAATGTTCAATTGTTTAATGCAGATAGAGGTTTTGGTCGGACTAATTTAGGTAACGTATATCGAGCACAAGGTGAGTTTGAAAAAGCAGAAGAAGCGTATTTAGGGGCGATTAATGTAGAACCGTACTTTGTGAACAGTTACGTAAACCTTGCGGATTTGTATCGAGTTCAAGGCGATGAAATGAAAGGCCTTACGTTGATGCAACAAGGGATCAAAGCACAGCCTAAATCTGGCGCATTACGTTACAGCGCTGGATTGTCATTATTGCGTTTAGGTAAGAAAACAGAAGCATCGAATTACTTTAAACAAGCAACAGAAACTGAAGCACAAAATGCGCAGTACTGGTATGTATATGGCCTTTCTTTAGAGGGGATAGATGCCAATAAAGGTGCGGTAGCATTAGAGAAAGCATTCAGTTTAAGTGGTAATCCTCAACATTTATTCGCTCGGTGTGATCAATTGTTAAAAGCCAAATCACCACAAGCAAAACAATGCATTACCCAATTGGAGCAATATGCCCCTAAAAATGTGATCGCAGATCTTAAGAAACGGCTTTATTAATGAGCACTATAACCAATAGTTATGATGGATTTAACTAGAATGGATTATAGATAAAAAATCAGACAAGTGGACTTAAGGAGAAAACATGAATCAAACTCAACAGGCTATTACCTCGCTTATTTCTCAAGTGGAGAAATCAGTGATTGGTCAATCCCATGTGGTTCGTTCACTTGTCATTGGGTTATTAACTCAAGGACACGTTTTATTAGAGGGCTTACCGGGAACGGCCAAAACGCGCTCGGTAAAATCGCTAGCGGATAATTTGCATACGTCGTTTGGGCGAATTCAATTTACGCCCGATTTACTGCCATCCGATGTGACGGGTACAGAGATATACCAAGAGCAAAATGGCAAACCGCAATTGCATTTTCAACCGGGGCCTATTTTTAACAGCATTGTATTGGCGGATGAAATTAACCGTGCGCCAGCCAAGGTTCAAGCTGCATTGTTAGAAGCAATGGCAGAAGGCACCATTACCGTTGGTGATCAAACCCATACATTACCAGAATTGTTCATGGTACTTGCAACACAGAACCCAGTAGAGCAAGAAGGAACCTATCCGTTGCCTGAAGCGCAAATGGACAGATTCATCATGAAGGTGTCGGTTGATTATCCAGATGATGACGCTGAATTAGATATTATTCGCCTTGTGCGAGGGGAAGAGTCCGGCAATAAAATACGTCAAACAGAACAATCAGAAGTAGAAGCATCGATTCAATTAGATCCCTCAATGGTTATGCAAGCTAGATCTGAGCTTTCGTCTGTCGAGGTTTCTGAGATCAGTGAGCGATACATTGTTGCTTTGGTTATGGCGACACGTAAACCTGAGCGTTATTCAGAAACAAACCTGTCTCGTTGGATAGAAATAGGATCGAGCCCTCGTGCATCAATTTCACTTGATAAATGTGCGCGTGCTTATGCTTGGCTGCAAGGTCGAGATTATGTAGAGCCTGATGATATTCGTGCAATGGCACATTCGGTATTGGGGCATCGTATTACACTGAGTTATGACGCATTGGCAGACGGTGTGACTCAGCAGCAAGTGATAGACGAATTATTGGATCACGTTGTTATTGGGTAGGGCTTTTTATGAGCGAAAAAAGCACAGATACTCGTATTCATTGCGAATACAGCCAATTAGTAAAACTGCAATCTCAAGCAAGAGCGTTCAGTTTATTACCGAATTTAAAATCAGGTACTGCTTTGTCTGGTCGTCATTCGTCTATTTTTCGTGGACGAGGCTTAAATTTTGAGGAGCTAAGACATTATCAACTCGGGGATGATATTCGTAATCTTGACTGGAAGGTAACGATGCGAACCGGAAAGCCTCATGTTAGATCGTACACCGAAGAAAAAGATCGCAACTTTATTGTGTGTGTCGATCAGCGTAGCAGCATGTATTTCTCTTCTATTGACACCATGAAATCGGTGGTGGCCGCAGAATTAGCTGCACTGACCGCATGGCGCATTCTTCAAGACAGTGACAGAGTGGGATTTGTCATCAGTTCAAGCGAGAAAATTCATTGGTTAAAACCCAAACGCTCCCAAGGGGATTTACTCCATCGATTGCAATTGTTATCCAATGAAAATCAATCTCTTGATGTAACAAGTAAAGATATCGATGATGTTGGGTTTTCTCAATTTGTTACTCTATTGGGTAGATTAAAATTGAAAGAGGCCACTATCATTATCTTCAGTGATTGGCATGGCGTAACGCCTGATGAGATCACCCATTTAAAGCACCTTCAAAAACATAATGATGTATTAGGGGTATTAATCTCCGATCCTTTTGAATCTCACTTTCCCTCACAAAACAGTGATTGGGTTGTGGGTGATGGATCGTATCAGCTCAATTTAAGTGATGCGAAGAAGTTTGATTTAGCCAATAAAGGGTTGAGTGAACATCAAGATTTAAAGAAAGAACAATTGATTCAATTGATGGCAGCAAAAGGACTTCCGCTTATTGAAGCCGATACGTCTGGCAATCATATAGAGCAATTTAAGCGAGCAATTGGAGGCAGACGATGAGTATTCATGAGCCACCAAGCAGTTATATGCTAAGAAAAATGAGTGAAGTAACCGTTCCTGATCATGTGAGTTGGTTTCCTCAAACCATTGGTTGGAAAATTGTCGCGGTTATTCTGGCTGTTTTTATTGTTTATCAAGCGGTTCAATGGAGTAAAAAATGGTGGGAAAATCGATATCGTCGTGAAGCGATTGCGTTAGTCGCTCTACTGCAGAATTCGATGGATAAACAAAATACGCCACCATTACTTAATTATGATCTCTTTGAAGTAATGAAAGCGGTATTAACTTATTTAAACCCAAATAAAGCCAATGTATTTGGCGAGGCTTTTCTCGTTGATTTAGATTATTACTCAACCAGTGATGTTCTATTTCATGACGAATTGGGCCTGAAATGGATACGATCGTTAGTACAACAGAAACACGCGCTATCATCACAAGAACTGGCTGAATTAATCGTACTGTGTCAGCAATGGCTTGCGGATCATGCTGAGCCACAAGTCGAACAAAAAGGAGAAAAGCATGCAGTTTAATCAACTGGAGTTTGCGAATCCTTATTGGCTATGGATGCTGCCACTACCTATTATTATTTATTGGCTTATTCCTGCTTATCGAACTCGTCAATCAGCAATCAAAGTGCCTTTTTTTGATGTGTTAGTACAAGCGTTAGATGAAAGCCCTTCTGAAGGCGCGAGCCAGCTAAGTGCAAGTCATTGGCAAAAAGCCTTTCTTATTATTTCATGGTGTTTACTGATTTTTGCATTAACTAAACCGACTATTTTGGGTGAACCGCAAACACGTGTAAGTTTAGGTCGAGATGTAATGGTGGTAGTGGATTTATCTGGTTCGATGGCAGAGACCGATTTCGTCTCTAAATCGTCGTCTAGCAAAGGTGATGTTCAAAAAATATCACGCTTAGAAGCAACCAAAGAAGTGTTAGCAGATTTTGTTAACACCCGTAAAGGTGACCGCTTAGGGTTAATACTTTTCGGTGATGCGGCGTTTGTACAAACCCCATTTACCGCCGATCAGAAAGTGTGGTTAGAGCTATTAAATCAAACTGACGTTGGAATGGCAGGACAAAGTACCCATCTGGGGGATGCAATAGGGTTAGCGATTAAAGTATTTGAACAAAGTGCAACAGAGGAAGAGAGCAATAAAGACACCTCTGAGAATAACGTAGCAGGGAAACCTCGCGAGAAAGTCGTTATCGTCTTAACAGATGGTAATGATACTGGAAGCTATGTTGAACCGATTGATGCAGCCAAAGTAGCGGCAGCAAAAGGCGTTCGTATTCATATGATAGCAATGGGCGATCCAAGAACTGTAGGTGAGCAAGCGTTAGATATGGATGTGATTAATCGAGTGGCTGAGGCGTCTGGTGGAAAAGCGTTCCAAGCAATTAACCGCGAAGAATTAGAGCAAGCTTATGAAGCCATTGGTGAGTTAGAGCCTCAATTGTATGAAAGCACCACTTATCGACCAAAACAATCGGTTCATCAATACCCAATAATGTTGATTGTCGTGATGTATTTACTGGCATTTGGTTTTGCGACCATTAAGCGTCATGTTAAATCGGGAGAAAAGCATGTTTGATTCCCTGATGTGGCAACAAATTGTCGACCAATTTCATTTCGTCCGTCCGTTATGGTTATTGGTCTTAATTCCGTTTGGCATTGTCATTTATTTACGCTGGAAACAAGACTCAAAGAATGAATGGCAACAACAACTTCCTAAACATTTACGCAGTGCACTAACGATTAATGAGGCGGGATGGAAAAAACAATTGCCGCTTAAATTACTCAGTGTGTCGATGTTTGTGGCGATCATTGTGTGTGCAGGTCCAACTTGGGAGCGTGAAGCGTCTCCTTTTGGGGAAGACAAAGCGGCTTTGCTTATTGTGCTGGATAACAGTGAATCGATGTTGCAAAAAGATCTTGCTCCAAATCGTTTAGAACGTTCAAAGCAAAAGATCCGAGATTTAATTGCGTTGCGTAAAGGTGGAAAAACCGGATTGATTGTGTTTTCTGGCTCCGCACATCTAGCGATGCCATTAACCAAAGATGACTCTGTTTTTGCGCCATTTTTAGCCGCTATTCAACCGGACATCATGCCCATTGAAGGCAAGAGTGCAGAAACCGCATTGCCATTAATCGAGCCGCAGTTGAGATCTGAAAGTGTAGGCACGGTATTGTTGATTTCTGATGGTGTAAACCCTGCAACGACTCAAGCTTTTGAAACGTATTTCTCAACGAGTAAACATCAATTGTTGGTACTTGCCGCAGGGAATGGAGATCGAGCCAGCGATAACCCAATGGATCTTTCATCACTCAAGTCATTAGCGAATAAAAGTAATGGCAGCGTGGTTGAGGTCACGATCGATGATAGTGATGTTAAGGCATTAAATGGCAAGATTGAACGTCATATGCAACTTAATAATGAATCGGCAATGCCATGGAAAGACATGGGGTATTTTCTTTTATTTCCTATGTCGTTACTGATGCTATCGTGGTTTAGAAAAGGGTGGTTAGTGAAGTGGTGTTTAGTGGCACTGGTTGTATTCCCTAGTTTTTATTCTCTGCCAACCTACGCAGAAACGGTGAGTTTAAAAGCCAAAACAAATGAGCCCGTTAAAGAAGTGACGCTATGGGAAAAAACAACTCAGTCGTGGATGAACTTATGGTTAACTCCTGACCAACAAGGGCAATGGTACTTTAATCAATCGGAATATCTTGAGGCTGCGAAAGGGTATAAAGATCCTCTTAAAAAAGGGATTGCGTATTACTATGCTGGAGAATACAAATTAGCTCACAGTGCTTTTTTACAAGTGAAATCGGATGTAGGGATTTTTAATGCCGGTAATTCACTGGCAAGACAAAGAGAATATGTTGCTGCTCGTGACGTATATCAGTTGTTGTTAAAAAGAGATCTTGATGATGATCTGAAAAAAAAGGTCGAAATTAACTTGGCAATAATGCAAGGCATTGTTGATGAAGTTAATCGGATGAGTAAAAGCCAAGAAGGGGGAACCGATGGACCGGAAGAATCTTTGGAATTAGGTGACGATAAGCCGAAAACGGGCGATGGTGCTGATGAAGAAGTCGATGCTGCAATGATGAAAGAAGAAAAACTGAATGCGAATGAAATCTTAGGAAGCCAAGAGTTAGCTGATAAATGGTTACGTCGTGTTGAGGCGGATCCTAAGTATTTTTTACGTGCCAAATTCCAGCTACAGCTTCGAGCTCAATCGAATACAGAGCAGCCAAATACCGAGTTATCTGAGCGTGAAAAACCAAATAATAAAGAGGTGAAGTAATGTCTCAAAATAATGATAAACGTCGCGCAATACACCTTTGTCTTTTGGTTGTGATTGTATTAACGGTTCTGAGTTTTAGTGCTCGTTCTCATGCAGCCGAAAAGCTGGCTGAGTCAGACCAAATCACAATCACAACGTGGTTAACTGATACGGATATCGGCAAAGAAAATAGTGATAAGACACCGCCAACGTACGCCGTCAATCAACAAGTTATACTATATATTGAAGTGGTTACGCCAAGGTGGTTTACTGGCGGAACTCGCATCGCCCCTATCGAAATTCCAAATGTAGTCGCAAAACAACGCAATCAATTGGCAACAAACTTTACAGAAAGACGAAATGGAACAACGTGGACACACCAACGTTGGGAAGTGACGTTATACCCACAATCAGAAGGCAATTTTGTTGTTCCGCCAACAGCGGTTGAGGTTCAAGTCTCACGAGACGGTGGTGGTAACGCTTCTGGTGTGTTGTATACCGATCCTCAACAATTTTCAGCCATAACACCTTCTGGATTGTTAAGTGATGAATCTAAATGGGTTTCTGGTTGTGATTTTTCGATAGAACAAGAATGGGATAAATCGAACGATGAATTAAAAGCGGGTGATGCAATAACTCGTACGTTAACGATAAAAGGATCTGACACATTAGCGATGTTAATCCCTGAGTTGATTAGTGCCACATCAACCGTTAACTATCAAACGTATGCTCAGCCAAATCAATTAAGTGATTCTCAAACGCGTGGCGATTATTTGTCTGAGCGAAAAGAATCGGTCGTTTATGTGCTTCAAAATGGGGGAGAACTGACCTTCCCCCCAATTAATTTAACCTGGTGGGATACCGATGCTCAAGAATTAAAAACCATTACGCTTGATGGAAAATCGTTTGCTGTCACTCATACTTTGAGTTCTTGGTTACATCAATATTGGCAATTATTGAGCGTTTTGGTTAGCTTGGGTTTAGTTGTATTATTTATCGCAGTTAAAACAATTCGTTATTATCAAACTCATCCATTACCGGCTTGGTTTGTGTATTCAAAAGCGGTGAAAAAACAAGAGTGGGGAACCGTACGAGTTTTTCTTTATCGAGCACTGAGATCTAGAAATAACCAATTGGAATTAAAGCAATATCGTACGACAAAGGATTGGCAGCAAGAGACGTCTGACTTTCAAACCGATGCAATTACAAAGACGTTGTCTAGGCGTTTATGGAAACAGATTTCCCAACCAATAAATGGATTGTCTTCTCTGTGGGGTAAATGGAAACCAAAAGAGGTATTTCCTCAGTTGAGTCAACAGCGAGAAAAATATGAGAAAAACCAAGAGTATCAACACAAAAGTGATGATTAGAGGTTGTGTCATACCTTTAGCTCTATACAGTGAATGCAGGATAAATCAGCAGTGTCAGTAGTTATGAAAAGTACAGAGCTTAACCTTATTCCTATCTTCGTTGCTATTTATGAAGAGAAGAACCTTTCTAAAGCAGCAGCAAGGATGAGCATTAGCCAACCTGCTGTCAGTAAAGCATTAAAAAGATTACGTGAAATTTACGATGATCCTTTATTTCATCGAAATACATCAGGAGTAGAGCCAACGGTATTCTCTTCTGATATTTATCCAGCGATGTCTGCGGCACTGAAGAATTTCACCTCAACATTATCGGCCTCAAGGGAGTTCGATCCTAAAACATCTAATCGTATTTTCTCTATTGCTGTCGTATCGACAGTGAGTTATTCATTGATCCCTAAATTAGTGAAACACATTCGTTTATGCGCACCGAATGTTTCATTAGAAATTCATCCTCAATTTACAGAGGATCTTGAATCTGATCTGCGTTTACAGCGGTATGATTTAGTTATTGATATGGCAATCCGAGGTCGTACGATTTTAAAGTCTGAGGTGATTTATACCGAAAGGTTACGAGTCGTTTGTAGTGAAAGTCACCCTCGAATTGGGGATTCCATTTCATTAGACGAATTTTTAAAAGAAGAACATGTTGCTGCATCACGCTGGCACAGTCGCAGTAGCTTGTTAAATGCTGATGATATTGGAGAACTTGAGGCTCGAAATATTGTAATTAGAGCTGCAGGGGCATTTGAAATGATGCCGATTATTGGTTCAACAGAGATGATCGGAATGTTGCCACAATCGGCAATTGATGATTTAGGTGCGTATTACAATTTAAAATCATTAGATTTACCTTTTGGTCGTCAACAACATGACTTGTGTACGATTTGGCATCCGAGTAGAACGGCTGAAAGTGGACATAGATGGTTGAGACAACAAATTCAAAAAGCAGTGAAAATAGAGTTAAACACGGATTAAATTCCATTATATTGCAGGGCTCTTTATGAGAGCTGTGACGTTATTGCTTTAATTGAGCATAATAAAAAGCAGCATTGATTTCTCAATGCTGCTTTTTTCGTATATTTAACAGGTTAGTTGCTTGTGACTTCTGTTAATACGTTTCCGGTTGCGCCACTTGGTTGAGTTATGCCTAAGATACTTGATAGCGTTGGGGCAATATCATAAGGTGTTATTTCTCGACTTACTTTCTCGTCATCAATATTGTATCCCGCAAAAATGACGGGAACATACGTATCGTAACGCCACGGTGAACCGTGAGTTGAGGCAATGGTTAATCCTCCCATGTCATTGATGAAGTTACGCGGTTGATAGACAACATAAACATCGCCAGAACGTGTTGGGTAGTAGTTATTTTTAACCAGTTGCATAGTATGAGTATTAGGGACTTGATTTTTTTCTATATCAGAACTTGTCACTGCATAAGCAATCCCTTTTACTTTAAGAAGTTCTTCTGCGACGGCTTTTTGAACTTTTTCAAGGGAAACTCCTTTCTTTTTAATGACATCATGATTTAAATAAATATAAGGCTGAGCATATAAACGAATTGCGTCTTCGCTTAACCCAAACTCTGTTTTTAAACGAGTTAATAATTGAGGAGAGATTAATTTTTTCTGATCAAAGAGCGCAGGTTGTTGAGCCCCTAATGCATTGACTACCGCAGGTGCTTCGGGCGCGCCGTGATCGGCAGACAGTACAATCAGAGTGTTTTCTAATCCAACTTGCTCGTCGACATTTTTCAACAGCTTCGTAATGGTTTTATCCAATCGAATTAAGTTGTCTTCGGCTTCTAAACTTGTAGGGCCATACATATGGATCACATAGTCATTTGCTGAAAAGCTGACGGCTAAATAATCGGTAAATTTTCCTTTTCCTAGATTCTCTTTTTTCAGCAGTGTGCTTGCGAAGTTTTCTGTAAGCTCATCACCAGCAGGGCTTAAGGTTAACATCGTGCTGTAATATTTATAGCTCGCAGGGCCGTATGGATGAGGGAAGGTACGTTTGAATCCGGCAAGATCTACTTTGTAATCGGGATTGCCTTCTTTTAATGTGTATTGTTCTGGAGGAAGGGAGAGCTCCCATCGTTTACCTGAATACTGTGAGGCCAGTTTTTGTTTGTTCCACGCGGTGACCCATTCTGGATATTCATTATAATAGTAAGTACTGGTTACAAACTCTGATTCTGCTTTTGAAAACCAAAACGCTTTACCTGAATGGCCACCAAGAGAGATTGCGCCTCTGTCTTTTACTGAAACGGAAAATATCTTTGATGCCCCATTACTGGAAATAGCTAACTCATCGCTGAAGGTTGTGGATAAAATCGGGTCAGGTGATCGCCCATCTTTGGTTGCGACTTTTTGGGTTGGGTCAATTTCTGTGTCTTTATTTACACCGGCACCTGAGCTCAGCATATCGTAATTGCCATCTTCTACGTTATAGACCAATCGTTCCTTGTTTCGGTCATACCAAACGTTACCGACCATACCATGAACACTCGGTGGAGCGCCGGTTGCTAGTGATACGTGTCCAACAATGGTTTCTGTATTACCATGTTGATAATACGCATTGGTGTAATAGGTACCATCATCCATAAGATAACGAAAACCATCATCACCAAAATTGGCTTTGTATCGTTTGAGCAAATCTCCCCTTAAGGCATCGACGGTAATTTGCAGTACGAGTTTGGGCTTTTGGTCCGCAGCGAACGAGGTCATTGGAATGATAAGCGCTCCCGTTAGTGCCATATAATGTAATGTTTTATTTTTCATTATGGGTTCCTTGCCAAAGTATGTTGGTAGTGTGTCTTATTATTTTGTGTCTTTTACTAAACGCAGTCCCATATCAGACATGATTATGGACTGGCTTGCAAAGTCTCGACGGTAGTTTTCTGACTCATCCGCGTCATAAGAAAAACTGCTGCCCCGCACCGATTTATGTGCTAAACCACTGGCTTCTTCACGAGCATTTGTTGGGTTATCTTGTGGGGAATAACGATAAAAATTATCGTCATAAGCATCACTTACAAATTCACCCACATTACCAGTCATGTCATATAAGCCTAGTTCATTGGGCTGTTTCATTCCAACAGGGTGCGCTTGGTTTTTTGCGTTTTTTGAATACCAAGCCACGTCATCAATATTGTTTGAGCCACTATAAATATAGCCTTGACTCAATTTTCCGCCTCGAGCGGCATATTCCCACTCAGCTTCAGTTGGAAGGCGGTATGTTTCTCCCGTCATTTCGTTCAGTTTTTCTATAAAGAAATTCGCTTGTTGCCAGCTTAAATTGTTCACCGGAATATCAGGAGATTGGAAATAACTTAAAGAGGAGCCCATAACCGATTCAAACAATTCTTGAGTAACTTCAAATTTGGAGATAGAAAAGTTATTAATGCTAACAAGGTGTACTGGCTTTTCTGCTTTATTCGCTTGGTTTGAATCTGATCCCATTAAGAACTCGCCACCTTCGACTCGTACCATATCTTGATCTATTTTTTGAGAAATAGGATGGGGTGGAGTACTCATGCAGCCCATTAAGGTCGTGCTTAGAAATATCGATACAAATAATGTTCTTATATTAGTAAAAAAAGAGACTCTAAACATGATGTCCTCTGCAGTAATGATTGAGTATTTATCATACAGTGAAAGGACTTTCCAAATAGGAATAACGTATATAACTAATTCGTTTGTTCTTTTTGTTTATTATGAAGTTAGAACTTGTTTGGTGACTTAACTTGAAGGGTGGATTAGGTTATTCATTAGGTAAGTTCTCACTATTAATTTTGCTAGAAAAATAGGAATTAAAATGATTATTACTCAAGGTCCTCAATTTCAAGGTAAAGCCTCGAAGCGATTGCATGTTATGGCAAAACCCATTGGGGCGGTGTGTAATATCGATTGTACTTATTGCTATTATTTGAGCAAAGAAGACTTACTTGATTACAAAAAAGGGTGTTCTCCACAAATGGATGATGAAACCCTGGAAATCTATATTCGACAATATATTGAAGGTCAAAATACCCCTGAGATCATTTTTTCATGGCAAGGTGGTGAACCGACGCTATTAGGATTGGATTATTTTAAGAAAATTGTCGTATTACAGAAAAAATACCAACCAGATGGGATTATTATCTCAAATGATCTACAGACCAACGGCACACTATTAACGCCTCAATGGTGTGAGTTTTTGGCTGAAAATAATTTCTTAGTTGGTTTAAGTATCGATGGCCCTGAATTGCTGCATAATGCTTATCGAACAAATAAAGCGGGTCGTGGAACGTTTAAGCAAGTCATGAAAGCGGTAGATTTATTGCATGAACATAGTGTGAAGTTCGCCACATTAACGTGTGTAAACAATCTGACAAGTCGCAATCCTTTAGAAGTGTACCGTTTTCTACGTGATGTCGTTAAATCTCCTCAAATGCAGTTTATCCCTATTGTTGAACAAAAAAGCTTTAGAACAGTCGCCCCTCAAACAGAACAAATGGACGTGCAATTACGTCAAGGTGATAAACGTTTAATTCCGGGTAATAAAGAATCGATAATGGAACCGTGGTGTGTCTCTGATGAAGCATGGGGTAACTTTTTAATTGCCGTGTTTGATGAATGGGCACAACACGATTTAGGGAAAGTGTTCGTTCAGTACTTTGAAGCGAGTGTTGAGACGTGGATGGGGCGTAAAAACCCACTGTGTACGCTCGGTGAAATTTGCGGAAAAGGGCTAGCAATGGAGCACAATGGTGACGTGTTTTCTTGTGACCATTACGTTTATCCTGAATATAAGATTGGTAACATTCATAATCAAGAATTAGATGAACTGGCATACAGTCTTAAGCAACAAGAGTTTGGTTTCGCTAAAGCAAAAACGTTAACGGCTCAATGTCAGCGATGTGATTATAAATTTGCGTGCCATGGTGAATGTCCGAAAAACCGTTTTATTAAAACGAGAGACGGTGAACCTGGCTTGAATTATTTGTGTGCAGGTTGGTATAAGTTCTTTGCTCATGCCGATAAATCGATTGCCTATATTTTGAAAATGCTAGGAAACCCAGTACAACAAGGGAAATACAGTGACGCGAAAAGAGCAGAAGCGCAAAGAGCCGCGGTATTCTCAACTAAATTTTAATCTTTTTATGTTGTAAGAGTAGAAAATAAGAATAAAAGTGTGGAGAGTAATCAGTGAATAATGCCGTTAAAAAATACGCAGCGATAGGACTCGTCAGTTTATTTGGGTTTTCAATCCCATCTCATGCCGCAACAGGTGCGGTACCGACAAACCAAACACAACGTATGACACCTGAGCAACAATTGGCGTATACCGCTCAAAATAAAAATGAAAGCATTGAAAAAAGAGCGGATGCGTTACGTCAACTTGCGCGTTACCCAAATCAAAATAGTTTGGTTGCCGTCGCCAGAGGGTTAAAAGAATCTAGCCCTGTCATTCGAGAGGCGGCGATAGTGGGTTCTGATCTATACCAATTTGAACATCGCTGGCGTATGCTTTCTCCTGTTTTGGATGATCCTGAAGCGAGTGTTCGTATGGCTGCGACTGCGAATTTACTTCGTGATTACAGTTCTATGAATACAGAGCAGAAAAAACAAATTGAAGCGCCATATAAAGCACTGGTAACGTACTTAAAGACACAATCCGATTCTAATTCTCAGCTGTTATTAGCGGATATATATCGTTGGCATGGAGAGTGGGCTAATGCAGACGTTATTTATCAAACTTTAGTAAAAAACGAACCTAAAAACAGTCAAGTTTGGCTTAACTTATCGGATAATTATCGAGCTCAAAGTCAAGATGCTGAAGCGTTAATTATTTTAGATAAAGGGATCAAAGAATTACCAAAAGAAGCAAGCTTATACTACTCAAAGGCATTAACCCAAGTGCGTTTGAATCAAAAAAACAATGCCGCTAAGTCAATAAAAATGGCAACAACATTGGCTGAAAACAATAGCTATTATTGGTATTTAAATGGTGTGTTGCATGAAGATATTGATTTATCTGTGGCAACAAAATCGTTTGAAAAAGCGTACCTGATTTCAGGATCACCAGAGCAACTTTATGCGTTATGTGATATCTATATTCGTTATGGCAATGAGAAAGGCGATGAGTGTTTAGAAGCGTTATCGAAGGTTGCTCCTGAGTATGTGATTAAGCAGTTGAAAGAGAAGCGAAAGTAAATCCCATTTTATATTTCGTTCTTTGATTTTTAGCAAAAAGCCCAAATTATTGAATTTGGGCTTTTTTGTATAACGATAAATACAGTGCATTTAGCTCTCAGGTTATTACTTTTTGGCATGAATTTTAGTTTGATTGATTTTCAAGCGTTGGCGTGTGATTGGTCGCATTTTGTTCAATTTAAATAGCGAAAATATTTAAGTTAATTATTATCCTTACATCAATAATTTCAATGGCTTAATGATGCTATTGTCAGTTTCAGGATGAAACCTAAGGATAGTTATGCAGGACGCTAATCAAGCACAATTTGAACTCGACGTTGCCACTATTAAGATACCATTACAAGTCTATGAGTTTTCAGGGAAAGAGAAACTAGGTGACTCTTATGAGTTTGAGATTACGTTTATATGTGAAGATCCAGAGCTTAATCTTGGTGAATGGCTTCAACTTCCTGCGCGACTTGTATTGCATCATCATAATTCTAAAGACTTTAATTTATCCCCCCGCTATGTTCATGGAGTCGTGGAGTCTATAGAGCAATTGAGCACCTCTTTTCGTTACAGTACTTATCGATTAACTCTTATTCCTATATTTTCGCTTTTGAACTATCGAACCAATTATCAAATATTTCAACACAAAACGGTTCCCGAGATCATTACTGAGATATATCAACAAGCAGGGATCTTAAGTCATCATTTTGAGATTGAGTTATTTAATGCGCATGAGCCTCGTGAGTATTGCGTTCAATATGGTGAAAGTGATTTTTACTTTATTCAGCGATTGATGTCAGAAGAAGGATTGGTTTCTTATTTTGAGCATAAAGAAGAAGGGAGTCGGTTAATTATTGCTGATGGCTCAGAAGCACATACTGAGTTAGCGTCATTATGTGTGGCCAGTGATAATGGAATGGCAAAGGAAGGCAATACCATTACTTCATTAATTAGAAAGCAACAAGTAAGCGTCGGCAAGGTATCGGTTCGAGAATTTAATTTTCAAACACCGAGTACTCATTCTTTTGGTGAGTCTACAATTGAAGATAAAGAGGATCAAACCTCGGAAAAGCCATTGACGCAATATGTGTATCCTGCCAATCAATCATCTTCAGATCTTGCGATTAAACACGCCTCATTGCATTTAAAGCAACATAGAGCAAGTAATCTGGAGCTGATTGGTGAAAGTGATTGTGCACAGTTAACTGCGGGCTATTTTCAACCAATCGTAGGCCATTCTAATCCTGAGTTTAATAATACATGGCTCTTAACTGAAGTCAGCCATCAAGGAAAACAACCTCAAGTATTAGAAGAACTTGCTGATGGAGTTTCGAATTATGTTGCTACATTTCGCTGTTTACCTTGGACTTTGCCTTTTAAGTTAGAACCAAAAACAAAACCTCTTATTAGTAGTACCGATACGGCGATAGTGACGGGGCCAAGTAACGAAGAAATTTATTGTGATGAGTTTGGGCGAGTGAAAGTTCAGTTTTATTGGGATAGAAATGGACAAGGTGATGAAACAACCAGCTGTTGGTTACGCACGTCACAAGGTTGGGCTGGTAATCAATATGGCCAATTTGTGCTGCCACGCATAGGGCACGAGGTGATCGTCAGTTTTATTCATGGAGATCCAGATAAGCCTATTATTACAGGGGCACTTTATAACGGAGATAATAAGCTTCCGTATGCACTTCCTGAACATAAAACACGAAGTACATTTAAAACTTCAAGTTCGGTAGGAGGAGAAACGTTTAATGAATTTCGTTTTGAAGATAAAAAAGACAACGAACAAGTCTATATTCACGCAGGTAGGGATTTAGATACACACATTAACAATGATCGAGTTGTTGAGGTATTTAATAATGAGCATAAGTTTGTTCATAACAATCAACTCCAAGAGATAAAGAAAAACAAAAACACCACAGTAAATGAAAGTCAGTTTGAAACCGTTAAAGGTGATGTCCATTATGAAGTTAATAGCAGTCTACATTCTAAGATTGGTGGTAAGCAGATGATGAAAATAGGGTCCGAATTGCACTTAAATTCGGGGCAAAAAATCATTCTAGAAGCAGGGGCTGAAGTCACTTTAAAAGCAGGGGGAAGCGTAGTGAAAATTGATCCTGCAGGTGTTCATTTAATGGGTTCTAAGATAAATCTTAATTCTGGTGGAAGTGCGGGCCGGGGTAGTGGTAATGAAGGCGCTACGGCGATGTTACCTTTAAATAAAACGTTAGAAAAAGTAGGATTATTACCTATGAAGGCATCGATAAACTCGCTAATTAATGGACAAAAACTGCATTTTATTGCAATAAAGCCATGCAATAAGGAACTGAACGATGCATGAACACCGCTATCTAATTGTTAATCCTCTTGAAGATAAAAGTGTCATTGAACGTTTTTATCATTTTGGAGGAAGTGATGCGTATTCACTTTACTCAAACAGTGACTTTTCTGCTCTGAAAGATGTTGGCCCATGGTTATTGCCTAATCCAACAACTGAATTCTTAGCTTACTTTAATGAGAATCCGTCCGGTTTTCTTATCCAGTATAATGATGATATTGAAACTCAAATTGAGCATTGGAAGAGCCTTACCCTTGCGGGTCTTGATGGCGAGATTACGTTGTTTCGCTATTACGATAGGGTTGTTTTAGAACCAATGCTAAAGACATTCAGTACAGAAGAACTATCAACATTTCTTGGTAGTGCTATCTCTCTTATTCTTATCTCTGTAGGCAATAATGAACTGATTTATAAAAATGAGGATACGAGTGTACTTGTTCAGGCAGAGCCGTGGTGGAAAATAGAAGATCATCATTTCTCTTATTGCATTAAAAAGCACGCTTGGGCGCTTGAACGTCAAGCATGGCAGCGATTACCTGAATTAATGAAAAAAATCCATTATTCATATTCTGACTTTCAAACGAGCATTATTAAGTATTTGGAGTTAGGAAGAGCTTATGATCTTCAGAATGAAGAGTTAGAAGCCTACGCGATTAACCAACTCGCTCATGATACTGACTGGAAAGATACATTTGTTTTTGATGCGTGGTATTTAGATGACAAACAAATAGATCTTATACAACAAATTGAAAATAAAATAATGAAAGATGAAGTGAGAAAAGGAATTCGAGCATGAGTGATCGTTGTGTTCCTTGTGAAAAAGAAAACCATTGGATTGAACTTGATTTTCGAGATGAGAATAATAAGTCTTATAAAGGCATTGAAATTACGATTGAAGATGCAGTTGGTGGGGTCCAAACCGTTAGATTAAAAGCCGGTATTAATGTGATTGAAAACATTGCGAGTGGTTTGGTTAAAATAAGTATGGAAGCTCAAGCGTTGATTGATCTTGTCGAAAACCGCGCAATGCGAAATAAATCAGAAGTGTCTTCTGTGATTGATTCTTCTAGAGGTGAGCTTGGTGGCCGAGAAAAAGACACTGTTAAAGAATATAAGCATGTCACCTTAGGCGATTTATGGGGTAAAGGACCTGAGTATCAATTGCCTAAAGAGCATGACAAAGGGTACTTAGGTAATGTTTCTTTTTTTCATAATGAAAGTTACGTCATTGAGATTCAAGATTTCACAAAACAAGAAATACGTTTTGGGGTATTTTTTGATGGAACAGGAAACAACTCTTTTAATGCTGATTTTGGCGCTCAATGTGCCGATCAAGGTTTTGTACCTGATGAAAACGAAGATATTTGTGCAGATCTAAATGAATATTCAAAGAAAGCGCGAGGAAGTTACGATAATTCGATTACGAATATAGGTCGTTTATTTAATGAGTATAAATTTGAATCAGGTAAAAGCTATCGTATATATATGGAAGGTGTAGGAACCAACGCACAAGAAGAGGATGATCGTTTTCCTGATATGGGGTTAGGGATTGGTGATTTAGGTGTGATCGCTATATCTAATCTTGCTAGTGACAAATTAGTAAAACTATTTATAGAAAAAGATTTAGACAGTAATTTAATACATATAGTTTTTGATCTTTTTGGTTTTAGTCGTGGTGCAGCTACCGCGAGACATTTTGCCAATGAGATACATAAAAAAAATAATGGTTTAATACATGAAAAATTACAATTAAATGAATCTTCTAAGGTTAGTATTAATTTTATTGGTTTATTTGATACGGTTGCAGCGATTGGTTGTATGCGAGATTTACTAGATACGACGGATGAATACAATCATGGCGTTAATTTATATCTGCCTAAAAATATAGCTAATAAAGTGATACAAATTACGGCGCATCATGAATGTAGAGATAACTTTGCTTTAAATTCTGTGGCGCCAGAGCATCAAGAATTTGCTTTGTTAGGCGTACATTCTGATATTGGCGGGGGTTATAGAGATCTGAATGATGATGTATTGATCATGAAGCCTTATATCCAAACTTACAGTCGAAACGATCAATTTTCAGTGGCGCATTTTCGACAAATAGCAGAACAACGTATTGACGATGCAAAAAAAGAGTTTTTATCTTACGTATTATCCTCAAATAATTTCTCAGAAAATAATATAACTAAAATAGTAATGACAAGTAACCATTATAAATATAAAGCTATATTATCAATGAAGCGTGAAATTTCACCTAATCTACAATTATTAGCTTTTAAATTCATGCATAAAATAGGACTTGAATATAATGTTCCGTTTTCAGTTGATACGTTAGTATTGGATGGTAACTTACAGAAATTATATTATTACTATGAGTCAATCTCTAATCAGTCAACAGAGTTATCAGGGCTTTCAGTAATTAACAATATACCGACATCATTATCTTCTTCTATCTTAAAACAGTATGTTCATTGTTCCGATCATTGGGCATTAGATACAGGACTTTACACGATGAAGCCTAGAATAAATAATAACGGTGAGCGAGAACGTAAAGTGTGGCCACATAAAAAGCAAGAAGGATATCCATTTTGATTAAGATTATATTCAGTGTTTTTTGTTTATTTTTATCTGGTTGTGGAAACTCTCTATTTGAGAGCTCAAAGCAATTAGATGAATGGACAATATCGACCATGTCACCAAAATATTATACGGTGAGAGGGGATACATTACTAATTGTTGGAGAGAAGAAGGCGGGTGGATGGAAAGGTATGATTGGCAAGGCGACGATGGAATCGTTAGATCCTCTTAATTGGGAGGGATTAGATCGTTTTCATTCAGGCTATTCAATTAAAAGTACTGAATTACCCGGTTTATTTTATATTCGATGGCACTCTTTATCTAATAAAAAAACGTACAATAAAAGCGTTCGAGTATCAGAAGAAATACGAAAGAAAATGAGCGAATACCATGATATGAGGTGTGGATTCAATAATGGTCTATATCCATATAAAGATAATATATTATTAGGCTTAGCCCCTGATGGCATGATCTCTGTCTTTCTAAATGGCACGTGCTTTAAAAATGAACTGCAATTTAAAGTGCAAGCGGTCGAAGAGGAAGTATCCGATGATTTTATATATCCAGAATTAAGTGAAGAAGCACAAGCGTATGTTGATGAGCATGGCGTCCCCGTTGGTATTTGGTAGGTATCTAAAATGGTTAAAATAATCCTAAGTATTTTTTGTTTATTGATCTCGGGTTGTTCTGCTAAATCATTATTTCAATCTGAGCAGTTAGATGAATGGCGAATTTCAACTCTAGCGCCCAAGTATTATACTGTAAGAGTTGATATATTATTGATTGCTGGAGAAAATAAGAAAGGGGGATGGACTGGTATGGTTGGCAATACAACAATGGAATCATCTAATCCTTCTGGTTGGGATGGAGGAGAGCGTTTTAATTCAGGTTATGCAATTGAAAGTACTGAATTACCCGGTTTATTTTATATTCGATGGCACTCTTTATCTAATAAAAAAACTTACAAAAAAAATGTTAGAATATCTGAGGGTATTAGACATAAAATGAGGGAATATCACAATGTCCGTTGTGGGAAGAGTAATAAACTCCGTCCATATAAAAACAATATTTTATTAGGCTTAGCTCCAGATGGAGTGATTTCGGTATTTCTTAATGGTGGTTGTTTTGATAATGAACTGCAGTTTAAAGTACAAGCAATAGAATATAAAGTATCCGATGATTTTATATATCCAGAATTAAGCGAAGAAGCACAAGCGTATGTTGATGAGCATGGTGTCCCCGTTGGTATTTGGTAGATATCTAAAATGATTAAGATAATCCTAAGTATTTTTTGTTTACTGTTATCTGGCTGTGGAAGCTCTCTATTTGAGAAACAAAAGCAATTAGATGAATGGACAATATCAACAATGGCACCCAAATATTATTCAGCATATGTAGATAATTTACTTATTGTGGGAGAAAAGAAAGAAGGCGGTTGGACTGGAATGGTTACTACATCGACTAAGTTTTCTAAAAATCCTCTTAGTTGGGAGGGGTTAGAACGCTTTCATTCAGGCTATTCAATTAAAAGTACTGAATTACCCAGTTTGTTTTATATTCGATGGCACTCTTTATCTAATAAAAAAACGTACAATAAAAGCGTTCGAGTATCAGAAGAAATACGAAAGAAAATGAGCGAATACCATGATATGAGGTGTGGATTCAATAATGGTCTATATCCATATAAAGATAATATATTATTAGGCTTAGCTCCTGATGGAATGATTTCTGTCTTTCTAAATGGCACGTGCTTTAAAAATGAACTGCAATTTAAAGTGCAAGCGGTCGAAGAGGAAGTATCCGATGATTTTATATATCCAGAATTAAGCGAAGAAGCACAAGCGTATGTTGATGAGCATGGCGTCCCCGTTGGTATTTGGTAGGTATAAACATAGATCTTCACATATAAAAATCCCCAAGGAGCAGTACTCTTTGGGGATTTTTATTTTGAATATGGGATTAATGCATTACTTGCAATTCATCGACTTCCATATTGATGTGTTGTGGGTTTTTCTGTAGCCAACGTAAACGTAAGCTTAATAGGATAGCAGCGGTACTTAAACCACCAATAAAGCCAATCCAGAAACCGTAAACACCCATAGGCTCAACGATCCAATCCGTCATGCCTAGAATGTATCCCGCAGGTAAACCGACAATCCAATAAGAGATAAACGTACGCTTAAAGATTGCTGTCATGTCTTTATAGCCACGCAATGCACCAGCAGCAACAACTTGCACTGCATCAGTACATTGGTAAACCGCAGCCAATAACATTAAGCTTACCGCGAGATGTACTACTTCGACGTTGTCTGTGTATAAATAAGCAATAGATTCGCGAAAAAGTACGGTTAAAATAGCGGTACAAAATGCCATTAATAGACCAAAAGCCAAACCGCAATAGCTTGCAATTCGTGCTCCTTCAAGATCATTTTCACCTAATTTTTGACCTACGCGAATACTTACCGCAATCGCAATGCTCATTGGCACCATAAAGATCAATGAAGAGAAGTTAATCGCCACCTGATGGGCAGCAACAACGGTAGAGCCTAATGGGGAAACCAATAGAGCAACCGCTGCAAATAAGGTTACTTCAAAGAAAATAGACAAGGCAACAGGAAGCCCCAGTTTAAATAAGCGATAGATTTCTTTTAGTTGTGGTTTGTTCCAGTTTTCATATAAGTTTACGCGGCGTAGCTTTGGCGCCACAAACGTATAAATGATCATCGCAACAAACATCAGCCAGTAGACAATAGCGGTTGCAACACCACAACCAACACCACCTAGGGCAGGGGCACCAAGCTTGCCATATACAAACATCCAGTTTAGAGGGATGTTAGCGGCAAGACCAATAAAACCAATGACCATTGCTGGTATCGTTAATGACAAACCTTCGCAGAAACTGCGTAATGCTTGGAATAATAAAAACGCAGGTGCAGCCCACAATACGGCGTGTAGGTAACCTTTAGTTTTTTCATATAACTCAGGCTCAACATTCATTAATGCAATGATATGTCCGGCGTTGTAAAGGATAACCATAATAGGAATAGAGATCAGTAGGGCTAAATAAATGCCTTGATGGATCTCAAAAGGAATTTTTTTCGATTTTCCTGAACCATTCAGTTGAGCAACAACAGGCACAAGTGCCATTAGTAAACCAACACCAAATAATATAGCAGGCAGCCAAACACTGGCTGCAATCGCAACGGCTGCCATGTCGGTAGCACTTACGCCACCTGCCATTACTGTATCGACAAACCCCATGCCTGTTTGAGCAACACTCGCAATTAGAACAGGGGTAGATAGCTTGATTAAGCGAACGATTTCTTTTTGGTATCTGTGCACTGATTCACCGTGGATATTAATGTGTAAAGGTTATAGCGATGACTTTTAGAGCCGATCATGAGATCGAATAAAAAGAGATATAAGGGTCTGATTGAGTGCTTTAAACAGGAGTCTGTCAAAGGTAAGCAGAATCCGACAGTATATAGAGTAAGTACAACTTCACAAAATGAAATATTCAACGTATTGTGATATTTTTAAAAATAGAGAGAGTTAAATAATGCTCTTGAATTTTTAGTATCAAATTGATTGGAGAGACTGATGTTTACTGGGATTGTAGCAACGACGGCAAAGGTTATTGATATCATTAAAAAAGAGAACTTTCAGACTCATATTGTTGAAATTCTTGAACCTTACAATCATGAATTAGAAATAGGGGCTTCTGTTGCTCATAACGGGTGCTGTTTGACGGTGACTAAAATTGATGGCAACAAAGTCTGGTTTGATTTGATTGAAGAAACGTTACGTTTAACGAACCTTGGTTTCTTAAGTATTGGGCAACGAGTCAATATTGAGCGTGCCGCTCGGTTTGGTGATGAGATTGGTGGTCATTCAATGTCAGGTCATATTGTTGATATTATGATCGTAAGGGAAGTGATTAAAACCTCCGCGAACTGTAAAATTTGGTTTGATGTTCCCCCTACATGGCTCAAATATGTGTTACATAAAGGGTATGTTGGCGTCGATGGAATTAGTCTTACGATTGGTGACGTTGATGCAAAGGGATTTAACGTGAATCTTATCCCTGAAACTCTAGAGAGAACGAATTTAAGTGAGCGTATTGTGGGTGATAAAATTAATTTAGAAATTGATCCGCAAACCCAAGCTATTGTCGATACGATTGAGCGAGTATTAGCGAACCAAAATAATTAATTTGATCATAATGAATTAAAACAGCCCATCTTCATTACTGTCTATCGATAAGTTTATCGTACTGTTATGCGGGTTAACGGTCATTTTCATTTCAATAGCACGATGGCAAGATGGGCAATCATCATACACCTGCTGACTACGTTGATTTTGACCGATTACCATATCAATAGAGTGCTGACAATTTGGGCATTCTATATTTTTCGTAATGTAATTATTCAAAATAAACTCCTTCTAATTGTACTGCAATTACCGCCGAGGTTCTTGGCGCATCATATTGTTAGAAAAGTCTGCAACAATGTGACTAGTCAATAATAGAAAAAAGAGTTGGTTTTTGCAGTGAATTAAGTGGAAAGGTTGACTTAGGGCTTATTTTTTAAAGGCTTGATAAATAAGATATAAAAAATGAGGTGATAAAGATCACCTCAAACTGTTTTTAATATTTAGCTGCTCAATGGGTTAGGTTTAGTTTATCGATCAATTGTTGAGCATGGTTTAAATATTCACCACCGAACATATTACAGTGGTTGAGTACGTGATAAAGATTATAAAGGTTTTGACGAGTTTCAAACCCTTCCTCAATGTCACGGATAGACAGGTAACCTTCAAAAAAACTGTCTTGAAAACCACCAAATAGTGTTGCCATTGCAAGATCGCATTCAGGATCTCCCCAGTAGCAAGCTGGATCATAAACTATCGGACCTTTAACACTGAGTGACACATTACCATGCCAGAAATCGCCATGCAGTAATGAGGGTTTAGGATTATGATTGTGCAGGATTTTCTTTGAATTATTAACAAGGGTGTCGATATCTCCTAAAAACATCCCTTTTTCATGCAATAGTTGAAGTTGCCAACCAATGCGTTGCTCCGCAAAGAAACAGTCCCATCTTCGATGCCATGTATTTACTTGTAATACACTACCAAGATAGTTATCGCCGTCAAAACCGTATTCTAATTGGTCGCCCCACAAATGGTGGTGGGCAAGACTAATGCCTAAGTCATAAGAGGCCTTTTTATCCATGACTTTGGTTGGAAGATAATTTAGAACAAGAAAAGAGTGAGTTTTAGTTACTCCGATATGAATAGGTTTTGGAACAAAAATATGATCTGATTTATCGAGTTGAGTCAAACTTTCCACTTCAGTTTCAAAGATAGGAAGCTCAGCCCGATCATTTACTTTTACAAAATAACGTTCAGATCCATTACTGATCATATAGCAGTCATTTATCTCGCCACCATTAATGGTTTCACGATCTGAGATGGTAAAAGGGCGTTTTGTCACGTCAGAGATTTGTTGAGCGATTGCTTGCCACATAATTGCCTCTCTTGTGTCTAAAAATATCTTCATTAATCATAGTGTATTTTTGATAAATATCTGTGAAGTACAGCTAAAAGCGTTAAATATTTAATCTAAATAAGTTATTGAAGTAATTGAAAAGTCAAGGTTGAAAGGTAAGGGTTGAGCATTATTCTCGAATTTGATAAATTAACCATCAGTGCCCAATTTAATGGGTATATTATGACAATGAACACTTACTATTATAAAAAATGGGCAGATTATGGTTATTAATTCAGATGGGTACCATGCGCTAATTGAATACTTGACCGAGCATCTAGCAATTTTTGCTAATCAGCAAGGGGATACAGGCGAAGAAACAGTAGAAGATATTGTGACTGATCTTGTTGCTTCTAATCTTATGGCGGTATTCCAACAGAATCCAGAGTTAGATCCTGATGTTCGTTTTACGTTAATGCGTGAAGCCGATGCAGTTGTGGCGGATTTAGGTGAAGTACTTGCAAGTGCTTGGGTTCAAAAAGCAACGAACGAACAAGTTATGTTTTTAGATGATTATATTGGCTTAATTAAAAATCTTTTTGATAGTGCTTTTAAATAATTAGACAATAAATTAATGAAGCTAAGAGAATTAAGGTAAATGCTTATCTATTTTTTCTTAGCTTTTTTATGAAAATTACAACACTCGCCTTACTTGCCAATACGCTTTTTTCCAATATGGATTATCAAGACTTGAGATAATGACGCCTTTTGATGTTGAAGCATGCATGAATTCACGGTTTCCAATATACACACCTACATGTCTTACTTTTATTCCCGTTTTAAAGAAAATAAGATCGCCTTTCTTTGCATTTGCTAGCGCAATTTTCTGCCCCGTTGATATTTGATACTCAGTCGTTCTAGGTAAAGATAATTGATGTAATGTTTGAAGTGCGTCTTGAGTAAAAGCTGAACAATCCACGCCATTTTTACTTATTCCACCATATTTATAAGGGACGCCTTGCCATTCTCGAAAATAATCTTGATAGCCATCGGATTGCTTCAACTGTGGGTATTTAACTTCAATATCTTGTTTCGATAATTGTTGGGGTGGTGGTGTAGAGCTACAGCCTGCGATGCTACTTAATAGGATAAAGCCAAAAATTAAAGAGATATTGCGAGTCATGATAAAAATCCTAATGCGTTTTCTCTATTATTGCATAGAAATAACGTTGAAGACATCAAGTGATTGTGAATAAGATGTTGTAATGGTTAATTGGTATAACTGCTTTTTGTTCGTTTAATAGTCATAACACCTGCATTTGAAATATCTTGTGACATTTTACACTTTTAATACATTTTACAATCGAGTAACCTTTGTTTGAA
This sequence comes from Aliivibrio logei, assembly GCF_001691055.1. Taxonomy (NCBI): domain Bacteria; kingdom Pseudomonadati; phylum Pseudomonadota; class Gammaproteobacteria; order Vibrionales; family Vibrionaceae; genus Aliivibrio; species Aliivibrio logei. The sequence goes on from NZ_MAJU01000008.1 coordinate 183,094, forward strand.
TTTTGGATGTACTTACTTTTAACCAAACACTTACATTTTAGTCGTTTTGATAGAAATGAGGTGATTAAATTAAATCAGTAAGATTAAAACAAGGAGTTACAGATGAGTTCGTCTGCATCGCAACAACAAAACCAACAACAGCCAAAAAGGCCGTTGTTCACTCGTTTTCTTGATTCTGTTGAGTATTTAGGAAACCTTTTACCACACCCAATCACTCTTTTTGCAATCTTTTGTGTGGCAATTCTCGTTCTTTCTGGCATCGCTGGTTATTTTGAAGTCTCAGTTATCGATCCTCGTCCTGAAGGGGCAAAAGGGCGTGCAGCTGACGGCATGATCCATGTCATCAGTTTATTTAATGCAGAAGGCTTACAACTTATTGTGACTAACTTAGTGAAAAACTTTGTTGGTTTCGCTCCGTTAGGTACCGTTCTTGTCGCAATGCTTGGTGTTGCAATCGCTGAGCATTCAGGCATGTTATCTGCTGCTATGCGTGGCATGGTCATGGGTGCCTCTAAGCGAATGGTTACCGTAACCGTCGTATTTGCCGGTATTATCTCAAATACAGCCTCTGAGCTTGGTTATGTAGTACTTATCCCACTTGCGGCGATGCTGTTCCATTCACTCGGCCGTCATCCGTTGGCTGGTCTTGCTGCTGCATTCGCTGGTGTTTCTGGTGGTTACTCTGCAAACCTTCTTATCGGTACCGTTGACCCACTGCTTTCTGGTATTACAGAAACTGCAGCGCAAATGATTGATCCAACGTACACCGTAGGTCCTGAAGCAAACTGGTACTTTATGTTTGTATCTACTTTCTTCATTGCAATCACGGGTGCGTTTGTAACTGAGAAAATTGTTGAACCGAAATTAGGTAAATACAATGATGAAGAAGCAGCAGAAGATCTATCAAATGATAAGATGGGTAAACTGACCGCCGTTGAAAAGAAAGGGCTTAAGTTTGCTGGTGTGGCTGTTCTGATTGTCAGTGCGTTACTTGCATGGACGATAGTTCCTGAAGATGGCGTATTACGTTCAGCAACAGGTACGGTTTCAGGGTCTCCATTCCTTAAAAGTATTGTGGCATTCATCTTTGTATTCTTTGCTGTTCCCGGTTTTGTTTACGGTAAAATCGTAGGCACAATGAAGAACGACAGGGATGTGATCAATGCAATGGCGACATCAATGTCTTCAATGGGCATGTATATTGTTCTTGTGTTCTTTGCTGCACAGTTTGTTGCTTTCTTTAAGTGGACTAACTTTGGTCAAGTCATTGCGGTTGGTGGTGCTAGTTTCTTACAAGACGTTGGCCTAACTGGACCTATGTTGTTCTTCGCGTTCATCTTAATGTGTGGTTTCATTAACTTGATGATTGGTTCGGCTTCTGCTCAGTGGGCTGTAACTGCACCTATCTTCGTACCAATGTTAATGCTAGTGGGTTACGCACCTGAAACAATTCAAGCGGCGTATCGTATCGGCGATTCAACAACGAATATCATTACACCAATGATGAGTTACTTTGGTTTAATCCTTGCGGTAGCAACGCGTTACATGAAGAATCTAGGTATTGGTACATTGATTGCGACCATGCTTCCATACTCAATCTGCTTTATGTTTGGTTGGAGTATTCTGTTCTACCTATGGGTATTCGTCTTTGGTTTACCAGTAGGTCCTGGCGCTGCAACGTTCTACACACCATAATAGGCAATAGAATAAAAGCTAGGTTCTAATAAATAGCGAAAAAACTAAAAAGGCGATCTTCGGATCGCCTTTTTTGATCGTTGCTTATTTATAAAGAGAAAGGATAATAGGATGATAATAAGTCCTTATAGTGTGAGCCTTATGCGTCTTGATAAATTTGTTTGTAAAAGTACGACGTTAACAAAAAACGAAGGGCTTGAATGCATTGCTGAGGGAAGAGTAAAAGTGAATGCTGAGGTTGTTACCGTTGAATCGACTCAAGTGCATGAGAACAACCATGTGACACTCAATGGTGATTTATTGACTGCTCGTCCTTTTCGCTACTTACTCATGAATAAACCTGCTAATACGATTTGTTCAAACATCGATGAAGTCTATCCCTCCTTATTCAACTATATTAAAGAAGGTAATAATTCGGAATTGCACATTGCTGGACGTTTAGATTCAGATACCACTGGCCTTGTGCTTATTACCGATGACGGTCGATGGTCATACAATATTATTACGCCATCAAAGAAATGCGAGAAAGTATATCGAGTTGGTTTACGTCATATAATTACCAGTGAGGCAATAACCAAGATCGAGTTAGGTGTGCAACTGCAAGGGGAATTAGAGTTAACAAGGCCTGCTAAATTGAAGATTATTACAGAGAGAGAAGTATTACTGACCATTACTGAAGGTAAGTTCCATCAGGTAAAACGTATGTTTTCTGCTGTTGGAAATAAAGTAATTTTATTGCATAGAGAGCAGATTGGAGAGATCAGTTTGGATGTAAATGAAGGTGAATGGCGTTATTTAACTGATTATGAAGTTAACTCATTTGAGCATTAAGTAAGGTGCCAGTGAAGGCACCTCATCAATAAACGTTATTTTTTTCTAAATGGTTGAGTCAACATTTTGTCTAACCGTTGCTCTTTTTCGCTTCTAAATAAAGCGATCCCTATTTTCATGTCTTCGTGCCCATCTCTTGGTCTTACTAAATACGTTTTTCCAATACGATCCCAAATAGATAAAAAGAACCCATAGTTGTTATTCATCTCGGTGACATGGATTGAGTGGTGAACTCTGTGTACATCAGGAGTAATAAGTAAGGTTCTGATGTAACGGTCTAACCATCGTGGAATATAGAGATTACTGTGATTAAACATCGCACTTACATTCAAAATTATTTCAAAGACAATGACGGCTTCAACTGGAATCCCTAAGATCCCGATGGCCGCAATTTTTATCAACATGGATAAAATAATTTCTACCGGATGAAATCGAGTTCCTGTCGTTAAATCAATGTCTTGGTCAGAATGGTGCATTCGATGTAAGCGCCATAATGAAGGAACACGATGAAAAGCACGGTGCTGCCAATAGATCATCCAATCTAACAATAAAATAGAAAGGAGAAAGGTCAAAAAATAAGGGGTTCCAAGGTAATTAAAGATTCCAAAATTTTCTTGTTGTGCGATATAAGCGGCATCAATGGCTAATAGCGGTAGGGCTAGGCGTAGAACAATACTATTAAATACGATTAAACCAAGGTTATTTACCCAGCGTAATGATTTTTTTTGAGTCAACTTTTTACGTGGCCATTTATACTCAACCAAAGCAAAAAGGATGAAAGCAGCGACAAAGCAGCCAAGGCGGATAGTGTCACTTTGTTCAATCCAACTATTTTCCATGAGGAATTCTCTTATAGAACTTGTTATTACCGACACTGTAAGTAAAATGCGCTTTTTTTTCCATATAAATAGCTTGGTTATTGTAAATGCGTATTCACTCAGTTCATCAATTACACAAAGAAAGACTAGCTCGCTCCACAAAACCCTTTAATGCGCGTGGTGGAAATGTGGATCGTTGTGAATTTTGCCAAGTACGTAAAGATTATTGTATTTGTGAATATCAGCCGCAAGCAACATCAAAGGCGGCCTTTTTATTAATCATGTTTGATACCGAAGTGCTGAAACCAAGTAATACGGGGAAATTGATTGCTGATGTTATTCCTGATACTCACGCTTATCTTTGGTCCCGCACTGAACCAAACCCTGAATTATTAGCACTATTGAAAGACGAATCTTATCAACCTTTTGTTATTTTTCCTGAAGAGTTAATCGAAAATAAGAGCTTAGTGAGAAATGATATTGTGGTTGAAGAGGGGAAAACTCCGTTATTTATTCTTCTTGATGGTAGTTGGCGTGAAGCTGGGCGTATGTATCGTAAAAGTGCGTATTTACATCATTTGCCTGTCTTGTCGTTTAACCGTGAGCACCTTTCTAATTACATAATGCGTAAAGCAACGAAAGATCATCAATTAGCGACAGCTGAAGTGGCCAGTTTGGTATTGGATTTATTGGGTGAAAAAGAGAATGCAAAGCACCTCGAGTGTTGGTTTGATTTATTTCGAGAGCATTATCTTTACAGTAAGCGTCCAGTGAAAGGTGCAGAAAGAGGAATGGGCTTAAAACGTTTGATGAAATTTCGTACAGAACTGAAAGTTAATAACTGAATCTAATGATAATTTGAGGTTCATCTCACACTAAATTAGGCTTAATTCTGCGTAGGTCACAGTCTGTATTTATAAAAATTAGGTAAGATAACACCATAAAAAATTAAAATAAATTTAGGACAAGGATACCTTATGTACTACGGTTTTGATGTGGGTGGAACAAAGATTGAATTTGGTGCGTTTAATGAAAAATTAGAACGTATCGCGACAGAACGAATTCCAACTCAAACTGAAGATTACTCACTTTTAGTTAATGATATCGCCAGCTTAATCGCAAAATATGATGCGGAATTTGGTGTTGAAGGTAAGGTAGGTTTAGGCATCCCAGGAATGGAAGATGCCGAAACGGGCGCTTTACTTACCAGTAATGTCCCTGCGGCAAAAGGTCAATTTTTACGAAAAGATCTGGAAGCAAAAATTGGTCGCTCAGTTAAAATTGATAATGATGCGAACTGTTTTTCGTTATCAGAAGCATGGGATGAAGAATTAAAAGATTCACCCTCAGTGCTTGGGTTAATTCTCGGGACTGGTTTTGGTGGTGGTTTAGTCTTTGATGGCAAAGTATTCTCAGGGTATAGCCACGTTGCGGGAGAGTTAGGCCATTCTCGTTTACCGATTGATGCATGGTTTCATTTAGGTGAGAAAGCACCGTTACTTGAATGTGGTTGTGGTAACAAAGGTTGTATTGATAATTACCTTTCTGGTCGTGGTTTTGAGTTACTTTATGCTCATTATTATGGCCAAGAAAAGAAAGCGATAGATATTATCAAAGCAAATGAAGCGGGTGATGCCGATGCGGTTGAACACGTTGATCGCTTTATGGAATTATTGGCGATTTGTTTTGCTAATCTATTTACTTGCTTTGACCCACATGTCGTTGCGCTAGGTGGCGGCTTATCAAACTTTGCACTGATTTATGATGAATTACCAAAGCGTTTACCAAAGCACTTGTTGTCGGTTGCGCGTGTACCTCGCATTATTAAAGCGAAACATGGCGATTCAGGTGGTGTTCGTGGCGCCGCGTTCTTGAATATCAAATAACGTAATGGTTAGATGATGAGATAGATAGTTACAGGTAATAAGAAAATGCACATAAAAAAAGAGCCTCATGTTAGTGATAACAGAGGCTCTTTTTTGTGTTTAGCTTAGCTATTTAAAATAGTGATTAAGCACAGCATTTTTTGTATTTTTTACCGCTACCACAAGGACATGCTTCATTGCGGTTAGGTGTTTTTTCAAAGCGAGTTGTTTTTGGCTTGTTTAGTACGCCTTCAAGCTCAAGAATATTCTCTTCTTTTTCAGCATTCACTTCGATGTTTGCGAATAAATCGTGCTCAGTAATCTGCGCTTCAATTTCAACTTTACGCTCTTCTGTTTGAACAACTAAAGTCAGTGGTGCTTCTTCAGTACCTAACTTAACGTCACGCTTAGTGTTAAAACCAGATTTAACGTGGTTTTGACGAGTCTCGATACGACCTTTGAAGAACATTTTAGACATCTTGGAGCCTTATAATTTTTGAACACAGTATTTTAGCCACTTTATACCATCAACAAGAAGATGGATAAAGTGATAACGAAATATAAAAATGAGTTTGGAAAGGTAACTGGAGGTTTATGCCTTTGAATTCTGTTTTTATTGGCTATTTTATGATGAGTAAATCAACCGTTACTTTTCGATAATATATCAGCGTGAAATAAGTGAACAATGGAAGTGTTTTCAGAAAAAACATGATTGCGCTAGGCTCAGATGAATGGGCGTTTAGGAGGTAATTTTGATGACGGTAGTTATCGGGTCTAGACATGAGCTGATTCGGAATATGTAATTGTGATGTATCAATGGCTTTAATTACTTCATAGAATAAAGATAATTCAAGTTTGGTATTAAGTGAAATAAAAAGAGAGTGTAATGTAAATAGGAGGTAATCATTGATTATAGTGAGTCGATTTATAGAAAACTAAATCTATTTGTGTGTGTTTGTAGTTATATATATAAAATATAAAGATTTAACTTAACGTGGTTTTATTTAATAATGATAAGTTGCTTTAATTGAACGTTAACCCTATGTTCTGAGTATTTTTTGTTGATGGTTTAGTTAATAAAGAATTGAGTGTTGGATAATAAGGTTAATTACCACTAAATTATAGATAAATACGGTTATTGATTAATCTATTAATTGGTATGTTATTCTATATTTTGTAAATTACTTGATATATAGTCTATGAGTTGCATTTATAAAATCTTAATTTAATCAAGAATTATTGGTCTGAGTTATATGATTCGTATTTGTTATAGCTGCCATTTCTGGCTTATTTTATTGGAAGTAATAAACATGATAAATTTTAACAAAGAGAAAGCACTGTATCAGCCTCATATTACCGTTATTGGAGCTGGTATATCTGGTCTTACTATTGCGCATCAATGTATTAAACAAGGTTATCGAGTTTCCGTTTATGAAAAAGCATCTTTTGCTGGAGGTAAGTGTATTGGGCATATTATTGATGGAAAAGTACATGAACTTACGCACAGACAAATATTTGCTAAAAATAAAAATTTATTATCTCTTCTTAAAGAGATCCCAACAAAAACGGGGACATGCTTAGATTACATACACTCTCAAAAAAAAGTACAATTTCATTGGGGAACAAAAAATAAAACGATGCAATTTCAGCGTAGTTATTTTTCAATTATTGAAAAGCTGGTTGATGATGCAAAATCTGCTTATTCTATGATTTATTCAAAAGTACCACTGATTGATATTTATTGGTTCAAGAAACAAGCGTTATTAACAAAAATAGATGATTCATATACTCACATACCTATTAGTGAATATTTTCAATACAAGGAAAGGCCAAAATTAGCTAATTTTTTACGACCGATGTTGACTGCGTGGATTGGTGCAACGGATGATACCTCTGCTATTTCAGTACTTGATTTATTGAGAAATAAAGAAGGGCAATTACATCCTGATTCTCCTGATGGTTATAGTTTGGGTTTTAGTCTCCCTATATCACAAAGTGTGATTGAACCATGGTATGAGTACCTTAAGGCATCAGGTGTCACATTCCATTTTAATAATGACGTTGCTCATATTATTGGTCATAAAGATATTGTTAATCAGGCGAGTATTTGGCTCATTAATGGCCAAGAGCTAAAAGCCGACTATTTTGTATTGGCGATACCTGCACATATTATTCAACAAAAGATTTCAAATCAAGGTAGTGAAAATTTAGATCTACACCGTGTGTTTAGCCATGGTTTTCAACTGCATTTTGATAAGCTACCTCAAGCTCTTAATGATAAAACGGTGGGCATTGTTCTTGATTCGCCTTGGGGTCTTAGTTATTGCATCACTTATCCAGAATGTGAAAATAATAAAAACCAACTAGTTTGTCTTTCTATTACGGCAACAAATATGGATACAGCCCATGGCTGTGTTTATGATAAACCATTATTTCTTTGTTCGAAAACAGAAACTTTAATTGAACTGTTGACTCAGTTAATGGGTAATACACAACTTCTTGATGGATCAGGATTTGTTTCATTTCATATCGGACCTGGGGCCAGAATAGTGTCTTTACTTGATGCTGAGCATTTAGATTATGCTGATTGGCATAAAGGTAATATGTTTTTTGATGAAAATGGGATGATGTCTTGTTGGGTTATTCAACATTCTCTTGCTCATCCAACGTATAAAAATAAAATGGCCATTCGTTCTGATGAATTTGATAATTTATTTTTCACCGGTGAATATATTGTCGATACAGAACAAACTTGGCGTGTACCAGCGACACTAGAGCGTACTATTGAAACTGCAATTCTATGTAATGAACGACTTACTGCATGCATAGAGAAGACGGAGTCGTAAGTGATGGATCAAACTTCTCGTAGACACTTACTTACCAGTGGATTATTTTTATCGTTGTGTTTTATTTATGCGAGGGGGTTTTATCAACTAGCTCTTTCTTCTATAACGATGGCCGTACTAATTACTTTAGTTTTACCGGTTTTGTTTTCACCACTTATTAAAAGGGTTGAAAACCACCAAGAAATAAAACGTATATTAATACTAGAGTCTGGCTTTAATTTTATTTGCATATTGGCACTGACTGACTTTATCTATAAGGGAGCGATAGATACATTGTTTGTCGTATTCTTTATCATTCAAGCGGGCGGTTTTATTGCCGTTCAAATTAAAAAGAAAGCCTTTCTTTCATTACCAAGCTCATTGTGTCTGTCTGTTGCTATTACTATTTGGATAATCAACGGTAATCAAACTGAGCTTCTAGGTGATGGTAAGTTGTTAATCTTTGGTTTAGCGGTACCTTGGCAACTTAAAGGCATTTATTTTGCTTGGCTTGCTCAGGTTCTTTTGAATGAATATCGCCATATACTTCCTAAGTTAACTATTTTGTTAGTGCATATTGCTTCATTATCTGTCGCTTTAATGGCTGAGGATTTCTTTCATGCTCGTATCGTAACTGCCAGTCATTTATTATTTTTGAGCTTATGCTTTGATTTAAAATCACGAAGTTGGGGAGGGGAAGATTTTGCTATCTCTCAACGAATCAATGTCATGATGTTAAACATTAATATCGCAAATTTATTTTCTAGGGTCTGCTCACTACTATGCTTAATTTTAGTTATTCATCTTATTCTTATTACTTTAAATTAAAGGATTTACTCTTAATTCTTATCTAAGAAAGTTTACTTTTCGAGCTATGAATGGCCGTTAAATGTGTGTAGGGGACTGATAATTAGTCGGAGGGTAAATAATCTATGGGGGACTCATTTTTGAAATTTATAGTCTTTACTTTTTTCATTTTAACAAATAGAATTAACTGTATATTCATACAGTATCGAGTAAAAAATTATGCGTATTGAAATGATAATAACAGCGGCTCAACTTCCAAAAGATGGATTGACGCTTATTCAACAAGAAATGGAACGCCGTGTGTGGGAATCTTATCCTAATGCACGTATTAGAATTAGAAAAGGGGCGAATAACCACCTTGAGATTTACGCACCAAAAGACGATAAAAAAGCAGCGAATATCATAGTTGAACAAATGTTTAATGAGGCAGAGGAATGGTTGTATGCCTAATATTTTCTTTAATCAAAAACGAAGTAATTCTGCGGCAATGCCATTGAGGTATGGTGGAGAAAATAAAAAGTGGTCCGAGTATGTCTATAAGGATGTTAGGGGATTGAAAAAAATCAGCCTAACTTTTGAGATACCATTGTCTATTTTGATTGCTCGAATTAAAAAAGGGAAGACGTTGCATGAGGCTGTGACTCATTGCAATGAGGAGTGAGCTAATGAGTCTGAAATAGGATTTATACTAGGTGTTTTTTAATTTTCATATTAAACCCTCCTTTGGTGACGGCATAACAATGCTTAAAATGTCATTCTATGAATTTCTTTTTTAGTGGTGAATAAACTTAAATACCACAGACTTTTATACATTTTATATAAAATTGAAGTAACGCCTTTATTATCACCACAAAATTAGGTGTAAGTAAAAACCGAATAGGACTATTCGGCATTAACAAAAATATGCTATCAGTTTGACGTTGTACTAATGATAATTTGCACTTAGCTGCGCTTTAAGTGCATCAATTAGATTCGCGAGAGCAGAGGTATAACCGTTACTTTCTGACCAATATTGACAGATTCGACTTCAGGCTGCACTTCAATTAAGCAATTGGCTTCACTCATAGAGCGTAAAATCCCCGAACCTTGTTTGCCAGTTGTCACTACTTCCATTTGACCATTTTGGTTAATAGAATAAACACCACGGCTGTATTCTGTACGACCTGTGCGAGATCGAATGAACTCTTTTGCAATGGCGGTATAGGTTTCTGGCTGCCAATTATCTTCACCTTGTAGTTTACGCAATGCAGGTTCCACAAACTGTAAGAACGCGACCATTACGGCAACAGGGTTACCCGGTAAACCAAAGAAAGGGGTATCACAAATGTGACCAAATGCAAGAGGTCGCCCCGGACGCATATTAATACGCCAGAAATTAATGTCACCCAGCTTATCTAAAATGGTTTTAATGTAGTCGGCATCTCCTACAGAGACACCGCCTGAGGATAAAATCATATCCGCTTGCTGCGATGCTTGAGAAAGCGTGGACTCCAAAGCGGCTTCATTATCTTCAATAATACCAAAATCAATCACTTCACAACCTAGTTTTTGTAATAGGGCTGTAAGTGTGAAACGGTTTGAATCATAAATAGAGTTCGCTTTTTGAGCTTCTCCTGGCGCTTGAACTTCATCACCAGTAGAGAAAATTGCGACTTTAGTTTTTGTAACAACAGAAACTGAGGCTATTCCAAGAGAGGCCAACATACCTACTTCTGGTGCGGTAATGCGAGTGCCTTTTGCGACACAAACTTGGTTGATAGCGAGATCTTCACCGGCAAGACGAACGTTTTGACCTTTGCGAATACCTGACTTTCCAGTATCAAAACGTACTTGATTTCCTTCTTGGGTTGCTTGTTCGCGCATGATCACCGCATTGCCATTTTGTGGAACGGGTGCGCCGGTCATTATTTTTGCCGCTTCACCATGTTGAAGAGGATGATTGTAACTGTGTCCTGCCATTATCTCGGCAACGACAGTATAGCTATTACGTTCTAAATCATCACCACAAATAACATAACCATCCATCGCTGAATTTTTATGTTGTGGTACGTTAATTGGTGACAGGATATCTTGTGCAATTAATGCATTAATTGATGATGTTAAACACACGTTTTCGTTTGATTTTAATGGTTTGATGGCCTTTAGAATCTTAGCTCTGCCTTGACTAACGGATAAAAACGCAGGTGATAATTCATCACAATTTGCTGATAAGTCACTTTGTTGTTTATGTTGATGTTGTTTCACATATTCAACAATGAATGCAGTAATAGCATCAGTATCATTGATGTTCATTTGAGGGAGTTCTGACTCTGCTTTAGAGTCTGCCGCGATCGCAATGATGTTGTTGTCTTCAGGAAAAATCCATGGCTTACCGACATCATCACGATGCAATTCAATCTTAGTGTATGGAAGTTGTTTAAAACCTTCGATTAAGATCAAATCAAGTTGGGTTTGATCTAGTTTATTTATGAGTTGCTGACAGCTTGTTTCTTCATCAGGTGTTTCAGTAATTAAGGCATGACGAAAGCGAGAACTGATCAGCATTTGGCTTGCACCTGCTTTACGCAATCGGTAGCTGTCTTTGCCTTCTTGGTCAATATCAAAATTATGATGAGCATGTTTGATGACTGCGACTTTTAGTCCCATTTCATTCAGTTTTGGTAATAACTTTTCTAATAAGGTGGTTTTACCTGTACCGCTATAAGCAGCAAAACCCAATAATGGGATAGACGCAGTCGTTAAGCTCATAATAAAGTTCCAAATTGTTCAAGTTCTTGAGGGCTATTCAAATTGATAAAGGCATTTGGGTAATCTGAGAAATCAGCAAAAACAGTATTACACTCTTTATAGAGTAGGATGATTTTTCGATCGCCACGAGCTAAAAAGGCATCAATTTTAGGAATAATTCGTTTGTGCATTAACGTGACGACAGGTTGCATGTATTCGCCATCGTGAGCGACGACAATGTCTGTGTCATCTTTTACGGCATTACATAATAATGAAACAAGATTATTGGGTAGATTAGGAGAATCGCAAGGAATAAAACCAACCCAATCAGAGGCCATATTGACTAATCCTGCGTGCATACCCGCAAGAGGGCCTGGATAATCGGTAAATTCATCCTTAAAGGTGACGGCGTAACGTGAGTAGTTGTCGATACTACGGTTTGCATTAATCGCGATGTGATCGGTTTGAGAACGAAGAGTCTCTAAAGCATGTTCAATTAATGGTTTATTTTGAAAGGTGACAAACCCTTTATCTTGACCACCCATACGGCGAGCTTGTCCACCGGCTAAAATTACCCAATTAGTTTGCTTTGGCTGGAGCATAATTATCCTTGCTAACAATCACTTTCAATGGGGTCGATTCTATCAGCTTTGCGTCTGAAATAGTCCATTGGCGATGACAAATTTCAGTTAACGCATTGGTTTGATGGCTTGTTACAACAATACTAGAACCTCGTTCGAGCAGATCTTTTGCCATAATGACTAATAATTTAATCGATTCTTGATCAACACTGGCACTTGGCTCATCCATTAATAAAATAGAGGGGGTAAGCACCCAAGCTCGTGCCATCGCAACCCGTTGCTTTTCACCACCAGACAATACTGAAATGTGTTCGTCCGCTAACGTTTCTAGCCCAACCATGCGTAACGCATTAATCACCATGTGACGTTTTTCTAGTCGATTCATGGTTGTGTATTTCATGCCATAAATCACATTGTCGTACACCGTCCCATCAAATAGAAAGGGATTTTGATGCAAATAAACGATTTGATTATTACCTGAGCGGCCAAATAGTCGTGCGGTCCAATGTGGTTGGTTAAGATTAAGTTTTCCCGTCGTCGCAGTTTGTAAACCGGATAAGATCTTAAGTAGAGTCGTTTTACCAACGCCATTGGCACCACGTAAATAGACCGAATCTTTAGGACCTAACGATAAATGAGGAATGTGAAAAAGCACACGGTCATTAAATCGCATTGATAGATTGTCGGCAGTAATTCTTATTGTCATGCTATGCCTACTAAGTACGTAAGTACCCTTTACCACGAGTGAAAGAAAGGAAAAAGTTCAAAACCAGAGCCAAAATCAATAACACCATACCAAGAGCAACCCCTTGAGCAAATGCCCCTTTTTGGCTTTCCATTGCGATTGCGGTTGGAATATTACGCGTCGCGTTGAAGATATTGCCACCGACCATCATAGAGCAGCCGACTTCGGTAATAATACGTGAGAAACCAGCAATTACAGCCGCAAGAATAGGGAATCGAGTCTCCCAAATTAAGCTGCCAAAGGCGCGAGGAAGAGAAGCGCCGAGAGTAAACGCGGTTTCCCATACACGTCGATCACTGTGTTGAAATGCACCGTGCATCATGGCAACCATGATAGGAAAACAAATAAACATTTGACCAATGATCATCGCTTCTTGGGTAAAGAGCAGTTGCCAATCCCCGAGAGGACCCGCACGAGAAAGCACCATGTACAATAATAGACCGATCACGACTGTTGGTACAGATTGTAAGGTATTAATAAGAGAAAGCAGTAGCCACCGTCCAGGAAACGACCCATAAGCAAGCGCAAACGCCAACAATAATGCGGGGAGTAATACAACCGCCATCGCAAACAATGAGACAGAGAAAGAAACACCGACAATGCTCCATAATGCTGTATCACCGCTAAACAATAATTGAATCGCTTCGTGTGAGGTGGCTAATATAGTCATGGATTATTTAGCGTCCGCAGTAAACAATTTCTGTCCACTTAGTTCAAAACTATTAATTAACGCTTGGCCTTTATCGCTGACTAACCAATCACTAAATGCTCGTGCACCTTTTGTGTTTAAGTTGTTGTAACGCTCAGGGTTAATCAAAATAACTTGGTATGGGTTAAATAGACGCTTATCGCCTTCAACCATGATTTCTAGATCAAGTTTGTTTTGGTAAGCCAACCACGTACCACGGTCTGTAAGTGTGTAAGCTTGTAATTCTGAAGTCATGTTTAATGTTGGGCCCATGCCTTGACCAACGGCTTTATAACCACCGAAGTTAGGTTCGATATTGGCTTGGTTCCAAAGAATAATTTCTTTTTTGTTGGTGCCTGAGTCATCACCGCGAGAAACAAACGTCGCATCAGCTTCGGCCATTTTTGCAAAAGCAGCGGTTACGTCTTTCATGCCATAGATATGCGCAGGATCGTTTTTAGGGCCCACTAAAACAAAATCGTTATACATTAATGATTTTGGTTCAATGCCATATCCTTTTTCAACAAAATCAGCTTCGGCTTTTGGTGCGTGGGTCATTACCAAATCAACGTCACCGTTTTCGCCCATTTTCAATGCTTTGCCTGTGCCAGCAGCCAGTACTTGAACTTCATAGCCTGAATCTTTCTTAAATACAGGCAAGATGTAATCTAATAACCCTGAATGGTAAGTACTTGTTGTTGTCGCAAGACGTATAACGTTTGCATCTTCTGCGTACACATTTGTTGCAGTAAAAGAACTCAGAGCTACAACGGCCATTGCTGAAAACGTGCTGATTTTATTGTTCATGTTATATCCATGTTATGAAGTTAAATATCACTGCAAATGCAATGAGTGAATAGACTTATTGGCAATAAAGCAATCCCTATGCCAACGTTAATATTGATGCTTATATAGATAACTTAATGATAATTAACAGGTTCGCACTTATTCTTGCATAAAAACCTTACAAAAAATGTGACTAGGACAAAATGTCTCAATAGAAAGGATACAAAATGCAAATTTAACGTTAGAATGAATAGGACATTTTGACCCACTTCTCGGGGAAATTTAGCCCACTTAGGAAATATTATGGTAGCAAAATCAGATTGGCATGCATTCTCCGTTCTTGTTGTTGATGATGAAATAGGTATGCAAACCATACTTAGAAAAGCATTAAGCAAACAATTTGGTCAGGTTCACACGGCAGGAACAATTGAAGAAGCAGAAGAGATCCGTCAATCTCACCATCTTGATCTGATTATTTTAGATATTAACCTACCGGGTCAAACTGGGCTTGAATGGCAAGAGAGCATTGCGAGTGATTCACGTCATTATGATGTTATTTTTATGACGGGTTATGCCGAGTTAGATACCGCGATTCAAGCGCTTCGTTTAGGGGCGTCTGATTTTATTTTAAAGCCTTTTAATTTAGAGAATATGCTACGAGCGGTGAAGCGTTGTATGGATCGCCGCTTAGTTGAACGTACAAACTTTGCGTTAAAACGTGAAGTTGAAAAACACAATCCAATCGACATTATCGGCAACGCGGATAAAACCCTACAGCTTAAACAGTTAATTGCCCAACTTGCGCCTTCTAACGCCGCCGTATTAATTGAAGGTGAATCAGGCACTGGTAAAGAACTGGTTGCTCGTGGTTTGCATCAATTGAGTCACCGTACAGGACCTTTTGTTCCGCTAAACTGCGGTGCCATTGCTCCCGATCTTTTAGAAAGTGAGTTGTTTGGACATACTTCAGGGGCGTTTACTGGAGCAAAAAAAGGACGAGAAGGGTTGTTTCGTGTGGCGAATGGAGGCACTTTATTTCTTGATGAAATAGGTGAAATGCCAATCGGAATGCAGTCTTCGTTATTACGAGCACTCGAACAGAAAGCCATTCGACCCGTTGGTTCAGAGAAAGAGATTCTTGTTGATGTAAGAATTGTAGCAGCAACAAATCGTAATTTAATCGAAGAAGTTGAGAAAGGGAATTTTAGAAAGGATCTTTTTTATCGTTTAAATGTGTTGACGGTATCTTTGCCTGCTTTACGAGAGCGTAAATCGGATCTTGCTTGTTTAACAGAGCATTTCTCACAAATGATAGCGAAAGAAATGGGAATGAAACCGATTCATTGGGCGCATGAAGATATCGCCGCTATGGCAAATTATGATTGGCCAGGCAATATTCGCGAGCTTAAAAATATGATTGAACGTTGTATTTTATTAGGTAAACCACCGGTAGAACATTGGTCAGGATTACAAGGTGATAAACCTTTACATCAAAATATGGCTTTAGCTAATCAATCTACGGTATCACAACCGAATAACATGGAACCGAACAGTCAAAATGAGTGTAAGTGCATGCCATTGTTAGATAACTATCCTGAACAATGGACATTAAAAGAAGTAGAAAAAACACACATTATTACGGTTGTAGATATGCATGAAGGGAATAAGTCAGCGGCGGCAAGGCAACTCGGGGTTGCTCGTAAAACGTTAGAGCGTAAGTTTAAAGAATGGAGTGAAGAGAGCGCATGATGTTATCGCCATCACTTTGGAAGCGTCGTATAAAAACCATGGTGCGCTATCGTTTATTGTGGCTTAACTCTGTGCCGTTATTTTTGACAATGCTTGCTCTTATTATCATTACGGCCTTTTGGTCAATTCATTACACATGGCAGAATGCCTTAAATGATATAGGCAGTAAACTCTCTGTTGCGAATAACAGTATTGAACTTTTGCAGAGAGAACAAAGTGCAGAGTTAGGTGGTTTTGTTGATTCTTATGCCTTTCAAATTAAATTGAAAAATGGACAAGATTATATACAGCGCTGGTCAAGTAATCAGGCAGCTAAATATCATGCTGACTTTATTTCATTACATCCTGCCAATTACGCAAAAAAGTTACCTGAGACATTAGCAAGGCAAATGTACCTTGGTCGATCTCGAACGTTTTTCCAAGTGATGGATGAGACCGCTTTAGTTGAAATTGATGAAGATCTGCCTAAGCGTGTCAGTATTAGAAACAAAGATAACAACATTATTGAAACGAGAGGGCTGATCAGTCGAACACTGATCCCTATTTTCAATGAGCATGGCAGCTTAGAGTGGATAATAGACAGTGGGATTATCCTGAATAACAGCACATCCTTGGTTGATAGAATTAGAGATCTTATTTATCCAGAAGGTAAGGGAGCCACAGAGCAAGTTGGTACGGTGACCTTATTTTTAGATGATTTGAGGATCAGTACGAATGTGTTTACGGATGATATATCAGGACAAGAACGCGCGATTGGTACTGAAGTCTCACCAGAGGTAAAACATCAAGTCATTGAAAACGGTGAACGTTGGGTCAATAGAGCGTACGTCTATAATGATTGGTATATTTCGGCATACAAACCCATCACTGATCTTAATGGGGATGTTGTTGGGATGCTGTATACCGGGTATCTAGAATGGCCATTATTAAAACAATACATCTATAACCTGTTGCAAGCGGGCATCACGATTCTTATAACACTCTTATTATCGACTATTTTTGTTCATCGTGGGGCGAGAGATCTTTTCCAACCAATTGAAAGAATTCACTATGTAGTAAAATCCGTTCAACTTGGAAAGAATGACCGAATAGGCGATCTTGGTCTTGATAATGGGCATGAATTGGCCAGTTTGGCGCAGCAATTTGATAATATGCTCGATCAATTGCAATTACGAAACAGCCAAATTCAGCGAGCATCAAAAGAGCTTGAATCAAAGGTTGAATCAAGAACCGCCAGTTTGCATGAAAAAACCATTGAGCTTGAGCAATACATCAAGCTATTAAAGCAAGCTCAAGATAAATTGATCATGAGTGAAAAACTGGCCTCATTAGGGGAGTTAACCGCGGGCATTGCCCATGAGATTAATAACCCAACGGCTGTGATATTAGGAAATGCAGAGCTGATCAAGTATGAGCTCGGTGATAATGCAAGCGTTATATCGGAAGAGTTAGATGCCATCATGGAACAAATTGATCGCATTCGTAATATTACTCGAAGTCTACTTCAATATAGCCGTCAGGGAGGGATTCAAGATGAGGTTACTTGGCAATACATTAATCCTATTATTGAAGAAAGCGTCACTTTAGTACGAACTGGTGCACATAAGCGGGATATCGACGTTGAATTTGATTTTGAACAACCCCCAAGAGTTGAAGTAAACCGACATCACTTATTGCAAGTATTAGTCAACTTACAGATGAACGGTATTCATGCAATGAACGCAAAAGGTAAACTCATTATCCGAAGCAGAACGTGGCAAGAAGAAGAGATAAACTTGGGGGCGATAATTGAAGTTGAAGATTTTGGTACTGGTATGAGCCATGAACAATTGGGACGAATTTTCGATCCTTTTTATACGACTAAGCGTGATGGCACTGGGCTTGGATTATCTGTTTCTCAAAGTTTATTAAGCCAAACGGGAGGGGAGATTAAAGTACGATCTCAACTTGGTGAAGGGACTGTATTTACGATTTATCTACCAACCAAATCAGAACATTATCCATATGATAATTTGATCGGTTAACCATACTATGTTTAAAAGAGAGAATAATGAAAAAACCAATCCAACAAAAAATAGGCAGTGTTGCACTCGTTGTTGAAAACTACGATGATGCGATTGAATTTTATACCCATAAATTAAATTTTGAATTAATTGAAGACACTGATCTAGGCGATGGAAAACGTTGGGTATTAATTAGCCCGCCTAATGGCAATGGAACGAATTTATTATTAGCGCAAGCGAGTAATGAAGAGCAACAGAAATCGGTCGGTAACCAAACAGGTGGTCGTGTATTCTTATTCTTACACACGAATGACTTTTGGCGTGATTACGAAGAGATGAAGAAAAAAGGCGTCGTATTTAATGAAGAACCACGTAAAGAAGTCTATGGTACCGTTGTTGTTTTTCAAGATCTTTATGGCACAAAATGGGATTTATTAGAGCTAAAATAATCGATATTATTTGTCTTTATGCTTGGTTTTGAAAAGACCGTGGCTTATTGATTCAGTGAAGAATCAGTAAGCCAATGTCTTTATTGTACTAATTAACAATAACAATGCTGTCATTTTGATCGGTATGTAGTTGAGCTTTTCTTTGTTCGATAAGTTGAGCGGCATAAGACGGTGTTACTGCATGAAGCTGACCTTTAATACGTAGGCTTGATGCTTCCCAAGCATGATCTTTATATATTCCAGTTTCAGTATATTGAACGATAACTTTCATTTCTTTCTCCTTGAGTTAACAATTACCAAACGTGTTACTAACAGTAATCCTTGCGATAAATATGTGCTACAGCTAAAAACGTAATATTAGGTTTATAAAATGAGATGATGGATTTCACTGATGTATCTGAAATTTAGATGGATACTAACTTTTTATAACTGTTTTTATGTATAGAATTGAGGTTATAGATTTTTTTGATTACTTCTGGATATACATAATGAGAACAAGATTTGACCGTATTCGCCATGCTATTTTATTCGAGATTATTGGCCTAATTATTATTGTTGGCGTACTCAGTCAGCTTGGTTTCAATATGGGGCATGTTGGAGTGATGGGCATAATTTTCTCCATAATAGCAACAGGTTGGAATTATGTTTACAACATTGGCTTTGATAATTACCTTGTAAAGAAAACGGGATCAGCAGTAAAAACGGCATGGGTACGAATCGTTCATAGCTTAGGTTTTGAGGGCGGACTTCTTTTCTTAACCATTCCGTTTATGGCGTGGTTTTTAAACCTAACAATATGGGATGCTTTTGTGCTCGATATTGGAATGGTGATTTTCTATCTATTTTATGCCTATATTTATAATTTTATTTATGACACTATTTTTCCCGTGAATGCGGAGAAGGTAATATCTAAATCGTAGTGAATTTGTTCTTTTCTATGTGATACCTCGTTTAAAAATAACGATTAATAGAACAATAAGGGAATTAGTATGAAACATTTTTGGTGGAAATTTATTATAACCATTTTACTCTTTGTTGGTTTATTCGGATTGGTTTTTTATAAAGTACAAAGTGGCATTGAGTGAATATGAGTCAATGACAAAATAGAACGGTTCAGATGAAGAAATGACAGCATTGTCTAACTTGCTGTTATTTCTTTATTTTTCTTTCTTAACTGAATATGAATAACTTGCTCATTATTTATTAAGAGATGGTTTTGTATTCTTACTCCAAGTTAATTCATAACGTTTGAATATTAAATGGAGAAAGATTATGAGCTCAGTAAGTATTATCATCATCACATTAAATGAAGAGAAAAAAATTGGTCGTTTATTGAGTGATCTCACTAAGCAAACGCACCAAAAATTCGAAGTTATTGTGGTTGATTCAAACAGTGACGACTCAACGTGTGAGACCGCCCTTACTTTTCAAGATGACCTTCCTAAATTAACGGTTCATAAAATGGACACGACCGGTGTCAGTCTTGGCCGTAATACGGGAGCGGCATTGGCTAAATATGAACGAATTTTATTTTTAGATGCTGATGTATGTTTATCGCCCGATTTTTTAAGTAAATCGTTATCTTTACTCGATGAAAAAAAGCTCGAGGTAGCAGGAATATACATGGGCTCAAAAGGGTTACCAACAGTACATAAGCTAGGTTATGGGCTGTTTAATGTTGGTTTATTTGTCACTCAATTTATTTTCCCGACAACTGTCGGTGCTTGTCTTTTTTCAACACAACGCGCTCATCGTGATCTTCAAGGGTTTGATGAAAAAATCACGTTATGCGAAGATTGTGATTACGTAAAACGTGCCAGTCAAACATGGCGATTTCGATTCTTACCAATGACCTTTCAATTTGACCCTCGTCGATTAGATCAAGAAGGCTTATTTAAGATTGGGTTTACGTATCTTAAAGCGAATGTTCGCCGCTTTTTCTTTGGTGAAATGCGTAATAACGAAATGGAATATAAGTTTGGTCATTATTCAGAACAAAAATAGTGTGAATCGATAAAGGTATTGTATGTCCGGTTCAGTCGCATTATTTATGGGTGCATTGTTAGATGCACTCATTGGGCCAAATATATTTGTTCCTGGTGAACCTTTTTTAATCGCAGCAGGTTACCAATTTCATCAAGGGATGATTGGTGGGGTAATCGCGGTGTTATTAGGTGGTTTGCTTGGAGACCAATTAAGTTATTTTATTGGAAAACGTTATGGTCGTAAGGCTCAACACTCACTGATTAAATGGAAACCTACAACTCGTCGTTTATTGGCTCGTTGTCGATTTCTTTTACAGACAAGAGGTAATGTTGTGTTGATGTTTGCTCGACTGTTAGGGCCAATTGCATGGTTTGTCCCTTTTGTCGCTGGTGTAAATCAGATTCAATGGCGTCGTTTTTCTCTCTTTTCAAGTATCGGATTATGTTTAGGGGTAGGGCAGTTTATTTTTTTGGGTTACGCCCTGTCTTATGGTTTAGATAAATTCCCATGGTTAATCGAAAGTAAGATTCTCATCATAGAATATCGTTATTCTATTACGGCTGTTTTTATTTTTGGTGTTTTTTTATTGATGACGAAAAAATTAAGATGGAAAAAATAGGGAGGTAATTTTCATTTCACAATCAGTAAAGATATTCTGGAAATAATGGCTAAAAATAAGCAAATTCTTTAACGAAGTGCTCAATAAATACGCTTTTTTTGACGTTAAGTTCGGTTTATTCATTGACGTAGATAGAATTTGTAGTTGGTTGAAATTTAATCGTTATGATGTTTTTTTGGAAAAAAATGTAAATTAATTGCACTTATTTTAAAGATGAGACCTGAAACTCATAACTACTTAATTTAAATACAAAAATATTTTTTACTGTGATTGATATCATAATTTTTATGCTGTTTTTGGGTCTTTTTTAAAAAGTTTGCACTGGTTTTCATGAATTCAAGCTGCTAGAGTCCGATCCCTCACGAATCAAGTGGGATACCCATGTCTAAAAATAGTAATGAAACTAGCGACAAACTTGTTCCAACACTTACAATAGGATTTATCCTTTTATTTCTTCTTGCTGCGCTTGTTGATCTATCAACATTTACTGCAACTATTCAAACCATGTTCATGTCGGCATCGACAATGTTTGGCTTGTGGTGGCAGTGGTTGATGATAATCACTTTTGTTTTAGCCCTTATCATAGCGATGAGCAGTTATGGCAAAATTAAGATGGGCGGTGAGGAAAAACCAACCTTCGGCACCTTTAAATGGGTCGCCATGATAATGTGTACTTTGCTTGCAGGCGGCGGTGTTTTCTGGTCAGCTGCAGAGCCAATCTTCCACTTCATTACACCTTCTCCAAGTTTCTCTGATGTCACTGGCGGCACTCTTGCTGCTGTTACTCCTGCGTTAAGCCAAAGCTTTTTACATTGGGGTTTCTTAGCATGGGCGGTATTAGGTACCTTAAGTACAATTATACTCATGTACGCACATTATAACTGTGGCATTAAACTACGACCTCGTGCGTTGTTATACCCGATTCTAGGTACTAAACTTGAAAATCATTGGTTAGGTTCGTTGATCGATGCTTGTTCAATTATTGCGGTTGCTGCAGGTACGATTGGTCCGATTGGATTCTTAGCTACTCAACTTAGTTACAGTATTACTGTGCTCACAGGCCTTGAAAGCTCTCTGATGAGCCAAATCGGTATTTTATCTGTGATTGTTGCTATTTATTCAATCTCTGCCTTCTCTGGCATGGACAAAGGTTTACAGTGGTTAAGCCGAATGAATGTAATTGGTGCTGTGACGTTATTGGTTGCGATTTTAGTTCTAGGACCAACAAGCTTTATCTTTACCGAGTTTGGTATTGCTTTTGGTAACTATATTCAACATCTTCCTGAAATGAGCTTGAGCACTGCGGATCCAGCATGGAATTCATGGTGGACATGGTTCTTCTGGGGTTGGTTTATTGGTTTTGCTCCAATGATGGCTATCTTTATTGCTCGTATCTCTAAAGGTCGCAGCATTCGAGAGCTTGTTATTACGGTGGCAATCATCGCTCCAATCGCGACGAATTTCTGGTTCTCTGCTTTAGGTGGTACCGGTATTTTCCTTGAGTTACAAACTCCGGGCAGTATTTCTATACCATTACAAGAAGCGGGATTACCGGCCGTATTATTAGCGTCATTAGAACAATTGCCATTAAGCTGGTTATTGATTCCCGCGTTCTTAGTACTGACGACAACGTTTGTTGCTACAACCGGTGATTCAATGGCATATTCTATTGCTATGGCAGTCGAGGGGACAGATGAACCATCTCGATCTCAGCGTTTGTTCTGGGCAATTATGATGGGTGTGGTTGCTGGAGTATTATTGATTGCGGGTGATGGTGGTTTGAATGCACTTCAATCATTCATCGTGATTACCGCGGTACCAGTATCAGTATTACTTGGCTTTACTTTTATTTCAGCGCCTATCGCTGTACTCAGAATGAAAGCAGCCGAGCAAGAAAAGAACCAATCTCAAGCCGTTGGCCAAAAAACAGCGACTGCGTAAGATTAAAATAAAATGAATAAAAGGCTTATCGCAGAATCTGCGGTAAGCCTTTTTTATTGTCTGTTGATTATTAGGTGTTTCTTTTTATGCCGATCATGAGCGTGGTTTTTATTTATATAATTACGCTATGATGAATTTAGGACTTGAGGATCTTAGAGCTAAGATCATATTTTTAATGTCGATCTTTAAAGGAGATAAACAATGCCAAATAAAGACGCTATTTTTCAACAGTTGTTTCTCAGAGAAACGCAGGGAGTCCCCATTGTGGATCGTGAGTCAGTGTCTTTAAATCATACCCATGAGCAAGATTATGAAAAATGGCTTGCAGAAAAGCGAGACTTTACGATTGAAGAGATCGACGAATCGCATTGGATCAAATCATGTACTGCTGGTTACATTACGGAAGTGATTTTTAAAGAGAGTGGAAGCTTAACTGAGTTCACTCTATTTGAAAGGTTGAAAACGGTAGGGCATTGGCAATTAAAGGAAGGCTTAGTGTATGTTTCGATCTTTAAAGGTGAGAATCAATACGATTTTGTGATTGTAGGGAACGCTAACGTACATATTCATTCCGCAATAGAATATAAAAATGACGAGATCCACTCTTATTTGAAGTTAGCACAAACAAGAGTGCCGTATGGATTATCGCAATCTCATTGATGAACTAAGCAGATGTTTTTTGAAAGATGAAAAAATGATGTATATCATAGTGATTCTTTATTGATCCTGTAACAATGACTATTACGTTTTATACCATGGATTTTGATGACGGCACTGATATCGGATAGACAGAAAAACAGTAGGGCAAAGCTATTATTATGCTTTGTTCTTTTAAGTGTATTTATCTGTTTTAGTCAACTTATTGGTGTAACGTCAAGCTGTCAAGAGCACCTTATTGAAGCACAAGCCAGAGTTCACCAACTGGACTCCACTATCGACAATGGCTCTCAAACCATTGCTGAAAAATGCGATTTAGTTGAGCATTTACTGTCATTTGATAACAGCATACACGATCTTATTTTGTGTGTGTGGTTGCTGCTTGGCATCACATTACTTGTTATTCCTCTTTTATATACCTCTCTCATATTTGTCGAACCAATAGAACGGCAAGTGCAAAAAATTCGACGGCGGCATCTTACATTTTGTGTTTTTCTGGAATAACCACTAAGTAAAAATGAATTAACTACTTTTATTTTACTTAGGAAATTACGATGAAAAAATTAGAAAAAGCGATCGAAGTGATTAAATATCTGCCATTTTATATGTTATTTGCGCCATTTTGGTTCTCGAATGGTGTGGTAGATAAGTTTTATGGAATTTTGTTTGGAACTAGTCATGGTGACAGTTGGGAAGGTTGGAAAGAATACATCGCAGGAACATGGGCAAAAAAACCATTAACTGACGCGTTATTTGTTCCAATGTTTGATTATCTATTTCCTGTGTTGGTTATTTTACAAATTGTTCCTGTGATTTTGTTGATCGCATCATTTCTAAAACTAGAAATATTGCCAAACAAACCTAAAACATTGCTAAAAGCAGGGTTGTTGTCTTCTTTGTTTGTGACTTCGTCTATGGCGGTATCGCAAACATTAGCAGGGGCTTCTGATGTTCAATATCTGTTTCAATTTTGGGCGGTTTCGTTATTGGCGTTTTGGTATGTAGAAACACAAGCTAAATCGATGGATTTAGTGATAGCGTAAGATAAAGCAAAGCCCTTCAGATATATTGAAGGGCTTTTTTATTCGTCGATTATGTACGAATCAGAGAGCGATTATACTTTCTTCCAAACTCCCCAATCACCAGAGGTTTCAGGGTTATTACCTTGAGTCCACCACTGAGCTTGATATATCACACCGTTAACCGTGACTTGATCGCCTGTGTTGTAAGTGCCAACGGCAGTCCATGTTGAATTAGGATCTGTTGGTTCCGTTGGTGGCATTGGGTTCACTGGTGTTGGATCTATTGGTGCTGGAGGGGTTGGCTCTGCAGGTGGTGTTACTGCTGCATTAACTGCTAACCAAACACCTGTCGTACTTGTTGCTGGGTTATCACCTTGATTCCACCATTGTGCTTGATAGGTCACGCCATCTACAACCACTTGATCACCAGTGTTATATACTGCGTTTGTATCCCACGTATTATTTGGATCACCTGGTGTGCCAGGGTCAGTAGGATCTGTTGGTAGCGTTTCGACTACACGGGTAACAGGCCAGTTCGCATGCGACTCATAGAAGTTAGTGACACATTTTTCGTAATCCCCTGGAACGAGTGCTGAATATGCGGTCTGGAAACCCACAAGCTCACACTCAAAAGATGCACCTTCTGGACGATCTGGATAGTATTTCCAATTGCCATCCCAGTTAGTATAAAGCACATCTGTTGCGCCATTAAGATTTAAACTGCCGTAAGGCGTTTGTTGCCAGCAGGTATTTGTTTCATCCGCTTCTACAGGGATTTGATAGTGCTTTGCTAATCCCTCCCAATAGCGAATACGGTTAACTGGTTGTCCTTTGTCTTTGTTTTGCTCGCCACATTCGATACCGCCATTAATGACATTAATCGTAGTACCAAAACCATAACCAATACCAGCGTCAGTCTCGCGTTGAGAAGGGCTCCAAGTACGGTCAATGACATGCAGCATGGCAGGTTTTGGTGCTTGAGGGGTAAGGAAGAACCAGATAGCAGAAGCCAAGTTTAACCATGAATCAGCAACAATTCCTGGATTATCCAATAACACGGTGGCGTCACCGTCGTACATTACTTCAGAAAATGCACCGTAGTTAAAGTGGTAAGACAGCTGTTTTGCGCCACGGCCAAAATACCCTTGTCCAGCAGCACAAGGCCAACGTTTGTTTTGCCAATCATTCTGACCACAGCCTGTTGTATACCCTTCTTGACCTTCTGACCAACCCATTTCACGAACATGCACTAATGCTTGCTGCCATTCTTCAAGAGCGAGTGGATTGTCCGATATATTGTCAACAGCGATGTGTCCGCCTGTTTCTTGAGAGAAATGCGCAAAAGCGGTAACAATGGATTTTTTACAAATGGCATCAGAGTCTCGTCCATCGGTATATTCTCCACAAAATGCGGGGAATTTACCAATTGCACGCAAGAAGCGAGTATAAGTGTATTCTGGTGCCGCCATTTGGGTTAAGAAAAACCACTCAGAAGCAGGAAATACACGCTCGACACGCTTTACGTTTTCAGGGTTTGTTGCAGAACCAACGTCGATGAGGTCGACAACTGTATTTGGTCTGGTTTCTAATGCTTTAGCCCAAACATCGTACATTGGATCCAGTGTTTTTGCATCTTCAGCGGCTTTGATTTCTGCTTTTGATACAACATAGCCTGTCGGATTCAGTGGGTCTGTTTGTGGTGTCATTGTAATACTGTTTGCCGCAAAACTGCAGGCGAGCAGTGTCGGTAAAAGGGCAAGTTTAAACATGATTAACGCTCCTTGCGATATTTAATAAAATGAAACTTGACTGGAATAACTATAGGCGTTTTTATTCTATTGAGTTATCACAACGACTGAATCAGTTTTAACTATGCGAGTGGGCTCAAAGAGTATAGATTATTGGTTAACGTGATTATTTTTAAATAATATGAAGTAGGAAAAGGAATTAATGACAAGCATCACAGAAGCAAGAAAAGAAGATATAAAACGAATTCATGAGATAGAAACAGAGGCTTTTGGCTCGCATGGATACCCTTCTTTTTTTATTCGACAAGCTTTTGATTGTTGGTCTAATGGATTACTTGTAGCAAGAAAGAATGACGACGTTGTTGGTTATCTGCTTCAAGTGCCTTCAAGCAGTACCGTCGGAGACGCTTGGGTGTTGTCTTTGGCGGTATCAAAACAAGCACAAGGGAGTGGTTTAGGTAAAAAGCTATTAGAAACGGCGATTAAAAATGCAAAAGGGTATCAACGATTATTATTAACCGTATGCCCTAAGAATCAATCCGCGTACGCTTTATATCAATCGTATGGCTTTTATTTATTGAATGAAGAACAAGATTATTTTGATGAGGGTGAGCATCGTTTTGTACTTGCTATGGATATATCACAATAATTTGGTGTCGTAACAATAAGATAATTAAGAAGAGATATTCATGG
This sequence comes from Aliivibrio logei, assembly GCF_001691055.1. Classification (NCBI taxonomy): domain Bacteria; kingdom Pseudomonadati; phylum Pseudomonadota; class Gammaproteobacteria; order Vibrionales; family Vibrionaceae; genus Aliivibrio; species Aliivibrio logei. Next base: position 210,329 of record NZ_MAJU01000008.1, read on the forward strand.
AAATCGATTATAAAGTAAATGAACCAATGAGTGCTGAGCAGTTTATTGAATTATTGAAGAAAACGACTCTTGGTGCTCGAAGACCAATTGACGATGTAGCAAGAATACAAGCGATGTTAGATAACTCTAATTTGATTGTCACCGCGTGGGGCGATGGCGAATTGATTGGCGTTGCTCGTTCTGTCACGGATTTTAATTTTTGTTGTTATCTTTCTGATTTAGCTGTTGATGAAAGTGTGCAATCAATGGGGGTTGGGAAATATCTCATTCTGGTGACGAAGGAAGAGGTCTCTCCTGAGTGCAAATTAATATTACTTTCAGCGCCACAAGCTGAGGGGTATTACCCAAAAATTGGTTTCGAAGCACACAATAGTGCGTGGGTCTTATCTGATGAAAGTCAATTGAAGCTTTATTAAGGATAATTATGACATCAATTAGTATTTTAGGTTGTGGTTGGTTAGGGTTGCCATTAGCAAAACAGTTAGTCGAGTGCGGCTTTAGTGTTAAAGGCTCTGTCAGAAGTGAAGAAAAAGCACATAGCTTAAACGAATTCTCTGTGACTCCGTTTATTTTGAATATTGATGATGCAACAACAGATCAACAATGGGATGAGTTTTTGGGATCAGAGATATTGATTATAGCGATACCGTCAAAAAATACAGACGGGTTTATGTCGTTAATCTCAGCATTGGAAAAATCATTCGTTAAGCGGGTAATCTTTGTTAGTTCCACATCGGTATATAAAGACACTAACGATGTGGTTACAGAATCCGAAGCGGCGCAAGACTCTTCTACTTTATATCAAATTGAAACGCTATTTACTCAATCTGTTTTTTTCGCTACAACTGTAGTTCGATTCAGTGGATTAGTGGGGTATTCTCGTAATCCAGGTCGATTCTTTCAAAAAAGTGGGCGTTCGGTGAGTAACCCAGATGCGGCAGTGAATATGATTCATCAAGATGATTGCATTGGTTTGATTGAGCAGATCATAAAACAAAACCAATGGGGTAAAACGTTTAATGCTTGTGCAGATACGCATCCGACAAAGCGTGAATTTTATACTGAAATGACGCAGCGCATTGGTGTAGACGCTCCAACATTTATTGAATCAGAAAACCAAGCCTTTAAACTTATTAGCAATCAGAAGATTAAAGAAGCGCTGGGGTATGAATTTATTTACCCTGATGTAATGCAAATTACTTATGACGAATAAAATCATTAATTAAGGACAATATAATGAACAATCCTTTAGTTACAACAGATTGGTTAGCTGCTCATATCAATGATGAAAACATTGTTATTGTTGATGCGTACATGGCCAATGTGGTCGGTAAAGTACCTTTGGCTTATGATGTATTTTCGTGTCTACCAAATGCCATAAAATTAGATGTAGAAGCGGATTTTTGCGATCCTACGTCTTCTCAAACTCATGCATTACCGACTGAAAGTCAATTTACACAAGCAGTGCAAGCTCTGGGTATTAATACGGACAGTACAGTTATTATTTATGATAACCAAGGTATTTATTCATCCCCAAGAGCGTGGTGGACATTTAAAGTGATGGGGTTTGATAATGTGTATGTCCTTGATGGAGGATTACCACAATGGATAGAAGAAGGTCGAGACATTGCGTTTGAATATTCAATAAATCAAACGACGGGTAATGCGGTTGCGAAACTGCATGATCAACTTGCGTGTGACTCAGCCAGTGTTCTCAATGTCATTAATACTAATGCAGCGATTGTTGATGCACGAGCAGAAATGCGATTTTTAGGCAAAGCGCCAGAGCCTCGTGAAGGCGTTCGTAGTGGGCACATTCCTAGCTCGGTAAACCTTCCGTTTGCTATCTTGTTAGATGGTTTTACTTATCAAGATAAAGAAGTATTGCGTACTATTTTTCAAGAACGAATTCCTACGTTAGAAACTCAATCTTTCTTTAGTTGTGGTTCTGGTATTACTGCGTGTATTTTAATGCTAGCAGCGGTTTCTATTGGTTATAACGATGTGGTGTTGTATGACGGTTCATGGGCTGATTGGGGAAGCAATCACGCGTTACCTATTGAGTAAAATACAGAGTAATTAGAAGGAATAGGAATGCAAGACGGTTTGAGAAATAAAATTATTGCTGTGTGTAATAAGAAAATAGAGCAGAAAGGGGATAATGTTGGATTGTCTTTTTATGCTTTTTTTGCCAATAAGAATGATGATCCCGAACTATTAATGGAAGCGGCAACGTGGTGGATATCAACGCATAAACTGGATCATTTTGAAAAAGCCATCAAAATTAAAACGATGGTTGAAAATAAAGAATAAAAGGAAAGATTTACGTATCATTGAACAGAGAGAATGAAATGAACATCGAAATACGTCAGGGCACAATAGATGATGTGATCATTGTGGATCGACAAATTCCAGAGTTCGATGCTCGGAATAATAAAGCAAAGATCATTCAACGATTGAATGGTCTTGAATCTCTTATTCTTATTGCCTTTGATAATCATGAGCCAGTGGCTTATAAAATGGGATATCAATTGTCGAGTGTCGAATTTTACAGTTGGTTAGGTGGTGTCATTCCTCGCTATCGGAAGATAGGGATTGCGACTCAACTTCGATGCACACAAGAATCATGGGTGAAAGCTCTGGGTTATCACAAAGTCAGTGTGAAATCGATGAACCGTTATCCGGCTATGCTGCAATTATTAATTTCGAGTGGATATCATATTTCGGGTTATGAGGATGAAGGTTCAACACAAAACAGTAAAATTAAATTTGAAAAGAGTATTACTAAATAACTATTCGCTTGTATTCTCAAAGAATCGCCATGTTATGGTCTACAATTGAAGTATATTTAAACTAAACAGTAGTTGGTGGTTTCTTTAAACAATCAGACAAGATAGGGCATTCAATGGATAGAATTACTTTTCAAAAAGTCACTGCTTGTGAGTATCCTTCTTTGTTCTCTATTTATAAGAAATACTTCTATTCTGCGATTGAAGATACTTTTGGTTGGGATGAGGTTTTCCAAACTCAGCACTTTGCTGATTCGTATCGAAAAGAATGGTTTGAATGGATCATGTTTAATGGAGAGAGACTTGGATTTATTTGTGTTAAACAAGAACAAACCAGTGTGCATTTTCATTTGTTACTTATTTTTGAAAAATATCAAAATAAAGGGGTAGGGTCTGCGGTGATGAAATATTACCAACGATACTACAGTGACAGGGTCACTAAAGTCAGCTTGTCTGCGTTTAAATGTAACCAAAAGGTGGTCGATTTTTATTCAGCACTTGGCTACCAGATCACGGGTGAGAATGAACACTTTTTCGATATGGAACGTTCGCTTTGTTTTAATGGGTATTTAGGAACGGACAGCTATATATAGTACTGGTTATTCTATTTCAGTGTAACGTATTATTCCCCTATACATAGGAGGTTTATTTGTTATTGTAGTAATAGATATACTAAGTAATACGTCATAGTTCTTTTTCTTTTTCATGAATAGGAGTGTTCTCTAATAGAGAATACACTTTTTTTACTTTTATATTCGATCCTTTTTGTTTCGATAACGTATCGCTCCAAATAGCTAAGGTAAGTAAAGAGATATGACCATGTGTTTTTAAAGCGTGTTTAAAGGCATCGATACTCACTTTTCTGTGATCCCATTTCATTGTCATTATTTATTCCTCTATACTTCTGATTATTAAATAATGTTAAGTGCAACTATCTAGTTATAATTATTGTGAATGAATATTTTATTCATCAAATATAATAATCTGTATCTTTATTTATGTCGTTAATATGTCGATTTAATTGGTGACCATTTTTACGTGATCACTTCATGGTAATGAATGAAAAATACGGTTAATGGTTCTATTTATCCTGGAAAACAGCTTACAGGGTTTAAGTAACATTGGTATATGACTATGTCTCCAGAGCCATTGTTTTGGTTGCCTGCAAATGCAGTGGATGTAAATAACATTGCAATTACGATAACTGTCTTTCTCATAGAGTTCCATTTTTTATGACTAGAGTTAATTTAAGTGTTAGATAAAATAGAGTGTAAAGTGTTCTATTAAATTAGTTATTAATTATATTAGGAACGCTGTTAATCTATGTCTTTTATTTAGGTTAATTAAATACTATTTTTTATTTATTTAATACCTGATATTATTTACAGCTAGTCTTTACTTAATGTTATCGCTAGGCTTATATTCAAGTTATTCTATTTTTGTAAGTGTTTTTAATGTTTTATAAAAAAGGCACTGTCAGTATTGGAATTTTAGCGAATAACGCACCTTTAGTTTTTTATGGTAAAGCGGAATGTAGGTTATTAACGTTGTTTTTACGAGAGTGGACATCACCAAATAAAATGGAGTCATCATTATTTTTCCATTTTGGGTAGGTCATCATTACTTTAGAAAATAGGGGGTCATTATAATGGTTTACTAACCACGCACGTAAATAAGGCAAAGGCGCCTGAGCGTACCATTTTTTATCTACTCGTGAAAATTGGCGAATAAATGGCAAAATAGAGTAATCAACTAAACTTGGTTTTTCTCCCATAATGTAAGCATGCTGAGATAAACGTTGTTCAATTTCCATTAGCCATCCGCAACACATATTACGGCACTTTGTTTCATTATCATCATGGTAACGAGACGCGGCTCGGTACTTCTGTAAGGCATCCACAAATTCAGTGTCACTGCGGTTTATTAACTCAAGCATCACAGGCAATAGAGCTTTATCGTGTGAATACAATAGATTATTAGGATCTGATTGGTTGAGAGCCCATACCATCACATCAATGCTTTCATCAATGACAGAGCCATTTTCTAGCAGTAATACTGGCACTGTCCCCTTAGGTGAAATAGACAGCATTTCTTCGGGTTTATTATTCATATCGACGTCACGAAGCAAGACAATTTGATGTGCATGTATTATCCCAAGGCGAGCACGCATAGCGTAAGGACATTGTCGTAATGAGTAAAGAATGGGTGATGTCATGATTAAATGCCTAAAATAGAAAGCCTTATGGGTATATTATCGAATAGAACGAAGATATTCACGAAGAAAAAGTCATGATCTAGATCAATAAAAGCCTAAGTGAGTGGTAATGAAAGCGTGGGGCGAGTAGAATGCCCCCTCAAAAAAATTATTACATAAAAACCGAAGCGAGCAATTTCATAATGAGTAGAAAACTTGAATTATTGGCACCTGGTGGTGATGTTGAAGCGATTAAAGCGGCCATCGTTGCAGGAGCAAATGCTGTTTACTGTGGTCTAGATATGTTCAACGCCCGTAACCGAGCATCCAATCTTTCATTTGATGAACTAAATGGCGTGTTACGACTTGCTCATGAATACGGTTGTGAAGTATTCCTGACATTAAACGTTGTTATTCTTGAACATGAAATTAAATCATTAGCGAAGCTACTTAATCAATTAGTGAACACAACTATTGATGGCATCATCGTTCAAGATTTGGGTGTGTTTAACTTAGTTAAAAAATACTTCCCAACATTAGATGTTCACGCTTCTACTCAGTTAACGACGCACAATGAAGGTCAAATTCACTTCCTTTCAAAAGTCGGTGCATCACGTGTGAACTTATCCCGTGAACTGAATATCGACGAAATCAAAGAAATGACAGCCGTTGCCCATGAACACGATATCCTAACGGAAGTGTTTGTGCATGGTTCGTTGTGTATTGCTTTCTCTGGCCAATGTTATTCAAGCTCAGTGAGTGTGGGTAACTCTGGTAACCGTGGTCGTTGTAGTCAAGCGTGTCGTGATGAATATGAAATTACCGCAGCGGGTAACAAATTCCCATTAAATCTAAAAGATAATTCAGCGTACTTCGATTTACCGGAACTTGTAGACGCGAAAGTGGATTCACTGAAAATTGAAGGTCGTATTAAAGGCGCTCACTATGTCTATACTGTGGTGGAAAACTGGCGTAAAAACATTAATACGTTTATTGAAACGGGTGAGCTATATGAAGATGACTCGAATCTACATAAAGTCTTCAACCGTGGTTTAACCAACAAATTCTTAAAAGGGAATTTGACCAAAGACATGTTTATCGATAATCCTCGTGATAACAGCGTAAATTACGCGGTTGATCAGAGTAACGCGATTGATGTTGTTCAAATCCAAGAAGTGAAACAAGAGCTTTACACTGATAAAAATGCAATCGGTGCCACTCTTGAAGAAAAAGTGAAGTCTCTAAGTATCGACAAAATTGCGATTACGATTGCGTTTAAAGCGGTATTAGGTGAGCCACTAACGGTGATCATTACACCAAGTAAAGACGATCAAGAAACGTTTGAAGTGAAATCTACATCACTACTGAGCGAAGCCGGTCAAAAATCGATCACTTCAAAAGAGCTAGAGAAGCGCTTTAAAGGCGTGATTACGCCAGATTACCTTCTTGAAGGTTACGATTTCTCAGAGCTTGGAGACAACTTAGCCGTTCCATTCAGAGAGCTTTCTGAGCTTAAAGAGAAAGTCGCTTTCTTATTGAATGGTTCTAAAGAAGTGATTAAACACACAGATGTTGCGGCATTAGTACAGCAGCCAAAAGTCGAAGAGAAACCGACATTGTCGATGCTGATTTCTGATGTTGCCGATTTGAACATATGTGATGTGACTGACGCAGACATTTACTTCAAATTACCAGAAAGCTTTAAAAAGCGTGATAAAACATACATTAATATCTTCTTAGAAAACCCTCGTTTAATCCCATGGTTCCCTGCGGTTCTGATTGGTAAAGATTACGACGAAGCCGTGAAAGTATTAGAAGAAGCAAAACCAACTCGTATCGTAACGAATAATACGGGTATAGCATATAAAGCGTTTGAAATGGGGATAGAGTGGATCGCAGGTCCATTACTAAACACAACAAACTCACATGCGCTAATTACGATGAAAGAAGCGTTGAATTGTGCTGGTGCCTTTATCTCAAATGAGATCAATAAAGGTCAAATTAAACACATTCGTCGTCCTGAAAACTTTAAGTTGGTATACAGCATTTATCATCCGATTTTGATGATGACAAGCCGTCAATGTTTCTTCCAACAAACCGTAGGTTGTAACAAACCATCGATTGAAGCAGGTTGTATGTTGAAGTGTGAAAAAGCCACCACGATTACAAACGTGAAAGGTATTTCATTTGCAGTCGATAAGCAAAAAGGCGGCTACCCAAGTATTTACAACCACGAGCAATTCTTAAACATGGATATCGTGACTGATTTATCGGATCTGTTTGATGAGTTCTTCATTGATTTAACGAACATTGGTGGTGGTTCTAAAGAACAAGCCAATAAAGTCGAATTAGTGAAACACTTTGAGAAGTTATTGAATGGCGATACGAGTGTGCAAGAAGAGTTGTTTACAATGGTTCCAATCAACACTAACGATCAATATCAACAAGGTTTGTAAGATTTACGCTTTGTAGATTGAAAGATAAAAATAAAAAGCCGCGAGCCTATCTCGCGGCTTTTTTTTGTCTATAATCAGGTAAAGCAAGTCATAAAAATAAGAGGGATTGGCTATGGCGGTATTACATCTACTTACGATAGACGATGCATCAGCATTGCTGGCGTTTGAATTGGCGAATAAAGAATGGTTTGAATCTTTTATTGAAGCGAGAGATGACGATTTTTTTGATGAAGAAGGTATAAAAGCACACATTGTTTGTTGTCTTTCTGAATACGCGAAAGGGAAAACATACCCAATGCTACTTAAAGATGATCTTGGTGTTATTTGTGGTCGAGCCAATCTTTACAATATTAATAAAGAAAAGGAATCGGCGTCTATTGGGTATCGAATTGGTGAAGATTTTGTTTCAAAAGGACTTGCAACCTACGCGACCAAAATATTGATTGATATTGCTAAAGACACATTGGGGTTATCATCACTGACAGCGACCGCATCGACTGACAATTTTGCATCGCAACAGGTATTAAAGAAAAATGGCTTTAAACAAGTTGGATTTAAGCCTGAATTTACCATTGTGGATGGTGAGATTATAGATTGTTATGAATATCGCTGTGTAATTAAGCAGTTGTCTGTAGCGATATAAAGTGAATATAGAAGTAGGCTGAGGCTTACTATATAATTCCTTTTTTTTGAAAGGAGTTCCTATAATGGAAATGATCATAGTCTCTTCTGAAAGACAAAAACGTTTAATCATGATATTTGCTCGTATGAAAGCAAAAATGTCAGATAAAGCACTCTTGAAAAATTTAGATGCATACGACATTAACTCAACGGCTTATGCTGCTTTTAAAAAAGCATCAGATCTTCATATTGAGCGTATTCATTTACCGTTTGGTGATGACAGAACAGGCTCACTAGATGGTGGCGATTTCCTATTCCGTTACCTTTCTAAAGGTTATATTTGCCTTGGTGATTTCGAAGGCCAACCAAAACCAGATTTAGCACCATGGGGTGTTCGTTCTGTTCGCCGTCAACCTAAGATCGGTTTCGGACTGTAATAGATTAAAACTATCAATTACATAATAGTTATAGCTGCATCATAATCCCCGTGAGCTAATCAGAATTAAATTGCAATGGGAGTATTCTATAAAATTCATACTTATGAGTTTTGTAGAGGGCTTCCATGAATCATTCCAATGCAAGTATCATTACACTCCCTTTGTTATTCTATCCCTCTCATTACATTCAAGTGTGTAACTATCCATATTTTAGAATCCCACCCATGAAACAAATTGTTCAACACTATATAATGCAGTTTAAATAAGTCGTTGATTGTTCTTATGTACCAAAACCCGTAATTATCAGCTCAATGACTTATCCAAATTGCTATAAAAGGAAGTTAAAGTGAAAAACAGATCGTTTTCGTCAATATTTACTCTCAGTGTGTTATCTCTTTCAATGTTGAGTGCCAACAGCTTGGCCAATGTCAGTGCTATTCCTGTGATTGGTGGCGTAGTTAACTCAGCAGAAATACTAAAAAATCAGATAAACGCTTCGGTCATTTATACAACGAAAACGGTGCGTGATGCCGCTATTTTTACCATTGCTGGCATCACATTAGACGCTTACATTTTATCGCTACCATTGGAGAGTGATGTTAAGAAAAGCATCATTGCAAAGCTTTCAAATCCCTCATACGCGATCCCTTTAGGGCATTTTCTTTATACCTTTGTGGATAAATACGGAGATATGGACAATGAGGATGCTTTTAAAGTCTATTTGAAAACACACTATGATGAAGAAACACTCACCGGATTTAGTCATTCTTTATTTACTTTAAATGAGGCAGACAAAGAAAAGGAACCAGAGTTGGCGGATAGCCATCATCAAGGATTAACTATTGATCGTAAATTCATTGCGAACATGGTGATCGTTTATGATGAATTGGTACAGATTGGTGAGTGGAAGGATCTTGACGTACTGCCTGAGCGTTATACGTACCTGTCTGATACCCCTGAAGATAAAAAGATCATAGATAAAATTCAACCCATCATTATTGCGAGTATGACAAAAGCCGTCACGAGTATGAACGAAGGGGAGATGCGTGCTACGTTAGAGCAAATTATAGAAGATGGTCAGCCAGAGCATAAAGGCTCTGTAAATAATAAAGCGGAAGCATTGACGATTACTCTGATTGATTTTGTTCGTCTTAATGTATTGAAATCGTACCGCCAGTTTATCTATCAAGAACAACGACAAGAAGTATTGAATGAGTGGTTACAAGCGCGTTTTAAAGATAATCCAGATACGCTCATCGCTTATTTAGACTCTCGTCAGCAGCGTCGATTGGCGGTTCAAGTCACGGTTGATGGACTGCAACAAGGGCTACTTGAAGGTCTTGTTTCTCCGCTGAAAAAGCCATTCATCAAACAGATCTATCAAGATCACCTTAACCATGAACGCTACAAACCTCAGAATGAAATCACCACGCAGCCAGAACATGAGCAACAACTGTCATTCTTAAAAAGACTGACCGAGAAAGAGTATAAAGACCCATCGTACTTGCCATTTTTTACTGAGCTGTATAAAAATTACGATAACAGCATTGTCGATGTGGGCATTTCATCAACACCGACTATCAGTGTTCGCAATTTACCGATAATAAAAACCGGCGCAAAAGTGTCAGGTAAAGGCGGGACTGGGATACCAAATTTTCACTTTGTCGATAGAAAAGAAGATCGTGCCTATTACTTCTTTGGCAACGATGCGTTGCAACTTGATCGCTTGATGGAAGCGAACAAGGTTCAAACCATGTTTGATCGCTTGGATTATTTGGTGACTTTAAACTGTAATGCGCAATATGATTGGAATGCACACACCACCTATGATGGCTTGGTAAATTTAGGGGTAGGTGAGAGCTTACGAGATTTTGGTGAAAAGCGTTGTCTGCGAGAGTTGACACAACGTGCAGAAATAGAGAAAACAGTGTCGACCATGAGAGCCGATCTTATTGAAGACATTCGTGTTTATGACGGTATCTTTGCCTTGGATATTTACAGCAAGTTAACTCAAAAATGGAAGATCCAACAAAACCTAGAATCCTTCTCGAAACTTGAACAAAAAGGGATGCCAGATTACACACTAATTTATAATCCATGGCCGGATCACTTTGCTCATTTCACTGGTCCGTTTAGTGATGAAATATTGATGCCGACCGGGGAGTTAAACCGATTAGATTATTGGTTAACGCAATTTACCAACACATATAAAGACGCTGGCGTATACGATAGAACCTTATGGGGAATGGCTGGAGATCACGGTTTATCTCCAGTGTATTATTCACTTAATCCAGAAAAACAGGTGTTCGATTCTCTTCAAGAAGAACTAGATTATCCGTTAGTGATTAAGAAGATCTCTTCGGATGAGGGTGAAGGGCCTAAAATTACCAACGCGTTGAATTATGAAAGCAATAAAGAAGTTGATGTGGTGGTTGCCTCTACCGCAGGCGGTAATTTTATGATGGATTTCTTTAATTCTGCTCAAGGTTGGAAAGTGCAACCAACGTACGTAGAGCTAACAACATGGACGCCAGTGAATGCGCCAAAAGGTAAGTCTATCAACGTGATTAATGAGGTTGCTTCACGTTTAGAAGAATCGTTAGATTATCTCGTTGTTAGAGAAACAAACTGCACGTTAGATGAATGTACAGTTCGAATTATCGGTTTTAAAGACGATGTTAGAGTTGATGAATTAATCACTAAAAAAGGGGACCGATTACTGTATCAACCTGTTATTGGATCATCCCAGTTACTTGAACTCGATGTTCTGAATCCTTATAAATCACAGCCAAATAAAGCTGAATTAGCATCATACCAAGAGTTATATCAACGATGTATGGTCTCTGCTGTTAATGACAATGTGAATTCATGGTGTACAGAGCAAGAGTGGAGATACCTGACTGCTTACACGGCGCGACCAGATTCCGTGAATCAATTGGCTAAATTGTATGAAGAAGACAGAGCAGGGACGATAAACTTGTTCCCTAAATTTGGTGTTGGTTTTAATACCAAAGTACCGGGCAGACATGCTGGCGAGCACTATTTAGAAAAAGATGCTTTTTTAGGATTCTGGGGAACCCCTGTAGGCCCTAATGTTACGTCATTAACGAGTGAGCCTAATGGGTCATTGGCGCCAACATTGTATGAATATCTTACTCAAGAAACCGTTATCGAGAATAACAACGGCTGGGGTTATCCTTCTTTACTCGATGATCTCGATATACAACTGAGTAAATAGACAGAAGCTCGATTCCTCGATTAACTAAAGGCTTTATATTGTTCTTCGGCCTCGAAGGTAAGTTTCGCGGCTTCAATGGTCATTAAGTTAATCGGTGTGTCGAGATAAGCGACAGAAAATTGCAATGGATTTGGTGTCCAATCGGCGTCAATTATCTTCAATGTTTTGTTATTGAGGGCATAGGCAATTACCTCTTTAGGTAGCATTGCAATGCCGACACCACTTTCTGCCAAACGAATGCTAGCAGATAATGAACTGGCGGAATAGAACCGTGTGGGTTGATTGTTATGCTTTGTAAAGTAACGCTCAACCTCTTGGTACGGGGTAGTATTTCGTGCATACGTAATGATCGGCCAGCGAGAAAAGTGAGTGACGGTTTGTAATGATGACCTTGGTATCGTCGGGCTCGCGACCCAATGCAGCGAATAATCACAAATGTATTGGCTAATCACATTGGGTTCGACGACTTCCCCTAATAAAATCGCAATATCAATATTACGAGCTAACAGCTCTTTTCTAAGGTTAATGGTCGCATCTACGATGAGCTCAACCTCTAAGTGGGGCAGACTCTGATGGATCAACGAAAGGTAATGAGGTAACCACGTATGAACGATGGTCTCTGATACCCCAACGCGCAATATCCCCGAAATAGCCTCTGAATTATTCGCCAATGCCTGAAATTGATCGGCATTAGTTAACAGTTTTTCAGCAAAGGGAAGTAACTCTCGCCCTTTTGCGGTTAACGATATCGAACCTGTATCACGAAAAAATAGGGGTACACCTAACGTCTCTTCAAGATTAGCAATGCGTGTTGAGATTGCAGGTTGTGTCGTGCATAAATGCTTTGCAGCCTTTCTAAAGCTGCCTAAATGAGCTATCCACACAAAGGTTTCAAGTTGTTTTAGATTGAGCATTATATGCCTCTCTTTAATTAATTCTGTTACTGGGTGATAAAAAATATTTATCAAGAATAGCAGAAAAATACGAATAGACATTATTAAAATAAGCAGTAATGTAACTCCTGATTAACGATAACGTTACAATCATCAAAGGGAGAACATGATGGATAAGGATTTATCACTCGATAATCTACGTAAAAAAATCAGAAGTAATGAGTTCACAAAAGCGACTTCAGGCTATGCTCCGGGTTATTTACAAGCCAATCTCGTTATTTTACCGGCTCTTTGGGCGACTGATTTCTTACTTTTTTGTCAGAAAAACCCTGTGGCATGCCCATTGATCGACGTCACTCAACCAGGAGAGAGATACCTTCCTTCCATTGGTACTGATATTGATTTGTCGAGGGACGTTCCCGAATATCATGTGTTCTATGAAGGTAATTTTGAAACCTCAGTACCAGATCTTACCGAACTGTGGCAAGACGATTTAGTGACGTTTGTTCTTGGTTGTTCTTTCTCGTTTGAAGAGGCTCTAATCCAATCTGGTTTGTCTATTCGAAATATTGATGATGGCAAAAATGTCTCGATGTATGACACAAACATTGCTTGCCAACCTGCAGGGAAGTTTGACGGAAACTTTGTGGTTTCTATGCGTCCATTTACACCAAAGGATGCAATACGTGCGATTCAAATAACGACTCGATTCCCTAAATCCCATGGCGCACCAGTGCATTTCGGTGATCCTAGCGCGATTGGAATTTCAGACATCGCTAAACCAAATTATGGAGAGGCGGTTCATATCAATTCAGATGAAATTCCAGTGTTTTGGGCATGTGGTGTCACACCGCAAAATGTGATCCGCCAAAGTCGTCCTCCTTTCTGTATTACCCATGCTCCAGGAAAAATGTTGATCACCGACCGCTTAAGTTCTGAGTTTGCCGTGCTCTAGTTATTCAGGGTTGCCATCACTGTGTTGTTACCAAACAACGAGCCAATAATTAAGGAAATGGAATGAAGATTAATTGTGATATGGGTGAAAGTTTTGGATTATGGGCGCTAGGTGAAGATGCCGCCATTATGCCAGCGTTAGACATGGCGAATATTGCGTGTGGTATGCATGCTTCGGATCCAAGCGTAATGATGAAAACCGTTGCGCTAGCAAAAGACAATGGCGTGATGGTTGGTGCTCATCCCGGCTACAACGATCTACAAGGCTTTGGCCGACGCGATATTGCAATGAACGCTACAGATTTAGCCGCGTTATTTATCTATCAATTGGGTGCATTGCAGGGGATATGTCAAAGTAAAAATACAAGATTAAGGTACGTGAAACCTCATGGTGCGTTATACAACGCGATGATGAAAGACGATGCGATTCTTGAAACCTTATTGGGTGCATTACAGCGTTACGATGTCACTTTACCTTTCGTGGTAATGGCGGTGCCTGACCACGCTCGCTATCAAACGTTGGCCGATAAATTTGGCATTACATTATGGTTTGAAGCGTTTGTTGACCGAGTTTATGACGAAGAAGGTCGACTCGTGCCACGCAGTGTACCTAATTCAAGTCATCATACCGATGAAGCGATTCAACACCAAGCCGATCAATTGATTGATCAAGGCTGTGTCACCACACTTTCCGGAAAAACAATCGCGATTCGCGCAGATACCTTATGTATTCATGGTGATGGTCCTTTTGCGGTATCGACAGCGACGTATTTACGTAAAAAGTTGCAGAGAAAGGCGGAGTAATCATGAAAATATCAGCCGTTAATGAGTCCACTGTTTTAGTTGTATTTTCCGATACGGTTAGTCCTGAAACTGCCGATATTATTGCTCAATCCGTTGCTATGATTAATCAAGAATCGGATTTGTTCGTGATTGATATGGTGCCATCGTACACGTCGATTTTAATTACTTATGATTTAACGCGCATAGAGTTACGCTCATTTATGTCTCGTTTACATCACTGTCTTCACCAAGATAACAACAGTGGGCAATTACCGTTGTCTTCTGTTGTGATTGAATTACCTGTGTATTATGGACCAGAAGTGTCCCTTGATGCCGAAGACATCAGTCGTCATACCGGTTTATCGTTTGATGAGGTCGTGTCTATTCATTCCTCTCAAGAGTACCGCGTGTATGCAATTGGTTTTGCTCCGGGCTTTGCTTATTTAGGCAATACTGACTCTCGCATTCATATTCCTCGTAAAAGTACGCCACGGTTGAGTGTACCTGCAGGCAGCTTGGCCATCGCTGAACAACAAACGGCGATTTACCCAAAATCTTCACCGGGAGGATGGCAGGTGATTGGGCGCACCCCCGTTAATTTGATTGATTTTAATCGAGACAACCTTACGGTGTTTGAGATGGGGGCAAAAGTGACTTTCAAACCAATTTCACGTGAAGAATATTTAACGATGGGAGGGGAGCTTCCAGAGGCATTGTTAGTGAAAAAGGGAAGCAAAGTATGACACTACGAATTCACAGTACAGGGCCATTGGCGCTACTTCAAGACAAAGGTCGATATGGTCATCAATCGGTAGGGGTGACTCCCGGCGGACCAATGGATGAGCATGCGTTTGATTGGGCTAATAAATTAGTAGATAACGATTTAAATGCGACTCAAATTGAAATCACGTTAGGCCAATTTAGCTGTACGTTTTATGCGGCTACTACAATCGCACTGACCGGTGCGGATATGGGAGCGAAGCTCAATGGTGATGCGATCAGCCCTTGGCAAAGTTACGCGATAAATTCAGGTGATAAACTTGAAATGAGCATCGCAAAGTCGGGGCTACGTGCTTATTTAGCGGTGAGTGGTGGGTTTAAAGTTGAAACGATTTTAGGCAGTTCCGCCACGGTAAGTCGTGATGGATTAGGTGGCTATGATGGTAAAGGCAGTGCATTAACCCCAAATCGTTTAATTCGTTATTCGGTTGATGTTTCGCAATTATCTACGTCTTTTTCTGAGCCGAGATTGCGTAAGCAAGTGCCGAGTCGATTTATTCCGACGTACGATCGCCATATTAATATTGGAGTGATCCCGAGCTATCAATATAACGATTTTTCGATTGCCGATCGTCAGCGATTTTTTTCGTCAATTTATACAGTTTCGACCAACATTGATCGTATGGGGTATCGCTTATCAGGAGAGCCTATTCATTGTGAGCGTAATAATTTAATTTCTGAAGGCATAGCACTTGGGTCAATCCAAATCCCGAGTGATGGCCAACCTATTGTGCTAATGCGTGATCGCCAAACCATCGGGGGATACCCAAAAATAGGGTGCGTAGTGCATGCGGATATTAATCGCTTAGCGCAATGCTTACCGGGTTCAACTGTTCAGTTTTATGAGAAAGAACTCTACAGCGCAGAAGCTGAATTGATGATACAACGTCAATTCTTTACGTCTTATTGCTCTTAAATGAAGTTGCTATTGCATAGATAGCGAAGATGAAAATATTACTACAATAATCTCGATTAACGAGAAAGACGCTGCAACAATAAGAGTGCAGCACTGTGACCACAAAAGGAAATCGTATGTCATCAGAAAAAATAGAACCTCAACCGTCCAGTGTGACGCAAAATGAAGGACCAACAACGCGTTCTGGCTTTAGCTGGTCATTGATCATGGGTGCCGCCTTTTTAATGGCAACCTCAGCGGTCGGGCCGGGTTTTTTAACTCAAACAACCGTCTTTACTCAAACGTTAGGCGCAAGCTTTGCGTTTGTTATCCTTATTTCCATCATCTTAGATATAGGCGCACAGCTTAATATCTGGCGAATCATCGTTGTTTCTAAAAAACGAGCGCAAGACATTGCGAACGATATTTTACCCGGCCTCGGTTATGCGATTGCGGGGATGGTTGCCATTGGTGGTTTGGCTTTTAACATCGGTAATATCGGTGGTGCAGGGATGGGGATGAACGTTTTATTTCCAGACATCACGCCCATCGTCGGAGCTGCCATTAGTGCAGTGATTGCCGTTGGGATATTCATGTTAAAAGATGCCGCTAAAGTGATGGACCGTTTTACCATCGTAATGGGGGCTGCGTTAATCGTCATGACATTGTACGTGTTATTTTCAACCTCACCACCAGTGGGGGAAGCGTTATATCGTGCAGTATGGCCTGAAAAACTCAATGTACTTGCGATCATTACGTTAGTGGGTGGCACGGTGGGTGGCTACATTACCTTTGCGGGTGCTCACCGTTTAATTGATGCGGGTGTTACGGGTCAAGAAGCATTACCACAAGTAAACCGAGGCTCAATTTCAGCCATCAGTTTAGCGTCAGTGGTTCGTATTATTTTATTTTTAGCGGCGTTAGGCGTTATTAGTACCGGTGTTACGTTGGACCCAACAAATCCACCTGCTTCTATGTTTCAACATGCTGCAGGTAATGTGGGTTATAAGATTTTTGGTTTAGTGCTTTGGGCGGCGGCGATCACATCTGTTATTGGAGCCGCTTATACATCGGTCTCATTCTTGAAGACATTGCACCCTGTTATTGAATTGCATTCTCGTCGATTCATTATCGGTTTTATCATTGTATCTACGTTTATCTTTTGCTTTATTGGTAAGCCTGTCATGTTATTGATTGTTGCGGGTGCGTTGAATGGTTTTATCTTACCTGTAACGCTAAGTATCATGCTCATTGCTGCAACAAAATCGTCGATTGTTGGTGACTATAAACACCCTGTTTGGATGTCAGTCTTCGGTTGGTTAATCACTGGCATGATGGCTCTTATGAGTATATATACCTTGTATGTGATGATATTTTAATCAATCAGACTAATTATTCTAAGAATAGCGTTATATTTTAGAATTATAATGCAGATAAATACTTTTCATCTGCCTAATTTTCAATATACTCAATAGCTGACCCCAATACGTTTACCGACGTGTTGGGGTCTACTTAGTTTTAACATACTGTAAAATTTACAAGTATCCGTCCTTCATGATGTAGGGCTGAGATAAAGCAAATAAGGATATATGATGATTGATTTTTGGCCTTTAATCGGGGTAGTAATTATTACTCTTGGGCTGGCTTTACGTTTAAATACGTTATTGGTTATTTTAACCGCAGGGATCGTGACTGGTTTAGTTGCTGATATTGACTTTATAGAGATTTTATCCATTTTAGGTGTTTCATTTACTCAAAATCGCTATATGTCTTTATTCATACTTGTACTCCCTATGATTGGTGTACTAGAACGCTTTGGTTTAAGAGAGCGAGCAGAAACGCTGATTGGCTCAATCAAGCAAGCGTCTGCTGGTCGAGTTATGTTTACGTACCTATTACTGCGTAAAGTAACGAATGCGTTAGGTTTGAATTTAGGTGGACACCCATCGATGATCCGTCCTTTAGTGGCACCAATGGCAGAAGCCGCTGCAGAGAAGAACAGAAAACCGCTAACGCATAAAGAAAGACAACACCTTCGTGCGCTTGCCGCAATGAGTGAAAACTTTGCTAACTTTTTCAGTCAATTAATCTTTATTGGTGCGGGTGGTTTACTGCTTATTAAAGGCGTACTTGAAGAGCACGGTTACAGTGTTGCGTTAAATGACATGTTTATGTGGGCGATTCCTACGGCATTAGCCTCGTGCGTTGTGTTCTATGTTCGAGCATGGATAGAAGATTCACGTTTAGCGAAAGCTGGCAAAGAAGAGTAGGGATTAATCATGTTAGAGTATATTTATCAAGCGACAGGCTTACTTCTGATTGCGTTTTCATTTCAAAGTTTTACCGATAAAAAGAACCCAAAGGCCATTGGCACAGGACTTTTTTGGTTAGCTTATGGTCTTTCTTTTTGTTTAGGTGCGGTATTACCTGATTGGGTTGTCGGTGCATTAGTCTTAGTGATGACCTTACTCGCTTCGGCGGGATTAATGGGCATTGGTTCTTACAACTCAAGTGATAATGAGTTCAGAGAAACGAGCGCGAAGTCATTACAAAACATGTTGTTTCTTCCGGCCTTAATTGTACCAGTGGGTACGATTTTATGGAGTCAGGTAACCGGAACAAGTGCATTGATTGGCTTAGGATTAAGCTCATTATTGTCACTTCTTGTCGCGAACTGGCTAACAAAATGTAAACCGGTACAAAGTATTCATGAAGGTCGTCGCCTGATTGATACGATTGGTTGGGCGGCTATTTTATCTCAATTTCTAGCCGCATTAGGTTATCTATTTGGTCAGGCAGGGGTCGGTGATACCGTTTCTCAAATAGTAAAAGAAATTGTCCCTCACGGCAGCGTATTAGCTTATGTCATTGCGTATACGTTTGGTATGGCTCTTTTCACTATTGTTATGGGTAATGCGTTTGCGGCTTTTGCTGTCATTACCGCAGGTATTGGTATTCCATTGCTGATTGTTGAAATGGGCGGTGATCCAATTGTGGTTGGTGTATTAGGTATGATCTCAGGCTATTGTGGCACCTTAATGACACCAATGGCGGCTAACTTTAACGTTGTACCTGCGGCATTATTGGAATTAGATAATAAAAACCAAGTGATCATTACCCAGTTCATTCCCGGTTTTATCATGCTACTTATTAACACCACCTTTATGTACTTTTTTGCCTTTTAGGGATTAACGATGAAAAAGATTCTAATTACAGGTTTCGAACCTTTTGGTAATGACAAAATTAATCCAGCGCTAGAAGCGGTAAGATTAATTGCAGGCCGTAAATTGAACGGTGGCGAGATCAGCATTTGCCAAGTGCCCGTTGTGCGTTATAAATCGATCGACGTGGTTAAACAAGCCATTGAAGATCAACAACCGTATGCGGTGATCACAGTAGGTCAAGCTTCGGGTCGAACGGCTATAACGCCAGAGCGAATTGCAATTAATGTGGATGATTTTCGCATCCCAGATAATGATGGCATTCAAGTGATTGATGAACCCGTAGTCGAAGGAGGCCCTGACGCTTACTTTACTACTCTGCCAGTAAAAGCGATGGTAAGTGCGATGCAAAGTGAGGGGATCCCTGCAATGGTATCGAATACTGCTGGGACATTTGTATGTAATCATTTGTTTTACGGGATCCAACATTACCTAAAAGACACCAATATTCGTCATGGTTTTGTACATATTCCACTATTGCCAGAGCAATCTGTTGATGGTTCTCAACCAACAATGAAGTTAGAGCAAATAGCAGAAGGCTTAGCCATTGCTGCTCAAGCGATTATTGATAATGATGAAGACATCCAGCAAGGTGCAGGAACGATTTGTTAATGTAATAACCACCGAATAATATTCGTATATAAGCCTAACAATCATCATTATTGTTAGGCTTTTTTATTTGCCTGTGTGGAGGATAAATAGATTAATTTTTGTTATTAAACGTGTTGTTTGTGTGTGGTGCAGTTTTGATAACAAATTTATTACTACTTAGGTGGTGGTTTGTGAAAAAGAACACATTTTTAAATGGTAAGACTGTTAGTATGATTCAGAATGTAAGCATTTGTTTCATTTATGAGTCTTGCAATTATGATAACAGTGTTGGTTCCACTGTTTACTCTTAATTGCCTCCATCTTATTTCAAATCACAACCATTAGAAGTAGAAAGATTATGCATCTAACTTTAAAAATGAAACTTGTTTTAACAAGTGTGGCACTTATCGTATTAACGATTATATCGCTAGGTACTTTTTCATACCAAACAATGAAAACACAAGCATGGGATGCAATTCGAAGTGAGAGCGGAAATACCGCAAAAGCGTACAGTTTAGGCATTGGAGATTGGTTCAAAGGTCGTCAAGATGCAATAACCGCCATGAAAGAAGCAATTGAACGCAATCCTAATCTAGATATGGTCGCTCACTTAAAGCAAACTTTTACCTCTGGTGGTTTTGGGTTGAGTTACTACGGTGACGCCGAGGGCGTAATGCAACGTCAAGATCCATCATTGAATAAAGCGGGCTACGATCCTCGTACACGTGGGTGGTATAAAGAAACCATCGCCGCCAATAAGGGGATTACAACAAAGCCGTATGTAAGTCATACCATGCAAGCGTTAGTGGTGACGTTAACAGAACCCGTTCGTGAGAATGGGAGAATCGTAGGCGTTACGGCCTCAAACTTAGCATTGGGTGCATTAATTGATGATGTGCTTGATATTTCGGTTCCGGGCGATGGTTACGCAATGCTTCTTGATGTGAGCAATCGAATTGTGGTTGCACACCCAAATGAAAAAATGGCGTTAAAACCAATTTCAGAACTGGGGCAAGGGTTTGATGCCAATAATCTGAATAGCGAAATTTCATCGGATGGTTTCTTCTTTACTGAACAACAAGGTAAAGAGAAAGCCGTAATGGTGACAGCCGTGCCTAATACTAATTGGGCGATAGCCCTAGTCATGGATCAAGAAACATTAGAAGCCCCATTACATGCTATGCTAATTAAATTATTGCTTATTGGTGGTTTAATTCTATTGTTTGTTTCATTGTTTACGGGATGGTTAGTGACGCGTCAATTACGTGAACTAGGTACAGTATCAGAAGCATTAGCAGACATCGCCAATGGTGAAGGGGATTTAACGGTTCGCATCAATGTGAAATCGGATGATGAAGTGGGTAAACTGGCTGAGAATTTTAACCAATTTGTGTCTCGTTTACATACCATGGCATCGAATTTACGAGAGATCACATTAGACCTGAATCGTTCGGCAGCCGACTCAGCCGATTCTGCGATCAAAAGAAGTGAAAATATTCGCCAACAGCAAGATGAAATCACGATGGTTGCCACTGCAGTGACAGAAATGGCGAGTGCAACACAAGAAATTGCAGGTAATGCAGAGAATACCGCAAAATCAGCATCGCAAGCGGTAGAGCTTACGCAAGAAGGTCATCAACAAGTGAACCAAAGCCAATCTTCAATTGGTAACTTAGCGAGTGAAGTGAATAGTGCAGTAAGTATTATTGAAGATCTCAACGGTCACGCTCAAAAAATCAGTTCAATTTTAGCGACAATCCGTTCTATCGCAGAACAAACTAACTTACTGGCGTTGAATGCTGCCATTGAAGCGGCGCGAGCAGGTGACCAAGGCCGAGGCTTTGCCGTGGTTGCTGATGAGGTGCGTGTATTGTCACAACGAACACATACGTCAACCGAAGAAATTCAATCAATGATTGAGACATTGCAATCGACCACACAAGAAGCGGTGTCTGTTATGTCCGATAGCCATCATCTTGCAGAAACCAGTGTGAAAGACGTTGATGAAGCCGGTGTGAGTATTGATAAGATCGCTTCTCAAATTAATGTTATTAGTGACATGGCAACGCAAATAGCGTCAGCAGCCGAAGAACAATCAAGTGTAACGGCTGAGATCAGTCGTAACACGGAAGGTGTACAAGAAGTTGCTAACCAAATGGCGAGTGAAGCGGCAACCGCAGCTAAGCAAGCTGAGGCGCTAAAATCGTTAGCAGATTCATTGGAAGAAGAAATAAAACGCTATAAATTATAATGCTTAAATATTGACATAAACCGCCTTTATTGGCGGTTTTTTGCTTTTATGGAGTTGTGATGTATGTCACAAAAATTAAAGTGTCTATATTTTTCAAAATATTCAAAAAACTTCATCGTTTCCTATTCCCAAAAGCCAAACTCTGTGTAAAATACGCCTCCTTATCGGCTAACATGCTATACGTAATCTATCCCAGTATATTGATAAGTAAACTCAATATGCGACTTAGGACATAAATGAAAAACTACTGGCTTTCTCTTTTGGTTTGCTTATCTACTGTTTCTTGTACCCCTATTTTTTCTGGCTCAAACACTTCCCTAAGACCTGGGACAACTGTCTGTGATCAATGGAGTAGTACAAACACCTCTGCCAGTTCAAAACCGACAAGCGAACAGCTTGCAAACCTAGCGTCTCAAGTACACAGTAAATGGGGTGACAAAGAGTTTTTAGAAGCCGGTAAACACCGTTATGTTAAGTATCTTGATGGTTACCGCACTCGCGCGCACATCGATTTTGATAAAGGTAAGATTTACGTTTCAACTGTCTCACAATATGAGCCAAAAGAGACACTCAAAAAAGCGATTGTTAGCACCATTCTTATGCCTGCCGATCCGTCACACGTTGATTTATTCAGTGATAAGTCGATTCCATTGCGTGGGCGTCCATTTTTGCTTGGTCAAATTAAAGACCAAGACAATAAAAATATTGAGTGGCCATGGCGTGCGGATCGTTATGCAACCTATTTAATTGATAATCATTTAAAATCAAAACCGATTAAAAGAGGGAACGCGTATTACGTTGAGATCTCAATGGTCAAAGACCACCTTGAGCAACGCGAGTTTCAATACGCTGATTTGATTAAGAAAGCGTCAAAAGAATACGATATTTCCATTGATTTGATTTACGCCATTATTAAAACAGAAAGCAGCTTCAATCCTTATGCTGTCAGTCACGCAGGTGCATATGGGTTAATGCAAGTGATCCCAAAAACGGCTGGGGCAGATGTCTTTAGTTTAGTGAAAAAGAAATCAGGTATTCCAACCAAAGAATACTTGTTTAACCCAGCGAATAATATTGATACTGGAACCGCATACTTTTATATATTGAAGAACCGTTACTTACGAGATATTAGTCATGCAACAAATAAGCATTACAGCATGATCTCGGCATACAATGGTGGCTCAGGTGGTGTGTTTTCAACGTTTGATCCAAATCGCACGAAAGCGATCAGCGAAATAAACCGTTTACAGCCAAATCAATTGTATTGGGCGTTAACGAATAAACACCCTAAAGCTGAAGCACGTCGATATTTAGAAAAAGTATTGGCATTTCAAAAAGAATTTAATGAGAAAGCATAGCGCTCAATCTTCGTTACTATTGATAATTAATTGGTGTGTATAAATTGAAACATTTATTCGTCGTTCTCATGTGTTTTTATTCTTCTATGTCATTAGCGGTTGAGCTGACAGAGAAAGAACGCCAATGGCTTAAAAACAATCAAGAGTTCACGTTCTTTAACGATGATTATGACTCAAGACTGTTTTTTATCGAAAATAATGTTCAAAAAGGACTTTATTTCGATTTGATTCAGGACATCAATAAAAAACTGAATACGAACTTTAAAATACAAGTCGAGAAGATTGACGATCTAATTAAAAAATTTAATAACGTTGAAACGGGGGCTTATTTCGATTTTGCGAAAACAAAAGACAGAAGTGAACATTATAATTTCGTCCCCACATTATATCGTGTAAACATAAAGGTTTATTATAAAGATGCAGCTAAGATCCCCGATCTTGTTAGTTTAAATAACAAAAAGGTGGGGTTAATTGAAGAGTGGTATTCAACCACCAATTTTGTCCATCAGTATGTCGATGATATTAATTATATTCCGGTTCGATTTTCCAGTTTGAATGAGGCGGTTGCCGCACTTAATGCCGGGGAAATTGATGCCTTTATAGCGGATACGCAAGTCAGTGGACATAAATCATTTTTAACGCATAAACTACCAAGGTTAGATCACTTATATACGTCATTTGCAACGACAAAAGATCATCCTGAAATACACAATATACTCATTAAATATTTCAATAATTTAAGCGCGCTAGAAGTACAAGCATTAGTAAAAAAAGCACGTGAAGATTATTTTATTTATGCGTTTAGGAATAATAAAAGCTTGCAAGGTATTAATGCGACGGTGGGTTATGGTTTTGATGAATTCCCTGCCAGTTACGTTGTTGGTGATCAGTATCAAGGTATTGCTCCTGTGCTTTTTGACAGCATAAAAACCATCTTCAAAGATACCGTGACGTTTTCTGATCCTAAGGCGGGGGTATGTCTCGAATACGATGTGTTGTTATCGACGTTTGTGAATGAGTGCATTACGGATAATTATTACCTGACGAAGTCTTACTATAGTTTTGAGTTGTCAGTATTTAACAAGTTAGAAGGCAGTTTTATTTCAACGATTTCTGATGTGAATTATTCACGATTAGGGATACTGAAAAACGCGCATTATTATGAATACGTCAAAAATAATACGTCGAATGTCACCATGGTATTTTTCGACACATTTGAAGAGATTATTGAAGCAATTGATGATGGAAGAATAGATTACGCCTTTGGCGATCAGCGTTTATTATTAAACCATACCATTAATGATGATATGTATGATCTAAAAACAGCAGGCACATTACCTGAAACCATTTCAGTGTATATCGCGGTAAAAAAAGAGAAAAAAGCGTTATACGATGCCATCAATCTTATCTCAATCAGCTCGGATAATGATCGGTTGATTAAGAACGTTTACATTAATGAAAACAAGAAATATAAACACAATGACTTCTGGTTATTGGTGGGGATCCTAATCGTCAGTTTGTTGATGATAGTGGTGCTAATTACTCGTATCTTTATGGCGAAAAGAGCGGAACTCAAGCTACTTACCATGAATGAATCTTTGATCGGTTCATTAGAAATGGCGTCGCTATACAGTGATGAAGAAACGAGTGAACATAACAAACGTATTAATATATATTCTGGACATTTATCAAATTTATTAGGAATGCCAAAGCCATTTGTTAAAGATATTCAGATGATTGCGTCACTGCACGACATTGGGAAAATCGGTATTCCTCATTACATTTTGAAAAAGCCGGGGAAACTTGATCCTGCTGAATTTGATGTGATGAAACAACATGTCAATATTGGTTATGACATTATCAAAAATACAGAGTTGAGCGAACTGACTAAAAACATAGTGCTTTACCATCATGAAAAATGGAACGGAAAAGGGTACTTAAACTTAGTGGGTGAGGCGATACCGATTGAAGCCAGAATTGTAAGTATTGTGGATGTGTATGATGCACTGAGACAAAAGCGGGTTTACAAAGAAGGGTTTAGTCATGAAGTCTCTATTCAGATCATTGAAGATGAACTCGGTGTCTCTTTTGATCCGACCATCGCGGCGTTATTCTTAAAACATCATGAAGATTTCAGATCTATTTTTGAAAATAACCAAACACACGTACCAAGAATACATCTCAAATAGAGTGTAAGTCATTAGTTTTTAGGGGCGAGTAAGAGATTGTTATTCTTACTCGCCCCTGCATTTTCTAGAATCTGGTTCTCAAATTCTAATCGTTAACAACCGCTTCACCCTTGACATCAAAGTTAATTTTTTCATGTCCAGCAAACACTTGGAAACGCTTACCTTTTGCGCGAGCGATAATCGTAATGCCAAATTTCTGCGCTAAATCTAAGCCCATTTGTGTCACACCTGAACGAGAAAGTAAAACTGGGATCCCCATTTGAGCGACTTTAATCACCATTTCAGACGTTAAACGACCCGTGGTGTAAAACAGTTTATTGTCACCCGTACCACGGTTTAACCATAACTCACCCGCAAGGGTATCAACCGCATTATGACGACCTACATCTTCCACAAAAGACGAGACTTGGTTATTTTCACAAATGGCACAGCCATGCACAGCACCAGCAGCTTTGTACGTGTCATTGTGATAAGTTAGGGCTTCTAGAGACGCGTAAATATCCGATTGATTGATGGTTACTTGAGGCACTTGGTAATTCTCAAGTTGCTTCATCACGTTGCCATACATGGTGCCTTGACCACAGCCAGAGGTGACGGTCTTTTTCTTTAAATTCTCTTTGACATGTTCCGTGGTTTCTTTGGTATTTACCGCGGCTGTTTTGGTTTCCCAGTCGATCAATACGGATTCTAAAAGCGACACATCAGAGATGAAATGTTGGTTTTTTAAATACCCTAATACCAATTCGGCAGGGCGAGCGCCTAACGTCATTAATGTCACAACTTCTTGCCAGTTCAGCATTAGGGTTAATGGCTGTTCGCACGCCACTTCTTTGCTAAGCTTCTCACCGTATTCATCATAAACATCCACAGTAAGAGTTTGTTTAGGTACAGCGCCAGTAGTTATTATTTTTGGTGATTGGCTCAAAGTAGGCTCCAATTAAATGAATTTAAGGTAATTTACGATATACACGCAAATTTTATACCATAGAGATAAATCAAAAAGAAAGCGCTGTTGGTATAAGGATTGCTTTATATCATGGATAGCGATAAAAAAGCCTCATAAAAAGAAGGGTAACTTGTGGAACTAAAGACAGAAAGCGTTTGGCCACTGCAATTTGAAGTGATTGAAGAAATAAAGCAAGTAGGCCGTTGGAGTGCCCCTTCTTGGCATATTGGTGATGTACACCTGTATGAAAAAGTGGCCGTCGCAACACAAAGTAACAGGATGTTATTTGAGCGTGAGTTAGAGATTTTTTTAGATGAAAGAACCGATTATCGTTTCAATCTAAGTTCTCAAAGTCCTAAGTTATTCTTCGCGTTTGAAAATGATAACGACGTACTTACGCCAGTAATGATCACTGCGTCACAAAGCATGATAGGGCAATACATGGATGGCGACTATGTTGTGTTGTCTATCGATATGCCATTACCGATGCAAGCGTGGCTAGAAGCGTTCATTGGCAAGCATGGTGAACTTATCGAAATTCGTAGAAAAAAACGTAAAGGTGCGGGGCGCGCAAGTGAGCAACTTCCTAAGTAGATGGTCATTAAGAAAGAGAAAAGTTCAACAAGGTGAACAGGTTAGCGATGAGAAATCGGCTGAGATTATTGCCGATACAAATCTTGTTGAGAATGATGATGCGATTGAGAACCGAGCAGAAAATGCGTCGTCTGAGTCTTTAATAGAAACGGCGGATAGCGCAGAAGAGCAAGTCTCTCTGCCGACAAAAGACGATCTTGTTAGTATTAATGGCACAAGTAATGTTAGCCAATTTATGGCAACGGGTGTGGATAAAGATTTGAAAAAAGCCGCGTTGCGTAAGATGTTTTTGAATCCAGAATTTGCGATGGAAGATGAGCCAAATTATTCAACACCAGCCAAATTAAACTCTGATGTTGCAGCAACATTACGAGGATGGATGGTCGAACCGGTTGAAGAGGAAGAAGAGGACATTGAGCCAGAGATCAGTGCCGAAACAGAGCAAGATAATGATCTTGAATCGAACACCACTAACGAGAATGATAATGAATATCAATGCGTTATAGGCGATAAAGAGCAAGACAGTGAGACAAAAAAGACCACTTAATTAATCGGGACATTTTGAACCAAAGTGAGACAAAATGTCCCGACACACTTTTCATCTTTTCTAAATACCTTCAAAAATACCTCTATTTCAGTTATTTATTAAATTATTAATTACCCATTAAGTTGGTACGGTTATTGCGATGTAACACCTAATGAATCCAGTCATAGAACTGAGTAGGCCCAACGGGCTCAAGAATAGGTGAAGCAATGTTAACTCAATTTTTAGCACAATCTGAAACAACAAATGCCAAAGCTCGTCAGTTTGCTATTGCGCAAACTGTGGAACTGAACAACTTGATCCCACCGACAGTAAGTTACGAAAGTCGTGGCAATCTTGTCATCATTGGTCCAACTCGAATTATTGTTGATGTGGCTGAGCAATTCACTGACTTAAACAGCATTACGTTGGTGTCTACAGAATCAGAAATACAAGCGCACGAGTCAGATCGCACGGTGTATTTTGCGAAAGACTTATCGGTAAAAGGCTTTTTAGGCGCGTTTGATATTGAATGTGTCGTGAATGGCGAAAAAGTAAATCTAGCGAAAGTCACCACCGGCGCAATGGCCTTTGACTTAGTGTTAGACATGAAGCTAGACAGCGTTATGTCTGAGCAAGTGCCGGTTCCTGGTTATTATCCAGTAGGGCGCGGCTACCCAACATTGGCACAAGTGCTAGATGAACTGCCTGGCTTAGTGGGTACGTTTGATAAACCAAAATATTTCCGTTTAAACCCTGATTTATGTGCCCACAGTTCTCGTGGTGTAAAAGGGTGTGAGCGTTGTGTTGATGCTTGTCCTGCTGGTGCATTAACCAGTGAAGGCACTGCAGAAACGGGTCATAACATTCAAATTAACCCATACCTTTGTCAAGGTGTTGGTACGTGTTCAACAGCATGCCCAACCGAAGCTATTAGCTACGCGTTACCAGAAGCTGAAAAAACACAAAATTTCGCGGCTCGCTTATTAGCTAATTACAAAAAAGAAGGCGGAGAGACACCTATCATCGCTTTCTGTAGTGATCGCCATGAAAACTTCAATGTAATGGCATTAAAAACAATGCCAGATCACATCATCCCCGTTGTGCTTGATGAAATTTTATCTGTCGGTATTGATACGTGGTTCTCAGCGTTAGTGAATGGTGCCGCTCAAGTGCTGTTTATCGCAAGCCGTAGAATGCCAGAAACGATCCAACGAGTGCTAACGCAAGAAGTTGAAATTGCACAAGCATTCTTAACGCAACTTGGTCTTGAACCAGAACGTGTGCAAGTGGTGTACATGGAAGCGTTAAATGAAATGGTCTTAATTGACACGCCATTATCCGTTATTGATGGGCAGTTAACGGGCAACAAACGTGAACGCTTGATGGGGGCATTGGATCATTTAGCCTTAAACGCCGCAGCGAATGATATTGAAGTCATCGATGTTCAAGCGATGCCATTCCACGCGCCTTATGGAACCATCGATTGTGTAACCAAAGATTGTACGTTATGCATGGGTTGTGTGGCGGTTTGTCCAACACGCGCATTGCATGGTGATCAAGACAGCCCAACCTTAAAATTCATTGAGCAAGATTGTGTTCAATGTGGTTTGTGTGTGAATGCGTGCCCAGAAAAAGCATTAAGCATGAAAGTGCAAATGAACTGGAACAAAGAAGAACGCCAAGAAACACAAATAATGCACAGAGAAGATGCCGCTTGTTGCCTAACATGTAATAAGCCATTCGCGCCAGCATCCATGATTGAAATGCTAAGAGTTAAGTTACAAGGTAACCCGCACTTTAGTGATGAAGCTTCAATCAACCGTCTATACATGTGTGAAGACTGTCGAGTAAAAGACATCTTTATCGACTTATCAGCAAATCCAGAAAAACAATTAAAGGTCTAATACCATGAATGAACAACACCAGATCCGACAAGAAATTTATGGCTTATTAGCGCATTTATTCCGTTCAGCACCAGAGCAAGCATTGGTTGATTGGTTAGTCACCATCGAAACGGAGCAGAGCGAAACCCACGGCATGAGTCAAGCGTGGAGCCAATTGGTTAAAGCGGCAGAGCAAGCCAGCCTTAACGACACGCTAGAAAAACTAGAAGACGAATACCAAAACCTATTTATTGGTGTTGGCCGCGGTGAAGTGATGCAGTTTGGATCATGGCACATTGCGGGTGCATTAATGGAAAAACCATTAGTTGCACTTCGCCAAGACCTAATGCAGTTGGGTTTTGAACGCGCAGAAGACGTAAAAGAACCAGAAGACCATATTTCAGCATTATGCGAAGTGATGGCGATGTTGATAGAAGCGGGTGAGGCAGAAGTACTGCAACAACGTTTCTTTAATCGTCATATTCAACCTTGGTATGTTTCACTGTGTGATCAAATCAATAATGCTCAAAACGCTGATTTTTATAAATCAGTGGCGTGTTTAGCGGAAGCGTTCTTCACGGTAGAACAAACCCGTTTTGCAAAGAACCCAAATGAGATTGAAGTGACTGCGATTTAATTCGCGGTGACAAGAACAGAATTAAAACCATAAAAACAGACGCCCATTCCAAGTGAATTGGAAGCAAAGGAGCATAGCATGAGCAATAAAAAAACGGACCTAAACCGCCGAAATCTACTGAAGGGTATTGCAACTGCTGCTGCCGCAGGAACAGTAGCCGCTGCGGTTTCAGGAACAGCAAACGCAACATCAGTCACTGCTGAGACAAAAGTTGAGAAAAAAAGCGATGGATATCGTGAAACTCAACACATTCGTGATTATTACGACAGCTTATAACGGAGCACATAATGAAACTGACTAAACGTTCCGATTCGGTACAAAAACAAGAGAACCAACTGGGCATTACTCGTCGTATGTTCATGCGTACCTCAACGATTGCCGCTGGTGCAGTAGCAAGCGCAAGCATGTTTGTTCCAAGCATGATGAGAAAAGCACAAGCACAGGAAGTGCCAGTTGATGCACCAACAGAAGTGAAACGTACGATTTGTTCACACTGTTCTGTTGGTTGTGGTATCTATGCTGAAGTTCAAAATGGCGTGTGGACAGGTCAAGAACCTGCATTCGATCACCCATTTAATGCAGGCGGTCACTGTGCAAAAGGCGCAGCACTGCGTGAGCATGGTCATGGCGAACGTCGTCTAAAATACCCAATGAAGCTTGAAAATGGCAAGTGGAAAAAACTGTCATGGGATGAAGCGATCGAAGAGATTGGCAACAAAGCACTTGAGATCCGTAAAGAATCAGGTCCAGACTCAGTTTACTGGTTAGGTTCTGCGAAGCACAACAACGAACAAGCGTATTTGTACCGTAAAATGGCCTCATTATGGGGAACAAATAACGTCGATCACCAAGCGCGTATTTGTCACTCAACCACAGTAGCCGGTGTTGCAAACACATGGGGTTACGGGGCGATGACGAACTCGTTCAATGACATGCATAATTGTAAATCTATGCTATTCATTGGTTCAAACCCTGCAGAAGCTCACCCAGTAGCAATGCAACATATTCTGATCGCAAAAGAGAAGAATGGTTGTAAGATCGTTGTTGCCGACCCACGTCGCACACGTACGGCAGCAAAAGCCGATCACTATGTTTCATTGCGTCCGGGTTCAGATGTTGCCTTTATTTGGGGCGTTTTGTACCACGTTTTTGCCAACAAATGGGAAGATCAAGAATTCATTAACCAACGTGTGTTTGGCATGGATGAGATCCGCACAGAAGTTGCAAAATGGAACCCTGCTGAAGTGGAACGTGTTACTGGCGTGACAGAAGCAGAAGTATACGAAACCGCAAAACTGCTTTCAGAAAACCGTCCAGGTTGTGTTGTTTGGTGTATGGGTGGTACTCAACATACAACAGGTAACAACAACACACGTGCTTACTGTATTCTAGAACTTGCTCTTGGTAACATGGGTAAATCAGGCGGCGGTGCAAACATCTTCCGTGGTCACGATAACGTACAAGGTGCAACGGATTTAGGTGTTCTTTCAGATACGCTTCCTGGCTACTACGGTGTTGGTGAAGGCGCATGGAAACACTGGTCAAAAGTGTGGGATCTCGATTACGCATGGGTTCAAAACCGATTCGACCAAGGTAAATACAACGGCAAAACGCCAATGAACAACTTTGGTATTCCTGTATCTCGTTGGGTTGATGGTGTTTTAGAAGACAAAGCAAACATCGAGCAAAACGATAATATCCGTGCAATGTTCTACTGGGGTCACGCAGTAAACTCACAAACACGTGGTACTGAGATCAGAAAAGCAATGAGCAAGTTGGATATGATGGTAATCGTCGATCCATACCCAACCGTTGCCGCAGTAATGAATGATCGTACTGATGGCGTTTACCTTCTTCCTGCGACAACGCAGTTTGAAACGCACGGTTCAGTAACGGCATCAAACCGTTCATTCCAATGGCGTGAGCAAGTAATCCAACCGTTGTTTGAATCAAAACCCGATCACGAGATCATGTACCTACTGACTAAAAAATTAGGTTACTCAGATCAACTGTTCAAACACATCAAAATTGATGAGAACAACCAACCTGTAATCGAAGACATCACTCGCGAATTTAACCGTGGTATGTGGACAATTGGTTACACAGGTCAAAGCCCTGAGCGTATTAAAGCGCACACACAAAACTGGCACACGTTCCACAAAACAACGCTAGAAGCAGAAGGCGGCCCAGTTAATGGTGAAACCTACGGTCTTCCTTGGCCTTGTTGGGGCACGCCAGAAATGAAGCACCCAGGTACGCACATTCTTTATGATACGTCGAAACCTGTAGCGCAAGGCGGCGGTAACTTCCGTACTCGTTTTGGTGTGGAATACGAAGGTCAAAGTCTACTTGCTGAAGACAGCTACCCAGTAGGCTGTGAGATTGAAGATGGTCACCCAGAATTCACTGACAAACTGCTTAAGCAACTTGGTTGGTGGGACGATCTGACTGCCGCTGAGAAAGTCGCAGCAGAAGGCAAAAACTGGAAAACTGACTTATCTGGCGGTATTCAACGTGTTGCCATTAAACACGGTTGTATGCCATTTGGTAATGCAAAAGCACGTGCGATTGTATGGACGTTCCCTGACCGTGTTCCACAACACCGTGAGCCGTTATACACACCACGTCGTGATTTGGTTGCTGATTACCCAACATGGGATGATCGCGCGGCTAACTTCCGTATACCAACATTGTACAAAACAATTCAAGACCAAGATAAGTCAAAAGAATACCCAATTATTCTTACGACAGGTCGTCTTGTTGAGTACGAAGGTGGTGGTGAAGAAACACGTTCAAACCCTTGGCTTGCCGAGCTTCAACAAGAAATGTTTGTTGAAGTAAACCCGAAAGACGCGAATGACATTGGCTTTAAAGACGGTGACATGGTGTGGGTTGAAGGCGCTGAAAGAGGTCGTATTCACGTTAAAGCTATGGTGACACGTCGTGTGAAACCGGGCCTAGCGTTCTTACCATTCCACTTCGGCGGTAAATTCGAAGGAGAAGACTTACGTGATAAGTACCCAGAAGGTACGGTTCCATACGTTAGTGGCGAAGCTGCAAATACAGCAACCACCTATGGGTATGATCCTGTGACTCAAATGCAGGAAACGAAAGTAACACTCTGTAATATCACCAAAGCGTAAGGGGTTATAAAATGGCTAGAATGAAATTCCTATGTGACACCAAACGTTGTATTGAATGTAACGGCTGTGTCACTGCATGTAAAAACGAAAATGATGATGCACTTGAATGGGGCATCCAACGTCGTCGCGTAGTAACACTAAACGACGGTGAACCGGGTGAAACATCAATCTCTGTCGCTTGTATGCATTGTACAGACGCGCCTTGTATGGCTGTTTGTCCTGCTGATTGTTTTGAGCACACAGAAGATGGCATCGTTCGTCATAACAAAGATCTTTGTATCGGTTGTGGTTACTGCCTATTTGCTTGCCCATTTGGTGCGCCGCAGTTCCCTAAACAGGGTGCGTTTGCTGAGCGTGGCAAAATGGACAAATGTACGTTCTGTGCTGGTGGCCCAGGGGTAGAACCAGGTTCACAAGAAGAACGTGATAAATACGGCGCAAACCGTATTGCTGAAGGCAAATTACCAATGTGTGCTTCATTATGTTCAACAAAAGCACTGCTTGCTGGTGATGCAGAGAAAGTCTCTGATATCTTCCGCCAACGTGTTGTAGAACGTGGTGCGAAAGACGCAGGTTGGACAAATGGTGAAGACTTATCGTTTGATGCGACTAAGAGCTAATCCAGTGGAGAGAGTGATGTTGACACAATTAAAACGTCTTTCTCTTTCGTTATTGCTGCCATTATTGGCAGCATTAACGCTTTCATTTTCTGTGCCTAGCATGGCAAATGAAGGCACAACGAATAAGAGTGCAGAGAAAGAAATGACCCAACTTGGTGGCGCTGATTTTTGGCGTCAAGTAAGAGCGGGCGAAGAAGGCTATACAACCTCACAGTCACCAGAGCATGGTGTACTTATCAGTACGGCTGGCGAAACATGGTATGTATTGAAAGAGAAGTGGATGTCACCATTAGGTGCATTAGCTATCTTTGGTAGTTTAGCGATGGTGGCACTGGCGTATTTTACGATTGGTCCCCTAAAGTTAAGCAAACCAAAAACAGGACGTCGAATTCAGCGTTGGAGCAAAATGGACCGTGCATTGCACTGGAGCATGGCGTTCACGTTTTTAACACTGGCGTTCAGTGGATTATGTTTGGTTTATGGTAAGCACTTTTTAAAACCAGTATTACCGACCGATATTTGGGGCATGATCATTTATGCCGCGAAGCAGTACCATAACTACATGGGTCCAATTTTTGGCATCCTATTAATGACTGTTTTAGTGAAATGGTGGAGAAAATCCATTGTAAACAAGACAGACATTCAATGGTTCATGAAAATGGGCGGCATGGTTGGTAAGCATAAAGGCTCGCATCCATCAGCAGGTTTCTCAAACGGTGGTGAAAAAGCGATCTTCTGGCTTCTTATCTGGTTTGGTGCTATAGCAGCGATCAGTGGTTTTGTATTAGATTTTCCAATTTTCGGTCAATTACGCCGTGATATGGAATTGTCTAACTTGATCCATATGTTTGCAGCACTGATCTTGATTTGTGGTTTCATCTTCCACATCTACATTGGTCTGTTTGGTATGGAAGCGGGACTAGAAGGCATGGTGACAGGCGATGTTGACGAAACATGGGCTAAAGAGCATCACGATTTATGGTATGAAGAAGTAAAAGACTTACCAGAGAATCAGCCAAAAGACAAAAACAGCTAATAACGAGTTAATAATCGTATAGCGAAAATTGGTAAAACTAAAAGCCGAGCAGGGTAACTTGCTCGGCTTTTTTGTATCTAGTGATTGGGTAAAAGAGAAAGCTCACCATTTATAGTTAATATTATCAATAGATTGGGTTTTAATGAAAATGAGAAGTTAAAGGCAAAACAAAAAGAAATTACATGAAATTTACCCAGCAAATGGTATGGTGTACGCATGATGAATGATCACCTCAAAGGATGGCTTATGTTTACAGTAGAAGTTGACAGTGAATTGAAATTGGCACTTATTGAGCCCTCTTTTGCGAAAAAGTACTTTGAGATCGTCTCGAAGGAAGAAGCCTATTTATCTCAATGGCTAGCTTGGCCGTCACACGCAAAGTCTGAGGATTTCTTTCTACGCTTTGTGCGTAAATCGTTACTTGATCATGCCGAAGGTAAAGGAATGGTTTGCGCCATGATGTACCAAGGTGAGTTGGTTGGTAATGTCAGCTTCAATACAATTAATCATAATTTAAAAATGGCTGAGATTGGCTATTGGCTTAGTGAGTCTTATCAGGGTAACGGCATTATTACTCGCGCAGTCTCTAAGTTAATCGAGATTGCATTCACAGATTTACAGCTTGAAAAAATTCAAATAGCAGCAGGCGAGTACAACCTACCAAGCCGTAAGGTTTGTGAACGTTTAGGCATGACATTAGAAGGCATTATTTCTAATCGTGAAAACCTGAATGGTCGCATTATCAACCACGCTGTTTATGGTTTATCGAAGCAGCCTGTGAGCTAACCGCATAAAGCGACACGTTGTCGTATAGCATGAATGAAACGATGAATGTCGAATTGTTATGATGTTGATTTATTTCAGTTTAAGAAAAAGGCTAGTAAGCCTTAATAGAATAAGTAGCGACAAATCTGGTAGGGAACTATGAGGCATTTTGTCGTAGAAAGAGCGTTAGCAATATTAGAAGTATGGGGTCATTAGGTGAAAGAAGTAAAATTGAACAGTAGAAATATTCGTGACGCTATTTCTCGCATAGAAAAAATGGATCTCAGTAAGATCTCAAAAGAAGACCTGAGGAAAGTTCTTGGTAGCTTAATGTCTGGCTATAAAGTACAAGCACCACAGTTTGAAGCTGGATTAGATATATTTAGAGCTCGCGTATGTGAGAAGCCAGATACTGTTGGAAAGTGTAGTTATCCGCCTAAACAATATGTAAAAGAACGTGGGCGTGCCAATGATGTGAACCAATCGATATTTTACGGTTCCAACTATCGTGGTGTGCCATTGTTTGAGTTGAGGTGTGAGCCTGGAGATAAAATTGCTCTTTCTCATTGGAGAACAACGCAGCCTTTAGTTTTAAATCATATTGGCTTTACTGAAGAGACTGAAGAAAAACTAGGCTCTAAGCGAAGTTTGCCAGAAATATATAATTTTGTTAAAAGGACAAATAATTTTAACGATTTAAATGAAATGGTACATGAGTATTTAGGCTTTATGTTTTCTAAACCTCTAGATGGTGAAGAAGACCAAGCTTATTACAAACTCACTTCTACAATTTCGGACATGATGATGCAATCAGAGCACATCAACGGCTTAATGTTTCCGACAAATCAAATGTTTGGAAATGCTGAAAACATTATTCTGAAACCTGAATATGTAGAACAATCTATGGATTTTATCAGTGTGGAATACATAGAGGTCATCTCTAGAGAAGGGGCTACATACGAAATAAACTCTCTTGACTCTGCGACTCGAGAAGATGCTGGTATTTTGCAGTGGTCTGGGCGTCCACTTCAATGGACGATTGAACAACCGGGTGCTCTGTACAGGTTTGAATATCAAGCAAGCGGAATTTGGATTGCGAAAGACTTAGAAGGTAATATTCTCAACCCCTCATAGATATTGCTAACAAAGCGTTTAAGACGGATTCACAACGCTTGGCGATTTCAGTTCCAGTCAGGTTAAGTGTTTAAGGTACAATGGTTTAGGTTTTGTGGTATGCGTTGCTCACCACTTAACGCGGCGTTAGTTTACAAAAGTAGAAAAGGGATTTTATTCCGAGAGCTTGTCCGGTTATTGTGATTTGCACCTGTTGGTTTGCTAATCTCACGAACTTTCCGGTGGCACTATATGTGAAGCATTCGCGGTTGCGTAGTCACTTACTGGCTCTAACTTTTTCGTGATAGTTCTTTGGTGTGGTTTCTTTGTCTTGGTGGCTAATCTGTGAATATTGGTTTTAGTCGCACTTGGTTGTCAGGTTAGTCGAACGAATCCTTTGCCAGTAAAAATACTTCGAACTGTGGTTTTTAGCGTATGTCGCTTCTTAGCCAAGTTCGTTTTGTTAGTTGGATTTGAGTTTCCTAGTTTTCAGTTTTACATCTGCGTCCAAAGCCAGTAGTTTTGTAACCAATTCAGCACCTTGGTGCTAAACTTTGGCTGCATCATGTAGGTAACCTAACAAGGCATTTAAGACAGATTCGCAACACTCGGCGTTTTCAATTCAAGTTGAGATTTGTGATTACGGTGTAATGGTTTAGTAAGGTGGTAGCGTTGCTCACGACTTAATGCGGCGTTAGCTTAATATATGAGGTCATATGGAAGAAGTTGTAAATTTTGTGGGTTTTTTCTCTGGTGTTTCAGAGTCTC
Organism: Aliivibrio logei; assembly: GCF_001691055.1. Taxonomy (NCBI): domain Bacteria; kingdom Pseudomonadati; phylum Pseudomonadota; class Gammaproteobacteria; order Vibrionales; family Vibrionaceae; genus Aliivibrio; species Aliivibrio logei. The sequence continues at coordinate 248,010 of NZ_MAJU01000008.1, forward strand.
AAACGGTAAATGGTGAAGTAGTTAATTGCAATCGATTTGATGGCTTTATTCTTACTGAAGATGGTTCTCTAGTGCGCAGTGTAGAATTACCATTACATTTAGGCAATTTCTATGAAGAGGGGCTGAGCTATCATTTAACATTAGCCATAGAATCACGTGAATTTAACCCAACAGAAATTAGCAGCAAACCAGTTTTATTTTCGTTATATGAGTCGCTATGGGACTTCTTTTTTGTCGTCAAAGTTTTGAGTGTATATACGGCATCTATGGCTCATGTAAATGTGTACTCAAAGAAAAAGTTGATTTTAATTCGTGAGATTAAAAAGCGTATTAAAACAAGCTCTAATCGACTTTCCTACGCTGATCTTAAATCTGTTTTTGGTGGTGTGAGTAATAACTTTGGTGTGGTTGCCCTTCCTGTCGCTCAGGCTGACAGTATCGTTGCTAAATCAAATTCAAATGTTTTTTTCGATATTGGTATTGGGAGTCCATACAATAAAGCTACTATTGATGGTGGGGTTACGACACCGCAGCAATTAGAATTTTTCGATTGCCAGATAGATTCTACATATATTCTAACTAACCAGATTTGGCATAAGTCTTTTGAAAGAGACTGTTTTACTTTTATTACTCACTTCGATACAGACCATTACTCGTATTTGCATGGAAAAGGCAAGACCAATATTCGTGACTTTAATAGAAAACTAAATTCATTAAAATCTAATAAATTTAATAGATTAAACATAATCGAAAGGTATAATGTTTTAGCTAATTATTATGTCAAGAGTAAGATATTATCTGAATATTTTATTTTTCCTCTTAACATAGAGGCGTTTAATCAAGAATGCAAAAATACAATCTCTGATAAATATCTAACTATAGCTAATCTTCAGTTTATTTTGGAAGTAATGGATGCTTGTAAAGGATTCTACATCGTCCCTCACTCAAGTAAAAATTGTGGCTATATTAAGTTGAAGCTAGCCAATGGAGGGAGACTTCAAGGACATGCTAACTGGATTGACAATGATTCAAACAATAGTGGAATTTCATACTCTCTAAACTTGCCGAAGAAAAACTATCTTTTTACGGGAGATAAATGCTTTAAGTATTTACCTAAAATTCAAATGTCAGCAAATTATAATGCTTTAATGGCATGCCACCATGGCGCTGAGGTCATTGACAGTGCCATTCCGAAATCAGCAAGTAGGAAGGCAATAGCATGTTTCTCATTTGGTTTTAATAAAAGGTTCAAGCACCCTAGAAATAGCGCAATTCAACAAGCGTCAGAGTACAAGATTCAAGGTACTTGCAAATATCTTTATTGGTACCAAAGAGGAGTTAAGCCGACTACTGTAAAGGCGTACAAAAAAATAAGTGTTTACGTAAAATTAAGCTAACAATGCATTTAAGAGTGATTCGCAATGCTTGGCAGTTTCGCTTCGCTCAAGTATAGCCAAGCGTCGCTCACACCTTAATGCGGCGTTAGTTTACAAGAGTAGAAAAGGGGTTTTATTTCGAGAGCTTGTCTGGTTATTGTGATTTGCACCTGTCGGTTTACTAATCTCACGACCTTTCCGGTGGCACTATATGGGAAGCGTGTGCGGTTGGGTAGTCACTTACTGGCTCTAACTTTTTCGTGATAGTTCTTTGGTGTGGTTCCTTTTTCTTGGTGGCTAATCCGTGAATATTGGTTTTAGTCGCACTTGGTTGTCAGGTTAGTCGAACGAATCCTTTGTCAGTCTGAGGGCTTCAATTTTGGTTGTTTAGCGTATGTCGCTTCTTAGCCAAGTTCGTTTTGTTAGTTGGGTTTGAGTTTCGTAGTTTTCAGTTTTACTTCTGCGTCCAAAGCCAGTAGTTTTGTAACCAATTCAGCACCTTGGTGCTAAACTTTGGCTTCATCATGTAGGTAAACTAACAAGGCATTTAAGACAGATTCGCAACACTCGGCGTTTTCACTTCAAGTTGAGTTTTGTGTTTACGGTGTAATGGTTTAGTAAGGTGGTAGTGTTGCTCACTACTTAATGCGGCGTTAGTTTTTCAGTGTGTATCACGGTAGTGGAAGTGTTCAAGGGAAATAATGATGACAAATGAAGTTATTGCAAAAATTAAGCAGTTAAGAAAAGAGAAACATGAGAAGTTTGATTCTCTGCCTATCACTTTCACTGATGAAGAAGTGATCTTAGCTAAAGAGCTTGCAAAAATTGAAAATGATTTTTACCAAGGGCAAGTTGGTCTTCAAGGACCTACGAATGAATATTCGTCATTAGTTGGGATATTTGGTGAACTAGCAGCATTAAATTACCTTGAGTGCTGTGACGATTATACCGACGTAAAGTGGCTTTCTGGCGATGAGCGAGCAACTATGCTCAAAGGTTTTGTAGTATATGCCGATAGTGACATTAGCTGTCTTCACAATGGGCAACAGTGCAAAATTGAGGTTAAGAGTGCTAGAGATGGTTATGAGAATGGTATGATTTTAACTGCTCATGCACGTAAGTACGCAAACAATAACGTCAATTTTGTATTTTTTATGCTTGTCATGGAACTAGGCGGACAGTGGAAAGCTAGGATTTACAACCTTGAAAGCCCTACCAAAATATTGAAAACCCCGGTTGAGAACAACAGTTTTGGCGCTCCTTGCCATGTGGTGCCAGAAAAAAACTAACAAACAATTTAAGAGTGATTCAGCACGCTTGGTATTTTTTGTTTGGATTTAGTTCAGTGTTTATGGTGTTCAAATTAGGTTCTGTGGTCGCGTGCTTCACACCTTAATTGGGCGTTATGCAGCAGGAGGATATTTTAACTATGGCGCAACTTATTGCCTTGATTTTATTACCACTGGTCATTTCTTTTGGCCTGACTTTTGTTTTTGCATCGAAGGGAAGCAATTTTGTAGAGCGTACCCGATTTATTTTGACTCTTCATCCTGAGCTAGGGCTAATGAAACAAGGATTACTTTGGTTGGTAATTCTAGCTCCGATTCTATATTTTCTTGGAACAGGTTTTTTAGCATGGCAAGACTATGGCGTGCTTTTGAATGCTGAAGGCTTTCAAACGTTCTTACAGATTTCAGTATTGCCCTTGGCTTTACTTTCATTAGCTATTCCTTTATCCGTTCTTATTAGCCGACTACACTCAACTGAGCAATCTGCCAAGCAGATTGAAATTGTGTCGCACAAAAATAATCTAGATACTTATCGCTCACATCGGCAGGAATTGTTCTCGTACTTTGAGCAAATAGGCAAGACAGAATATCTTTCATGTATTGAAGTAAACTTTAAGGTTCATCCACGTCTGCATACAAACTTCTTCTTAGGCTCTCCAACGGAAGGGCTGCCATCCCCAAATGTAGACGCATTTAAGGATATTGAGTCTGAATTATCTACCGCTCAGTGGGGTATTGATGCAACCTTGAGAGACGTAAACAAGCAAATGACGCTTTCTTTTTACCTTAATGCTTGTAGTGCAATATTTAGGCTGTCTGAGAAACTTGGTATCCCGGAAATTTACATTGAATTAGCTGACAAGGGCGTCCTCGTACCAGAAAAAATTGAAAAACAACCTGAATTGGAATCAATCTTAACTGTCGGCACAACTACGGATGAATTGGTGGCGGCATATCGCATTGCAAGATCTTTTTATCTAAATCTGTGTGATTTTGCTTGTATCACGCCTAGTCTAGATACTCCTGAAGGCAGAAAGTATATCGATACTGGTGGTCGTTACTCCAAAGTGAATGACTATTTGTCCGTCGAGCGTTTACATGAAACTGTGATAAAAAGTGCTTTAGAAAAGTCGGGAAAAGCTGCATAACAAAGCGTTTAAGACAGATTCGCAACGCTTGGCGTTTTCGGTTTGCTTTGGGTTTTGTGTTTACGGCACAATGGTTTAAGTTAGGTGGTTAGCGTCGCTCACTACTTAACGCGGCGTTAGTTTACAAGAGTAGAACAGGGATTTTATTCCAAGAGCTTGTCTGGTTATTGTGCTTTGCACCTGTTGGTTTGTTAATCTCACGAACTTTCCGGTGGCACTATATGGGAAGCGTTCGCGGTTGGGTAGTTACTTACTGGCTAATCCGTGAATATTGGTTTTAGTCGTACTTGGTTGTCAGGTTTATCGAACGAATCCTTTGTCAGTTTGAGAGCTTCAATTTTGGTTGTTTAGCGCATGTGGCTTCTTAGCCAAGTTCGTTTTGTTAGTTGGGTTTGAGTTTCGTAGTTTTCAGTTTTACATCTGTGTCGAAAGCCAGTAGTTTTGTAACCAATTCAGCACTTTGGTGCTAAACTTTGGCTGCATCATGTAGGTAAACTAACAAGGCATTTAAGACAGATTCGCAACACTCGGCGTTTTCAATTCAAGTCGATTTTTGTGTTTACGGTGTAATGGTTTAGTAAGGTGGTAGTGTTGCTCACTACTTAATGCGGCGTTAGTTTACAAGAGTAGAACAGGGATTTTATTCCAAGAGCTTGTCTGGTTATTGTACTTTTCACCTATTGGTTTACTAATCTCACGCACTTTCCGGTGGCACTATATGTGAAGTGTTTGCGGTTGCGTAGTCACTTACGGGCTCTAACTTTTTCGTGATAGTTCTTTGGCGCGGCTTCTTTTTCTTGGTGGCTATATTGCTCATAAAATGGTTTGTCGCACTTGGTTGTCAGGTTAGTCGAACGAATCCTTTGTCAGTTTGAGAGCTTTAAATTTTGGTTGTTTAGCGTATGTTGCTTCTTAGCCAAGTTCATTTTGTAAGTTGGGTTCGAGTTTCATAGTTTTCAGTTTTACATCTACGTCCAAAGTCAGTAGTTTTATAACTAATTCAGCATCTTGGCGCTAAACTTTGGCTTCATCATGTAGGTAAACTAACAAGGCATTTAAGACAGATTCGCAACACTCGGCGTTTTCACTTCAAGTTGAGTTTTGTGTTTACGGCGTAATGCTTTAGTAAAGTGGTAGTGTTGCTCACTACTTAATGCGGCGTTAAGTGTCCGATATGCCCTAGCCATATTTATTGCAATAAAACGTCTTCTCAGTTACAGTTTTCTTTTCTCTTGGTTTTTTAAATGCTTGAAATATATACTGATTTTTGCGTAAATACATTGTTTTTTCTTTATTCGGATGTTGAGGCTGATGGTGGTCAGTCCAATCGACTTTCTGAAGATATTCAGTTGAAAGCAAGCGTAGCAGGTTTTGATTTTTGCTCATATGAGGTGAATGATAAAAATGACCTTACACATAAATTGGCTATCATCCATAAATTATGTGAGAAATATGACGTAAAACCTATTATTCACTTTAATTTTCATGGTGATCAGAATAAGGGGATATGTTTAAAGTCTGAAGAGTTTATGTCCTGGGAAGAACTTTCTATAAACCTAAAGATTATAAACAGAACTCTTGAAAACAACCTTGCCGTATTTTTACTACATGTCATGCCTCTACGGTTTTTAGTGAAAAAACCGTAGAAATTGATGATATTACGCCATTTAGCTATATGGTGGCTCCTGTTGGAAAAACTCTTTTTGAAGAAATATCAAGTGTGATGGAGCCTTTTTATAATAAGTTACTTTCTAATTTATGTTTAGAAGAAGCGTGCAGCCATTTGAATAGTAATTACTTTTTCTATCACTCTGAAAGAATTTTTGCCGAAATAATGGTGAACTACATTAAAGAAAACTGTGTTGGTCCTTCGAAGAAAGAGAACATAAGAAGATATGTTGAAAATGTATTCACAGGGCCATATGAGCGAAGTGAGGAGAACAAGAAAATTGTGAAAGATGAGGCAAATAAAACATTCACGCCAGATCAAGATTATTTTAAAAAGTATCAAGAACTATTTTTGGCTGGTAAAGGTTGCTCATTTAGTATTATAGACATCTGGGACGAGGTTAGGTCTTCCACTTAACAAACGACTATGGTGTCAATAACTAAGTTTTAGCGTGGTTTTTATCCCACATGACAGCACCTCGTATCATTGAATTATTTTTCTAACACAGGCAATAATAGCGAGTTTTTTGGGCTTCCCTTCAAGGCTGAGGCTTTTTATTACTAATACTTCCAAGCTCTGGGAGATTAGTTATTGGTGTGTTCAAGCTTCTATTATGATGAAATGTGGATAGGATCTTGGTTGAGAATGGGCGAGGGAGAAGTCCTACAGTCTCGTTAACTGCTTCTTGGTTTAAATTAATTCACCGATACTGGCTCTAATGTCTGCAATTGTAATAAATAGTTTGTTATCAGCGTCTTTGAATGCGGTAAAACCGTATTTTTCATAGAAATACTCAGCGCCATCTTTTGCATCAACAATGACAACAGGGAAGGCGACTGTTTCACTTGTCATTAATAGCTTTCTAAGTGCATCAATCAAAAGCCATTCACCGAAACCTTGACCTTTGTATCTATGGTCAACGGCTAAGCGAGCAATCAAACCACCAGAAGTTACACTGTGATGTTTCTTTTGTAATTTAGGAGGTAAATCCTGAATATCAATGGGTATCATTGTTAATGTGTAATAACCAATAATGTGCTCAGGACATTGTTTATCTTCAAGAACAAAGGTACGAGTATTGTCTTTCTTAGCTTGTTGGCTTGCCATAACTTTCAAGTAATTATTGAGTGCGGTAATGCCACAATCAAAACGGTTTCGGTCATGTTTAGCTTTTTCTAATTGGACAGTATTCATTATTGAGTTTTATCCATATAACGTGAAGCGGCTTTTTGTAACTTGCTATTTGGTTTGGCTGGTTGGTCTAACGCAGTCATTAAACTCATAGCATCTTGCTGGCTTAGTTGTAGGGCTCGTTCACGTTCCATAATAGTTTTTGCTTTTTCTACAGCCGCACTAAGCACAAATGAATTAATGCTAGACATACCGGCAATGGCCGCAGCTTGAGACAGTAGTTCTTGTGTATCAATATCTACACGTGCTGTAATACGGGGTAATGCAGTAGCCATAATAATCTCCATTCAGTGTCAAAGTGGCACAAGTGAATTGTAGTTTAATTATTATACGCTGACAAGTGCTGTGTCATTTTGGCACACGGTTAATAATCTAGTGTGTTCAATCTTCTATTATGATGAAATGTGGATAGGATCTTGGTTGAGAATGGGTGAGGGAGGAATCCTACAACCTCGTTAGTTTACTTAATCCAATTATGGAGGATTAAATTAAGTGTTATATCCAAAGGCTTTAATTGGTGGTGACAAAATCGGTTTTTTCTCACCGTCATCACCTGCAACGGTGTTTGCAGAAATTCGATTTGAACGAGCCAAAGCTTACCTAAAATCAAAAGGTTTTGAACTTGTTGCTGGCTCTTTAACTGGAAAAACAGATTCTTATCGTTCAGGGTCGATTCAAGAGCGTGCGAATGAGTTAAATGAACTTATTCGTGACCCAAGTGTTCGTTGTATTATGTCTACGATTGGTGGAAATAATAGCAATGCACTATTGCCATATATTGATTATGAAGCCCTACGTAATGACCCTAAAATAATTATAGGCTACTCAGATGTGACCGCATTACTAATGGGGATTTATGCCCAGACAGGGTTAATTACATTTTATGGCCCTGCTTTAGTTGCTTCCTTTGGAGAGTTTCCACCGCTAGTTGATGATACGTTTGATTCATTCATCGAGATACTGTCGTCAACTTCGAGTATGTATTCTTATGTTATGCCAAAAGAATGGACAGATGTTCGTATTAACTGGGATACGCAAGACACAAGCAAGCCTACCTACTCAAATGAATGGGAGTTTATCGGTAGGGGGATTGTTCAAGGTCGCATTGTAGGTGGTAACTTAAATACAATAGCTGGTATATGGGGAAGCCCGTATATGCCAACGATCCAGCAAGGTGATATTTTATTTATTGAAGATTCATTAAAAGGTATTGAAACGGTAGAGTGCTCTTTTTCTCATTTACTTGCTTGCGGTGTTTTTGACAAAGTAGGGGCTATTATATTGGGTAAGCATGAGCTATTTGATGACAAGGGGACAGACCGAACACCACTTGATGTACTTCTTGAGGTGTTGAATGGCAAGGACATCCCAATCTTTTATGGTTTCGATAGCTGCCATACTCATCCTATGCTCGTTACGCCATTAGGCATTCAAGGGAGAATCGACTTTGATAATGATAGGTTTACCCTTGAAGAGAGGTGGGCATCAGCAAACTAACAAGCGTTTAAGACAGATTCGTAACACTCGGTATTTTAGTTATCTTCTTAACATCCTTTTTAAATTGCGTTGAGTATTCTAGGTTATACATTTGTCACTTTGCCTTCAGTGAGATCAGAAAACATCTCATCTATAGAGCTGGCTTCTTCGGCGTTCTAGGGTTCTTTGAATTTACCGTATTAAATGGTAGATTTAGGCTTAATCTACATGGTAGCAAACGTGTTATGAAGGCGTTGTTCGGTTGCAGAAAAAATAGGAGTTTAAATGCTAGAAATCAAAACAGTAGGGCTTTTCTTTGTAACCGCTATTGCAGAAATATTGGGCTGCTACTTGCCTTACCTTTGGTTAAAAGAAGATAAATCTATCTGGTTATTAGTGCCTGCAGCTTTCTGTCTTGCTCTATTTGTATGGTTATTGTCTTTACATCCGACAGCTGCTGGTAGGGTTTATGCCGCTTACGGTGGTGTCTATATTTTTGTCGCAATTTTATGGTTGTGGGTCGTAGATGGCATTCGTCCTAGCTTATGGGATATTGTAGGTGCTTCAGTCGCGATACTAGGAATGGCAATCATAATGTTCGCCCCAAGAACCACATAACAATAATTCAAGAGGGTAATTATGATCCCATTAAATACATCAATTGTGTCAGGCGTGGCATTATCTAAAATTGATGGCGAAGAAAAAATTCTACTCATGAAAAGAGTAAAAGGTGGCTTTTGGTGTCATGTCGCAGGCTCAATTGAAGAAGAGGAAACCGGCATTGATGCCATCGTTCGTGAGTTCAAGGAAGAGACTCAAATTGAAGTGTCAAACCTATTCAATGCTCAGTTTCTAGAACAATTTTATGAAGCTAGCGTTAATGTCATTCAGCTTATCCCTGTTTTCGTTGTAATGTGCCCACCAGAGCAAGAGGTGGTTCTAAATGAAGAGCATACAGAATATAAGTGGTGTAGTTTAGAAGAAGCACTAGAGTTGGCCCCATTTCCAAATCAACACGCAGTGTTTAAGCATGTATGGTCGTATTTTGTAGAAAAGCCAGTCAATGCGCTTTATCGAGTAGATGTCGGCTAGCAAACAATTTAAGAGCGATTTTCAGTGGATGGTATTTTTCATTCCGTATGGCTCTTTCTCATTAAAAATGGAGTTCTTTATATGGAAGTGGTAAAAGTAAAACTTGGTGAGCTAGGAGTTGTTAGCCCGCTGTTTGATGCATATCGTGTGTTTTATGGACAAAAGAGTAACTCAGAATTAGCTTTTGATTTCTTATCTCAAAGAGTTAAAAATGAAGAGTCAGTCATATTTTTAGCATTAAATGAGAGTGGTGAAGGCATGGGTTTTACTCAACTTTATCACGGCTTCTCATCAGTATCAGCGGCTAGAGTATGGGTATTAAATGATTTGTATGTTGCACCTGAGTTTAGGAATAATGGCGTAGCAAAACAGTTAATGAATGCAGCAAAAGAGTTGGCTTTAGTGGATAACGTGAAAGGGTTATCGTTAGAGACAGCAGAAGATAATATAAACGCTCAGAAGCTTTATGAATCTCTAGGCTATGTTAGAGAATTAGGAACGTATCATTACTTCTTGAAGCTATAGGCATCAATGTAAGCATTGACTTTGATAATCAAATCTTTAAATTAAAAAATTCTTGGTTATCAGCAGTATAACTAAATGCAGCAATATTTTCATGACCTTTGCATGATACGCCCACTTAAAAGAACTCAATAATAAACCGTGGATAATTACGGCCTTAATCCGTTGGGGTATCGCCTTGTTTGAATACATACCTTACGATAAGTGAAGTATTAATTTAGCATATTCTTACGAGAACCCGTCTGGATATGCTATATCTTCGTTTTTGGTCGATAAGTACACTGCGGCTTCAATTTTTGTATGGAATAAAACAGTGTATAAAATACTCCCATTGCTTGTAACCGTATGTTCATTTTCAACATTTGCAGAAGAAACAAATACGCCATATCAAGATGTATATGTTGCGGCAGGTTATTCCTCACATGAAATATCAGATAAAACTGGTGATGCGTTTGATGGGTATTTTGGCGCTAGAAACATCTATGCGAACTCTTTTTTCGTTGGTGGCGAAGTTGAAGGGAAAATAATTAAAAATTCATCGCTTAAAGATTCAACTGGCTTTAAAGAGAAGTATGCATTTTCAGCAAATATTCCTTTAGGGAAGAGATTTGAGTTGTCTGATGCTATCGATCTTGATGCCTATGGGTTAATCGGCTATTCAATGTTAAAGACAGAACCATCAATGGATGACTCCTCGTACGGCTTCAAATACGGTGCAGGGGTGGATCTTAATATGACGGATTGGTTTATTGGTGTTCGTTACACTACTGTCGATTTACATTCTGATGTGGATCAAAAAGACATTTCATTACTCGTTGGCTATAAACTTCATTCACTGTTTAATTAATACAATTATTGAGTTGTGCTGAAAATGCAGTAGTGGCATCAAGAAAGCTCGTTATTTGTTTACCGAGCTTTTCTCGTTTTAATGCAATAAATTAAAATCAATTTTTACAATAATAAATGCATTGTATTGGTGTCTGTTTTCGTTCTAGCTGGGGGCTTCATTATGTGGAAATTATGGTTTTGGATTGAGTTGTTTTTTGTCGTATTTTCAATGGTATATTCAATTAAAAATGGCGACGACTTCAGTGCCTTACCCTCTTTTATGATTGGGGTACTGGCTGCTTCCTATGGTTATGCATATCAAAAAGCGATTTGGGAGCGTGGGGTATGGAAAGTACTATTTATTTTTCAGGTATGTATGACATTTCCTTTGTTGATGCTTACTTTTTACAGCATGAGTTTTGTTGATACTCATTTTATATCAAATTGGTTAATTGCTATTGGTTTTATGATGTTTTTAGTTTTGCTTATTCTTCCAACCTATAAATATGGATATTGTTCCAATGAGTTATGGAGAAATGCACAAATCAAAGAGGATGAAAATCAAGGTAGATGAATCGTTACCTGATGATTTATTATTACCAATGATCCGAATTGAATAATAATGCTGTTCGGATTTTTTGTATAAAGCATAAAATTATTTACTATACTTGGCATTCTCAGTTTGCCGAGTATTTCTCGTTTTAAATCGTCAATCTTAGGTATAGTAGTAAGTCTGTTATGTAGGGTTAAACATAAGGATAATTAATTTATGACTAACATTAATGACATCACCGTATTTTTTGGTTGGTGCTCCGTAATAAATATGGGGTTTTTAGTTTTTGCTGTGTTATTTCTTACTTTATTTAACGATTTTATTATTAACGTCCACAGTAAAATACTTGGCATCTCTTCATCAGAACTTCCTTCATTGTATTTTAAATATTTGGCTAACTATAAAATTGGAATTCTAATCTTTAATCTAGTGCCATACATCGCTTTAAAATTAATGGTTTAAAACGAAATTTAACCATAAATACATCAACATAATTTACAACCCTCGGTCGTGTTAACTTACCGAGTACTTCTGTTTTTTTAGTGTCAATGTTAGGCATGTTTGAATAGGTGTAAGTGCGTAATATACAGGTCAGTTGTCATTGGAGAAATAGTATTGAAAAAGTTTGTATGGCTTATTGCCTTTCTCATTGTAGGGTGCAGTGATGTTATGGATAATTATTATCCGACCTACCAAGATGCGTTGGAAAATAAGCTTTTCACTCGGGGTTGGCTACCCAAGATTTTGCCTGAATCAACGAGAAAAATTGAGGTAAGTAATGATCTTGACCTTAATACATCGGTTGGTCGCTTTGTTATCGATAAACAAGATCGCGATGCTTTTATATCGCAGCTTACTCTTGTGGACATCAAAAAAAATCGCTTTGAATATTATTCCGGCCAAAGTGTTTGGGCATTTAATATGGAAGACAATGGCGTTGTTCGTTATACGTTGTCAGTTAATAGATAATGTTCTCGCTAACATTACGTACATTCAGAATATAAGGACAGATTGATGAGTACTCCAAAAGTGGCGGTTATTACCGGTGGTGGTCGAGGCATTGGTGCAGCAACCTCACTACTTTTTTCAAGAGAAGGCTATGCGGTGTGTATCAACTATAAATCGAACGCAGTCGCCGCGAATAAATTAGCTAAAACAATAATCGCAGAAGGCGGGAAGTGCATTACGGTTCAAGCGGATGTGTCTTGCGAAGAAGAGGTCACTCGACTATTTTCTACGGTTGATAGTGAATTAGGTACGCTATCTGTTCTTGTTAATAATGCCGGTATTTTGAAAACGCAATCACGCTTAGAAGACATGACAGCTGATCGGATCAACGCCATACTTACAAATAATGTCACGAGCTATTTTTTATGTTGTAGAGAAGCGGTCAAGCGTATGTCTACTCGACATGGTGGTTTAGGGGGTGTGATTGTTAATGTGTCTTCTGGTGCCGCACGGTCGGGCTCTCCCAATGAGTATATCGATTATGCCGCGTCAAAAGGTGCGATTGATACTTTAACGAAAGGGTTGTCTTTGGAAGTTGCAGCAGAAGGCATTCGAGTTAATTGTGTTCGCCCGGGGTTAATTCATACCGATATGCATGCCGATGGCGGAGAGCCAGAGCGAATAGCAAGGTTGAAGAGTGTGATTCCGCTACAAAGAGGGGGGGAACCAGAAGAAGTTGCCGAAGCCATTTATTGGTTAGCCTCAGAGAAATCGTCATTTTCTACAGGGAATTACTTAGATTTAGCTGGCGGCTTGTAAAATACCCACATCAATCACTGCTATTTATTACGCTCGGTACCTTAGGGGCGAGCGTTTTTGTTTTAAAGATATTGATGATCGTTTTATATCATATCGACAAATTCATTGATTCGATTATTTTGAATTGTCCTCTAAACTTAGTAGAAGATACGATGATGATTTAAAGAGGCGCTATGGAGTTTTTACACGAAGAAACAATACTTTGCCCTTACTGTAATGAATCCATTGTGATTCTGGTTGATCAAGAAGATCTTGATCAAGAGTATATTGATGATTGCAGCGTTTGTTGTCGACCGATTCGAATTCAAGTGACCACTAACGACAATGACGAATTAGTGGTAACGGTATGCGATGAGAATGAAGCGTAAGTTAATTGAATAACAATCAGTTAACGGTGATTATTTTCATTGTCTATTCTATCTGATGTTCTCTACCAAATTGAAATAATTACTTTTCTAAATCAATGGTTTTACAACGTATAGAGAGTGTCGACATACTGGCACTTGGCGACAAGTTGCGTATAAAATCGATGGCTTTAGTTAAATCTTGAGTTTCGATTTTTAGGTTGTTCATAATACGGCCATCGTTGGTCATGTCAGTATCGACAACGCTTGGGCATAAACAACATACCTTTATATTAAAGGGAAGAAGTTCGTGATAAAGCGATTGGCTATAACTCACAATAGCGGCTTTTGTGGCAGAATACGCGGCGATCTTTGGTACGGGTTCTAAACCTGCGGTTGATCCAATATTATAAATCTCACCATAGCCTTGTTGTTTCATTTTTTCGATAACCAAATTACAGGCCGTAATCGTAGAAAGTATATTTACGTTTATTAATTCAGAAAGCTGCTTTAGCGTTAAGTTCGTGTGTCCTGCCATGAGAACACCTGCGCTGTTTACCATTACATCGATAGAGCTATGCTCAGCAATGATTGAAGAGATGGCAGATTCAACGTCTGCGGGGTTATTAAAATCGACGCTGATGGTTTCGATACAACTCGACGGGTAGTGGGCTTCTAACTCTAATTTTGTGGCATTGAGGTTGTCTTTATTTAATGAGACTAAAATAAGTGAATAACCTTGCTGAGCAAAGTAGTGAGAAATCGCTTTTCCTATACCTCGACTTGCTCCCGTAATTAGTGCAAATTTAGACATAACCATCTCCTTGTTGAATGCGTTTTTTGCACCATATCATTTTCTTCTATTTTATAAAAGAGACAATATCTCTCTGGTATTTATTGGTTTTCTCTTTACTTTTAGCACAAACATAACAAATGAATTAACTCGATATTATATATTTAGCCTTTCAGGTTTGAAGTACCATTGGTTTCGATTGTAAGCGTGCTATACGATTACGTCGAACAATATCCAGTAAGCAAGTGAGGCTAGTGAAATGAAAAAGAACTATCTTAATAGAATTTACCGTGGAAAAGTGGAACATCGTTATGGCTTTGATACCGCAATAAATAAATCTCCAATTGAGAAGAGCTTATATCTTTTTCTTGAAGGATTAGACGGTGATCAATGCGCAGATTCTCACCACCACGGTGGAGTAGAGCGTGCCTTGCATCAATATCCTTTAGAGCATTATGTTTACTGGAAAGAAAAATATGGGGGTGATATTCATTGGGGGGCTCCTGGAATGGGTGAGAACTTGAGCTCAGAAGGAATGACTGAAGAGACGGTTTGCTTGGGAGATCGCTACCAATGGGGCGACGCCATTATAGAAGTTAGCCAACCTCGTTCTCCGTGTTTTAAATTGAATAAACGTTGGGAAGTCGAGAATTTCTCTGTTGATATGCAAGAGATAAGTCGTTGTGGTTGGTTATATCGTGTCATTCAACCGGGAATGGTTAGCGCAGATGAACCTTTGGAATTGATTGAACGAGTTCCTAATGCAATGACATTACGTGAAGTCTGTGACGTATTTTTTGGTGATCCGCTTAACAATGAGGGTCTGCTTAAGTTAAAACAACAAAGCAAGCTGTCAGACAGTTGGATGATGAAAGTAATAGCGCGCATTGAGACAAATGAAGTAGAGAATTGGAACTTCAGGTTACTCGGTCATGCTGGTGTTAAAACGACAAAATAACAACACTTAAATACGTATCGAATAGAAACACATTAACTGAATGTGTTTCGTTCGGTATGTTTGACATTTATTCCAAGCAATTTAATTGGTTGGTTATTACTTTGGGTAGTATCTTTAGCCTATATCTCACTTTTTTATTTATCCATCGCTCCGTCTTTGCGTAATTTTCAGCAGAAATTAATATCGGTGACGGTGAAATCATACTTCCCCTGATTCTTTATTGTTTGAAGTGATAATATTTCGGTTTTATTGCCTATTAAAGGGTTATGGAATATATACGTTGTTGGGGAAGGTAGTGGTATGGAAGGTCAAGTTGTTCGTTGGATTGATAATAAAGGGTTTGGTTTTATTCGGGGGAATGATCCCGATAATGATAATGAAGTATTTGCTCATATTTCACAGTTTAAAAAAGGATACCGCAGGCCAAGGGTAGGTGATGAAGTTGTCTTTTTAATTGGTTATGAGGATGGTAAAAAAGTAGCCAACACCATTTCGTTGATAAACGTTAAACCCTTGAAGGTCACTAATGCGACAGCAGTAAGGCTAAGCAAAGTGATTACCTTATTTTTTATCTTCACTCTATTTTTTCTTTATCTCTTTTTTATTACTTGGGAAGTCACTCCATTTTATTCACCGCCTTCTTATGATGAATCGGAAGCGCCAATAAGAGTACGTCAAAACACGGGTTTTAGGTGTGAAGGAAAAACCCGTTGTACTCAAATGAATTCATGCGATGAAGCGAAGTTCTATCTTCGTTATTGTCCAAACGTTAAGATTGATGGAGATGATGATGGAACGCCTTGTGAGCGACAGTTTTGTGGGGCGTGGTAGAGTTACATACTGTTAATTTAAATATCCTCCTCAACTTCCAGTGAATTAGGTATGGCGTTATAATAAAGGTGGATTGAACAAAAGTTAGGTATGTATGAACAATAACCGAGAAATAATCGCGAGTTTGCGTGAGCGCATTCCAACGTTTGAATGTACGCCAGGATGTCACGATTGCTGTGGGCCTGTGACGACGTCTTCGGAAGAAATGTCGCGTTTGCCAGTGAAAAGTGATGCAGAGCATGAGGCGGCATTAAATGAATTTGATTGCGTTCATTTGGGGCCTAAGGGGTGTACTGTATACGAAGAAAGACCGTTAATATGCCGGCTTTTTGGTACAACACCAAACATGCCGTGTCCAAATAGCTGCCGACCTAAAGAGATGATTGACTCGAAAACCGAACGTCAGATCCATCATTACATCGCAAATACACGACAAGTGTTGGTGTAAAAGACGTCGTTGTTAACGTATGTTCTCGTCATAATCAGTAATACTCTAGAATCAATATTATTTATTACACTCGGTCGTCTTTGATTACCGAGTGTTTTTCGTTTTATCTGATTGGTTTTTAATAAATCTAGTTCACTTTTACTGAATGCTTAGGCAATTTAACTGAATTTTACAATATGATGGGTCTAACCTAGACGCTTGTTTTTAAACATTTTATATTAGTAAGTTAAACTATAATAAAGTGACAATAAGGATCATTAAAAATGAAGATGTCGACGTTAACATTGGGCTTTCTTAGTCTTGGTTTTTTGAATACGTTTAGCTATGCGAGTCAGCCAGTATTAATAAGTGATGTTGACTTTAATGATCCTCAGTTTTCTCTTTGTGTTGAGAAACAGAACCAACCAGTATTAGAGAAAATCAAAGCATTAAATTGTAATCGTATGGGGATTCATTCCGTCGATGAAATTCAATTCATGCCTGCTTTGAAAGTGATTTTATTGTCGAATAATCAAATTGAAACGATTGATACGTCTGCTGTTGTTAATTTAGAACGATTGGTCATTGAGGGTAATCAACTATCGTCGCTTGATCTCTCTTCAAATCAACATCTTAATTTCATTAATGTGCGTAATAATCAATTGAAAACGTTAGATCTCAGTCAACAATCGCAGTTAATTAAAATAAAAGCGGATTACAATCAACTGAGTGAGATTGATTTTGGTTCGAGTGAGGCGTTAGTTGCTGTTGAGGTGAATAATAATCAATTAACTCGTATTGATGTATCTCAATTAACGAAATTAAAAGAAGTGATTGCGTTTAATAATCCGCTGACTGACATAATATTGCCAAGTACGAATGAGCTTGAATTACTGTCTGTTGAAGGAACCCCTTACGCTAAAAATCAAACTGGTACGTTAGTCGGGAAAGGGATATCAAATATAGAATCACCACGAGTGAGTATTATTGAGGGAGGTCTGATTTCTAAAAATGATGATAAATATGACATGTTTGCCTCTCAGTTAGTGACTCCGTCGGTTGGGCAATATATTGGTATCCGTTACGCCGTAGAACCGCCAATACAAGATAATGATAAAGCAGCAGATCCACACTCAAAAATGCGAGTGAAATTCCCTATCACAGTGCGTATGACACACCCTGAAATTATCGATCCTAAAACGGGTAAACGTTCTACGGTGTCTAGTTGGACGGATACTATGTTTAAGCATAATAATAATTTGGCGATGTGGTATTTCGGTGATAAATCGGAGTTGGTGTCAGGCCGTTGGACGCTAGAAATTTTGTATGCTGGTTCTGTTCTTGCGAAACGCTCATTTGAAGTCGCGAATCTTGATGAGCTTGCGGCTGAGAAAAAACGAGAGTTGGAATCGCGTAAAGAGCTACTAAAGGTAGTCCTTACCATGAATAAAACGCTGTGTGGAGGAACGAAATTTCGTCGTTGTATGGAATTTTCCTCGACCGACCACTGTGAAGTAAATATCGAGCCTTATAAAAAACGTTGTATGTCTATTGCTTTTGATAAAGCGAAAAAACAGGCTGAAAAAGGAACATCTAAAGATATAATTAGAATGGTATTTAGTCATTATACTGCCTGTGTAGGATCCAGTTATATACAAGAATCAAAGCTAGATGCGAAAAAAGTAGGCTTATGTTTTCGCCAATGATTCGATATAAATAATAGTAAAGAAATGCTTTAAAATTCAAAGCGGAGTAGAGTGATCTACTCCGCTTTTTTTATTAAACTTTACCTTTACGAGGTTTTTTGTTGTTTAATTTGACCATAAGTCACCGCTAAGACTATGATTTTTTGTGTATTAGTATTGAGAGTTTAAATTGCAATTACTGTTTGTTTTGTAATAATGTTTTACGTTTATACTGGCTTGTTACGTCTCAGAATGTAGCTAGAATCAATGGCATACCAGCGAGGTATACCCACCGTGGTTTTAATTGATATAACGATGTGTTGTGTTGAAGGTGGACATTAAACAAATATAACGAGAATTATTTAATGACGACATTAACTGAGAAACCAGGCATTACTCTTATTAAATCAGGTAGCCTTAAATTAAACGACCTTAGCCAATTATTAAATGTATCGGGCTTAAAAAGCGATATGGCTGAAGTTGCAGTCACGAATAATACTAACTCACTAACGATGGGTCATTTCACAATGTCTCCAGGGGTTGAATTTGAATATGTTTATGACTCTGTAGAATATAAAGTGATCACGAAAGGGAAGATTGTTGTTCGTGACATCGAAGGGAATAAATACGTTGCTGAAGTTGGTGATGTAATTTTATTCTCGCCTGATGTAACGGTTATTTTTGATGCAGAAAGTGACGGTGAAGCTATTTATACAGCGCACCGTGCAGCCGCCGCTGATTTCGTTCCTGCTAAATAATAAAGAGACGAATTCAATCGTAAAGCCTGTATTTATGCAGGCTTTTTTTATTTACATCAAATTAGAATAATGAGATTTGAGCGGAATGATGTTCGTTGATTTCCAGTGGCGATCTCACATGCTGATAGTAGTCGACCCAAACGGTGTTACTTCTAGGGAATTCTCTCTTTAAAGACTTCTTAGCCTGTTTTTTTGTACTTTCAGTGTTACCGATAAACGAGGCGTTCTTAAATCCGTTTTCTAGTATTTGATAGTGTGTCGCATCGATACAGTAAATGATAAATCCACGATCTTTTTTGTAGGTGTTAAATTGAACGGCTTCTTGTGGTCGCAATTCTCGGAGTTGTTTGTCTATGAGTGGAATGATTTGAGAGATATGAACCATGGTGTGGAATCCGATAGAGTAGATAAAATGTGTGATTAATCGATTATTATTTGTTGTGGCTTATTTTTCTTTTCTATTGCTTATTTCGGCTATGTATTTTTTCGTAAATAAAAAATTTATTATCTAGAATCGAATTTTTTATCATTCGAGAACCTGTGATTATTAACATAACTTAGCACTCTGTTTTTCTTCAATACCCAAAGAGTATATTACTTATTTTTTAATTGGTAATTTAAAGTGTAGATTATCAATCATATTAATCTGAATATAAATTAATGAAACGATAGTGTAGGGTATTTTTTCTGTAAATATAACAATAAGCTCTAGGTAGGGTTTGTATTGTTAATATTATGAGCGGATAATAAACATAATGGTTACATGATCCATTTTAACGGTGACTCAACGTACTTTTATGCTTCTAACTAAGTAAGGTTGCGACAAAAAATCGCAACCTTAGTTATTTTATCTATTCGTATGTGACGTATACTTCCGTTAAGTTATCGGGTTGAGATGCGGTCATTGAGAAATAAACATAGCTTGCTTTTTCAACGTGCATTTCAATGAATTCATTATTTCCGAAATGAGTAGAAGACGCTTCATTTTGTTTCTTTGTTGGCCAATAATCTTTGGCGGCATAGAGATTAATATCGCCTTTATTTTCATTCGTTGTCGATGATTTATTGTTCACCCAAATACGAACGGTTTGATCGTCTTCTGGTACATACAGCACTAAATAACGTTGTTCATGAATGACAATCTCAGTGGCTATGCTTTTATTAAGTACCACAGGTTTTAAATCATCTGATGGTATGGCTGGCGTTGTTGTTGATGCTTCATTTTCAATATTAACGGTTAACTCAACATGTTCAAACGCTTCTCTTGCTGCAACACTAAAATAGTAACGACCTACGTTAAGAGGGGCGTTGGCATTGTTTGGTGTGAATCGAATCGTTTCCTCACTGCCTCTTTGGAAGTTGCTGATATCGTAATCGTAATAGTGAGCGATTTTATTGAAACTGGCATACACATCGGCATCACCATCACCCGAAATAGAAACGGATACCGCTGCTGCCTCTGACGTTACATCAAAATAGAACAATTGTTCGTTATAGATTTCTGACGATAAGGCGATGGTAGTATTGGCATTTAATGCCGTGATGTTGTCTGACGGTTGAGTGGGCTTATCTGGGTGTTCAATATTGCCTTTATCAGGGGATTCTTCATTGGCAACGGTGTCTAACCACGAATTAAACGCGTTATCATATTGCTTACCGATGTTTTTTACGGCTTTCGCCCATGCTTTGTAATCGCCTTCACGAGAGAGTGCCAGTAATGTATCAACCTCTTCTGGGTGATTGTCGATTAAGAATCGCACTGCTAAATAACCCCAACGGTAAATACGATCGGTATCGTGACTGTAGGTTGTTGCTAGAATGTCAGTCAAACGGTAGGTTTTGTTTTGTCCTATTTTAATCGCATCGCTATAACCGTTTTTATAAGACATGTATTCAGCAAAGCCTTCTAACCACCAAATTACATAGCCTTCACGTAAATTATCATTGAAGTTACCGTGTAGATTAAAGCGTCCATCAAGATAATGGACGTATTCATGCTCAAGATTTAAGACGGCAAATCCGTCATTATTATCTTGGCGGTAAGCGATAAAACGTGCTTTGTTGTCGACTTGACTTGGTCTTCCTTCCAGATACTGACCTCCATTGTTTGTTGTGTTTCCAAACAAGAAAGAGGAGTAAGTCGTGTAATCAGAATTACTGTCAAATACGACGATTTCAACGGTGTCGTTCAAATCATCATTTACTGGGCGGTAACCACTTTTCGTGACGATATGAAAATCTATTTCTTTTTCAGTCAACATCTCACAGCTCGTTTGCGCTTGTGACTGTGTCATGTTTTGAGCTCGAATGGTTGCTGGGCCATCGCAGTGGTAATCTAAAGTGATGACTCGTTGCTCTAGATCTTGTTTGGCGTTTTCAAGACCAAGCTCTTTTGCTTTGTCGGGGGCGAAGTAGCTCAACATTTCAACAATGCCGACCCACATTTTGTCGCTTTTTCCACCGAGAGGATAACGGGTTAAGAGATCTTGAAGAATAATTAAGACTTGTTTACGTGTACTCGCGTGCGGGCTAGCAAGTAAACGACCCATTTCACGAGCGGCATTGGTGACTAAGAAACTCGATTGAGTCTCTAGCGCCCATTCTTTGTTTAAAATAAATTGATGTAACTTTATGAGATAATCAGGACGGGCTTGAAGATGATCGTAATACGTTTGTATGCCTGAATGTCCACTCATGGCTTGAAATAGAACATTTAGGGTACGTTGATTTTCCCAATTGTCGGCGTTATCGACAGAAAGGGTATCCAACAAGGTAACTAAAGAATCCATGATAGAAGGCAATTGTCGAATGCTGTCGATCATATAGATCATGCTATACATGGCATTTGCTTGCTTTTGTCCTGTTGCCATGGCTTGTGGGTGGGCAATAAAAGATTGAATGCTCTCCGTAAGTTGAGCATCGAGTTGATCAGAGTAATCATTCAGTTCGGCTTTAAATCCGTAGCGAATATAATAGGCAGCGCGCACGTATTCGGATAGGTTTTCAATTTGGTTTGCTTGTGAATCTTCACCCGTATATTCAGTGATGCGTAGATTCAGACGATGCACCACTCTTTGTAATTGGGGTTCGCTGTATAACGATTCAAATAATGGGCGAGGAGCACTAAACCAAGATTTTCGACATTCATAATTGGCGTTTTCGATATTATCGAGAAACTGAGCTGATAATGAAATTTCGTGTGCCGAACAGGATTTAGGTTCGATTAATTCAGTTGCAAAGGTGGATGGAGCGATTAAGCTTCCAGATATAGCAAGTGCAAGCGGAGTAATTCGGTACCAACTGCTGATATAATTGTTAATTATCATAGTATCTCTAGTTATTATATTTATTTATGGGTTGGTGTTTTTATCAGCATTATATTCTTTATACCAATGTGATCGTTGTAAATAAGAGGTCGGTTCAAAAATAACACATATATATATTGTCTATTTAAGTTGTAATTAGACTAATTTATGAATGTATTTTGTTATTATCTTTGCAGTGTGAGATATTTTTATTTAATATTTTATTGTGATTTATAGTATCAACATTAAATATAGGGACAAAGTATGGGCGTAATAGTGAGAGGCGTTAGAAAAGAAGATTCTCAAGGCATCATTAATGTATTAAACCCTATTATCGAGGGCGGTCTTTTTTCTATTTTAGATACTCCATTTTCGGTTGAGGAAGAGGAGCAGTTTATTGAAGCGTTTCCAGAGAGAGGAGTTTTTAATGTCGCTCTTGATGTAGATGGAGCATGTGTTGTAGGTTTTCAAAATGTAGAACCTTTTGCGACCTACACTTGTGCTTTTGATCATGTTGGAATTATTGGTACCTTTGTCGATGAACAATACCGAAGACAAGGCATTGCAACGGCATTGTTTGACGCTACATTTACCGTTGCGAAATCGAAAGGGTATGAGAAGTTATTTGCGTACGTTAGAGGTGATAATGAAAATGCCTTGGCTACGTATTTAAAGCAAGGGTTTGAGATCGTCGGTACCGCAAAGAATCATGCTAAATTCGCGGGAAATACATTGATGAAATACTCATCGAAAAATTTCTATGGTAGATCGTCGTTACCATTCAATGTCTGTGCCATCAAAGCTACGAAATCTTCCTGAATCACTTGGTGTTGAGTGATGGATTAATGTTAACAGTGATTCTGAGGTGAATTCAGGCGATTGCAGTTGGTTTTTTGGTAAATTTTTCTGAAATGGTTTTGATAATTCGGTATCCGTGGTTCCTGGGTGAAATAACATCACGCAACAGTGTGGCAATTTAAGTCTCCACTCGATACTGATTGTTTTTATTGCCATATTTAACGCGGCTTTCGACATGCGATAACTTAGCCATCCACCAATGTTATTGTCTTTTATGCTACCGATTCTTGCCGAGAGAACGACATAGAAAGTATTATTTGTTGATGCTTTTAGGGCGGCTTCAAAATGCTTAGCTAACATGAGGCTAGGTAATGTATTTAAGCTCATGTTCTTATCAAATAAATCGTGACTAAACTGCGCTATCGATTTTTCAGGTTTATGTTGTTCAGAATGAAGAAATCCTACGGCATTAATGAGAATATCTACATCGTGAACCGTTTTGGAAAGCTGTTTTATCTCGTTTTCGTTAGTAACATCTAATTTAATCCAGTGCACATTTGAATGAGAAAACCCGATGTGGTGGTGATAGGTGGCTAAAATTGAGGCATTTGGGTAGTGTTTAATAGCGCTTTTCACAATGGAAAGTCCAATGCCTCCAGAAGCGCCAATAATCAATATATTCATTAAAGAGTCTCACTAAGTTATGTCTAGGGTACAGAGACGATGATTGACTGTAAAAGTCACATAATAAAATAAGTAAATCGTATGCTGATATTATCTCTACGTAATTTATGTCGCCTTTGGATCATCGTGAATGAGAATTAAGGGGAATAAACCGACGAATATCGTCTTTCATTATCAATATCAAGGAAGAGGAACGGCATTAATGAATCACATTTTGTCTGTCGGCAAACAGAGAGGGATCTCGCGCTTTTATTCAGAAGTGAGCATCACAGCGAAATCTTTTTATGAACATTTTGGATTTACTATTGTTAAGCAACAAACAGTTGATGTTCGAGGACAAAAGCTTGTAAATTATGTAATGGAAAAATGCAGTTAATATAGTGTATCTATGAAGGATGTAGAAATGAAAACAATTGGAATGTTAGGTGGAATGAGCTGGGAATCGACAGCCAGTTATTATAAGGCGATTAATGAAGGCGTAAAATTGGCGCTTGGTGGCCTTCATTCGGCAAAAATCTGCTTATATAGCGTCAACTTTGATGAAATTGAAAAATTACAGCATCAAGGTAAGTGGGATGAAACCGCGGTGATTTTATCTAACGCTGCAAAATCGGTTGAAGCCGGTGGGGCTGATTTCTTACTTATTTGTACTAATACGATGCATAAAGTCGCCGATGAAATTCAGGCGAATTTGTCTATTCCCATCGTTCATATTGCAGATGCCACAGCGTCTAAACTGGTTGCTGATGGAGTCACTAAAGTTGGTCTGCTTGGCACACGTTTTACGATGGAACAAGATTTCTATAAAAGCCGCTTGATCAATCAATTTGGTATTGATGTGATTGTGCCAACGGCAGATGACCAAACCATTGTCCATAATGTTATTTATGACGAATTGTGTCGTGGTGTCATTAAAGCTGAATCACGAGTTCAGTACGTAAATATTGTAAATGCATTATTTGCTCAAGGGGCAGAAGCCGTCATTCTCGGGTGTACTGAAATTGCGTTGTTGATTAAACAAGAAGATACGCACGTTCCTCTGTATGATACGACAGAGATTCACGCCGCTCATGCGGTGGCACTTGCAATTGCTAATGATGTTTAACGTTATTTAATAATTGCGGTTCAACAGACAGATTAAAATGGGTATTAAATGAGAAAACAGAGTTTTGGATTAATGCTAATTGCCTTGCTTGCTGGGTGTAGCTCTCATTTAAGCCCATTAGATTCGCCTATTTCTGCTTCAGATATTAAGGCACAGACGTTCACCTATACTGAACTGAGCGATAAACAGAAGGTATTATGGGAAAAGGCTCGACGTCATATCATATCAACTTACGGAAAAAGTCAGCCAATCTTACGGGTTGAAAATGAATCGAATGGAACGCTACTTGGCAAAGGGCTTGTTCAATGGAAAAAATCATCTTCGTCAGACAGTACACATTGTTATTCTGAATACGATATTCGATTTATGACCAGAGATCATAAAGCACGCTTGCAGTTAACATTACTGCCTGGTGTTCCCGCCAAATCTGAGTGTGATGATTGGGGTTTACCTTCTCAATATGGCTATGAGCAAATTCTTGATAAGTTCACAGTGATGTCTGATGATTTGGGCTCTGTTTTACGTCGAACTCAGTAGTGGTGGCGAGTTTCCGCTTACTGCTTAGATCTCAAGAATAACTGACTCACTATTTATTTTTCCATCATCGCTTTTTTGGGCCTCTTTCTTATCCTAAACTAAAAACAATGGATAGAATTAGAGAAGGGGTTCTCGATGGTCATCAAAAATAACATCACTCATGCAAGTGTCATTGGTTTTTCTCTCTTTTTTCTTACGACGTTTCCCGTCTCTTCTGATCCCAACGCTTCCTCATTGCCTGATGAACCTTCTCTGCCTTACTTCCAAGAATGGCCAAAAATAAAGAGTGCAATCCCAAAGCGAGATTATATTGAAGAAAGAGTCGCGGATATTGTGTCTCAAATGACCTTGGGTGAGAAAGTTGGGCAAATGATCATGCCTGAATATCGTCAAATTACTCCCAAAGAAGCGAAGCAATATAAAATTGGCTCAGTGCTTAATGGTGGCGGTGGTTGGCCGAATGAAAATAAGCACGCATCAGCATTAGAATGGGCTCTACAATCGGATAAATATTGGGTCGCGTTAGATGATGCCTACGCGGGTCGTGGTTTTCGTATCCCCTTTTTGTGGGCAACAGATGCGGTACATGGAAACAACAATGTTTATGGTGCGACTTTATTCCCTCACAATATTGGATTAGGCGCTGCGAATAACCCTGATCTGCTTTTTGA
This sequence comes from Aliivibrio logei, assembly GCF_001691055.1. Taxonomy (NCBI): domain Bacteria; kingdom Pseudomonadati; phylum Pseudomonadota; class Gammaproteobacteria; order Vibrionales; family Vibrionaceae; genus Aliivibrio; species Aliivibrio logei. The sequence goes on from NZ_MAJU01000008.1 coordinate 273,817, forward strand.
AATAGGACGAATTACAGCAAAAGAAGTCGCGGCGACAGGTCTTGATTTGACGTTTGCACCAACGGTAACGACACCTCGTGATTATCGCTGGGGAAGAGTGTACGAAGGGTATGCTGAGATTCCAGACATTACTTATCAATACGCAAGCGCCATCGTGCAAGGTTTGCAAGGTACTGAAAAAGAGCTTCGATCTGAGCAACGCGTATTATCTACGGTGAAGCATTGGATTGGTGATGGAGGCACGTTTAATGGGGTTGATCGTGGTGTTACTTTCTATAGCGAGAATGACTTACGTAATATTCATGCTATGGGGTATTACTCGGCTCTTGAAGCCGGTGCTCAAGTGGTTATGACGTCATTTAACTCTTGGCAGAAGAATGACGCAAAAGGCAAGTCGACAGATTCAATGAAAACAGAGAGTAATCGATTTGGAAAACTTCACGGCAGTCGTTATTTAGTAACGGATGTTTTAAAAGAAAAAATGGGGTTTGATGGCATCGTTGTTACCGATTGGAATGGTCACGGTGAGGTGGCCGGTTGTACTAATCAAAGTTGTCCAAAGGCGGTGAACGCAGGCAATGATTTGTTTATGGTGACAGATAATAAAGATTGGAAAGCGTTTTACCAAAATGTCATTAAACAAGTCCAAGATGGACAAATACCAATGGCTCGAATTGACGATGCGGTAACTCGTATTTTACGCGTTAAGATGCGTGCGGGCTTGTGGGAAAAACCAAAGCCGTCTTACCGTCTTCTTGCGGGTGAGCAGCAGATCCTTGGGGCGCTTGAGCATAGAAAAGTGGCTCGACAAGCGGTCAGTGAATCTCTGGTTCTATTAAAAAATGAGAATAAAACACTGCCTTTTGAACCCAAAAATCACAGTTACTTAGTGGTAGGAAGCGCCGCGAATGACATTCAAAAACAGAGTGGTGGTTGGACATTAACATGGCAAGGTAATGAGAATAAGCCGCAAGATTTTGTTCATGCGACGACGGTTTTAGAGGCGTTTAAGCAGGTAGTTGGTGATAAACATGTGTATACCGATCCTAACGAAGCATCAATGGATACCATTGCGGTGGTGGTGATGGGTGAAGATCCATACGCTGAAATGTATGGCGATATTAAAGCGCATCAAACATTAGCTTATTCAGAATTGAAACCCAGTTATGCAAAAGATTTGCAGTTAATACAAGCGTTGAAAAAGAAAGGGTTTACAGTGGTGACCATCTTATTCTCTGGTCGTCCGTTGTATGTAAACCCAGAGTTGGCTCTTTCTGATGCTTTTGTAGCAGCGTGGTTACCCGGTACTGAAGGACAAGGGATCACTGATGTGTTGTTTGCTCAAGAGGGATCTGATTTTACCGGTAAGCTTTCTTATTCTTGGCCAAACAGTAAATGTATGACGACCATTAATAAGAGCAGTCAGAATATTCCTAATTATCGAGCGCCTGACTTTGAGCAAACAGGGAAATATTTTACGCCCTTATTTCCTTATGGGTATGGGTTAAATTACACCACGGAACAGAAAGGCTCAGCAGCACCATCGTTGTTTATGGATAAACGTCAGTGGGGATGTGGAGAAACAAAAGCGAAAGAGCGACCAGCGACGAACCTTGAAATATTCAACCGTGAAGCGACAACGACGTTTGTGCCAAAAATGAGTGGAAAAGTGACGAAGTGGAAAGGCACCTTTATTTCTCGAGCGAAGAAGATGGAGATGGGAACCGCATCGATATTACCTCTTAATTATAAGCATCAACAAGATGCGTTAAAAATTGATTTTGGTCAGCAACTTCCGATGCAATTTTATATTCAAACGCCAGATAAAAAAGGGATCGACATGCGTCATTATTTGGCAGCAAACTCAACATTAGAGTTTGATATTGCGGTGAGAAGTGAGATCCCGAATACCTTAAAATTGGCTTCCCATTGTGTTTATCCTTGTGGTGCGATGGCTCCTATACAAAAGGAACTAAAAGCGATTGTAGAAGCTTCTGATTCTGAGTGGGTGACAGTGAAAGTTCCTTTACAATGTTTTGCTGATAACGGGGTGAATTTCTCTAGTGTTAATACGCCATTTCTTTTATATGCGGATGAACCGTTCCAGTTTGATATTGGTGAGATCCGATATGTCCCTAGAGATAAAAAGGCGACGGAGGGCGTGTTGAGTTGCGATATTTTCAAGTCGATTTAACGTGGATTCATGTTTTGGTTAACAATGACATCAATAAGAGTGATTACTTTCTTTAGTTTCAGTGCTTTAGGTGGTAAATTGAAACTCTCGCTAGCATCATTAGCGTGTTATGTTGACGATGTATTGGAATTATTCAAGCTCAGTAAGCACAAGGATTAAGTTATGAATGTGGATAAAGCAAAAAAGCGTATAGCAAAACAAGTTAAAAAAGGCTTCAAAGGATATCCTCAGCTTTCTCTGTCCTATTTTGGGAAAACATCAGACTTGGCAACCGAAGTGGTTGTGACGTTTATTTTAGAAGAAGGTGCTGAGCCTCAAGAGCAAAAGTTTGCCAGTGAAAATGATGTTCGAGAAGATGAAACCATTCAATCGGTGTTAGTTAAAATTATCGATCGTGCTGATGCAAATAGCGTGATGGAAGTGGAAGGTGTAGCCATTCTTTAGTTTGGCTTTACATTAAACAGCCCAATGACACGACTGCTTATAAGTAGGGTGTCATTGGGGTTTTACCCATAATAAGGTTAAGACAACGCATTAAAACCAACGCATTCAATCCCTTCTGTTTTAAGCCAGTGTGATAATTCTGGCGACGTCAGTAAATCTCTTTCTATTACACGCATAGCCATGTAACTGGTTAACTCAGTAAGATCAGAATTGTCTTCTGTACTTGGGTGACACATCAGTTCTAAAATGCCATCAGAAAGCGTGTCTTTATAGCTTAAAACTAGTGTTTTTAGTTGCTCAAGAGAGACGCCTGAATCAAAAAACTGAGCATCAAACGCATCAGGAGTTCGCACTGTTAGCCCATCTTGCCCATGAATGATGTTATCTATTCGGCGAACAGGGAGGTTAATCTCATTAGCAAAACGGATAAATGCTTTTTTTAGTGGTGGATAGACACCAGCGAAATGATGACTATCAATGTGGTTAATATTAAAGCCCAACTCAATAGCGGCATTGTACTGTGCGTGAAGCTCAATATAGACTTCTTCTTCACATACATTCTTAGTCATTAGGGTTTTTCTATCCAGAAAATAACCATGTTCGTCAACTAAGCTTGATACCATCAAAGGATCTGACAGTGGCTGTCCTGCGGTGACGGTAAAATGCAAACCAATCTCAGGGACTAAACCTTGTTTATACAGTTGTGCTGCGTGCTCAACGCCTTTTTGGTTCATCATTATGGTGGTTGAGGTAACGATACCTGATTTAAAGCATTCAACGATGCCATTATTCACACTTTCTGATAAGCCAAAATCATCGGCGTTCATGATCAATTTCATGGTTTTTCATCCTAATATCATTATTTTTTGGACTATTAAGTCTATTAATAAGCCATTTAATAGACACTGACAAGTGAGTATAATGCGGTGATGGATTACTGAGGTTAATGCGTGATAGAGACCACGTTTTTTGATTGATTACACAAGCATGATGAACAAGGAGTCAGCGTGATAATTAGAACCATTTTAGACAAAGACATGGAAACGATACTTGAGCTAAATGAGCAGTTTGTAAAGGTATTAAGCCCAATGGATAAAAGTAAATTAGTTCGATTAATTGAAATGTCGGCGATATCCGTTGTGATTGAAGAAGATGACCGCATTGCTGGCTTTTTATTGGCATTTACTCAAGGAGTGAAATACGAAAGCATTAACTATGAATGGTTTAATGAGAATTACGATTCATTTTTGTATATCGATAGAATCGTAGTTTCTGATCAGTTTCAAGGGAAAGGAGTGGCATCAACACTCTATAAACTGGCTCTAAATTGGGCAACAGAGCGAGCATTATCGCGTGTTGTTGCTGAAATCGATGTGATGCCACCGAACAAACCTTCGTTACTCTTCCACCAAAAAATGGGCTTTAAAGAGATTGAGTTATTAACGCATAATGAGAACAAAAAGGTGTCTTTGCAAGAATTAACGATAAGTTAGTTTTTTAACGAAACAGAGATAAACCTCGGATTTTACTTCCGAGGTTATTAATGATGAACTTATGAGCATGAACCACAACAAACATCTGGTTCTCCGTGTTTTTTCACTTCTTTTTCTTTAGCGTCAAAAGCTGTTTTTTCATTGGAGTTTGGTTGTTGTACTAATTTCTCTTCTGTTGCTTTTGTTTCGCTTTTTTTGAATATCTTTGTAAATGAAAGTGCCATTTGGATTCCTCGTTAACTTATTAAGGTGTATTTTAAATGCATCTTAATGTGCATGGTATAAATAGTCAATACTGGTCACATTCGTTGTTATTTAAATGAGTATAATCAAGCGCTAATTATTCCCGTGATTTACTTTTAATTTTGGACATGAAATGACAGAAAAAGAAAAAATGCTTGCCGGTCTTCCTTATGATGCTTGGGATGAAACGTTATTAAAAAACCGAATGAATGCGAAAGCGGTTTGTCACCAATTTAACTTAGCGGATCCAACCAAGTTAGATGAAAGAATGGCCATATTAAAAGGACTTTTGTGTATAAAAGACCAAGCACATATGGAACCTAATTTCTTTTGTGATTATGGTTATAACATTGACATTGGTAGCAATTTTTATTCTAACCATAACCTCACTATTGTTGATGTATGTAAGGTGACGATTGGTAATAACGTGTTGTTTGGCCCACACGTTATGATCTCAACAGGAACCCATCCATTAGATCCTATTGAACGTCAAAAAACAGAATATGGGTCGAGTATCTCTATTGGTAACGATGTTTGGATTGGTGGCAACGTGTCTATTTTACCGGGTGTTAAGGTTGGTAATAATTGTGTGATAGGTGCGGGCAGTGTGGTGAATCGTGATATTCCTGATAACAGTGTTGCCGTTGGTAACCCATGTAGGGTGATTAAATCGGTTAAATAGAAAATAAGGTGGAATCAAAGGGATGTTATTTCAAGCAATTGACTTAAATGTGTTGAATCGCGCTATAATTTTTATCACGTAACTATAATTAACATCATTCATTTTACAGGATAACTTTTATGAAAAAGAAAACATCGCGCCTATTTTTTATTTCTGCAATGAGTTGCAGTGGACTACTTTTTGGCCTTTCTACAGCACAAGCGGCGGCGACATTAGATTGCAGTACTCAAGTTGGCTGTGCACAGAAAAGTTGTGAGATTGAAAAGCAAATTAGCATTGCTGAAGAGAATGGCAATGACCACAAAGTGGCTGGATTGAATATCGCGCTTACAGAAGTCACAACCTATTGTACTAACGACGATATTAAAGGCGATTTGAGAGAAGAGATTGAAGAGCTGAATGAAGAGATCGCCGAAAATCATTCTGATCTGATTGAAGCGAAGCAAGATCAAAAAGAAGATAAAATTAAGAAGTACCAACAAAAAATAGCAGAAAAAGAGCAAAAGATAGACGATCTTAAAAAAGAGTTACTGAGAATAAAATAGACAGTATTACTAAGGGGTAAACAGTCAATGGATTTGAACATATATCAAGTGGACTCTTTCACAACGGAAGCATTTAAAGGAAACCCTGCGGGTGTTTGCATTAGTGAAAGCGGGCTAACAGAAGCATTAATGTTGTCTATTGCTGAAGAAATGGCGGTATCGGAAACTGCTTTTCTATCGCTTTCCAATATGAGATTAAGGTGGTTTACCCCTCAAGTTGAAGTGGCTTTGTGTGGTCACGGTACTTTGGCTGTTGCACATGTATTAAAAGAAATCGGCTTAGTTAATGTAGGTGAGAGCGTTGTTTTTAATACATTGTCAGGTGCGTTATCTGCGAAACTTCAAGATTCAACCATTGAATTAGATTTCCCATCAACCACCATTTCGTTTGATACGGTAAAGAATGAAGCGTTATTGGCGTGTTTAGGGATTAATGAAAAAGAAGTTATCTCACTCGGCCAGTTTGATTCCAAAGAGTTCATAGAAATAGAAAGTGAAGAGGCACTATTGGCATTGTCTCCTAATTTTGATGGGTTGAAACAACTTACCGGTCGTGGTGTGTTGGTTACAGCGAAGTCGTTATCGGATGAATTGGATTTTGTTTCTCGTTATTTTGCACCTTGGGTAGGGGTTAATGAAGATCCGGTAACTGGATCTGCGCATTGTGCATTAACGGTCTATTGGGCTGAAAAGCTAAATAAGGCCACATTTATGGGGTATCAGGCCTCTTCTCGTGGTGGTTACGTTGGTAGTGAACTTCTTTCTAATGGACGAATAAAATTGATTGGTTCTGCGGTAACAACGATAAAAGGTCAAATGTTCGTATAATACATTGAGAGTCTATAATGTATTGATTCATATGAGAGAGTATAAAAATGATTGTGTGTGAAAGTGAAAGAGTGACTGTTCGTCAATTTACGTTGGATGATGCGGAATTTGTTATTGAATTACTTAATGACGATTCCTTTATTCGTTATATTGCAGATAAGAAAGTACGCACAATAGTCGATGCTGAGAATTATCTTAAATCTGGTCCACTGGCAAGTTATGAAAAAATAGGGTTTGGATTAAGTTTGGTTATGCTGACAGAATCAAAAACACCGATTGGCATGTGTGGTTTACTTAAACGAGATGAGCTTGAGTTCCCTGATTTAGGTTATGCGTTTTTACCTCAATATTGTGGTAAAGGTTATGCACTAGAAGCGGTGAAAGCGGTATTAAAAGAAGGCATGAAACGTCATTCTTTATCTCGTGTTTTGGCTGTTACCTTACCTCATAATCAACATTCTAATCGATTGTTGCAACAAGCCGGTTTTACACAAACGGGGATGGTTGAGTTGTATGATTGTCAGAATAATTTGTATGACTTGACGTCATAGAGAAAAAAGATGTTGTCCTCTATGAAGAAACTCATATCGATAAGCGCTACTTTATCTTAATCAAGTAACGCTTATCTGAATATTATATTGGTTTTTGTGCGATAAGAAGCCCAACTCGTTGTTCATTAATGCATAAACATATCTTTTTAAGCGTAGATAAATTACCAAAATCATAGCAATGCTTTGATTTGATGTGATTAAAGCCGGCGGTGTTAAGTAAGTAAGTCACGCCAATATTGTTCTGAATGAAAACAAACCCCAACGCCTGCGGTATTGGCTCCCATTTTTGATGTAATGGCCGCTAGTGAGGTTGATGCTGTTAACTGATGAATGATGTTACTTGGTAGTTCTTTCATCGGCCACCCGTCATAAAAATTTTCAAAGATTAAAATTACGCCTCCAGGCTCAAGAAGTTCATAAGCATCTTTTAGACCAGAGAGTTGCAATGCACAACTTTCTTTATACCCGCTACTAACAAAATGATGTAAGACCCAATTAAATTGAATTACTTGCATTTTTGGGATGTCAGAAACATTTTGAAAAGGGGCATGGATTAAATTCTTCCTTTGATTCGATGTGTTTTTTTCTAATAAAGAATACTCGGAATCAAGCACCGTTACATGTGCATTAGGATAGCAACTTAGAAATTTGTCTGCGTATTTACCATTTCCTCCACCAACATCCATAAGAGTAAAGGGTTTGTTTATGATGCTATAAGACTCAAGCGCTTGTTGAACTAGCGTGAACATTTTCGCGTCTACATATTCGGTATCGAATGCTTTTGTTTGCTCTGTAGATAATAGTTTTATCGTTGCTGTCATAGTAATCACCTCAATTAGATATGAGCAAAAACTAGACCATAATTCACATAATAAATAATCATTACTTATCAATAGCTTAAGATTTAACTTGGAAACTTCTTTATTTGATAAGCATGAGTTTGCATATTGAGAATCAATTTGAAGGCCTTCCCTTTGGATAAATGATTTTCATAATGGTATAACGATAATCTGAATTATTTTAGGCACAGCAAGTCTATTGTTGGTGTTATTTTCAAAGAATCATGCATATAAATAGGTAGTTATGGACAGCTTTTTTAGTAGTGAGATTATTCTTTCTAATTCGACTTTCTTTTTCTTTATGACTCTGTTATTGACAGGGTTTCTTCATATACCGCTGTGGTGCGGTAAAAATTTATCAAAAATACAATGGAAGAAAGTCGATTACCTTTGGCCTTTAGTCGCAGGAATTGGTTTGATAGGGACGGTATCAGAGGTGAGATCAAGAGTCGCTAGTGATTGGGCAGAGACTGAACATACCCGTGCTGTTTTAAGTCTTGAATCTATTAATGACTACACAGTCAATCAACTAAAGAGCTTTCTTTGTGCGAGTGAACCGAGGGTCGATAGAGGTGTTGAATCACAACAATCTTGTTCATGGTTTTTAGATTCAGCAAATTACTTACAGTCGGTAAACTTTAACGAACTTCCTAATCTTACGTTTGATAGTTTACCTGAAATTACGTTTCGCTCAGAGCTGATAGAGTCAGATGTCATGTGGTTGCAGGGGATGTTTGATAATTACCAGAGTCAGAAGTACGCGTATGAAAGTACAGTGCTCGAGACGAAGAAGCACCCACTAGAGGAACTCTTTTGGTATTTAAGCCCTTACTTAATTTGTATTGCGATTTCTGTACGTGTTACAAAAGTATCAGCAGAATTAAAAATGGAGAGACAAGAAGGATGAGGTCGAAAGCTTCCGATTGGGGGCGAGTATCAATCAATATTGAACGCTATTATAAGATTATTCACTAGCGATTAGCGGGGTACCTGGTCTGTCCAGATGCTATCAAGCTCACATTGTGACTAAGGAATAATGGCTTTCCCTTATTTAAGGGGTATTTTTATTAATGTAAATAAGACGATTAATAAAATACTAAGGACATGTGATGCTCAATGAAAATTTATCTGGCTTAGAATTAATGCAAGCAATGGTGACGGGGGATTTTCCTCATCCATCGATGGCTGACGTAGTTCCGATGAAAATCATCTCAGCAGAATATGGCAAAGTAGTCTTTGAAGCGATGGCGGATGATCGGCACTTGAATCCATTGGGTGGGGTTCATGGTGGCTTCTTTGCCACCGTAATGGATTTGGTTACTGGGTGTTCGGTGCATACAACGCTCGAACCTAATATTGGTTATGGAACGATTGATCTTCATGTGAAAATGTTAAAAGCGATACCGAGAAATACGCTATTGATTGCGGAAAGTCGGGTGATACAGTCAGGTTATTCATTGGGAATATCAGAAGGCAGCTTGAAAGATAAGTTGGGTAATTTATATGCGCATGCAACCGCGACTTGTATGATTTATCGAGGAAAATGACGGTATTTAATGATAGCCTATTGTTAGTATCAATGATTTTTATTGTTTTAAAGAAGGAATGATATGACGTATCCAATTGTAGGCTCTTGTCAATGTGGGCAAGTAACTTATAAATTATGTGCAGCACCAAAAATGGTGATTGCTTGTCATTGTAAGGAATGCCAAAAATTATCGACAGCGCCATTCAGTGTCACCGCTATTATCGCAACTGAGGCGATTCAATTTGATGGTGAGTTAACTGAGTGGAGCCGATTAGCTGATAGTGGAAATCAAAATAGCGCGAAGTTTTGTTCAACGTGTGGAAATCGAGTCTATCAATATAATCCTGATGATTTAACAACCATAAAGCTGAAATTAAAACCTGTTGATGTGAAAGATGATCGTATTTTTGAGCCGAGTATGCATATTTGGGTTTCTGAAAAATTGAGTTGGGTCCAAATTCCTAAGGGAATGGTGACGTTTGATAAACAACGTTAATGATAAAGATTAGGAGCTCATGTGTTATTTAAGTTGATTTTTTTGTTTGCCGCATTAACGCTACATGGTGTAAAGAGATCCCCTTATCCGCCGACATTTCTCTATAGTATTCCTCTGATATTAATGGGGTTAATGTCGGGTGCGTCTTTTATTATGAGTTTGATTGGTGGCGCGATAACCCTTTGCGTTTCATTTGTGTATTTTTCATTACTTACTCATTTTTCAAGTGGTACACAGCATTACACGATTATTATACTTGGTGGTGGTTTATTGATTTTCTTTGTTTAAGCACGAGCACAACGATAAATTAAGAATGGTATTGGATTTTACAAGGATGAAAGAGTGACTGTAACGGAAGAGATAGAGAATACTTTACTGACCTTTATTAAGGCTGAAATGGCGCAAGATCTCGCTCATGATATTAATCATGTTATGCGAGTAGTGAATACAGCAAAAATACTTTGTGAAGAAGAAAAAGCGATAAAAGAAGTGGTGATCCCTGCCGCGTATTTACATGATTGTTTTTCGTTTGAGAAGAATCATCCAAACCGCGCACAAAGCTCATTGTTTGCCGCAGATAAAGCCATTGTGTTTTTGAACCGTCTAAATTACCCCACTGAGTATTTAGAAGGTATTCATCACGCGATTATTGCTCACAGTTTTAGTGCGAATATTGAAACACAGACAGTAGAAGCTCAGATAATTCAAGATGCTGATCGATTGGATGCATTAGGGGCCATTGGTATTGCAAGGTGTATTCAAGTGAGTGCTAAGTTAGGTCGCCCTTTGTATTCTTTTGATGACCCATTTTGTCATGAGAGAACACCAACCGATGGGCTTTATACTATCGATCATTTTTATACGAAGCTATTGACGTTATCAGGCTCGATGAAAACTAAGTCGGCAGTCAGAGAAGCGGATAAACGTACTTTAGTGATGCGCGCATTTTTAATGCAACTAGAATCAGAAATTTAATCGATAAAGATAGGCAAGTAAAACAGTGGAAGAGTGAGCTAAAAACAGTATATCTCTATACCATTTTTAGCTTGATCACATTATGCGTTTTTTAGCATATCAAGAGCAACCGCTTCTGCGATTTTAATCCCATCGATACCAGCAGATAAAATACCACCCGCATAACCTGCACCTTCACCACCTGGGTATAGACCTTTGGTGTTCATGCTTTGGAAATCAGCACCACGCTTGATTTGAACGGGAGATGAAGTTCGAGTTTCAACCCCGGTCAGCATTGCATCTTTACTGTCAAAACCACGAATTTTCTTAGCAAATGCAGGTAATGCTTCGCGAATCGCTTCAATCGCGAAATCAGGAAGTGCATCGCTTAGATCCGTCATTTTTACATTTGGCTTATAAGATGGTTCCACGTTTTCAAACGGTTTGCCTTTACCAGAAACTAAGAAGTCGCCAACCATTTGTGCTGGAGCATCGTAATTACTGCCACCCATAACATACGCATTGCGCTCTAACTGACGTTGTAGAGCAATACCTTGCAGTGGATCATTATTGAAATCTTCAGGAGAGATGCCCACAACGATTGCGCTGTTTGCATTACGCTCACTACGTGAATATTGGCTCATGCCATTCGTTACAACAGCATGTTCTTCTGAAGTCGCTGCAACAACAACCCCACCTGGGCACATACAGAAACTGTATACTGAGCGGCCATTTTTACAGTGATGAACCAATTTATAATCGGCAGCCCCTAATAATGGGTGTCCTGTATTTTTACCAAAGCGAGCTTGGTCGATCATTTCTTGTTTGTGCTCAATACGGAAACCAATCGAGAATGATTGTGCTTCCATATAAACGCCTTTATCAGACAGCATTTGGAACGTATCACGCGCACTGTGGCCGATTGCCGCAACAACGTGCTTACTGTTAATGATTTCGCCGCCGTTTAGTGTAACGCCAGTGACTTGTTCATTTTCAATATTGATTTCATCTACGCGAGTTTCGAAACGAATTTCACCACCGAGTTCAATGATTTTATTACGCATTTGAGAAACCATGGTCACCAACTTATAGGTACCAATATGAGGTTTACTTACGTAGATGATTTCAGCGGGTGCACCAGCGGCAACAAATTCGGTTTTTACTTTAAGGCCTAAGAAGCCTGGATCTTTCACTTGGCTGTATAGCTTGCCATCAGAGAATGTGCCTGCGCCGCCTTCACCAAATTGAACATTTGATTCTGTGTTTAATTCACTGGTACGCCAAAAACGGAAGGTATCTTTTGCGCGTTCGTGTACTGATTTACCACGCTCTAACACAATCGGTCTAAATCCCATTTGAGCAAGGATTAACGCCACAAATAAACCACAAGGGCCCATGCCGATAACAATAGGACGCTCAGTTAAATTAGCAGGAGCAGTCGCTACGTATTTGTATTCAGTGTCAGGTGAAACACGAATATTATGGTCGTCTTCAAAATTACTTAATAACTGCGCTTCATCAACATCTTGTAGCGTGATATCTAGGGTATAGATTAAGAAAATTTGATTTTTTTTACGTGCGTCATAGCCACGTTTAAATACATGGATATCAACCAGCTGTTCTTCAGTAATAGACAGTGTGCTTAAAACATAATTCTGCAGTGCATCTTCACTGTGATCCAGCGGTAATTTAACTTGGTTGATACGTATCATAATTCACCTGATAGTTGGCATGAAAATAAGCGCGTAGTCTACGTGATCTCTCTCTAAAATGTAATCAATATTGCAGAGTAAAAACGCCAAAAAGACGCATTTTATACCACACCATGCCAATGATGTTTTTTTGCTAATTTTTTCAATACGTTAATTTCGTTTTCAGAACCGAGTTTTAACCATTCAACAAGGTCATCAATCACGGCAGAATGAGTGCGCTGGTGCCCATAGTAAGTCCATGCACTGTGTTGGACTTTTGCGTTTTCTGGGCAATAAAAGAATCCTATTTCTAGCTCTTGAAGGATCAACAGTAGGTCAGTTACGGTTACCCCTTGTCCTGATAAGCAGGCGCTTAGTGCTAAATCTAATGAAAGAAAGCTGGTGTTTCTGACTTGTTGGTTCGGGGGGATTGTTACATCGGCTAACCACATTTTCCAATCATGGTGATCCAGTGTGGGATGCAACCTTGGCATGGTTAATATTGAGTCTACATTCGTACTTTCGGTTGCGATACTTGCGGCACAAACAGGAGCCATGAACTCTTCTCGTAGAAGAAACATATTGGCTTTGGTGTCGTAATGATCTTTTAAACGAGTATGAAAGATCAGTAAATCATAATCTGGCTTATCTAAACATTCATCTTCTTCTAAAGAAGGGATAATCACGATTTCATGATCAGGATAACGTTCATTGAGCTCTCTGACTTTAGGTATCAGCACGCGAGTAGCAAAACTTAATGTGGCTTTAATGACAATGCGTTTTTGTTTTGGCTCTTGCCAAGAGGATAGAACCGACTCAATTGCAGAGTAATTGTCTCGCAGCGCGTGATAAAGCTCGAGCCCTTGTAATGTTAGCTCTATGGAACGGTGCTTTCGAATAATAAGCGATGTGTTGAGATCATCCTCAAGTTGCTTCACTTGACGGCTGACGGCACTTTGGGTGACGTGAAGTTCATCCGCGGCTAGGGTGAAACTCATCAAGCGTGCCACGGATTCAAAGGCTTTTAGGCCATGATGTGAATAAGGTAAATTAGGGTAAGGCGTCATAATCTCTTCGCATGATTTTTTAGAATGCCAGTGTGCCGGATATATTAATTGAACACTAGCCTTTTAACCCTTAAGTTTGCCATTAATCACAGTGCCTATTTCTTAATTAGAATAAGAGGTTTGGCTTAGTTAATTTAGCGATAAAGAATCAACCTTATTTATGAAAAAGATCTTAGCTTTAGCATTCCCTCTTATCATCTCTCAATTGGTTTCGATGGCATTGGTGCTTACCGATGTGTGGATGATGTCGCGTTTAAGTGTTTCTGCCTTAGCGGGAGGTGGATTAGGTGCTTCTATTTATTTTTTCATTTTTATTATCGCAAGCAGTACTGTGGGCTGCGTTGCGAACTTAATTGCCATCGCTTATGGCCAACGTTTGGCAAGACCTGAATACGGAAACCAACAAATTCGCTTTGCGGTAAAAGGGGCGGTTTTATTGTCTGCGGTGCTCAGCGTTATCTTAATGTTCAGTTTTTCATACGCTCCCGTGATACTAAAAGCGGCAAATCAACCTGAAGATATGATCACGCTCGCGATGGAATACGTGCATGCGTTGAAATGGGTGATGTTTCCGTCGTTAATTTTACTCGTGTTGCGCGGCTTAACCAGTGCGTTGGGAAACGTAAGATCCATCATGGTGATGTCTGTTATTACCGTTATCCTAAATGTCCCTATTAGTTATGTTTTAACGTTTCAATTGGGAATGGGATTAACCGGTTTAGGTTTGGGTACCGCTGTAGCTGCTTTTGTTGTGATGATTGGTTATGGTATGTGGGTCTTTAAGAATCATGAATATCAAGAGTTTGCACCATGGCGTAATCGAGAGGAATATTCACTTAAATTGATGGCACCTTTATTGGTGATGGGATTACCTATTGCATTAGCCGCATTACTTGAGCATGGGTTAATTTATGGCGGTACACTGATGGCGGGCACTATCAGTATTGCGTCTTTAGCTTTGCACCAAATCTTACTGCAATGTTTAAGCTTTACATGGAATTTTAATTTTGGATTCTCGCAAGCCGCGGCCATATTAGTCGGGCGTGATTTTGGCTCAGAAAATTACGCAGGCATAAAACAAACGTCATTGCATAGTTTTTTACTTGTGACGGTACTCAGTGTCTTCCTCTCCACGGTATTTATTCTTTGGCCTGAGGTTATTGCTGATTTATTCCTGCTTGATGATGGCACGAATAACATGTCAGCGTTGTTGTCTTCTGTTATCTGGGTAGTGGCGTTGTGTTTTATTGTGGATGCATGGCAATTATTAGCGATTAACTTATTGCGAGGAATGAAGATAGTCTCAATGCCTACGGTGATGACAGCGATTGGTTATTGGGTATTTGGTTTGCCTGCGGCGTGGTTTTTGATGCCATTGTTCGGGCTTGCCGGAATTTGGGCAGGTATTGGCGTTGGATTAGGCGTTACTGGTGTGTTGTTACTGATTCATTTAACGGTCGCTATCCGTCGTTACGGAAATGTGAGTGTTTCATCTATTCATACTGCAAATGCTTCTGGTAAGATTTGATTGCCTTCATTTTTAAGGTAGATTCGAGTTCCTTTTATAAGACAGTGTTACGGATATCTAAAATGAGCAAAGATGCAGCGACAATTGCTGGACAAGCAGTGTATACAAAAAAAGTACTTTCCATCTATGATCTTTGGGTATTAGGCTTTTCAAATCGTTACTTATGGAAGTGTTCAACAGCATTGATTGGACAAAAATTTACTGAATTAGCATCGAAGAACCATTTAGATGTAGGGGTAGGTACAGGGTATTACTTAAAGAATCATCTCTCTAATGTTGAAAGAAGAGTGGCGCTGATCGATCTTAATGAGAACAGCCTTGAATCAACAGCGAATGCCATTCAACATTTTAGCCCTGAAGTGTATCGTCGAAATGTATTAGAGCCGTTGGATCTAAAATGTGAGAAGTTTGATTCTATTAGTATTAATTATCTGCTGCATTGTTTACCGGGTGATTTATCACAAAAAGGCGTGGTATTTTCAAACCTGAATGAACTGCTGAATACTAATGGCGTATTGTTCGGTAGTACAATTTTAGGACAAGGCGTTACTAAAAATGTATTTGCGAGTAAATTAATGAATTTCTATAACCAGAAAGGCATTTTTACTAATGAGAACGATGACGTTCAGAGCTTAGAAACAGCATTAAAAGCGCATTTTTCTGATGTGAAGATTGAAGTGGTTGGTTCTGTCGCTCTGTTTTCTGGTCGTAAAAAATAAAAAACATCCCTGCTTCAAGCATTCAGCATTAACTGTGCTGAATGTTTTTCTTTAAGCCTTTCGATTCCCCTTATGCTTACATGCGTTTAAATCCATCCAACACCACGTGAAATAGAGCCTCGCGAGTTTGTCTAAGCAAGGTTGAATTATTTACCCTTGCAGTCTCTTACCTTTCATATTTTTAAATCGCTTCACAAATTCAATACTAAAATTATGATAATTTTATCTGTGCGTTAACTGTTTTAAATCAAGAGGATGTCATGGGGACAGTAATAGGATTAGTACTGCTTGCATTTATTGCTTATAAGGTAAAAAAGCAAACGGGTTTGCATTTGCATAAGTGGATAGAAAAGAAATATCAAGAGCATGAAGACTCAAAAAAGTGAAGGTGGTGTTACCTTCATCGCTATGGATGGTATTGTTTAGGGAAACGACGAATGTCTTTTGAAGAGAAGTTAATAGCGGCACATAGTGAACTTGAGCTGAAAGGGGTTTGGTCCTCAAACTTTAATCCTCCGATTGTCAGATTACTCCGAAAAGCGGGCTTACGAGTTCGACCTCCTTATTATCAAGATTTTTTTACTAATTTACTGTTTACCTCGCTTTTATTTAGTCTTGGTTACGGGCTGATTAGTTGGTTTTTAACGGGGCAGTATGTAAACAAAACCAGCCAACAGTCAGTCATTGAAGCCATCGCAGGCGGATTGATTTTTGGCGTTATAATATCCGTATTTTATCTTATCCGTCGTAAGCAATTAAAGCTAACGGATTGGAATACATTGAGTTAATGCTATTACGTCGCAAGTTTGATGACATTGTTGTGTTTATAAAAGGAATTTATAATGATTCACACGATTAAAGAAACGGTATTTACCTATCCTCAACGATTGCAGGATGATTGGGCAAAAGGAAAGAAGGAATGGTTACCTTTGGACTTATTTGTACCTACTGAAACTGACGAGCACTCACATCCATATTTTGGTGAATATTTTGCGTTGTCCGAATATCGGAAGCAAGGTTGGTTAGGTACGGCATTTTATGCGTTAGGTAATTGGGAACCGAATAACCCAATGTATACGGAAGGCAGAGTATTAATTGCACAGTATATTGATCCGAATAAGCTTTCTCTGTTTAAAGGGCTTCGAACAGGGCTCACATCGGGAGAACCTGATTTGTTCTTATATAAACCGGATAGCTCTCTGTTATTTGTGGTGGTTAAAAAAGAGAACGAATATCTATCAGATGCAGAACTCATTTGTCTATCAAACATTAAATCAGTTTTAGAGTGCGATGTGGAAATTGCCTATTTAGCTGAAGAGAAGAATAACTACAAACCCAAAAGCTATGATATTAAGGTTGTTCAATTTCCTAATCCTTTGGGCGTTTAATGATCGTCAGTCACGCAATGCATAAGGTACAGTATGAATAAGGCATTCGATATTATTGGTGCACCATTTAATCGCGTTGGTTTTGTTACAACCGATGAAAGTACCGTTGACGGACTACGAAAGACAGATGAGAAAACATGGAATGGCTTAACCGAGTGGATAGACGTAAGAAATCAGCGTTGGTCATGTGATATTAAAGACTTAGGGGATGTGCCTTTAAGCCTTAAAGTTGAAGAGTATCTGTCTCATAATAAGAAAGAATTAGCACTACTCGAATACAGTACGGATTTAAAAAATAAGGTATTAGACTCGTATCGAAACAAGAGGATCCCTATTATTATTGGTGGGGATCACTCTGTATCTGTTGGCACTGTTCAAGCGACGCTTGAGTATTATCAAAAAGAAAGAAAAGAGAAGGTTGCCGTTGTATGGATAGACGCGCACGCTGATTGTAATGGCAGCTTGCAAAGTAACTTACACGGTAAACCGTTGGCATTATTAATGGATAAGTATGGCTACAATGGTTGGTTTGTAGAGCCTGAGTTGGTGTTGTCTCCGGACGATATTTATTATGTCGCCGTTCGAGACTTGATGCCTAATGAAGCAGAGTTGATTGATGAACTCGATATCAGTAATTATGATATGGAAGCGATTGATAACTTAGGATTTAACACGGTTTTAGACCAACTTATGACGGAACTAAACGGTAAATATGACCGTTTTTTTGTGTCGTTTGACTATGATTGTTTAGATGGCGCCTTATTTAGAGCGTGTGCAACGCCAAATGTCGGGGGCTTGTCAGCTCGCGAGGGATTAACTTTAGTTAAGAACTTAGCGTCTAATGCTAAGTTTGTCGGTATCGATTTTCTTGAATACATGCCAGAGCTTGATGAGAGTGGGGTTTCTAAAGAATTGATGATCAAACTTATCGATGCGGTATGGGGATTTCGTTCATAGTGTTAGGTATTTTTTAAATGTGTGGTTTTGTATAGGTAATAGAGTCAATGATAGTTAAACGTATAATAGTCAGCTTTTTATTTGTTCTTAGTTTATTTTCATCTTTTACATGGGCCAGTAACTCGGATGTAAAACGTGCTTTTGATTCACAGCGAAGTGATGTTCAAGTCGAAGGGGTCGGTGAGGTGGTTCGAGTATTGCCTGATGATAATAAAGACTCAAGGCATCAAAAGTTCATTCTGCGATTAGATAATAATTTAACGATCCTTATTGCTCATAATATAGATTTAGCGCCAAGGATTCCAAATCTAAGAAAAGGTGACAGTGTGACCTTTTATGGCGAGTATGAATATTCAAGAAAAGGAGGTGTTGTTCATTGGACTCATCTTGATCCAAGAAATCGTCATACTCATGGATGGTTAAAGCACAATGGGCGTACCTACGAATAGATAAGATGAGCCTCTTTTTGTTGGTTAAAAAGAGGCTTGGTTTTTTATTGTGTTGTTGTGCAAACGTCTATGATTTCCCAAGGGGAGTTTTCAGTTATTCCTGGTATTTCTAATTGTGTCCACCACTGAGCTTGCCAGATTTTTCCTTGATAGTTCACCGTATCGCCTTTTTGATATACCTCGTGTGTTTTCCATTCTGCAGTTGGGCACAGCGTTAAAGGCTGTGGGTCTCGCATCCAATCGATGATTTGTTTATGGTTAACAAATCTCACTTCTGGTTTTGTTAAGGCGTATGTTATGAATCGCGTTAATACATTTTGTCGGCTTTCAACGGTCGTTTCGGGCATACCGTAATGTTCTTGGCCATTTAAATAACCATAAAATGAAGAATGTAATCCAAGAACTAATGGCGCTCTGTTGCCTTCTAAGCGTAAATCGAGATTGTAACTGTAGATAGCAACAACGTCATTTTCATTTAATCCGGCTGCACCCCAATTTGGTGTCGTGTACAGGTTCCAATCAAAATTATCTCCCTTACCTGATATTGGGTCAAAATAACTGATACGGCTTGCGATTTTGTCTCTGAGTGAGTAGTCCAATCCATATTCTTCTAGTCGGTTATCTGGCGGAACAATTAACGTATGAAGGGGGATTTCCCATAAACCAGGGTAATTGGCTATTGCGGGCTTCCACCACCCATTAACGGCTTGATTATGTGATGGACTGCCATTATCAAGAGTAAACGGCCAATAGTTATTCAATCCGTTTTGTTCTGAAGTTATTCCTGCTGGGAAGCTAACATCATAAGTAATATCGTTTTTTATTATGGCTTGAAGCGTATTGTCATTATAGGTCATGAAAGGGGCTCTAAATCCTGAAATATTACTCACTCCAATGCCACCGTCATCTGAACTCTGCGTTAATAAAGTATTGCAGAGTTTAACCTCTTGCTGCCATTGTTCTACAGTCATCCAAGCTTGGAGAGGGTTATAATTCACTTTATCGTCGGGATGAGTGTCGGTGTGGTTTCCTATATCATGTTTCGCGATAACGAGTTGACGCCATAACGATTTTACGTCTTCATTTTCTCTTGCTGGCTCACAATGCATAAAGAAAGAAGCGGATAAGGGTTGCCCTGCGTATTGATCGTATCCTTTAGGGTTGTGGTGGCTTTCTAGTTGTTTTATTACCCATGTTAATCCATCAACTTCCACGTTATCGTCAAAACCTAAGCTCACAAACATAGGCACATGAATGACATTTATGGGGGGAGAAGAAGAGGGCGAGACGTTATCTATCTTTTGTGGTGTTGCTTCTGTTTGTAATGACGAGAGCACTAATGTACTGCTCAATGTGAGTGTAAATAGAGTTGATTTAGTCACTTTACCATTCCTTTTAAAATGAAAAATGAGTGTAGTAAAGTGGTATTAAAAAACAAAAAATAGGTCAGAGTTTTACTCGTACATCCGTCGTTCTGCGAGTGTATTCACGGTAGGATGTAAATAAAGGAAATACTGATTATTCGCTTAATTATGTTGGTGGAGATGAGCTTCCCATTATAAAATGCAGCTTATTTTCACTGTAGGTTTAAATTACATGAATAAAATAGATCGTATTGGCATGATTGGTGCTGTCGTTGGGTTTGCTAGTCTGGTTTATATTTTAGCTAATGGCTCGTCATTAAACATGATTCATTGGCCGATAGAGGCGTTATCTGGCTTGGCATTCAGTTTTGCATGGGGCTTTGGTGTACCGGTTTTAGTGGCGTATGTTTTTGCTGTTATCATTTTTATTGCCGTTATGTTTATTGGATCGTCATTAGGCAGAATAGTGGCCAAAAAGATCCTTAATGTTCAGTAAATGAGTATTAGATTCTAGGTATTTGCAAATATGGTACGTTTGAGTACTAGATAATTTGATATAACTAAACCAAACTCAATGTGTGCATTTATGAAAAAGGGATTTTCAATGCGGTCGAGTAAAGTTCATTGGTTATTAGCTTTTGTAAGTATATGCAACGTTTCTTATGCGTTCTCTGCCTCTGAATTACGGTTAAATCGTTACGCCTATGATGCGATACAACAAGGGTTTAATCAGAAGAACATCTCTATTTATGATAAGAAACGCGCCAGTATTGATAGCTATTCATTAGCCGCTTATACCGATTATCGTGCTTTCTTGTTTGATCTCCCCAATAAAACCCCTGAGCAAGTGAATCAATTCTCGCAAGACTATGCGGATTACCCTTTTTCGGTGTCTATACGTGCGGATTATCTTAATGCAATGATCGCGTCTAAGAACTGGGAAGCTTTGCTACGTTATCAAACCACGCCACCTAGAGATCAAGATTATCAATGTTACTATTACACCGCATTTTATCATCAAGGAAAACAAGAGGTTGCTTTTGAAGGCGCGAGATCTTTGTGGCTTAATGGCGAAAGTGTTTCGAATGCATGCAATGATCTTTTTAGTTATTGGGAAAAAGCAGGGTTAAGAACGGATGATGTAATTAAGCGACGGGCTTTACTGTCGATAGAAGAGAGAAACCCAAGATTAATTACTTATCTAATTAAATTGGTATCGAATAAACAAAGCCGTGTGGATTTAAATGAAATGTATGGCTTATATCAAACACCAACAAAGATAACGACAGTATTTGATAAGAAAGTTGAGACGCCTTTTAATCGTGAATACGCACAAGTGATGCTAAGACATTTAGCAAGGAAAGATACCGATAAAGCTTATTTAGCTTTCCGATTTATTAATGACCATTATTCATATACGAAAGACGAACTCCAAACTACCTCTGAATTTCTTGCCGTTAGGCTTTTTCAGACGACGGATAGTGAAACCATCGAATGGCGAGATGATGTGTTTAAGCGTTCAAATCGTGATGAGGTACTTGAACAACGAATTCGTTTATCGATACGTAAAACGCAATGGGAGAATATTAACTTTTGGATTTTGCGTTTGTCGGATAAAGCGCAATCAACATATCGTTGGCAGTACTGGATGGCTCGAAGTGAAATCGCATTAGAGAAAGTCAATGAGGGTGAAGAGCGATTAAAACGAATCTTGGGATATCGGCATATATACAGCTTTGCAGCGGCCATTGCGTTAAATCGAGAGATAACGTATCCAATTGCGAGTGTTGATACTAAGTTCGAAAAAATAGCACAATACCATCCTGATCTTGAAAGGGTTAAGGAGTTGCTTGCCTTAGGTAAAGGTGCTGCCGCTAAAAGTCAGTGGCGATATTTAATTGCAAGAGCCAGTTATGAGGATAGAGCTCGACTTGCCACTTATGCGAGAAATGAAGGATGGGATGAATTTTCACTTGAAAGTACATTTAGAGGAGGGCTATGGGATCACATTGAATTGCGTTTCCCTGTTCGTTATTACTCATTGTTTACGCGTTATGGGGGGAAGTACAAGGTAAATCCAATTACGTTAATGTCACTGACAAGGCAAGAGAGCGGGTTTAACCCTAATGCTCACTCTCCCGTTGGTGCGTTAGGACTAATGCAAGTATTACCAAGTACCGCTAGTTATATGGCGACGCTTTATACGTTACCTTACAAAAATCGTTCTGACTTATTTATAGCAGAAAAAAACATCGCTATTGGCAGTCGCTATTTAAGTCGTTTAATAAGGCACTATAACAATAATCGTATTTTAGCGTTTGCTGCTTATAATGCGGGACCAACAATGGTGGCTGAATGGCGAAGGCTCGCAAGTGAAGAGCTCGATACGATAGGGTTTATAGAATCGATTTCCTTTAAAGAAACTCGGACGTATGTGAAAAACATTTTAATGTTTGAAGAGTATTACCGTCGTATTCTTAATGTGGATGGTGTTTTTCTTCTTACTCCATTAGAGCGTACTGCGAATTATTAATGAGATATCGTCTCTGCTTTTATTGAGAAGCTTGATGATTTTTGTATATGTCATCAATTAATCGAGCTTGCTCAGAATCACTTATCCCATCTTTTGTTAATAGTAACTGTTGTTCTTTTAAAATATTGATAAGCGTTGTCGGTGTGAATACTTCATTACCGACAATTTTTACATGTCCGATTTCCACTGTAATTGGAATTACCTCAGAGAAGGCGTCAACCGCTGTATTTGATTGCTCTTCCAAACTAAATACATAATCATCTTCTAGGCAGCGTTGGTTTTCACTCATGCGGCGGCACTGGTTACGTTCATCGGTTTTAATAATTAAGTGTTGTGATACCGATGGCGATAATTCACCAGGTGTTGTCATAAAATCAACATTTGGGGGGATTTGTTGGTATTTCTCACCGGTAACGGCGTAGCAGATAAGATCGACAATACCGAGTGATAATATTCGTAATGAAGTAATCCCACAGTGTGATGAGGCATTAATGCCATTAAAGGGCGAAGATACTGTGGTTAATTTAATCTGTTCTGAATGGATGATTTGTTTGTCTTCTCTGTCTAACGTTAATGCTCTTCGTGCAACAAGGCCACCTTGGCTATGTCCAATAACATGTAACGGTTGATTAGGGTTGTATTTAGATAATTGATTAAGAGCGTATACGAGCTCTCCTGAGGATGTTTCGAGGCTATCTCTGTCATCGTATTCAAAGCAAATCGCTTGTTGATCATTCAAATCGTAGACTTCTGATAACGCTCTAAATTTTCCAGCGGAAGAAAAGCAACCATGAACAATAACCGTTAATGGGGTATTTGGATCAATATTAAGGGTGTTATCTTTCGTATTCGAGCAATGTTTCAGCCCTGGTATTTGCAATGATTGTTTGACGTTAGGAGTCGTTTTTACTGTGGTGGCTTGTTCAGTAGAAGCACAGCCAGAAAGCAGAAAGAGCAAGCTAACACTGACGAGAACAGGCGTCATTATACTTAATTTATTCATAGACATACCTATTTTCATGATTCCATTCATTAGGTTTTATCTTATACTACTGACTCTAGAATATGGTATTTAATTGCTCTACTTAATAGGTAATGTGACCTACCTCCGAATTTACCTTGTTTTCTTTTTCTTGAAACGGCTAAATTCTATTGCGTGATTTCTGTGAGGGTTTTATGAATAAAGTAATCGATAAACTGGCTTGGATTTACATTAAAGACGGTAAATTTTTAACGGTTCGTTCAAAAGGTAAAGTGCTGTTTTATCTTCCTGGTGGAAAGCGAGAACTTGGCGAGAGTGATGAGCAGGCTTTAGTAAGAGAAATCAAAGAAGAATTATCTGTCGATCTTTGTCTTAATACGATTCACTATGCGAATACGTTTGTTGCCCAAGCTGACGGAAAAGAAAGTGGCGTATCAGTTCAACTCACTTGTTATTTTGCTGAATTTACGGGCGAACTTGCCGCGGATGCTGAAATTGAAGAGTTAAAATTTGTCGATCAAACGGATTTAAGTGTGTGTTCATTAGCAACAGTGGTTACGATGGACTGGCTTATAGAAGAAAATAGACTCACTGTATAATACAAGGAAGACACAAGATGGTAGTTTGGCCTGCAATAGTAAAGTTCGATGGGGATCCTGAGTTGGATTACCTTTCAGATATAATGGAATGGGAACGTGAATCTGAATTGCATTATTTAGGGTATCAAGAGAATGATGTTCTTATCGATTCAATCGGGGCTATATTTACGCTTAATGATCCTAAAGATAATGCCGCGAAGATTATCCCTACAAATAAAATCAGTACTCTTGAAGAGGTCACTGAATTAGTTAAAGCACATGCATCAAGTTTAGGTTCATGTTGCGTCGCTAAAATTGGCTTTGATTCTATTTTAGGTGCTATCCACACGGTAAAGTCGTCATCTTAAAGCGGTTTATTTTTTAATGTATTTTTTGGGAACATAAACCCAATAGGCTTGTCCTATATAGGAATTAGCCCAAAAAGAAGCATTAAAATGAAAGAATTAAAAACCTTAGCTATCCAGTTGTTAGAATGGAATAAAGAAAACTTAAAGGCATCAACCACTCTTTTTGAATCCGATCTTGCCACTTGTTTTGCCGATGAGTTTGTAGTTAAAGCCAATGGTCTTGAATACAAAGCAAATCACCATTCATATTTAGAGTTTTTAAATGGGTTTAAAGCAAACATTGAGTCTATTTGCTATAAAGTACAAGAGTACCTTTGTGATGCAGATAAAGTGGTTACGGTGATGTCGGCTAAAGTGCGTCGAATAGATGGGAGCATTGAGGCGTTTGAAGCGATGCTACTGCTTAAATTTGATGAGAATGATTTAATTACTTTGTGGCAAGAAGTGTACGCAAAGAAAATTTAATCGCGACAATGTATGCGTTCGTGTCCTTTTTCTTGATAATTACGTCATTATATATTTGATGCCATCGTCATTTTTAGTCTGTTTTTTAACCTAATTTTTTAGAATTAGTGATCGTGATTGCAGTTATTTTTGATGATGTATTTAGACTTAGTAGTCGTGTTTTTTACATACTCAAGGATTGAATATGGATAACTTGTCAATTGCATTACATCAAGTAAATAGGGCAATAAAATTATATTTAAATGAGCGAGATTACTTAAGCACCATAACGCTAGGCGCTGCAGCTGAAGCTATTCTTGTTAAACTGCTTGTAGAGCAGCATCAAAAAATTGCTTGTGAAGAAGTTATATTTAAATGTAAAAGCGAGATTAGTGAATTGTCTCTATTAGATAAAGCCGGTGTCGTCAATTACTACAGTAAAAGAAGTACCAAAAGATACTATTACTCGATACTAGACAGCAATGAAAGCAGTGTAGATTGGGAGGCAAAGGCAACCGAGTTATTAGGTCATTGCTGTGACAATATACTAAAGCTGAACATTTCTCCTAGTACGGACGTTGTTCAATTTATTAAACAGAAAGACGTTCAACTTACTCGTTAGTCTACTAATTACGTATTTATGGTTAAATACAATAAGCTCCAAATGAGAGTTTGGAGCTTATTATTATTTACTTTTGAGCTTGGTAATCAAATTCAGGGATCGTAATTTCAACACGGCGATTCTGTTGACGACCAAAAACACATCACGATATGACGATGCTTAATTTAAGAAGGAAGTCTATATACCCTGAAATAAAATAAAGAGAGCGCTTTATAGTTAATTATTTATGTAGTGCTAAATCACACGAGGTTCGATGAAACTTTCTTTTTCAATGCCGCAGCCCTACCTTTGTTTTTTATGCTATATGGCGCTTATTTGGTGCCTTTAAATGCCCATTTATGTCGATTTTAAGTTGTTGTTTTTTAAGGCTTTATATTTATTGGTCTTTACTTCAGATACTGGTAGTCTTCTTTCATACGAATTGGAGAAGTAAAGCATGGCTAAATATAATGAAATATTTGATAACGTGGATTTTTCGAAACAAGATTTAAGAGAATCCTATTTTGAAGGGTGTAAGTTTTATCGATGTGATTTCAATCGAACCAATCTGAGAGACTCC
Organism: Aliivibrio logei; assembly: GCF_001691055.1. Classification (NCBI taxonomy): domain Bacteria; kingdom Pseudomonadati; phylum Pseudomonadota; class Gammaproteobacteria; order Vibrionales; family Vibrionaceae; genus Aliivibrio; species Aliivibrio logei. The sequence continues at coordinate 299,863 of NZ_MAJU01000008.1, forward strand.
CGATTTGTTGATTGTGTTTTTATCGAACAGGGGGCAATTGAAGGTTGTCATTTTGATTACAGTGACTTAAGGGACGCATCATTTAAACGCTGTCGCTTAACCATGTCTAATTTTAAAGGCGCAAATTGCTTTGGTGTCGAATTTAGAGAGTGTGATTTAAAAGGAGCTAATTTTGTTCAAGCCAGTTTTGTTAATCAAATAAGTCATCAAATGTATTTCTGCTCTGCTTATATTACGGGGTGTAATTTGTCTTATGCGAATTTTGAACGCCTATGTATCGAGAAATGTGACTTGTTTGAGAACAAATGGAACGGAGCTAATTTACAAGGGGCATCTTTTAAGGGATCGGACCTTTCTCGTGGCGCATTCTCTGAAGACTCGTGGGGTCAATTTAGAATGCAAGACGCAAACTTATGTCATTGTGAATTGGATGGTTTAGATCCCCGTAGAATTGATTTAACCGGTGTTAAGATCTGTGCATGGCAACAAGAGCAATTATTAGAGCCATTAGGATTAGTGGTACTGCCTGACTAAAAGGACTATTTGATGGATAATCTGTTTAACAATATACCGAGTGATTTAACGAATGAAGTGTTTACGGATCTCGTCAGTACTCATGCTGTCCGTATTGAAAGAATAGTATCTTCTGGACAGAGCTCACCTGTCTCTGGTTGGTATGACCAAGATGAAAATGAATGGATATTGGTATTAGAGGGGTCGGGCACCATTTTGTTTGATGATGGTATAGAGAAAACGTTATGCAAAGGAGATTATTTAACGATCCCTGCGCATCAAAAGCATAAAGTGAGCAAAACGGATCCCGATAATTTAACGATTTGGTTGGCTGTTTTTTATTGAATTAGAGGATGTTAGGTATATAAAAAGTAACCTGTTATCAAAATGGTGTGTACTTACATTATTAATTTTAATCGTATATTCTGACAGTATCTAAATTCAATAACGGAAAATAGTAACATGAATAATGTCCTGACTATCGTAGCAAAAATTGACGCTCATAATGATAAGGTAGAGTTCGTAAAAGCGGAGCTACTAAAGCTGATTGAACCGACGCTTAAAGAAGCGGGTTGTATTCAATATGATTTGCACCAAGATAATGAAGATCCAAGTGTGTTTGTATTCTATGAGCAGTGGGAAAGCCGCGAGTTGCTACAAGATCACTTAAATAGCCCTCATTTAATTGGTTATGTAAAAGCAACAGAAGGCATGGTGTCTTCATTCGTGCTGAATGAGATGACAAAGCTTTAATATCTCGTTATTTATATGTAGTAGATAAAAAAAGACACCGCGAATAGGGTGTCTTTTTTATGATTTACATAGAGGTGAGATTAGAAAGACAAGAAGATGCCTGCAACTGTGGCACTCATTAAGTTTGCTAATGTTGCTGCAAAAATAGCTTTCATGCCTAACCGTGCAATATCTGGGCGACGGCTTGGAACAATACCGCCTAATCCTCCCATTAACATCGCAATAGACGTTAAGTTCGCAAAACCACATAGAGCGAACGTTACGATAGCTTGCGAATGTTCACTTAATTGATCTTTGACTGTCATTAAATCCGCAAAGGCAACAAATTCATTAATGGCAATCTTTTTACCGATTAAACTTGCAGCCACCATGGATTCAGACCAAGGAACACCAATTAACCAAGCAACAGGGGCAAACAAATAGCCAAAGATAAGATCTAAGCTTAAATGGTCAAATCCAACCAGCATCCCAATCTTATGTAATCCACCGTTCAATAGAGCGATAAGGCTAATAATAGCCAATAGACTAGCACCAACCGCAAATACGATTTGTAATCCATTTAACGCGCCCTGAGAGGCGGCATCAATGATATTTACTGGTGCATCATCAGGGGTTTCTTCTTCGTACTGCGTAGACTCATCAATCTCTTCAGTTTGAGGAACAATTAATTTTGCCATCATTAAACCAGCGGGTGCTGACATAAAGCTCGCTGCAATTAAATAGCGCAACTCAACGCCTAAACCTGCGTAACCAACCATTGTGCCACCAGCGACAGAGGCGAGACCACCGACCATTACAGCAAATAATTCAGAACGCGACATTTTTGCAAGGAAAGGGCGTACAACTAAAGGCGCTTCAACAGAGCCAACAAAGATATTTGCGGTAGCTGACATTGATTCTGTACGTGTGGTTCCAAGAAAGCGATGTAACCCGCCACCGATGGTTTTAATTATCCATCCCATGATACCAAGGTAGTACAACACAGAAATTAACGCAGAGAAAAAAACAATCGTTGGTAAAACGTTAACCGCAAAAATAAAACCTAATTTATATTGTGCTAAGTCACCAAATAAGAATTCAGTTCCAACGCGGCCATAAGCAATGATATCTGAAACCGCAGTAGATATGCCGTTTAAAATGGTGCGACCGATAGGAACATAAAGAATGAAACCGGCAAACAAGATTTGAATAAAGAAAGCACCTAAGACTGTGCGCCACTTAATCGCTTGTCGATTTTCAGAAAAAAGAAATGCAACCGTAAAAAGGCTAATAATGCCTAAAATACTGACCAGAAAGTCCACAGCCAAACTCCAATAATAACTAGTGTAATGATTGCGAAGGTATTCTAGTCAAAAATAAAAGTGTGACAAGGATCAAGTTGTTATTGATCGTACATAAGAATAACAAAAAGAAGGCTAATTGATTGTCTATTCATCAAAAAGGTAATAATTGAGAGTTTTATCACATATATAAGAGTCAGTTGTTACTATATGGGATAATAAGGCTGAATATTATCCCTAATAATTGCATGTTTCGTCGTTTATATATTATCAATTTTCTCTGAATTAATATGCTGATGAACAAATTCCATAAAAACATGGACTTTTTTAGGTAAGAATTTACGACGAGGGTAAACGGCATATAACGGCATCGACTGATTTAATTCCCAATCGGGTAAGAGTTGGATCAGCTTACCGGTACGCAATTCATCAGACAGTAAATACGTTGCAACGTAACCAATTCCACTTCCTGCAATTGTTGCATTCCGAATCGCATCAGCTGAATCAATGCGATAATTCCCTGAGACTTTAATTTGTAGATTATCGTTATCTTTATGAAACCCCCATACATTGTCTTTACGTTCTCGACTCACATAAGTTAAACAATTATGCTTTTTTAAATCATAAGGATGATAAGGGATCCCTTGTATCGAAAGATAAGAAGGGCTAGCAACTAAAACAAAATGACAATCAATTAAGTGACGAGCAACAAATCCTTCAGGAGGAGAGTCCATGACTCCTATCCATAAGTCTAATTGCTCTGCGATGACATCAATTTTATGATCAAACAAGGTAATTTCAACATTCAATAAAGGGTAGCGCAGATGAAGCTCTGACAGATAAGGCAAAATATGATTGGTTGCGAATGACTGAGCAATACCGACTCGTAGTTTTCCTTGTAGATTGTCTACATTAGAAAGCAGTTCATTTTCTGCTTCATTGATTTCATCGGCAATATTCGCGCAATGGACGGCAAAAGATTGACCCGCTTCGGTAAGAGAAAAAGAACGAGTGGTTCGTTGCACTAATTGAACTCCTAAGCGTTCTTCAAGCAACTGGATCTGTTTACTTACCTGAGTTCTAGATATTTCGAGAAGTTGAGCAGCTTTAGTAAAGCTTTGTTGTTGATGTAGTGCGTTGAACACAATCATTTGTTTGGCTTGCTTTAACATGAGCGTCTCGATTAATGGTAATTGACCAACGTTTGACTAATTGTAAGTGTTCAATGCAATTGAATAAAGTGAGTTATGATTTTGTTTTTAGATGCCCTTACAAGTGATAGTGATATTTTTGTGTTATGTTATATTTAACTGATTGATCTTGTTGATAGTCTGTAGAAATAATACGTGTTTTAGAATAAATAAAGGATGATGACATGCTTTTTCCATATAAGAATATTGTGATTTTAACTGGCGCTGGTATTTCCGCTGAATCTGGGATTCAAACATTTCGCGCCAGTGATGGCTTATGGGAAAATCACCGAATTGAAGATGTAGCGACACCGGAAGGTTTTTTCAAGGATCCTGATTTGGTTCAAGATTTCTATAATAAACGTCGAGCGTTATTAAAGAGTGATGCTATTCAACCAAATGCGGCACATAAAGCATTAGCTCAATTAGAAAAAGAACTCGATGGGACCGTTACTATTGTGACTCAAAATATTGATGACTTACACGAGCGTGGTGGAAGTAAAAATGTGATTCATATGCATGGTGAACTCAATAAGATTCGCTGTGAAGAATCGAATCAAGTGATTGCTTGTACTGATGATATACAGACTGGTGATTTGTGTCATTGTTGTCAGATCCCTGCACAGTTACGTCCTCATGTTGTTTGGTTTGGTGAAATGCCTCTTGAAATGGGAAGAATTCACGATCTATTAAGTCAGGCAGATTTGTTTATTTCTATTGGTACATCAGGTTCTGTTTACCCTGCTGCTGGCTTTGTGCATGAAGCCACATTACATGGTGCACATACCATTGAAATTAATCTTGAAGCAAGTGCTGTTGAAGATGAGTTTGAAGAAAAGCGTTATGGGAAAGCGGGGGTGTTAGTGCCTGAACTTGTTTCTGAATTATTAGAAGTATAACGTTTACTTTGTCGGTTATTTTCTCTTATTAAATAAAAAAGCCAATGAATATAATCATTGGCTTTTTGTTTTAATGATACATGAACTATTACATATCAACTTTTAGGCGTTGGAAATACTCATCGTAAAGTGCGCTTGCTTTACCGACTTCATCTTGCCATTCACCTGAGTCCATCACTTCTTGTGGTGGAAAGATGTTTGGATCGTTTGCAAACGATTTAGGAAGAAGAGGATATGCTGATTTAACTGGCGTAGGGTAACCAATCTCTAAAGCAATTTTAGCTGCGTTCTCTGGACGAAGTAAGAAATCCATCATTTGGTGTGCCGCGTCGATGTTTTTAGCTCCTGATGGGATAGCTAAGCTGTCCATCCAGAAAATCGTGCCTTTATCTGGCCATACGATCTGAATGTTTGCGCCTTCTTCACGAGCCATATAAGCTGAGCCATTCCAAAGCATACCTACGCTTGTTTCACCAGCAAGGTATGGATTTGCTGGGAAATCAGAGTTAAAGACTAATACATTTGGCATTAGTTTTTTAAGCTCTTCATAAGCCGCTTTAATTTCATCGGGGTTTGTTGTATTTCCTGAATAACCAAGTTTAGTTAATGCGATATGGAACACTTCACGAGAGTCATCCATCATCATTAACTGACCTTCCCATTTCTCATCCCAGAAATCATTCCAAGAATGAAGATCTGCAGGGTTCATCATATCAGCGTTGACGCCAATACCCGTCGCTCCCCAAATGTATGGGATAGAATAGTTATTGTTTGGATCAAATGGTTTATTTAAGTAATTTGGGTCTAAATCTTTAAAATGCGGCAGTTTTGTTTTATCAATTTTTTGTAGCATGCCTTCTTTGCGCATTTTAGACACAAAGTAAGTAGAAGGAACGACTAGATCATATCCAGAACCCTGAGTTTTTAATTTAGCGTACATGCTTTCATTAGACTCATAAGTTGAATAATAGACTTTAATACCAGTTTCTTTTGTAAAGTCTTCTAAAATTTCGTTAGGAATGTATTCTGACCAGTTATAAAAATAGAGCTCTTTATCTGCAGCTTGTGCATTACCAGCGATTAAGGCTGCAGCGCACAGTCCTGTAGAGACGAGAGTTGTCCACTTTTTCATTTCCTTCTCCTAATAAGATGGGGAGTGTTACTAATAGCTAAGCAGTATAGCAATTTTTGCGATGAACATCATGGCTTTATAAGAAATGGAAATGTATTTACAAAAAAGAAAGGATATTTGAATGGTAAAAATAAAAATAGCAGCGATAAACGCTGCTATTGAGTTGGTCAGTAAAGGGTTAGGCTACTGTCCGGCTTTCAGTTTTAAAAAATACTCTTCGTATTTTACCGTCATGTTACCCACTGCTGATTGCCACTCGACGCGATCTAGATCTGCTTGAGATGGAAATAGAGGGGCAACATCTTTGAATTTGTCATTAGAAACTTGAACAGCTGTTAGGTAACCAGTATCCGTGGATATTCTGGCAGCAATGTCTGGACGAAGTAAGAAGTTTATCATTTTATGAGATGCTTCTACATTTTTTGCACCAGCAGGGATTGCAAAATTGTCTACCCAACCAATACCGCCTTCTTTAGGGAAGATCAGTTTAATTGGTAATCCTTCAGCTTGTGCTGCGGCGGCAGAACCATTCCAAAGCATACCAAGGCCAACTTCTCCTGCTAAATAGGGAGCGGCTGGGTTATCTGAATTAAAGACTAATACATTTGGCATTAGTTTTTGCAACTCAGCGTAGGCTTCATCAATTTCTTTAGGATTGGTAGAGTTACCTGAGTAACCTAACTTACGTAATGCAATATGGAATACTTCACGAGTATCATCCATTAACATTAATTGGCCTTCAAATTCTGGGTTCCATAAATCAGCCCAGCTATTAAAGTCAGCGGGATCATACATGTCAGTATTGACCGCTAAACCTGTAATGGCGACTACGTGTGGGATTGAGTATTCGTTTTGAGGGTCAAAAGGTTTATTTAAATAGTTAGTATCTAAACCATCAAAATTTGATATTTTTGATTTATCAATAGGTTGAAGCATTTTTTCATCACGCATCTTTGCGACAAAGTACGTTGATGGAACCACTAAATCATAACCTTTGTTATGCGCTTTCATTTTTGCATATAAGGTTTCGTTAGACTCGTAGGTAGAATAGATCACCTTAATTCCAGTCTCTTTAGTAAATTCTTCGATAATATTACTGTTGATGTATGGTCCCCAGTTCATGAATACCAATTCATCATTTTCTTTTGCGTGTGCAACATTCATTGTCATTGCTAAAGCGCAGGCGGTTCCAGTAAAAAACGCAGCCATTTTGTTCATTGATTGACTCTCCATTAAGAGTGATAAAAAAGAAGACATGTCGAACAAAAGGCATGTCTTCCAGATTTCATTGTTTATACGAAACAATGTATTTGAATTTATTAAACGTTACTTTATTTTCTCTCTTGCTAGCAGTTGTGATAGCACAACTAAAGCAAGTGATACGATTAACATGACGGTTGCTAGGGCATTTACTTCAGGTGAAATACCTACTTTTACCATTGAATAGATTTTCAGTGGTAAGATCTCATAGGTTGGTCCTGTTACAAACGAACTGATAATCACGTCATCCAGTGACAATGTGAAGCTTAATAGCCAGCCAGCAGCCACTGCAGGTTTAGCTAACGGTAAAATAATTTGTTTTAAGATAACCCATTCGCTAGCGCCTAGATCTCGTGCCGCTTCTAACATTTTCACATCAAACCCTTTCAAACGGCTGTATACCGTAACTACCACGAAGGGAAGACAGAAAGTAATGTGAGAAATTAATAGTGTAAAAAATCCAAGTTCAAATCCAATCACCAAGAAGATAGCCAAGAGTGAAATAGCCATCACAATATCTGGTGACATCATGACGATGAACAGTAAACCGTTAACAAATTTTTTGCCTTTAAACTGGTAACGAAATAAGGCTACGGCAGTTAAGCTACCAATAATGGTTGCAGCGGTGCCTGAAATTACGGCAATCGTAATTGAATGCCAAGCAGCTTGCATTAAGCTGTCATTGTTGACTAACGCTTCATACCATTTGGTGGTAAATCCACCCCATTTCATGCCAAATTTACTTGCGTTAAATGAGTTTACGATCAAAACGATGATTGGTAGGTATAGGAATATATACACCAAACTCATAAAGCTGATTTTTATTGCGCGTCCCATCAGTCTAGATCCGCCTTTTTATTTAATAACTTGCCAGCTCGATAATAGGCATACAGCATTAATGCCATTGCCAAGGTGAGGGCAATACTGGTCGCTGCACCAAATGGCCAATCTCGAGCGTTTAATACTTGGCTTTTAATAACATTACCGATTAATAGGTTTTTCGCGCCGCCTAATAAATCAGAAATGTAGAACATACCAAGAGCGGGGAGTAGAACTAATAAGCAACCACCAATGATCCCTGGCATGGTTAATGGCAGAACTATTTTTAACAGTGTTTGCAGCTTATTTGCGCCAAGATCTTTTGCTGCTTCTAAATAGGTATTATCTAGCTTTTCAATTGCAGAGTACAAAGGCAAAATCATAAATGGTAATAGGATATAGACTAAACCTATCATTACCGCTGTTTCTGAATACATAATGCGTAATGGTTTATCAATGATATCCATCGCAAGTAACCCTTTGTTCAAAATACCTTGAGTTCCTAACACAATTTTAAGTCCGTAAGTACGGATCAGTGAGTTAGTCCAAAAAGGAACAATGATTAAAAACAGCATAAATGGACGCCATTTTTCTGGCATTTTTGCAACAATGTAAGCAAATGGGTAACCCACAACTAAACACAGTAGTGTTGCAACAATGGCCATATAAAATGAATGCCACAGTACTTTTGCGTACAAAGGATCAAAAAGACGAAGGTAGTTATCTAGTGTAAACGTCATTTCGATTAAATTTGCTTCATCACGAGTAAGGAAACTTGTGCCTATGATCATTACATTAGGAATGAACACGAACAACAGTAACCACGTTACAATAACGGTGATGATGATATTTTGGAGATTAAACTTCTTGTTCATCTGCGAGCACCACTTCCCAACTTTCAACCCAAGTAATTGCTACTTTTTGACCTAAAGAGTGATCAACATCTGGATCATCTTCATTAAAGAATTCACTGATCATGACACGCATGCCTGAATCTAATTCAAGAACAGAGTCCAATGTCATCCCTTTGTAAGTACGTTCACGAACGTAACCGGTGATGCCTTTGGTGTCTGATTCTTTAATTTCTTCCAGTCGCAAATCTTCAGGGCGCAGTAGCACTTTTACTTTATCGCCTGGGTTGACATCCAGATCACAATAAACGACTGCTGACGTGTCTTCGATTTCGGCTCTGATTCGCTTGTCATCTAGGCGTTCTAGCACCGTAGCGGCGAACACATTGATTTCACCGATGAAGCGAGCAACGAATAAGTTCTTAGGTTCTTCGTAAATTTCACGAGGAGTACCGTCCTGTTCGATAACACCGTCACGCATAACAATGATGCGATCTGACATAGAAAGGGCTTCTTCTTGATCGTGAGTTACAAAAATAAAAGTAATACCCAACTGACGTTGTAGTTGTTTTAGCTCAATCTGCATTTGCTTACGCAATTTGTAATCAAGGGCAGATAAAGATTCATCTAACAATAGAACTTTTGGCTTATTTACAACAGCACGTGCAATCGCGATACGTTGTTGTTGACCACCTGATAACTGGTGCGGTTTACGATTTGCCATTTGTGCTAGACGCACCATTTGTAATGCTTCCATTACGCGTGATTCGATGTCTTTGTTTGGCACATTTTGCATACGTAAACCAAACGCAACGTTGTCAAATACCGTCATGTGTGGGAATAGGGCGTAGCTTTGGAATACAGTATTCACATGCCTCTGTTCTGCGGGGATAGACGTTACATCTTTCGAATCCAGTAAAATTGTTCCTGCATCTGCGGTTTCAAAACCTGCAATCATGCGTAACACTGTGGTTTTACCACAACCTGATGGGCCTAGAATCGTTAAAAATTCACCGTGATTTACGTCTAAATCAAATTTAGATATAACTTCTTTTCCATCAAAGCTTTTTGAAATGCCCGTTAATTTAATAACCGCATTTTTTTCGGATTGTAGTGTAACGTTCAATGTCTTTTTATCTCCGCCTTGGGTAGTGATACCGCTCTTAGTGTGGTGAATGTATGATGTGATTTCGGGCGCATAATAGACCCCAAGTAACGATATGCAAAGTGTTTTTTATTTCATTAGTCATATTTTTTTAAAAGACTCTGATTATCATAACTATTCTGTATATATTTCGTGCTTTATTATAGACAAAGATCAGCAACTTGGTTGGTTTTGTTACAATTGTTTTTGATGATATTCCGCTATTATCAAATAAATCGTTAATTTCTTTTTTATGACTACTGCACTCAGATGGTGAAAGCCGTATAATCGCGCCATGTTTTATTGTGGTGTGCAAAAATGAATGAACAACCGAAAGAAAAAACGTTTGTCCTTGGTGGTAGCATCGAAAAAGCCTTATCAGGCGAAGTTGAATTAAGCCCTGTTAGTGTTATCCAAGAAGCTTGGAAAAATACGATTAAACATTTTTTTACTTTTTCTCCAGCAATTCTTTTGCTGACGTTTTCTTACATGGCAATTTTCTTTTTAGCTTTGCAAATTCAGTTAGGTGATCCTGCTGTTTTGTTTAAGGCTATTTTAGGAGAAGTCGAATTAACATCTAAAATATCTTATGCCGCTTTTGTTGCAGGTTTAAGTGCTCAAGTTATTGTTTCTCCATTAACCGCTGGCGCCAGTTTGATGGGGATGAGTCATGCCGCGGGAATAAAGTGTCCTACGCAATATATATTTAAAGGTATTGCTTCTGCTGGAATGGTTGCACTTGTCACTATTTTATCTGAAGTATTCCAAGGAATGGTTAATCTTTACCTTCCGTTAGTGGCTTTGTACCTATCGATGGCATTTGGCTTTGCTATTTTACTTGTCTGTGAAAAGAAAGTGATGCCACTAAAAGCGTTGCTGCTTTCTTTTAGAGCAACAAATAAGAAACTCGGCTCAATGCTGCTTATTCATGTTGTTATTATGCTGGCTCTTGTTTTTGGTATTGCGTTGTATGGTGTTGGTTTAATTGTTGTGATGCCGTTTATCTTCAATATTAAAGGCATTCTTTATCGTAATATGTTTGGTATTACGTTAAAAGTGATGGTTAAAAAAGACGATGAGGGCAACGGCCCAGATCATCAAGTTCAAAATAATATTTTTAACGCGTGAGTTTCTAATGATTAAAAAAATTCTAATTTCGGCGATTACACTATTAACGGTTGTTGCCTGTACACCCAAAGAAGATGTGCCTGATTTTAAGGGATTCAAGGATGTGAAAGAAAAAAAAGCAGCCTTCTTTAATTTTATGTATCCCGCGGTAATGAATGAAAATATACGTGTTGCTGAAGAGCGTGTATTTTTAGAGCGAATTTCGGATAAAGTCGCTAAATCAGAATCGTTAACGTCGGCGGAAACGACGAGAGTTGGAGAGTTGGCTGAATCTTATAAAAGTGCTCTTTCTGATGAAGGAATTACTTCTGAATGGCTTTCTTCTCTATTGGTTAAGGTTGATTTGATCCCTGCGCCGTTAGTATTAAGCCAAGGTGCTAATGAATCAGCATGGGGAACCTCCCGTTTTGCTCGTGAAGCAAGCAATTACTTTGGTCAATGGTGTTACAGTAAAGGCTGTGGCTTAGTACCGAATCAACGTAATGAAGGTGCTGCACATGAAGTCGCTAAATTCGATTCATCTCAGGCTGCAGTACATGCTTATTTTATGAATGTAAATCGCAATAACGCGTATAAAGAATTACGTGTTATTCGTCTTGAATTGCATAAGTCAACCGAACCGCTCACTGATGAGCAACAAGCGACAGTATTAGCAAAAGGATTAATTCGTTATTCTGAGCGCGGTGAAGCGTATGTCGAAGAAATCCAAACGATGATTCGCCATAATAGTCAATATTGGAGATAAAATGAAAAAATGGATTGGTGTGACAACGACGTTATTGTCGCTGTTGTGTTTTACTCTGCCAGCTCAGGCTGAACAATATCGATTTACTTACAGTAAATTGTATTATCAGTTGAAAGTGAATCAAAAAGAAGGCCACGAAGATGTACGTATGGCTTTATTCTTTAATGATTCTCAAACAGGTAAAGCATGCCAGATCACAAAAGCATGGATGGCAAAAGAAGAGCATTATGAAGAATTCACTATTCCTGTAAATCAAGAATTACCTCTTCCGCTCGACACCAATCTTAAATCGGCGAATCCTTTGGTTTATATTCAAACTGAAGAAGGGAAGCAATGCGATATTTCAATGGAAGTATTAGCAAACAAAACGTTTGAAAAAAAGGTGAGCTCAAAAGAATTGTCTTTATTAACCATTCAAATGGATGCGATGCTTTCTGATATTGGTGGCATGTTTTCTAAATACTTTATGCCAAAGGTTGAAGGTGTTAGTTTTGTTTTTAATGACAAAGTAACGTTACCAATTAAGGCGTCGGACGGAACATCTATTGCGACTAAAGATGGGAAAGCAACAATAGAGTTAAGTGCTTTTTCTGATGATGTTACGTTCAGTTTGCCTGCGGTGCCTCTGAAAGTGATTCCTTGGCTTGTTAAGTAGTTTATTTAAATAAAAATGGCGCTACTTATTTAAAAGTAGCGCCATTTTTTTATTTTTGTATCAAAGGTTTAACGTTATTGTACGTTCACAACATCTAATTTTAATGATGGGTCGAACTCTGTAACTGCATCATCAATATCAACGGGCTGTACTGGCATTTCTTCTTTATCAAAACCAATGTCACCACCATTGATCACGCCTGAATCTCGATTAATACTCTTAAAGTCAAAAGTATTAAAATCAGCAAGGTGACTTGGTACAACGTTTTGCATTGCTGTAAACATTGATTCAATACGTCCTGGGAACTGTGTATCCCATGTATTTAGCATTTGCTTAATGTTTTGGCGTTGCATGTTAGGTTGAGAGCCACAAAGATTACATGGAATAATAGGGTAGTCAGCTAGATCAGCATATTTAATGATGTCTTTTTCACGACAATAAGCCAGTGGGCGAATCACGACGTGTTCGCCATTATCTGACACTAGTTTTGGCGGCATGCCTTTCAGTTTTCCGCCGTAGAACATGTTTAAGAACATCGTTTCTAATATGTCATCACGGTGGTGACCAAGTGCAATTTTCGTTGCCCCCAGTTCTTTTGCTGTACGATACAAAATACCACGACGTAAGCGTGAGCATAAAGAACAAGTCGTTTTACCTTCAATCAATTTATCTTGAACAATTGAGTAGGTATCTTCTTCAACAACTCGGTATTCAACCCCTAATGTATCTAAGTACTCAGGTAAAATATGAGTAGGGAAACCAGGTTGTTTTTGGTCTAGGTTTACAGCGATTAGATCAAATGAGATTGGCGCACTTTTCTTTAAGCCGATAAGAATATCAAGCATGGTAAAGCTGTCTTTACCACCAGATAGACAAACCATAATACGGTCGCCATCTTCAATCATGTTGTAATCGGCAATAGCTTTACCTGTATTACGACGGATTTTTTTCTGAAGCTTAGTGAAATTTTGTTGCTGCGCTTTGGTTAATTCGCTCATTACTTACTCTAATCGACTCATGGAACGGATAAGGCGGGTATTATACCCAAAGAAAACGAATAAGCGAGGTTTGGAGGGAATTAGTTTATTGGTTTACTGCGTATAAAATAAAGAAAAGGGCGATATATATCGCCCTAGTTATGCTTATTTTTAAGGTTAGTTATTTGGGTCAAGAGGGCTAATATAACCTTCTGGTTTCAGTGCCAAAATATCACTATTTAGTAACGCAAGTGTGTTCTCTGCGGTGTTACCAATAAAAATAGCGGACAAACCTGTTCGCCCTGTGGTTCCTAAAATAACAAGTTCAGCATGCAGCTCATCTTCGACTTCGGATATGACATCTTCAGTTGGCCCTTCATAAACATGGGTTTGCTCTTCTGGGATGCCGTATTTTTGTCTTAGTGCTTTCATTTCAGTTAGGTGATAACCACGTATCGCATCTTTGTAATGAACACTATCAAATTCAGGTAATTCAACATGAATTGATGGTGGTGTTGATGGATAGGCGTTAACTAAATGAGGCGTAGCATTTAAGACTTCAGCGAAATATTGTGCTTCTTCAACCATTTTATCATTAAGTTTTATATGTGTTGGATTTTCAGAACCGACATGTACTGACGCTAGAATATTGCCATTTTCAGGCCATGAGCGCTCTTTAACTAGTAGAACTGGAATTGGCGATTTTCGCAATAAATGCCAATCAGTCGGAGTAAAGAAAACGGTCTCTAACTTAGCGTGTTCTCTGGTCGCTTTTATTAATATATCGTATTTGTCGTCAAATATTTCATTAATGATGGCTTCATAGGGCCGATTATGCCAAAGGACTTTTACTTTTATTGTTATATGCTCTGCGAGTGTGTATGACGACACTAGAGAGTTAAGAAACGTCACTTTTTGAGATACGACACCATTACGCATGGCCGTGCGCTCTTCTGGAGAGAGCATGGATGTCATTTCATAAGAGAAATCATAGATAGTACAAAAAAGGGTAATATCTGTCGATTTCGTACTTCTATTTGCTAAATCTAATGCGCGTTCAAGAGCGGGTTGTTTCTCTTGATCAATGATCGCTGCAACGAGTATTTTACGATAGCGGTTCATAATAACCTCCTTGGTAAAAACCAAATTCATAAATAGAATTGTTAATTTAATTTTAGCAGGTAGGGAGAGTATTGGGGGGAATTAGATATAAAAAAGTGAGGTACTTCAAAGAGAAGTGCCTCACTATGAGATGTGTTTCAAAATAACAGAGGCTATTTTATTGCTTTAACTGAACCTGCAAGTTCGGCTAATGCATCATGATCATTGATGGTTATATACTTGCCTTTTACCGTTAACATTTCTGTTTTTTGAAAGCGGCCAAGTAGGCGACTGATTGTTTCTACGGTTAGACCAAGGTAGTTACCAATATCACCACGAGTCATAGTAAGACGGAATTCGCGAGGTGAAAAACCACGTTGGTGGAAACGAGTCGATAAGTTAAACAAGAAAGCCGCTAAGCGCTCTTCTGCGTTCTTTTTAGAAAGCAGAAGGATCATTTCTTGGTCACCTTTAATTTCATTACTCATTAAACGCATAATTTGTTGACGGAGCTTAGGCATTTTACCTGAAAGGTCATCTAAAATTTCATAAGGTATTTCACATACCATTGATGTTTCAAGCGCTTGAGCAAAGCTTGGGTGTTCTGCATCAGTAATCGCATCAAAACCAACCAAATCACCCGCTAAATGAAAAGCGGTAATTTGCTCATCACCTTGTTCAGTAATGGTGTAGCTCTTGATTGTACCTGAACGAATTGCATACAGTGATTTTAGTTCATCACCCGCTTTAAACAGTTCTTGGCCTTTTTGAATCGGCTTTTTGCGCTCGATGATTTCATCTAGCTGATCTAATTCCGATTCATTTAATGTGAACGGTATACATAATTGACTGATACTGCAATCTTGACAGTGAATAGCACACCCACCTGATTGAATTCGTTTGTTTGCTGAGTTATCTGACATCATCTCATTCAATGCTCTTATAATTGATATAAGTCAATTTTAGCATCAACCAGTCCTAAAGTGGTAGCATAAATACAAAACAATGCAAAAAAAATATAATTAGCGGAGTTGATCTAGCGCAACATATATCGTTTGAAGTCCATAAGCTAAAAGCAATAAACCCCCTACGTTTCGGGTTAGTTTATGATTTAGCCATGTTTTTAGGGTTTGAGCACCAATACCAACAAGAAACATGGCAGGTAAGGTACCTAAACCAAATGCCATCATAACCAATGCGCCATTGAGAGCACTTCCTGAAACCGCGGCCCAAGTGAGTGTTGAATAGACTAATCCACAAGGTAACCACCCCCATAAAAATCCAAATGGAATAGCATGGAAAGGGGATTTTAAAGGTAATAATGGTTTTGTTAAAGGGGAGATAAATTGCCATAATTGTTTCCCTATTACTTCAATGTAAACAATGCCTTTCCACCAATTAGCGATGTATAGCGCTAACAGACACATCATTATGCCAGCAAACACCCGTAAGTAAACTAGCGCACTATAACTTGAGCTTGTTTGTGCAATAGATACAAATATCCCGCCAACAATAAACCCGAAAATACCATAAGAACTTATTCTTCCAAGGTTATATAATAAGATAAAGCACCATCTAGGGTATTTATTACCATCTGAACCCATTGATATTACAGCCGATATTCCTCCGCACATACCAATGCAGTGTCCTGCGCCCATTAAACCAATAATAAACGCACCAATAAAATCACTGTTCATGGTCATCTTTCTTTATTTGAATATCTTCATCAAAGAGGATTTGAGATCCTTGACGGTCAAGATCTTCAAATTGATCACTTTTTACCGCCCAAATGAATATAGCAACAGCAACACAGACAAGCAGTATTGCGATAGGAATTAATAAATACAAACTAGCCATTTTTCAATAACCTTAAAGAGTTGGAAACAACGATAATAGAGCTTGCTGACATACCGACAACGGCAATATAAGGTGCAACAAGGCCCATAACGGCTAATGGCAAAATTATGGCATTATAACCTAATGCCCATGCTAAGTTTTCGCGAATAATCTTACGTGTTTTAATCGCTAATGTTCGTGCTTCGATTAAGCGAGTGAGGTTATCACCGATCAATATCATATCGGCGGATGCTTTTGCGACATCAGTGCCTGAACCCATAGCAATGGAAAGGTGGGCACCTGCGAGTGTAGGGGCATCATTTATACCATCGCCAACCATTAGAGAGACTTCATTTTTTGGTAGTGAGGTTAGATAATCTAATTTCCCTTTTGGTGATACACCAGAGATAACGGTATCAATATTTAATTCTTTAGCCACTTTCGCAACAGCCGAGCTATTATCACCTGTTAACATGGTAATTTTAATGTTTAAAGTATGAAGAGATTGAATGAATTCATAACTTTCTTTTCGAATCGGATCATTTAAAGAAAAAGCCGCAATAGGGCAATTATTTTTAGATAACCATACTTGGTAATTTTGCTTATTTTCTAATGTGGCTTTTGGACAAGTAAATTGGTGATGACCGATCTTCCATTCATCACTGCCTGAATAACCAATAAGACCAGAGCCTATGATATTTTCTACGCGGTCGAAATGACTTTTATTTGGATCTCTAAATTCAGAGAAAGCACGAGCAATAGGGTGATTTGCAAAAGACTCAAGCTCTGCGGCTAACGTTTTACTTTCTTTTTCTGTGACGTCGGTAAAGCAATGTATATGAGTTAATTGAACGTTCCCTTCGGTCAAGGTCCCTGTCTTATCAATCACTAAGCGATTTACTTTACAGAGGGTTTCTAATACGTGCCCTCGACGTAACATTAATCCAAGCTGCGCAAGACGAGAAGTAGAACAAGTGATTGCTGTTGGTGTTGCTAAAGAAAGTGCACACGGACAGGTTGCGACTAAAACTGACAACATGATCCAAAATGCATCATCAGGTTTTGTTTCATGCCAATAGAACCAAGTAAATGCAGAAATAATCAGAATACCCGCAACAAAATATCTAGCGATTAAATCTGCAATTTCTGCGACTTTTGGCTTCGACATTTGAGCTTCATCTTGTAATTTTACGATGGTAGAAATTAATGAATCTGCTTTGGTTTTGGTTACTCGAACCGTTAAATTGCCATCACCATTGATCGTGCCAGAAAAAACAGGGTCTGATTCATTCTTAGCTACAGGCATGGATTCACCAGTAAACATTGATTCATCAATTGCACTACATCCTGAGATTACTACGCCATCAGCGGGTAAATGCTCACCTGGAGGAACAATAACAATATCATCAATATCTAATGTTCTGGCAGGAACTCTTTTTCCTGATTGTAGGGTTGCCATGACTGGGACTAATTTTAATAGATTCCCTGTAATTGCAGCTGCTTTGCGTCGTGCCCGCATTTCAAGAAATCGACCAAGCAACAAGAAAAAAGTAAACATAGCGACAGATTCAAAAAATACTTCACCTTTTTCTGTTACCGTCGCGACAACACTGGCAAAGTAGGCAAATAACATCGCAATAGAAACCGGAACGTCCATCCCAAGTGTTCGGGCTTTAAGGCTACGCCATGCATTCATATAGAAAGGCAATGCAGAATAAAGCATAACTGGTGTTGCAAAAACTAAACTAACGTATCGTAAATAGTTTCTAAATTCAGGGTCTAAGTCCCCAAAAACCTCGAGATACAGCGCGACAGCGAGCATCATCACCTGCATGGTAGCTAATCCTGCAATACCTAAACGATACAGGTATTGTTTCATTGAGCGATGGTATTCTTCTTCTTGTTTATCGGCTTCAAATGGCGCCGCTTTATAACCCAATTGGTGGATTAACGTTAATAGTGTGCTTAATTCTGTTTCTTTCGGATCCCAACTTAATAATGCTCGATGAGTTGACGTATTAACGGTTATTTGATGAATTCCTTTTGCTTTCGCTAATTGTTTTTCAATCAACCAAGCACAAGCGGCGCAAGACACGCCATCAAGTGACAGTGTCACTTCTTTGTTGTTTTCAGTTGTTCTTACGAATTCTTTTTGAATTTCTTTGTGATCATAATGCTCAAGTGCTTTTAATTGATCTGGGACTAAATTGGCTTTATCTGCCGGTGCAGTACGATATTGATAATAAGAAGATAGGCCATTATCGATGATTGTTTGCGCTACTGATTCACAGCCTGGGCAACACATATCTCGCTTTTGACCTAATATATCAACTTGAAAAGAAGAGCCTGTAGGGACAGGCTCATTGCAATGGTAACAATCCTTTGACATATGGTTTTATTTACCTAAAGGAAAAAAGTCTACGGTAGGGAAATTGATGCGACCTTGGATCATCCACGAACTATCATGTGGTAATAGTTCAATAAACCATGGACCCGTTAATGGTTCATCTAATTGAATGCGATAAATGCTTTTTGCATCAGATGTGAGTATTTTTGAGAAATCTCGATCTGGTAATGTTCTATGAGTAAAAATAGCTTTAATAGCAGGGTTATGTTCCAATTTTCCTTTATCTAATTGAATTTCAATTGTATCACCAAGATCGCGTACTTTTGCGAAAATCGAGAGGTTTTGAGCGACTTTTATCTTAGAAAGATCAACGTTAATTGCTTTGCCTTTTTTATAATAATCTTCAGCAACTAAATCGACATCATTGTGAACAAAAAGGACGAAAGTAGTGATACAAGCAACGACAACGGTGCCTGGAAGAATGATGAGAAACCAAGGCCAAAACTGCTTATACCAAGGTTGAGGTTGAGTCATATAATGATTCCTATTAAAGCGTGTATTAAAAAATAAAAAGCCCCTGAATATATACATTCAGGGGCTGTCTTTTTATTTATTGTTGCTTAGGCTCCAGACGTATGCGGCAAGAAGTTGTACTTTCTCTTCACCTAATACATCTTTCCATGCTGGCATTACGCCTTGACGACCATTTGTTACTGTTTCTGTTACAGCAGCGCGTGAGTCACCAAACAGCCAATCATGGTCAGTTAGATCTGGAGCACCCAAAGCAGGGTTACCTTTACCATCTGTACCATGACATGCAGCACAAACGATAAATCGTTGTTTACCTGCAGCCGCTTCTTTTACATTCACTTTACGACCAGATAGGCTAAGTGTGTAGCTGACTACTTCTTTAACACCATCTTTACCTAAAGCATCACCCCAAGCAGGCATGTTACCAACACGACCATTCATAATCGTCGTTTTGATTGCTTGTGGTTCTCCACCATATAACCATGCAGTATCGGTTAAGTTAGGGAAACCACTCATGCCTCTTGCATCTGAACCATGACATTGAGAACAGTTCTGTAGGAACAAACGTTGACCTACTTTTCTGGCTTCATCATCATGAGCAATTTCTTCTATTGCTCGGAACTCTGAAGTTCCTGGCTTATAGGCAAGTTTTGAGAATGTTTCACCAAAATTAGTATTGGCTTCATCAAGTTCACGAGCAAATTGATCCAGCGTTTTGTCTTTATGAGCTCGAGCAATAGATACTCTTGACTCTTCAACATTACGAACCGTTTGGTCTGAGCTTGTCCAGCCTAATACGCCTTTAAAATTACCTAATCCTGGGTAAAGAATTAAATAGACCACTGCAAAAGCGATGGTGGCCCAAAACATGTAAGCCCACCATTTTGGTAACGGGTTGTTTAGCTCACGGATACCATCGTATTCGTGACCCATGTCGTCACCTTCTTTAATTCCTGTTGTATTTTTCAAACAGAAACGAAGAAGTAAACCACAACCAATTAACGTACCAATGGTAATTACACTTATCCAGAGGCTCCAAAAAGTACTCATTCTTTATCAACTCCTGTCTTATTTTGGCTTGAAGTATCTTCTTGCTCATCAGCAAAAACCAAATTTGCCGCTTCTTCAAAGCGAGTCGTTTGACGTTTACTGTATGCCCAGAAAATAATACCCATCATGCTGAAAAACAGAATGACAGTCCAAATTGCATGAATAGTTCCAGCGTCCATGTGGACCTCCTTACTTCATTGCGTGACCAAGAGATTGAAGATAAGCAATAAGCGCATCCATCTCTGTCTTGCCTTTGACTGCGTCAGATGCATTTTTTACATCTTCTTCAGTGTATGGCACACCAAAATTATTACGGAAAATAGCAATTTTCTTCGATGTTAATTCACCATCAAGCACGTTTTCGGCTAACCAAGGGAAGCCCGGCATGTTTGATTCTGGAACTACATCACGAGGGTTCATTAAATGAACTCGATGCCATTCATCAGAATAACGCTCACCGACACGAGCTAGATCGGGGCCTGTACGTTTTGAACCCCATAAGAATGGATGCTCCCAAACGCTTTCACCCGCAACAGAATAATGACCGTAACGTTCCGTTTCTGCACGGAATGGTCGGATCATCTGGCTGTGACATACGTTACAACCTTCACGAATATAAATATCACGACCTTCCATTTCTAGTGGCGTGTATACACGTAAGTTATCAACAGGCTCAGTGGTTTGCTTTTGGAAAATCAGTGGGGTGATTTCAACTAATGCACCAAAACTGATAGCAACAACAACCAAAACGGCTAGAAGGCCAACATTTTTTTCTATGATTTCATGACGATTAGAACTCATAATCTGGTCTCCTTATTGTGCCGGTTGAGGAATTGCTTTTAGGCTATTCTTCGGTGAAGAAATGGTCTTATATGCATTATATGCAAGTAGGAACATACCTGAAAGGAAGATTAAACCACCAACAAAACGAACGAAATAGAATGGGTAAGAGGCTTCTAATGATTCAACAAAGCTATACGTTAATGTGCCATCAGCATTAACTGCACGCCACATTAGACCTTGCATAACACCTGAAATCCACATTGCCACGATATAAAGAACAGTACCAATTGTCGCTAACCAAAAATGAACATTGATGAGTGATACAGAGTACATGCGCTCTTGACCAAATAGTTTAGGAATTAAGTGGTACAGTGAACCAATCGTTACCATAGCAACCCAACCTAACGCACCAGAATGAACATGACCGATAGTCCAGTCAGTATAATGAGAGAGTGCGTTAACTGATTTAATCGCCATCATCGGACCTTCAAAGGTAGACATACCATAGAACGATAAAGAAACGACTAAGAATCGAAGGATAGGGTCATAACGTAGCTTATGCCAAGCACCAGATAACGTCATTATACCATTGATCATTCCGCCCCAAGACGGTGCGAATAGAACCAATGACATCACCATACCTAAAGACTGAGTCCAGTCAGGTAGAGCGGTATAATGTAAGTGGTGAGGACCAGCCCAGATATAAAGTGATATTAATGCCCAGAAGTGAACAATAGATAAACGGTAAGAATAAACTGGACGTTCTGCTTGTTTTGGTACGAAATAGTACATCATTCCTAGGAAGCCAGCAGTCAATAGGAAACCTACTGCATTATGGCCATACCACCATTGAACCATCGCATCTACCGCACCAGAATAAATCGAATATGATTTAGTCAGTGATACTGGAACAGCAAGGCTATTCACAATATGAAGAACGGCAACGGTTAAAATGAAGGCCCCAAAGAACCAGTTTGCAACGTAAATATGAGAAGTATTACGTTTAAACAGAGTTCCAAAGAATACAATGGCATAAGCCACCCAAACTAGAGTGATAGCGATATCGATCGGCCACTCTAATTCTGCATATTCTTTTCCTGATGTCATTCCTAGAGGCAACGAAATTGCTGCTGCTAAGATAATTGCTTGCCATCCCCAGAAGGTGAACGCAACTAATGGACCACCAAACAAACGTGTTTGACAAGTACGCTGAACAACATAATAAGATGTTGCAAATAGGGCACTTGTACCGAATGCGAAAATCACTGCATTAGTATGCAGAGGACGCAAACGGCTATACGTAAGCCATGGTGTGTCAAAATTCAGTTGCGGCCAGACTAATTGAGCGGCAATTAATACACCTACACCCATGCCAACAATACCCCATAGAATGGTAACTAAGGTGAATTGACGAACAACGGTATAGTTGTAGTTTTGTTCATGCTGCTGTAATTGGCTCATAATTGCATGCTTCCACTTTTTTATTATAACTACACTTTACTTTCCTTAACGCGAACAAAGTTCGCAACACCATCCAAAATTCAACTTCTTAATAATTGGATTTGTGACCCTTTTATTTTGAAATATTCTTTTTTAATGCAAAAATAGTGTTTTCGGGGTCAATGATACTTCACTTCAAAAATGAATCATAGTTGATGCCCGTAGTAAGTTTACGGTTAAGCAACATTTTTTCTTTTTTTTTGAACTAGATAACACAGGTTTTTATACTAATGGCGATAGAAAAGTTAACAGGCCCACGTTTATTTCAACTTATATTCTTATTAGTTGTGTTAATTTCAGCATTTACATGGAGAACAATTACCTATGAAGAAAACAATCCGATTAAATCAACTATAAAAACAACCGCTTTATGCGATATATCAAAGCAAGCTTGTTCATTTAATGTGGACGGAAAACAGGTTAGTATTGATGTCGAAAAAAGACCAATTATGCAACATGCTGCGCTGAGATTGTTAACGGATGGTTTAGATTCAAACTGGATCGCAGAAGCGACGAGTGTAGGTATGCAAATGGGATCTCTAAAGTTTACAATACCAACCAAGCTTGAGCAGCAAATGTCATACTCAACTTTTGTGCCTCAATGCACACACAATAAAATGACATGGCAAGTAAATTTCTCAAATGGCGAACAAGTCATAAGTGTGATATTTATTTCAGAAAGATAAAATATATCAATAGGTTATAATTTAAATGCCTATTTAATAGGCATTCACAGGTAATTATCTTTGAATGGCATAATTAAGTAATGAAAATTGGACAATTTATGCAGATAATTACCAGTGTTTCTCAATTAAATGACTCAACAGAAGCAATAAAAGAGTGCGTTAGTCAACTCAATATATCGATCATACCACCAAGTATCATTCTTTGTTATTTCACAGAGAATTATAATAGTAAGAAGATTCTTGATTATTTAAAAGAGCAATTCCCTAACAGTAAAATACATGGGTGTACTTCATGTAAAGGAGTAATGACGGATGATGGTTTCTCTTCTCATTCATCTCTTGGATTATGGGTATTAACTGATGTAAAAGGAAGTTATGGTACTGGAATTCTGGAATTGCCAAGTGAATCACATGATATTAGTCAGTTAACTAAGCAGGTTTTAAATCAAGCAATTGCTGATAGCACGAGATATGGTGAGTTGCCATCATTAATATTATTACATGCAACACCAGGGTATGAAGAAAAAATAATTGAAACAATTGATGCATTTTTTGGTACACCAGTACCATTAATTGGCGGTTCTGCTGCGGATGATTATGCAAAGGGAAATTGGTCTATTTTTACTCAGCAGGGTGCAACAAACCAAGGTATTTCAATTTCTGTATTTTACCCAACGTGTAAAGTTTCTTATTCATTTCATTCGGGTTATGCCAACTCTGGGATATCAGGAATCGCGACAAAAACCAATGGCCGAACAATATATGAAATTGATAATAAACCGGTTATTGATGTTTATAAAGAATGGACAGAAATACCAATGCAAATTGGGGATACTAAGAATCTGTTAGAACGAGTGACCCAATACCCGTTGGGAAGAGTAGCAGGAACGATGTATTCTGTACCTTATTTTAAATTAGCTCATCCCGTGAAATTTACTCATGATGGAGGGATGGAGTGCTTCGCTAAAATAAATGAAGGGGAAGAATTATTCCTAATGATAGGTGATACAGAGCAAATTATTTCTCGACCTAAAAGAGTGATCGATTCCGCCATCTGCATGAAAAACGATAAATTTGAACCTGTTGGAGGGATAAATATTTTTTGCGCTGGCTCAATGATGCATATTAATATGTACATGTCAGATGTTTGCCAGTCACTAAATGATGCTATGCACAATACCTCTTATATTTGTCCATTTACTTTTGGCGAACAAGGTCGATTTACTGGTGGTGAAAATGCCCACGGTAATTTGATGGTTTCAGCTGTTTTATTCCATTATTAGGTGCATAAATAAAGTGAAGGACTACACGGAAAAAGAACAGCTTCAGGAAGCATTATTAGAATTAAAACGGAGTAAAGAAAGAGAGGCGCATTTATACAAAGAAAATGAAGCTATTTTAAGTGGGTTATCTGCTATCTCTGATGCTCAAACCAAACAGGATATTTTTAATGAATTACTTGATGTCGTTAAAAAATTTGTTCCCTTCGACAACGCCATCGTTTTATCTTCTTCTTCTGAAATTGAACAATTTACAGTTTTAGCCTCGACTAATGAGCGCTTTAATTTATTAGCATGGGCATATAACGATTTATTTTATCGTGCTTGTCATAATGAAAGTATCGTCCTTTTTAGTCCTTGTGATAATCCACACTTTTCATTTATCCCAAAACATATCCAATCTGATTTTGAATCTATATCTTTAACTGGTATTAAATCCCATTCTGGTTATGCCATTATTATGCTAATGAGTTCTACGTTTGGTATGTATTCATCTTCGACTAAAGAAAAAATGCAGCGATTTATTCCTTTAGTTGAGCGTGCGATTATAGATATTGATTACAAAGACAGATTGCATTCATTAGTTAATATTAAAACCAAAGAATTGCATTTAAGTAATGATCGTTTTAAGGATTTTGCAGAATCTGCGGGGGATTGGTTCTGGGAGACTGATTTAGATTTTAATTTTACTTATATTTCAGACTCTACCATTAAAACCATTGTTATCACAGATCGTAATTTATTAACTCTAATCAATGATAACCCAACAACATCTCAAATTTTATCTTCAAAATCAATGATTAAGTCATTTGATGAACTCGAATGGTGGCCATCTATATTTAAACAACAGGTTTGCATGAGCATTAGTGGTACTCCTTATTTTGATGACGTTGGACAACCTATTGGTTACAGAGGAACAGCTAAAGATATATCAATAAGAAAAAAACGGCTTCAACAAATACAAAAAGCGAAACAAGAAGCTGAAACTGCCAACAAAGCTAAATCTCAATTTTTAGCTATGATGAGCCATGAAATAAGAACACCATTGAATGCAATCCTTGGTATGGTTGATGTGTTTAACGAAAGTCTTTTATCGAAAGAACAATACGAATGGCTTGATCAGATGGAGGTTTCAGCACAACTTCTGCTGGCTATTATTAGTGACGTTCTTGATATATCTAGGATAGAAGCTGGGACTTTTGTTTTAGATGAACAACCAATAGATTTATTAGAAACTATTATTAATTCAACGAATTACTTCAAGGAAAAGAGTAAAGATAAAGGAATAAATTTAACTGTTACGGTGTCACATAGTGTGCCTAACTACGTAATAGCAGATGCAGCAAGAATCATGCAGATCATATTTAACTTAGTTGGTAACGCTGTTAAATTCACCAAAAAAGGATCTATATGGATAAATATTACACAAACAGAGTATAATTCAACCAAGATAGCCATCACGGATACAGGAATTGGTATATCTAAAGATGTATTAAATAACTTGTTCCAGCCATTCGTACAAGCAGACAGCTCAATTACTCGTCAATTCGGTGGTTCTGGACTTGGTTTATCTATAATAAAACGACTTACTGAACTAATGAATGGTGTTATTTCGGTTAAAAGTGTCATTAATGAAGGCAGTACTTTTACCGTAACATTACCATTTAAAGAAACGAAAGAATGTCCAAAACGTATTACTTTAAATAATAATGACGTGACTGATAAATCAACTCGAACACTCAATATTCTTATTGCTGAAGACAGCAAAGCAAATCAAGCGGTCATTCAATTACTTCTTGAAGGTCAAGGACATCAGATAACGTTAGTCGATAATGGATGCATGGCAGTTGAAGCGATAGAAAACAAACATCAGAATTTCGACCTAATTTTAATGGATGTATCTATGCCAATAAAAGATGGCATCAGTGCGACAAAAGAAATTAGAGCGAAAGGTTATAATTTACCAATCTTAGCATTAACAGCACATGCTATGAATGAAGAAAAGAAAACATGTATAGATGCTGGTATGAATGATTTCATTTCGAAACCAGTACGAGCACAAGAATTAAAATTGATCTTAGATTCATTAAAGCTTGGCTAATCATCACTAGATAAATACGAAGTATTATTTAATGATGATTAGCTATTTTATGGTAAATACGATTATCGTTAAATAGCTTCGTTATGAACATTGGGATGGTATAGGGTAGAGAAAACAGGTAGATGATGATCCATTACATTAACCCCAAACCATATTTAACATAAGATATATAATACGCACTGTTATTGTGATTAAAATAAATGCCTATTTCATTATGTATTCTTAAATTAGCATCTATTATTAGTTTATAACCTTATCGGCTATAGAATTCGATGGTCTTAAGTTACACTACGCGCATCCAGTTAACTGTTACATTGTCACGATTATATATGAAATCTATTAAGGCATTTATCCCTATGAAAAATTTAAAGTTATTATTTTCTTTCTTGTTTGTGCTCTCTTTATCTGGCTGCACTAGTTATTCGATTACAGAACAAGAAATGACAGATTATCTAACTGATGAAATTAATGTCGATAAGTCTGTAGGTATTCCAGGCTTATTATACGCACAAGTGAATGTTGATAATGTCGATGTTAAGATTGGACGTATTGATAAGGATCGAATCAGTGTTTATGCAAATACGACGGCTGACATTCAAATGATGAGCGAACCAAACCAAACTCTCGACTTGGTTTTAGAGTTCAGTGCGATTCCTGAATACCGTAAAGAATCAGGTGAGATTTATTTAAAATCATTACGATTGGAAAAGTTTGAGGATAAAACTAATCAATTATCTCCGGAGTTAAGTTCACTCTTAAAACCGGCGATTTCAATTATTGGCTATGGATTATCAAATCAACCAGCCTATAAGCTTAATGCTAATAAACTTAAAGAATCACTTATCAAATCAGCAGAGCCTAATTTGGTTATAAAAAATAACCAGCTCGTGATCGAGCTTTTTGATTGATATAAATGATTAAGTTATAGTGCCTTAGAGCTATTGTGGATTTACATCTTATTTTAATAATTCATGTAAATCCGCTTTTAATGATGACACTGTTTGGCTTGCTTTTTCTGTTCTAGAAGCCTCACTTAGCAAATACT
Source organism: Aliivibrio logei (assembly GCF_001691055.1). NCBI lineage: Bacteria > Pseudomonadati > Pseudomonadota > Gammaproteobacteria > Vibrionales > Vibrionaceae > Aliivibrio > Aliivibrio logei. The sequence continues at coordinate 327,469 of NZ_MAJU01000008.1, forward strand.
CAATAGTATCAGAGAGTGTTGAATCAAGGTCTTGAGCTCTAAGAGACAACTTTTCCCATACTCTATAATCTAAATCTATAGACTTCTTACGTGTATGTTCTTGTTCAGCGTTAAAGTGACGCTTTCTTTTTGCTCTAATCGCTTGTTTTAACTTATTTTGTAAATCCGGATTCATGTGTTTTTGAATCCATTCCAGAACATGAACCGGTTCATGTTCTAATTTTAAAAAGACATTAACCATCTGTTGTTCTTCACTTGAATCGATATAACAAGTAATAGATTCCCCCATACGATGTTTATTAAATAAATACATCCATTTCCAACCAGCTTCCAAGTTTTCAAGTTGTTGATATTTCATAGACAAGTACTCAATGTTAGGGGGATTATTTGGGTGACAGTGTAACTCGACTTTGTCTATTCTTCAATAAAATCACTCTATAATTAGACCTTCATCTAATTGATAATGTAAGTACTGAAAAATCAGACGTATGCAATTATGTAATGTATAATCAGTTTTATTTTTTATATATAAGTAAGCATGCAGTTAGACACGCCATTTTTACTCGAGCCTCAGTACGATAACATTCTTGATACATTGAATTTATCCCATGTCAGTGACGCACAATCACCCTATTCTCTTCAGCCTAGGTTAACCCAAGCTTTAGCGGATTTTTCTCGTATAAATGGTGTTAACATTCTGCAAATCAATGCGTTAGATAATCACGTTTATCGTGAATATGTAGCGAGTTGGCTAATATTGAATGCTGAAAATCGCGTATTAAATTCAGAAGCACCTCCTGTCATTATAGTTGAAAGCGCTTCTGACTCAGAGCTCTTTGGTGTTTACCATAATAAAAGTGATGTGTTAGAAACGGGCTTATTACAAAAAGCCGACGGCGGTTTTTTGGTAATGTCCCCAAGTGTTTTACTTGCAAATCCTCACTTATGGCCACGCCTAAAAAGTTTGCTGCAAGGCCATTCCGTTGCTATCCCCGCGAGTGATTCAAAATCACCGATGACTAACATCCATTATTTAACAGCGAATGTTAAACTAATTATTGTTAGTGACCGTGCACTTTTAGGGGAAATTGAGCTATTAGAACCCGATCTACTCGCTGGTATGTCGATGTTTTCTGAATATGAGTTGGATACACAGTTATCTAGTGACACTGTCACTGATTATGTGCTGCTAATTCAATCACTTTCAAATAAGCATAATCATTTACCACTAGCAAACGGCTCTGCGTTGCTTCCCCTACTCAAACTAGGTGCTCGTGAATGTGAAGATCAGACTCGGCTTAATTTGTGTTTATTATGGTTAAATTCTATTTTAGCGCATGCTTCTTTAGCTTCTGAATCAAAAACACATATTAGCGCTGATGATTTTACACAATCATTTGAAGCAAAATATTACGTAGAATCTTATTTACCATCCCGAGCTTTAGACGATATTTTAGAACAAAATATTCATATTGAAACTCAAGGTCAAAAAATTGGGCAGATTAACGGCTTGACTGTCGTATCAGTACCTGGTCATCCAATTTCTTATGGTGAGCCATCGCGAATCTCTTGTGTTGTTCACCCTGGTGATGGCGAGTTATCGGATGTTGAACGAAAGGTAGAGTTAGGTGGTGATTTACATGCGAAAGGCATGTTAATTATGCAAGCTTATATACTAAGCCAATTAGATACACATGAACCATTGCCTTTTACCGCTTCAATGGTTTTCGAACAATCTTATTGTGAAGTCGATGGGGATAGCGCAAGTCTTGCTGAATTATGTGCATTACTTAGTGCCCTTGCTATTACGCCGATTAATCAAAGTTTGGCGATAACAGGATCGGTTGATCAATTCGGTATGGTGCAACCCATTGGCGGTGTAAATGAAAAAATTGAAGCCTTCTTTCAGCTGTGTGATAAACGCGGGTTAACTGGAGAGCAAGGTGTTATTATCCCACAAACAAATGGAATTAATCTTGTACTTTCAGATGATGTAATTCGAGCTGTTGAGCAAAAACAGTTTACAATTCATCCTATTAGTCATGTTGAGCAAGCTGTTGAATTATTAACGGGCTTACCATTACAATCTGAAGAACATGAATCGATGTTCTCTTTAATTGCCCAACACATTGAAGATGTTGAGCATAATCCGAGTCAATGTTCTGCTCTATTTTGTCGTATTAAGAACTGGTTTAACCAGAGCTGATCAGACTTGATAAGCGTACAAGTGTTCGCTAGAATATCTACAACTTATTTAGGAGTAATACTTTAATGCAAAACAAACCTAGTTCATATGATCGCGAAGATTTACTAGCATCAAGCCGTGGCGAACTATTTGGTCCAAATGGCCCACAATTACCAGCTCCAAACATGTTGATGATGGATCGTATTCCACTAATGTCTGAAACTGAAGGTTTATTTGGTAAAGGCAAAGTTATCGCTGAACTAGATATTACTCCAGACTTATGGTTCTTTGATTGTCACTTCCCTGGTGATCCAGTAATGCCTGGTTGTCTTGGTTTAGATGCGATGTGGCAACTTGTTGGCTTCTTCCTTGGTTGGGTTGGTGGTCAAGGTAAAGGTCGAGCTCTTGGTGTTGGTGAAGTTAAATTCACAGGACAAGTACTCCCTACTGCTAAAAAAGTAACGTATGAAATCGACTTTAAACGTGTTATCAATCGTAAATTGGTAATGGGTTTAGCTGATGGCCGCGTTCTTGTTGATGGCAAAGAAATCTATGTTGCAAAAGATTTAAAAGTTGGCCTTTTCCAAGATACGTCTGCATTCTAATTAAATCGTTATTGATTGCATTACTTAAAGCTAGCACTATGCTAGCTTTATTTTTGGTACACACAATTAAGTTATAGTGCGTTAGTGTGACTGATTTAATACCTTAAATATAACTAAAGCCTCAAATAGAGGCTTTAGTCTTAAATTCTACCGTGTTATTTAAACAAACCGGACTGTTTGTCATCTCTAGCGTCTCGCCAGCCGCCAAGCCAGCATGAGCGAGCATCCATTGTTTGATATGGGCAGTTTTCTGATGAGCGGCCATTAATACCCGCTTTATACCCTTGTGATTGTGCTCGCTCTAAACGATCACGCTTTTGTCTCTTCATAGTTCAGTCCTCATAGATGTAAGTCTGTATACTTCAAAAATGTACTACTTTACTACTCATACCCTATTATTTTCCATTAGGGTTCATCACGAACATTTCATGATGACACTTTAAGAATCGGACAACTTTTCACTTTATTCAAGTATAAAAAAACCCGAAGTCTAAGATTGTGACTTCGGGCTAATTATCATTAATGGATGTTATTTACTACGTTTACGCATGAAACCAAACAAACCAAGTAATGTCAGAGCCCCAAAGCCTAATGAACCGCCTTGACGTTCTGTTGTATTATTCTCATAACCACGAGTTTCAATGTTTCGGTTCGAAGGATCCGAGATCGGAACCAATTTAACAGCTACAATTTTTTCAGTACCATTCCCGTCACCACAATATGCATCATGAGCCGTTGAATCATACTCTTGAACTGTAGATCCATTTTCATCATAACATTTAGTCGCAGTCGCCGAGATAACGCCAGCATCATTAATATCCGTCGCATCATAAATACGATATTGGTTATTATTTCCAGAGTATGTACCACCGTTCGTTAAATTATCGATGATCCATGCTTTATTTTGGAAAATATCAGCACGCGCAGATTCTGTTGGTTTGTATGGATAAATAAACGCGCGCTGGCGGCGTTGTTTACCATCATATTCACGGAATGTATCAACATCGATACGACCAACAATCTCATTGAAATTATTGATGCCACCCATCTCCCCACCAACACCATTAAAGAAGATATCGCCATCTGATGAATCCAAGAAGTGAGCCGTTGGCGAAGTCACCGAAGTAACGAATAAACGATTTCCCGCCGCCCCATTTTGGGGGTAACTACCAGAACGCTTAGCTTGACCGACAACCACTAAATTGTCATTAATGTTCGTAGCAACAGAATTAGTGTTTACGTTATCACCACTAATTTCAACCTGAGCACCACTAATTTGTGTTGATTTAATACTAGTTAAATTGCGACTTCCATCAAGAACAGCACTAAAAATAGTTGCATTCATGTGTTGGTCATCATAGTTATTGTAACCTACACCATAAAATTCAGTACCATCAACATGGAGATCACGCATACTGCCTTGAGCATAATAATCGCCATCTTTCTCGCGGTTATCATCCCAATCAATAGCAGTTAAAGTCGTTCCATTCCATACAGCAGCTTTTGAAGAGTAATAATACCTATCAGTATCAATGCCTGTTTTCGAAGTGACACTTCCGACCGTAAATTCGTTATCAGAACTCCATTGATGTGCTTGCGGCCATTTTTTTCCAGCAATATCTACTAACGTATTACCAGAAATAGGAAGGTTACGCGAAGACGCAGTGCTATAGTTACCAATAGAGCTAACGGCACCACTAACAGTGATTAATGAATTAATTACTGTATTAATCGATCCTGAAGGAGCTTCTGCTGCAGTTTCAATAAATGCTAAAGAGTTTTTATCATTACTGCCATAAATCTCGTTAGACCAACCAGTCCACTGATTATTAGCCCAGTATTCACAGGTAGAGTAGCCTAGTTGGTAAAAACAATAGTCTTCAAAGCCATCATAATCATCTTCGATATAGCCAAAGGAATTATCCATCGCAAAAGGAACTTCTTCAGTATATGAAACCCCTTCAGCACGGTCACGAGTTTCACCGGCTAATTTATACGCTGAACCTGTACCACAATCACTGCCAAAACACCCTAATGGATTAGCTGCGTTTAACGTAGGATCAGATGGCTCAATCGCAGTACCATAGTACTCAGAACCTGAAACACTTGGGGTTACTTCCACCACTTTATAAAGCGCCGCTTGCGCAGGAAGCGCAGCGGACACCAAAACAGCTAATGTGGTTAATTGTAATTTATTACTCATTTAACTTCCTATTGTAGAGCTTCAAGTTCTTCCCAACGCTCGAATGCCACTTCCAACTCTTGCTCTGTTTGAGCTAAACGTTCTAAAACAGCTTCTGTTGTTTTAGGATCTTGTTGGAAGAAAGTTGCATCGTTCACTTTCTCTTGAAGTTCTGTAATTTCGTTTTCTAATCTTTCTAATGTTTCAGGCAGCAATTCAAGCTCACGCTGTAACTTATAAGACAGTTTCTTTGGTTTCGCTTGCTCGACTACCGGGCTTTTAGCAGCAACAGATTCAGTTTTCACTTTTACTGTTGGTGCCATTGCATCACGGCTTATTTGTACATTAGCACGTTGTCGTTGAGCATCGTGATAGCCACCGACGAATTCTTCGATCTGGCCCTCACCTTCAAAGATCCAACTGGTCATTACTGTATTATCTACGAACTGACGATCGTGACTTACTAATAATAATGTACCTTCATAGTTGGCAAGTAATTCTTCTAAAAGTTCCAATGTTTCGATATCTAAATCATTGGTTGGTTCATCAAGAATCAATAAATTGTTTGGACGAAGGAATAAACGCGCAAGTAATAAACGGTTTTTCTCACCACCAGACAATGCTTTCACTGGTTGACGAGCACGTTTTGGAGAGAATAAGAAATCTTGCAAGTAGCTCAAAGCATGACGCTCACGGCCATTCACTGTCACTTCTTGCTTACCGTCAGCCAAGTTATCGATAACCGTTTTTTCAGGGTCTAACGCTTCACGATATTGGTCAAAATACGCCACTTCAAGTTTTGTACCGCAATACAATTTACCTGCATCTGGCTGTAATTGGTCAAGCATCAGTTTAAGCAAGGTACTCTTACCACAACCATTCGCACCAATTAAGGCAATGCGATCACCACGCATAACATTGAAGCTGAAGTTCTTAACAATGTTTTTACCATCAATTGAGTAATGAAGGTTCTCGGCTTCAAATACAATTTTACCTGAACGATTTCCACCATCCACTTGAATATTCGCTTTACCCACCACTTCACGGCGATCTGAACGCTCACGACGTAATTGTTTTAAGGCACGAACACGTCCTTCATTTCGAGTACGACGCGCTTTAACGCCTTCACGAATCCAAGCTTCTTCCTGAGCAAGTACTTTATCAAATTGTGCATTTTGATCAGCTTCTACGCGTAACGCTTCTTCTTTAGCCAGTAAGTACTCTTCATAATTACCAGGATAAGAAGATAAGTTGCCACGGTCTAAATCAACAATACGTGTTGCCATTGATTGAATAAATGCACGGTCATGCGAAATAAAAATGATTGAACCTTTAAAGTCTTTTAAGAAACTTTCAAGCCAAACAATCGTTGTAACATCCAAATGGTTCGTTGGTTCATCAAGAAGCAATACATCTGGGTCAGATACCAATGCACGAGCCAGTGCGGCTTTACGTTGCCAACCACCCGATAAATCGGTTAATAACATTGCACCATCAAGTTTTAGAGATTCTAAAACAGATTGAATACGTGTATCAAAATGCCATGCATTAAGGTTATCAATTTGCTCTTGTGCTCTCGCTAATTTATTAATGTTTGATTCGCTTGGATCAGTCGCTAATAAATCTAAGATATGATGATATTCTTTTAAGTATTTACCGGCTTCTGCTAGGCCTTCAGATACATAATCAAAAACACTGCCCGTTTCATTACGCGGTGGATCTTGCTCTAAACGAGAAACCACCACATCTTGATTAATTTGTAATTTGCCATCATCCATAAGGATATCACCAGCAATTACTTTCATTAGCGTTGATTTACCCGCACCATTACGGCCAACCAAACATACGCGTTCATTTTCTTGTAGAGCAAAATCTGATTTGTCTAATAACGGATGATCACCAAACGCTAATTGACCATTATTAATTGTAAGTAATGCCATTGTCTTCTAACCAATTCTTTAGTTGTGATATATCGAAGGGCCAATTAAGCTCGGATAAGCCATTAGCCACAACAGGTATTGTGACACCGTAACGAGAAAATAATACATTATCAAATGCAATGTCTACGGTATCCACTTGTTCCATATTTACACCCACCTCAACGAGCAAATCAAATGCTTGCTCGCATAGGTGGCAGCCTTCCGTGCTGTAGAGAGTTATCATTATCTCTAGTCTTCCTTGTGAGTAATAATCCAGCAGTTATGAATATGCTTATTACGAGCAAAATCTAACGGCAATGTTTGTTTTGAAATATTCTTAGCTTGAAGACCCGCTTTATCTAGCGCTTCTTCATCCATTTTAAAGTTACGTTTATTGTTAGAAAATACAACAGTACCGTCTTGACGTAACATACGTTTTAGGTTCTCAAGCAACATGATGTGGTCACGTTGAACATCAAACGTTTGGTCCATACGCTTAGAGTTAGAGAATGTTGGTGGGTCAATAAAGATTAAATCAAACTCACCTTCTGCTTGTTGTAGCCATTGTAGACAATCGGCTTGTAGGAATTGATGTTGCGTTCCTGTTTGATCATTGGTGTTCATGTTCTTCTGAGCCCACTCTAGGTAGGTACGAGACATATCAATGGTCATTGTCGATTTAGCACCACCACAAGCAGCATGAACAGTCGCTGAGCCGGTATAAGCAAATAGGTTTAGGAAATCTTTTCCTGCGGCCATATCACCAATCATTTTACGAGTTAATTTATGATCCAAGAATAACCCCGTATCTAGGTAATCTTGTAAATTAACAATCAATTTTACGCCGTACTCTTCAACATCAAAGTAACGAGATTTTTCTGCTAACTTTTGATATTGGTTTTTGCCTGACTGCTTTTGACGTACTTTCAAAATAACGTTATTGGTTTCAACACCAGTCACTAACACTGTTGCGCGGATCATGTCAGTTAAACGACGGCGTGCTTTATCTTCTGAAATTTCTTTTGGTGCCGCATATTCTTGAATGATGATGTAATCTTTGTATACATCAATTGCCGCATTGTAATCTGGTAAATCGGCATCATAAAGACGATAACAATCTAACTTCTCTTTACGTGCCCATTTGCCAAGTTTAGACAAATTCTTTTTAAGACGGTTCATAAACTCAGGAGCAACTTCAATGTTTGCCGCTTCTTTACGTTCAGCCGATTCGCTAATTGAATAGTTTTTCTGAACACAAGGTAACGCACCATTGTTCAGTTTGAATTGCTTGTCTGCACGCATACGAATACACGCAAGCAAATCATCATTACTTGAATAGATTGATGCAGTACAGCCACCAAATTGTTCTTTTAGTTGGCGACCAAATTCACTGTATAGTGCAATCAGTGCAGGTTCAGTACTTAAACGTTCACCATAAGGAGGGTTACAAATTACAACCCCATTCTCAAAGCCCTCTGGACGTTCAATCTTAGTAGCATCACCAACATCAAATGTAATTAAATCTTCAACACCAGCACGACGAGCATTATCACGAGCCGTTTGAATTACACGATAATCACGATCAAAACCGTAAAAATGCGTATCGACTTTCTTAACGCCACGGCGACTCTTAACTCGAGCTTCTGAACGAATTTCAGTCCACACTTCTGGATCAAAATCAGACAACGCTTCAAAACACCATTTTTCACGTTTCACACCAGGTGCCATTTCACACGCCATAAGTGCAGCTTCAATCAGTAACGTACCTGAACCACACATTGGATCCAATAGCGGTTTGCTTTCATCCCATGTACTGCGAAGTACAAGTGCTGCTGCTAATGTTTCACGAAGTGGTGCACGACCTGCTTCAGTACGGTAACCACGCTGATGTAAGCCTGAACCGATTAAATCAAAACCAAGAATCCCTTTCTCGCCAGATAAACGCATATGTACACGTAAATCAGGTTCCGCTTTATCAATATTCGGACGTTCTAAATCAGCCTTTGTAAAACGGTCAACAATTGCATCTTTTACTTTCAATGCACCGTATTGGCTATTTCGAATCTCACGGTTCGTACCGTTAAAATCCACCACTAACGTTTTATCTGCTGTGAAATAATTAGGCCAATTAATTGCAGAAGCGCCTAGATACAAATCCATATCATCACGAACATCAAACTCAGACAGAATTTGAATGAAACGTGAAGCAATACGGCTCCACAAACAACAACGATAAACAACCTCGATTGGGGCTTCAAACGTAACCCCTGCATAAACTAATTTTGGGTCAGTAACACCAAGTGCAACTAGTTCGTCTGCAAGTAAGTTTTCAAGGCCTTTAGAAGTGATGGCTAAGTATTTTTTCATGGGATTCTTTTGGTTATTAAATTGCCTCGCATTATACATGAATCCTAAGGAAATAGGATAAATAGATCACAGATAAACCATCCGCAAACTCTTCAAATAAAGACTATAAAAACAATAAGTTAATCCTACTGATGATGGATTAAAAAAACCACTGTTTCCCAACGGACACACTTAAGCATGAGCAGATACTCGAAAAATCTGGCCTACTCCAGAAGGTTATTTGTTGTGAAAGTTAATTACAGAACACAAGAAATAGGGAAGATAAGTGGTTTAAGTGGACGTTACTATAGTATTCTATCAATAATGATTTGTTGTTTTTTTTATGCTTCTTAGCAGTAGATCTCAGTTTTAAGAGTGCATTCCTCCCTATTTTTCTGATTCTTTTTCAACCAAAAAACGTAAAATAGTGAGAGGTGTGTCTATAACTGAAAATTAGATTAAAACGAACACGCTCTAATTACATTAATTCTGAGACGAATTTTGTAAAAAGAGTCAATATAAGAAGGATGAAATAGTGGAATTAGAAGTATTAAAGGGAGCTTTATCTGGGGATAAAATAACGGAGAGTAACTACCCTACTAGGGCGTAATATGAAGAGTTAACGACTTGCATTTTGGCCATGCGATCATTCATGACTTTAATCGGTTCACAAAAGGCCATGTACTTGGTTGGATTTAATGCAAATGCATCCATATCGACCAACATACACATACTTGCACACTCATAATTTTCTACAATAATGAAATGCCCTTCTCCTAAATCATTTTTCAGAGAAACGATTTCACCTTCTTCTGGGTAATACCCTGCCCCTTGGGTTTCAAAGAACCAACTCTTAGGTAGCATGGGCTTATGGAAGCGTCTGGCGGCAACACAATTGAGTGCTAGCTCAACTTTGCGAGGTTCAGAAAGAGGAAGATAAGAAATGTGTTCAACAAACATCTGATAAGCGGATGCATCATCCACAGAAAATTTACAATCATCAAATGCACTATTGATTAAGACTTTGGGAGATAAATTCACACAAAAAACCATATCCATGCCTAAATCAAGCATAAGAGATTGTGCTTTATTATCGTAATACCAACTCCATGTATCACTGGGTTTAAGCATGTTAGTTCTCTCTTGAAAATATGGGAGTGTTTCCCTACGCCAGCCAATCATCAATGAGTGCTATTTTATGAGTAAAAATAAATCCGTTTTTAAATCATAAAATACGTTGATGCAATTAACTGTTAATTTTACAAGAGGTTAGGAATAAAAAAAGGGGAAATCTTCATCTCCCCTTTAGTGTTAATCATATGTAAGCAACTTTCGAAGCCCTATATTTTAGATATTATTTACAATATCACGGATCAGATTAGGACCTTTATAGATAAAACCTGAATATACCTGTACAAGATCGGCACCCGCAACCATCTTCTCTTTTGCTGCAACATAAGAGTCAACACCACCAACACCAATAATAGGTAAACTGTCACCTAATAATTCTTTTAATTGACGAACGACTTCAGTACTGCGAGTTTGTATAGGACGACCACTTAGTCCCCCCATCTCCTCTGCGTGCTTCATTCCTTCAACCATAGAACGATCTAATGTCGTGTTTGTTGCAATGACACCATCAATCTTATATTTCATTAAAGAATCGGCAATCTGAGATAATTCATTATCATCAAGGTCTGGGGCAATTTTTAATGCGATTGGAACATACTTACCGTATTTTTCAGCTAACTCTTTCTGCTTCTCTTTCAGTTGAGAAAGAAGATCATCAAGTGCTTCACCATATTGAAGCGTTCGAAGTCCTGGAGTATTTGGTGATGAGATATTAATCGCAATATAACCTGCGTATTGATATACCTTCTCCATACAGATTAAGTAATCTTCAGTGCCCTTCTCGATTGGCGTATCTTTATTTTTACCAATATTAATGCCAATCACGCCATCGTATTTTGCTTTCTTTACGTTCTCGACGAGATTATCAACACCTAGGTTATTAAAACCCATGCGATTGATTATACCCTCAGCTTCAATAAGACGGAAAAGACGTGGTTTATCATTGCCCGCTTGAGGACGAGGAGTTACTGTACCCACTTCAATGAATCCAAAACCCATTGCGCCAAATGCTTCAATGCACTCACCGTTTTTATCAAGACCGGCCGCAAGACCGATAGGGTTTTTAAATTGAATGCCCATTACCTCTACAGGTTTAGACGCTAATTTTTGACGATAGAAGATATCAAGAGGTGTGCCATTAAAGCGCTTGAAGTTTTGAATTGCTAAGTCATGTGCTTTTTCAGCATCAAGTTTGAAAATGCCAGCTCTGGCGATGCGATATAACATTGTAACTCCAAAAATAAGTCCCGTGTAAACGGGGAGTCATTATTCACTGATTTAATTAACAATTCAAACTTAATCGCACTTAATTTGTCATTATTTATTGCAAACGTAAAGCCAATAAATCGGTATATAAATAAGTAATCACTTAATTTGATTAAATAGATAGATATATAGGAAAAATTACGGGGTAATAAAAAGCGAAAGTGAATATATACTCACTTTCGCTTAAGTTATGCAAACGTTTGTCTACTGATTATTTAGAGCAATAACCCGGCTAAGAAGCGTTAGACGTACAGCTTAAATTCAATAACATTAACTCTCGTAATGCTACAGAGAATTTAGCAAATTCATGAACTGAACCTACTTTAAATTCATTTAAAATACTGTCCCAACGATCAACTGAAGTACTGTTTTTCTCATACCATTCTTCAATCGCCTGCTCTACTGATTTTCCATCGGTATATTCAGCTAAAACTAACCCAGCCAATTGACGTTGTTGCCAATCTAAATCTTCGCGGAATGACGCTCTTGCAAGGGCTTGCCAATGATTATCAACACCTTGATTATTAATTTGTTTTAAGAACCAATGCAAAGATAATTTATCACCTAATACATAATACAAACGAGCCGCTACAGAAACGGATTGTTTTGCCGCTTCTGCCGATGCAGAAATATCCATTGCTGAGTATAAACTGCTTAAGCGTGCTAATAAATTACCTAGCTCACACGGTACACCCATTTCAAGGTAATGATTGGCTTGTTCAATATGTTCAATAACTTCATCTTTAACTAAATAATTATCTAAGTTGACTTTAATATCATCAACCGCAGGTTTGTACTTAGCTATCAACTCTTGAATTGACATGTTTTGTGAACCATTACGCAGTAACCAACGAGCCACTCGACGAATCGTTCGACGCATAACAAAGAAAGCATCGTATTGTGCCACTGTCGTTGCTGTATTATCTAACTCACGAATTTGTTTGAATAAGTCTCCAAACTCAAAAATAGCGCGGGTTGCAGAATACGCATTAACAATATCAGTGACCGCGTAACCTGTTTCTTCTTGCATTCGAGTAATGAAGTTACACCCCATTTCATTAACCATTTGATTTGCTAAGCAAGTTGCAATGATTTCTGAACGCAGAGGGTGATTGTCCATTTCCGCTCTATAGTTACGTTGTAACTCAGTAGGGAAATAGGTTTTAAGCAAATCAGCATGATAAGGATTATTTGCAATCTCATCACAAGCAAGTTGCTCTTTTAATACCATCTTTCCATAAGCGACCAAAACAGAGAGTTCAGGACGAGTAAGTCCCTGCCCTAATTTCTCTCTTTCTATTAGAGTTTCATCATCTGGGATAAACTCTAATCCACGATCCAATTGACCTTTCTTCTCTAAGTGATGAATAAATCGGATCTGCTCTTTAACTAACGCGGTACCTTGCTGCTCTGTTACTGAGATCGATTCAGATTGGCAATAAGCATCATCAAGAACAATGTCACCAACTTCATCTTCCATTTTTTCAAGTAAGACATTACGTTGCTTATAAGTAAGATCCCCATTCGCAACAAGACCATTCAGCAAGATCTTAATGTTAACTTCGTTATCAGAACAATCAACGCCACCTACATTATCAACAAAATCGGTATTAACACGGCCACCTTTTAGGCCATATTCAATACGACCCAATTGTGTCATTCCTAAGTTACCGCCTTCACCAATCACTTTCGCATTTAGCTCTGCACCATTGATTCTTAACGCATCATTAGCACGGTCACCCACATCGACACTGGTTTCTTTTGTTGCTTTAACATAAGTACCAATACCACCATTCCATAAGAGATCCACATTCATTTTTAAGATCATTTGAATGAGATCGTTTGGTGCTAGAGACTGCTTACGTGTACCTAACATTTTCTGAATTTCAGGAGAGAGATCTATCGACTTTGCACGGCGAGAGAAAAGTCCACCACCTTGAGAAATAAGATCTTTATTGTAATCTTCCCAACTTGAACGTGGCAGTTCAAATAATCGATTACGTTCAGGCCAAGTCATTTCAGCATTCGGGTTTGGATCAATGAAGATATGCATGTGGTTAAATGCGGCTTGTAAACGAATATGTTTAGATAACAACATCCCATTACCAAACACATCCCCCGCCATATCACCGACACCTGCGACAGTAAAATCCGTGGTTTGACAATCAATTCCCATTTCTCGGAAATGACGTTTCACTGATTCCCACGCCCCTTTAGCCGTGATACCCATCGCTTTATGGTCATAACCATTAGAACCACCAGAGGCAAAAGCATCACCCAACCAGAAGTTGTATTCTTCAGAAACTGAGTTTGCTAGATCAGAGAACGTTGCTGTTCCCTTATCAGCAGCAACAACCAAATATGGATCATCATCATCATGGCGAACGACATTTTTCGGAGGAATCACTTCCCCTTCAATGATGTTGTCAGACACATCTAATAATGCGCGAATAAATTGTTTATAACAGCGTTGACCTTCAGCAAAGATATCATCACGAGTCGTGAAATTATGCTGCTTCTTACAAACAAAGCCACCTTTGGCCCCAACAGGAACAATGACCGTATTTTTAACTTGTTGTGCTTTAACCAAACCTAAGACTTCTGTTCGGAAATCTTCTTGGCGATCTGACCAACGTAAACCACCACGAGCGACTTTACCACCACGTAAATGGACACCTTCAATATCAGGCGCATAAACAAAGATCTCAAATGCAGGTACAGGCGCTGGAATTTCAGGAATATTTGATGGTTTTAGTTTTAGAGATAGCCATGGTTTTGATTGGTTGTTCTCACAGACTTGATAATAGTTAGTACGAACAGTAGCAACTATCATGTCTACGTAGCGTCGGATAATACGATCATCATCCAAACTTTCTACTTTATCTAAACTCGCAAAAATCGCATCTAATTGTTTTTGTTGTTTTTTCTCACTCCAACCCATTGTTGGATTAAAACGAAGATCAAACAATGCAACAATTGATACCGCTAAATGAGTATGAGTTGATAATGTGTCTTCAATGTATTGTTGACTGAATGGGAAACCAACTTGACGCATATAACGAGCGTAAGAACGTAAAATAGTCACTTCACGGCCAGATAAACCAGCACCAAGTACTAATCGGTTAAAACCATCACTCTCTAATTCACCACTCCAAATTTTCGCAAATGCGTCTTGGAAACGATCACGAGCCTGACGAAGATCGACTTCGGCAGAACCGTTATGAATCATAGAAAAATCTAAAATCCAATCTACAGAGCCATCACTTTTCTTAACGGTATAAGGTGATTCACCAATCACTCTTAACCCTAAGTTTTCAAGCATAGGCATTACATCGGATAAGTGAATAGGTTCATCACGATGGAACAGTTTAAGTTTAACGTTCGCTGAACCTTTCTTTTCTTCTTGAGGACGATAAAACAACATCCCCAACTTATTTTCATCGCTTAAATTTTCTAAACGTTCAATATCCGCAACCGCAGAACCAGGTAACGTCGCTTCTTTGTATGAACGAGGAAAAGCACGTTGATACTGTTTCGCAATCGCCGTTCCTTTACTTTCGCCAAGGTTTGCTACAATCACATCGCATAAACGATCATCCCACGTTGATGCTGCTTCCATTAGGTTATTCTCAATATCTTTCACATTAATATCGCCGTTATTGTTATCTACACGAACAATGTAATGAGTTCTTGCTAATGCACTTTCCGAAAAGAACGTTGTAAATTCAACTTCTTGATCAGAACCAAAGTAACTCTTTAAGATACGTTGAGTTTGACGGCGTAATTCTGTGTTATAGCGCTCTTTTGTTACATACACCATGCATGAGAAGAAACGACCAAACGGGTCACGACGAACAAATAGACGCAACAAATCACGATCTTGCATCTTAACTACGCCGGTTCCTACTTCAAGCATCTCTTCTTCCGTTGCTTGAAAAAGTTCATCACGAGGATAAGTCTCAAGGATATTGTTTAATGCTTTGTAAGAATGAGAGCCTTTGATGTAATGGCTTGCTTCAAGAATACGTTCGACTTTATTACTAAGTAGAGGAATATTAGAAACACTTTGGTTGTATGCCGTTGAAGTATATAAGCCGGTGAAACGATGCTCACCAATCACTTTGCCTTCTTTGTTCAACCGTTTAATACCAATGTAATCAGTATAAGCGGGACGGTGAATTCGAGACTTAGTATTTGATTTAGTTAAGATGAGTAAATCTGATTTTTTAGCCGCGGCTCGAGCAGACGATGGCATATCCGATAGTTTTGTCGCATGAATACGAGAATCTAAAGAAAATAGTCCTAAGCCAGTCTCTGCTGTTGGTGTTAGTTCGTAATCCCCTTCGATAGCAACTAAATCAAAATTCTTATACCCCATTAAGGTAAAGTTATGATCCTGTAACCACGCTAGAAATTGAATGGATTCATTAACCTGATCTTTTCCAATCGGGGAATGATTAGACTCAAGCTCAACAATAACCTCAGTCAACTTTTCAGACATTGGCTTCCACTCATTCACTACACGGCGAATATCTTCTAATACTAAAAATAACTCCGTCTGAAGTGTTTTTATTTCTGCGGGATCACTAAGATGATCTACCTCAAAATGAAAGAGAGTTTGCTGCATTGTAGAATCATTACTGCAGATCGAAATAATCTCACCATTTTCACGAGTAAAACAGTGTGGACCATGCAGCATAAAGTGACTTGTCATATCAAGACGGGTAAGGGCCATCTTAACTGAGTCAACTAAAAATGGGTTATCTGGTGTGACAATCTCAACGACGGTGTGTGTTGACTGCCAGCCATCTTGACTTAATGTTGGATTAAAAATACGAACCGAAATATCAGATAGATTTACATCCGACAAATGGTTCCAAAGGCTAAGAGTTGCCCCATACATATCTGATTCATTACGTTGTAGTAAATCATCATCATCAATATTGGCAAATAAACGCTGAGCAAGTTGCGTTATTAGTGATTGTTGAGGCATTTCAAGCTTTTCAGCAATTAAAGCGTACACTTTCTCGAGTAGTACGGGAACGATAGGATCACGCGTCGTCATAAAGCGAATGCTCCGTTTCTTATGATTAGAATTATGTATAATAAGTGTAGCAGTTGATACTGCTTATGCGCCTCATATTGTAAGGATAATATGACGGAAACGTTATGACTTTTTTACGTGCTAGAGGGTTTATAGTTAGAAGTGTGATTAAGGTAGAGGTTTATCCTACTTGTTCAAGATTTACAAACCGATTATTTTGGTCCACAGTTAAACGAAAGCGCCCTTTCACTCCTAATTGAGTTAAAAATGCGCGAAAACGCGACGCTGGTAACTGTAACTTTAAACCTTGTTCAGTCATGACTAAAACCGTACTCGCCGTGCCAGAGTAATGACTTAAAAAGGCTTGGTAGCTAACGTTAACTCTAAAATAATAAAACGTATTCATGATCGACGATGTTATCTACTTTGAATTATCAAAAACAAAGTATAAAGAAAAAACAAAAAATGGTCAGCATAAAATACTGACCATTTATCACTTTTATTGAAGTAAGATCTTATTTTACGCTAACGCTTTCATTACCTTCTCAAACAGATCTTTTGCTAAGTTATCAAGATCAGCCAAGCGCTGCAATTGCGCTTTCATCAACGTTTGACGATCACTATCATACTTCTTAAATTTCAATAATGGATCAATCAAACGTGAAGCTACTTGTGGATTACTCACGTTCAGATCAAGTAAAATATCGCCTAAGAATGCATAGCCTTCACCTGATTTAGCATGGAAATTAACAACGTTATTCGCAGCAAAAGAACCAATTAAACTACGAATACGATTCGGGTTTTTCAGACTAAATGCGGAATGATCCATCGTTGCTTTAATTGCTTTCAAGACATCAACACTTGGGTTTGATCCTTGTAGAATAAACCACTTATCCATAACCAAACCATCATGCGACCACTTATCACTAAAGTCATTCATTAAGCTTTGACGAATAGAAAGTTGTGCCGAGTTAGCCGATACCATTGCGGCCATCGTATCAGTCATGTTATCTGCCGACTCATATTGTGCTTTAACTAACGCTTCACCCTGCTCTGTTTTTGCAAGATAGCTTAATGCACAATTGCGTAAAGCACGTTTCCCAATAGCATCATGTGCAACCGAATAACTAACTTGCTTTAAACTATGATAAGTGGCTGAAAATTCATCTTTCAATTCTGTAGCTAATGTTTGTTTAATAAAACTAAGTGCTTTATCAATGGCATCTACATCAACAATATCAAACCAGCCGGTGATTTCATTGTGATTTGGCAAGACGAACATTTCTGCTATAAATGCATGATCTAATTCTGTATTTAATAATACGCCGCGGAAAGCATCAACTACAGCTTCTGGCAGAACAAGTGCCTCATTATTTTGAACAGAAGTAATGTTCGCACGAATGTAGTTTGCAAGTAACATCTGTCCAGCATCCCAACGAGCAAAATCGTTCTTCGCATGAACCATTAAGAAAATTAGTTCTTCATCACTATAAGCGTAATTTAACTTAACGGGTGCAGAAAACTCACGAAGTAACGAAACTACTGGTTTTTCAGATACTTGTTGGAAGGTAAACGTTTGTTCGTCTTCAGTCACATTCAGTATATGACTGACTTCATCATTGTTACAGCGTAACTCAATTACTGAACCATCTTGTGCATACAACTCAATATCTAACGGAATATGTAACGCAAATTTTTCAGTCTGGTCTTCTGTTACTGGCGTATGTTGTTTCACTGTTAACGCATATTCTTGTTTTGTTTCATCGTATTCAGAAGCAACAGACAAAACAGGTGTACCTGATTGACGGTACCAAAGACGGAATTGTGTTAAATCAATTCCTGATGCATTTTCCATCGCTAATACAAAATCTTCGCAGGTTGCAGCCGTACCATCATGACGTTCAAAATAAAGCTTCATTCCTTTTTGGAAATTCAATTCACCTAATAAGGTGTGCATCATACGAATCACTTCACTGCCCTTTTCGTACACCGTTAACGTATAGAAATTATTCATTTCTATCACTTTTTCTGGACGAATTGGGTGAGCCATCGGACTTGCATCTTCAGAGAACTGAGGGCCGCGCATGATACGAACGTTATTAATTCGGTTTACTGATCGAGAACCAAGATCAGAAGAAAATTCTTGATCTCGGAAAACCGTTAAGCCTTCTTTTAAACTCAATTGAAACCAATCTCGGCAAGTAACACGGTTACCTGTCCAGTTATGAAAATATTCATGACCAATTACCGCTTCAATTCCAAGGTAATCGGTATCGGTTGCTGTTTCTTGTTTTGCTAATACAAACTTCGAGTTAAAAACATTTAACCCTTTGTTTTCCATCGCACCCATGTTGAAAAAATCAACGGCTACGATCATATAAATATCGAGATCATACTCAAGATCAAAACGATCTTCGTCCCACTTCATTGAATTAATTAATGATGCCATCGCATGAGGTGTTCGATCTAAATTACCTTGATCAACATAAATTTCTAGAGCAACGTCACGACCCGATTTAGTCTGGTAAGTATCTGTTAATACATCAAAATTACCGGCAACTAACGCAAATAAATACGCTGGTTTTGGAAATGGATCTTGCCAATGCACAAAGTGTTTACCACTATCAAGATCACCATGATTAATTCGATTACCATTACTTAATAAATGTGGGTATGCTTTTTTATCCGCAATAACTTTTGTAGTAAAACGAGCCAAAACATCAGGACGATCTAAATAATAAGTAATACGGCGGAAGCCTTCGGCTTCACATTGAGTACAGAAACCATCGCCTGATTTGTACAAACCTTCAAGTGCTGTATTTTCTTGAGGATTTACTTCAGTGGTGATTTTAAGGTTAAATTCACCACTGACATTATGAATCGTTAATTGAAAATCAGTTAAGGTATAATCCGAATACTCAACACCATTAACTGCTAATGATGTAAGTACCATGCCCTCGCCTTCAAGAAGAAGATCCGTTGATTTTTTTAATTGCTTAACTTGAGACGTTGCTGAAATATGTGTTTTAGTATCATCAAGGTCAAATACTAAATCGATGTCTGAAATTGTGAATTCTGGAGATTGATAGTCGTTGCGAAACTTAGCCTGTAGTTGCTGGCTCATAATATATCCTTATGATTTCTATCACTAATAAATAAAAAGCGAGTGATAGTTACTAATTAACTCAGCTATTTTCTCACAAGATATGGCCAGGTTGTAAATTAAAAGTGGCCTCAGCTCATATTTCTATCCTTATAGGCTCATTATTCTCTTTGCAATAATGCGTACATTCCAAACTGTTCATTTTTCAATTCTAATACATCGTCTTTAATTGTAAATGTTGACTCTTGCTCCCCTTCCTCATAAAGCAAAACTAAATCATCATCTTCAAAATAATAATAACCAACCTGCTGATTTTTTTTACCTGTCGTAGAAACAACATCTAATGAAAAAATAAAATCTGAACGTAACTTCAAATTTAATGCTTTAACATTACTTGCCATAATATCTTCACCAGAAACTAATTTTGAACTCCAAGAACCAATAAAGTTTTCAGGAACAACTTTGAAAAATTCAACACCATTTAAGTAAAGACGGTTATGGCTAACTTGATAATGATAAACTTGTGGTTCTTCTTCATCGCCTTCAAAGCGAATACGTTCTTGAGACAAAGAAAACTCGCCTCTCCACACATCTGCTGAATTTGATTCCATTTCAATCATCTCTATAAAAAAATCATGATTCGAACTCAACGAAATATGAAGAACATCATAATCACTCTCTGCATCTTTTGGTTTAAAGAAATACCAATCACCAAGAAGAAAAGGATTTTCAAAATAGGTAATATTATTATTTTTTAGCTCCACCGTTGCACTTGATGTGAAGGGACTAATAAAAAACAACAGAATTAACAATATTATCGGCTTCATAACTTTCTCCCATTAAATCTACTTTTTATCTTTTATTATTCTCTCTATTAATCCTAGATGAAAAAATGGGTATCTGCTTGAATCTTACGTATAAAAAAACAGAAGCCATAAATAACTTCTGTTTTTAAATAACGATAATGAAAGCGTTCACTTCAAGAATAGCAATATTCTTAAGTATTAACGTTCCATTGTTGCCAAATCAATGGTAATTGATACTGCTTCGTCTAAATAAGCATCTGGTACTTCGTAATCTTTTGGTATGTCATCAATAGATTTAAACGCTTCTTTTTCAAGATGTTTTTGTCTTTGATTTACACGCTCTAAACGACGAACATCAGCATCATCACTTTCTTTCTCACGCACTTTCTTATTTAGTGAAATCGAAGTAATGGCTTTTTCTGCTTTATAACGAGCAATATCTTCTTGAATGAAACCAAACTCTTCATCTGATTTAATTCGTTCAACATGCTTTTGTGCCAATGGAGCAATCGTGTTCGCAATCTGATTTGTTTGCTTATACTCGGCTGCTTTAATGCTATCCCAAGGAAGTGCATTATCCTCAACACTTTCGCCAGTATCTTTAGCATCAATCGCGGTTGGGAATGCAATATCAGGAACAACGCCTAGATTTTGCGTACTACCACCATTGATTCGATAGAATTTTTGAATTGTGTATTGAACATGACCTAGCGGCTTATCAAATAAATCATAAATATGATTCAATGAACGATGCTGTTGTACTGTTCCTTTACCAAATGAATTTTCACCTAAAATTACAGCACGGCCATAATCTTGCATTGCTGCAGCAAAAATTTCAGAAGCAGAAGCACTATAGCGATTTACTAATACAGTCATCGGACCGGTATAAGCAATTTCACCATCAGTATCAGCATTTACATTAACACGTCCATAACTATCACGAACTTGAACTACAGGACCTGATGTAATAAATAAGCCAGATAATGCAGTTGCTTCCGTTAATGCACCACCACCATTGTTACGTAAATCGACAACAATACCGGTAATGTTTTTTTCTTTTAATTCAGCAATTTGTTTTTTAGTGTCTTCAGCTAAGCCAACATAGAAACTTGGTACTTCTAATACACCAATTTTCTTGCCGTCTTGCTCAATCACCTCAGACTTAACTGCTCTATCTTCTAAACGAATCTTATCTCGAACAATTGTGACAACGTGACTTTTTGAATCTTTACCTTCTGGCAAGATATCAAGATACACTTTTGTTCCTTTAGGGCCTTTTATTAATTGAACAACGTCATCTAAACGCCAACCAATCACATCAACAGATTTTTCACCTTCTTGAGCAACACCAATAATTCGGTCACCTTCTGAAAGTTGTTTACTGTTTTGTGCAGGACCACCAGCCACGAGAGATCGAATAACAGTATAGTCATCGGTCGCTTGCAATACTGCACCAATACCTTCTAATGAAAGATTCATTTCAGATTGGAATTGTTCAGCATTTCGTGGGGATAAATAGCTAGTATGAGGATCAACTTCACGAGCAAATGCATTAATGTAAAGTTGGAACGCATCTTCGTTGTGACTTTGAGTCAAACGCTTTAACGCATTATTATAACGCTTGCCCAACATCTTTTGGATTTCAGGCCAATCTTTTCCTGTCATAGACAAGTTAAGCGCATCATATTTAACACGTTTACGCCAAAGTTCATTTAACTCAGCGTCATCTTTTGGCCATGCCGCGTCAGAGCGATCTAACTCAAAAGATTCATCAACAGTATAATCAAACTCTTTATCTAATAAAGACAATGCATAAACGTAACGCTCAAAACGACGTTTGAGTGATAAGTTATAAATATCAAAGGCGGCCTGAGTATCACCCACTTTTAATTGATCATCAAATTTGGTTGATAATGGAGCGAAAGAGGTAAGATCCGCTTGAGTAAACACGTTTCGATTATAATCGAGCATGTCTAAATATCGCTCATAAATGGCAACTGAGAAGTCATCATTCAATGAGAAATGCTTATAATGAGAACGTGTAAAACGAGAAGTAACGCGCTTACTTGCTGTCGCGTGCTGAGTTTCAGCCGCTAATACAGGTAAGTCCGTTTCTGAATACTTGGCTTCAAGAACCTTAGCTTCAAGTGCGTGTGCAGACGCTGCTAGCATTACGCCAGCAGCAATCAGCGAGACTCTAAATCGACAATTCATGCGTCGGGAGTACTCCTTTATGAACGAAGGTTCTCCGCTTTAACAACCATTTGTAGGCCGTTTGATAAGCGAATTCGAACATCATCCTTGTTAATTTCTACGATTGTCGCTGGCATGTTGCCTTTACCCATGTTCACACTTACGTTATTACCTACGGTAATTTCGTCAGAGTTTAGAGCACGAGTTTCAACTGGCTTCTCTTGCTTTTTCGCAACAGCAGCAGGTTGAGGACGACGCTTTGGTGGAGTAGTAGCACGAGCTGGTTTTTTAGCTTTCGCTTCTTCTCTTGCTTTTTTCGCTTGCTCTTTACGACGAGCAGCTACTTTAGCTTTGCTCTCTTCAAGAGATGCTTTAGCGTGTTCAACGTGCTCTTCTTCTAGTTCACCACAAGGGTTACCATCTAAATCAACACGAGATGCGCCCGGCTTAACACCGTGTAGGTAACGCCAAGAAGATGTGTACTGACGTAAGCCAGCACGTAGCTGAGTTTTACTTACTTTAGAATCATCGCTTAAACGCTCAGCTAGATCTTGGAAGATACCAATTTTAAGAGGTTTAGCTTCGCCTTCTAAAATAAAGCATTTCGGGAAACGCTCAGCAATGTATGCAATAACTTCTTTGCTGTTCGCTAGTTTTTCAGAGTTTTCCATGTAGTTTCCTGATAGATACGGTTTAGTCCGTATATAGGTTTATTTCTAGTAAAGATATTGCGCTATTATAGATACTTAAGCGTGAAAAACCACTACTGAAGGAAAATTAAAGTCTCTTTTCTGCTTCTTTCATGAAATCAACCAGTCCTTTTTCGTCAATTTCACTAAATCGACCAATATTTGGGCTATCTATATCTAGGACACCAGCCAACTTTCCATTTCTATAAAATGGAATTACAATTTCTGAATTACTTTCCGCGTCACATGCGATATGTCCATCAAATTCATGAACATCTTCAATACGTTGAACTGTTTCAGTCAAAAATGCAGTTCCGCATACGCCCTTACCTATCGTAATCCTAATACAAGCGGGTTTCCCTTGGAACGGTCCTAATACTAATTCATCGTCTTTAAGTAGATAAAAGCCAACCCAATTAATGTCATCAAGCTCCATATTCAGTAATGCGCTTATATTTGCAAGATTAGCAATAAAATCAGGTTCATCTTCAATAAGGCCGATTGCTTGTTGCGTTAGTCGTTGATAATTTTTTAAATTCATCTCTACTTCTTTCCTTTGTTAGATCTATTCTAAGTATTAACTATACCAATCACTTGCGACTCTAATTATACTGAGTACAATGCCTCCGAAAATACAATAATAGGAATCATTCTCATTGTGAATAACATTACTTCTCCTACAATTAACTGGAATTGGCTACTAAGGCAAGCTCGAAGCTATAAAAAGCGCCTATTTAGTGCTAATTTAATCGCCATCGTCGCGACACTCATTAGCGTACCGATTCCATTGTTCATGCCATTAATGGTCGATGAAGTCCTACTTCACAAACCGGCTACTGGTGTTGAATTACTAAACACCCTGCTTCCTTCTGCATGGCAAAGCCCTGTCGGCTATATTCTCTTAGTTCTTGTTCTTGTGATCTTAATGCGGATCATCAGCCAAATATTAAATATTATTCAAGGCCGTCAATTCAGTCTTGTTTCTAAAACGATTACTTATCAGATCCGCTTACAACTGCTTGATAAACTCAGTCGCATTAGCATGAAAGAATACGAGTCTCGTGGAAGCGGTGGAATCAATTCACATATCATTACAGACATCGATACCATCGATAAGTTCTTAGGCCCGACACTAAGTCGCTTTATTGTTTCTTTTTTAACGGTACTAGGCACTGCTGGTGTTCTACTTTGGATCAACTGGCAACTTGGTTTATTCATTCTTCTTGTTAACCCTATCGTGATCTATTTTTCTCGAAAATTAGGCAATCGAGTAAAAGACTTAAAAAAGAAAGAAAACCAAGCCTATGAAAAATTTCAAACTCGATTAATTGAAACCTTAGATGGGATTTATCAACTTCGAGCATCTAACCGTGAACGTACCTTTTTAAAGCAGCTACAAGTACAAGCAGATGATATAAGAAACAGTGCCGATCAATTTACCTGGCAATCAGAAGCTGCTGGTCGTCTTTCTTTTCTGCTTTTCTTATTAGGCTTTGAACTTTTCCGCGCTGCTGCAATGATAATGGTATTAATGAGCGACTTAAGTATTGGTCAAATGTTCGCTATTTTTAGTTACTTATGGGTAATGTTGTCACCAATTCAAGAATTATTAAGTATTCAATTTTCTTGGTATGGCGCTTCTGCCGCACTAAAACGAATAAATACGTTGCTGCATATTGATGAAGAACCTAAAGTTAATAGTACTGTTAACCCATTTGATTCTCATGTAACCGCCAGTATTTCTATTTCTGATCTAAACTTTAGTTATAACGAAGAAGTGCATGTCTTAAAAGATTTGTCATTAACTATCCATCCAGGAGAGAAAGTGGCTCTGGTTGGTGCAAGTGGTGGTGGTAAATCGACACTGATCCAACTGTTACTGGGATTATATCAACCCAATAGTGGTCAAATATTATTTAATGGTCATGACACTCGAGACGTTGGATTTGAAAAGATTCGTAACCAAATCTCGGTTGTATTACAGCAACCTATACTATTTAATGACACACTAAGGCATAATCTGACATTAGGCAGTGAATATTCTGATGATTTATTATGGAATGCGCTTGATGTAGCTCAACTGCAAGATGTCGTCATTCAACTAACGGATGGGTTAGAGACGCAAATTGGTCGCCAAGGTGTAAAGTTATCTGGTGGACAACGTCAACGATTGGCTATTGCGAGGATGGTGTTAACCGATCCTAAATTTGTTATTTTAGATGAAGCAACCTCTGCACTGGATACGGCAACAGAAGCGGCATTACATAAGGCATTAAGTGATTTCTTGGTAGGACGCACAACACTCATTGTTGCTCATCGACTAAGTGCCGTAAAACAAGCCGATACGATTTATGTTTTAGATGATGGAAAAGTAACTCAATCAGGAACTCATCATGAACTCGTTACACAACAAGGACTCTATCAGACACTTTATGGATCAATACAAAGTTAATCTCTTGGATAACCATCGTGGAAGACGCTAAGTTTCGTCGCTGTCACGGTTGTGACCTTGTTGTAGAAGTAGCGAAGGTAGACAAAAAGCAAAATGCTCACTGCCCTCGCTGCAATACGCAGCTTTATCGTGGTAATCGTATTTCACTAAACAGTGATTTGGCGATTGCCATTGCTGCGTTGTTACTATTTATACCTTCGCATTTTTTCCCACTCGTCACCATTAAACTATTTGGTGTCATGATCCCAGCTACATTGCCATCAGGTTCAATCACTCTGATGTCTGAAGGGTTTCCAATGCTTGGGTTATTGATTCTATTTTGCAGCTCTATTGCGCCTCTGCTTGTGTGTTCTTCCGTTGTCGCAGCACACCTTGCCCTTAGAAAAAAATGGTTTAATTTATTTCGTATAAGCGTTACTACAGTACAACACTTAAAAAATTGGATGATGTTAGATGTCCTTCTCGTCAGTTTAGCGATTGCTTGTTTTAAAATACAAGACCATGCCGATATTTTTGTCGGTTCTGGATTATACGGATTAATCCTTTTGCAGTTTGTCACTTCTTTATTGCTCACTCATGTAAGTGCGCGACGCTACTGGCGAGCATGGCAAAGAAAAAATCAAACGAAGATTGAAGCTCCAATTACGGACCCTCTCAATTCGATACATTGTGAGCACTGCCATTTTACCCAACAAGATGGAACTCATTGTGTTCGATGTAAACGTGCGATTCACAAAAGAAAACCAAAATCCATACAAAAAACATGGGCTTATTTAATTGCTGCTAGTATTTTCATTATTCCTGCGAATATTATTTCCATTTCAATTTTATTAACAAATGGGAAACGCCTTGAAGACACTATTTTTTCTGGGGTTGCAGGGCTTATTCAATCAGACATGTACGGTATTGCCATCATAATCTTTGTTGCCAGTATCATCGTACCTGTAGCGAAAATTCTGGGGTTAGGTTACTTACTCCTTTGCATTCAATTTAAACGTACTATTTTTCATCGCCAGCGTATGTCTATCTATGTCGCGGTAAAATTGATAGGGAAATGGTCAGTCATGGATTTATTCGTAATTTCAATTATGATGACCTTGATTGACCGTGGACAAATTTTAGATTTTACACCCGGAATGGGTGCAGTAGCCTTTGGCTTAGTTGTAGTTTTTACTATGCTAGCCGTAGAAAGTTTTGATTCTCGTCTAATTTGGGATAATTATGAACGCGCCAAAAAACGTTGATTCTTCAATCGAACAAGTAAATATCAAAACCGAACGCGGTATATCCCCGCTTTGGATCTTGCCCTTACTTGCCCTTTGCTTAGGCGGCTGGCTTGTATATTCTGCTTTTGTCGAGGCAGGGCAACGTATTCAAATTTATTTTGATGATGCTCAAGGCTTAACCGCGGGTAGAACAACGATTCGCTACCAAGGCTTAGAAGTCGGTATGGTCAAAAACATCACCTTATCGAAAGACTTATCGAATATCTATGTAGATGCTGACATTTATCCTGAAGCGTCCGAGCTATTAAAAGACAACACTCAGTTTTGGTTAGTAAAACCACAAGCTTCGTTAACTGGGATTTCAGGGCTAGACGCTCTTGTTTCTGGTAACTACATTGCAATTTTACCGGGTTCAGGCGAAGCAAAAACACAATTTAATGCATTGGCTAACTCCCCTGTCATTCAACCAAATTCGACGGGATTAAACATTACATTGAGATCCAGTGATCTTGGTTCGATCTCGGTTGGTTCAAAAATCTATTATAAAAAAATTCCGATTGGTGAAGTGTATAACTTCAAATTAGATGAAAAGACCGACAAGATAAAAATCAAAGCCTTAATTGATGAAGAATATGCTCATTTAATTACGTCTAAAAGTCGCTTTTGGAATGCCAGTGGCATTGGTGCCAGTATTGGATTTGATGGCGTTGATGTGCAATTTGAAAGTTTATCGGCCTTAATTGGTGGGGCTATTGCTGTGGATTCACCCGATGATGGTAAAGCGATTGATAATGGTGAAGAATTCCGTCTTTACTCAAATATCAAAACCGCTGGCCGTGGTATTTCCATTAAAATAACACTACCGGACAATAATCAAATTAGTCCTAATGGCTCATCGATTATGTACCGAGGATTAGAAATCGGTCAGATCAACAGCTTAAAATTATCAGACGATAAAAAAGATATCATTGCATCAGCAACCGTTGAACCCGCGTTTGCTGATTACTTAAATGATGGCTCTCGCTTCGTACTAGAAGAAGCGAAGGTCGGCCTTTCTGGTGTCGAAAATATCGGTAATTTAGTCCGTGGTAACTTCTTAACACTGGTTCCTGGTGAAGGAGATAAATCACGAACGTTCTCGGCTATTCGTAAACCAGAGTTAATAAAACAAGACGCTAAAGCAATAACGTTCTCTTTATACGCAGATCGCTCATTTGGTTTAACTGCCGATACTAAAATCTTATATAAAGGCATTAAAGTAGGTTCGATCACTCATGTCGCTTTAGTTGGTGACCGAGTCAAATTTGAAGCAATGATTTTTGAACAATACAAACGCCTTATTAAATCACATAACAAATTCTTTGTTTCTGGTAGTGTCTCTGCCGAGTTAACCGATTCAGGACTAAGTATTGATGTTCCTCCCGCTCAAGAATTGATCTCAGGCTCGATAAGTTTCACGAGTGAAGGTAAAGGGTACAAGCAAAAGAATTACACGTTATTTAAAAACAGTTCATTAGCCGAACTCGCTCAATTTAAAACAGAAAAAAGTACAGAGCTCACTTTATTCAGTGCAGAACTTCCTCCTATTACCAAGAACAGCCCTATTCTTTATCGTAACCTTGTTGTTGGTAAAGTGACGGATTTCAGCCTTGGTAACGATGGCGTAAACATTAAAGTAAATATTGAAAAGCAATATGCTCACCTTATTCACAGTGACACTGTATTTTGGAATTACTCTGGCGTTAATGTTGAGGCCAGCTTAAGTGGTGTAAATATTCAAGCGGCCCCTCTACTATCCATGATCCGTGGTGGTATTGGTTTTGATAACATTCAAGGCGTAGAAAATAAATTAGGTCAAAAGTGGAAGCTCTACTCAACTCTTTCTGAAGCACAAGCATTCGGAAAGATCATTGCTTTCACTGCGAAAGACAGTTCATCAATATCAAAAGGAACACTGATTAAATATCAGGGCGTTACTGTTGGTGAGATAAGTAAGGTAACACCAAACTTCAAACAAAGTAATGTGTATATACAGGCTCGGATCTTTCCAGAATACGTAAATCAAATTGCCATTCCAGGCAGTCATTTTTGGGTAGTAAAACCAACAATTAGCCTGACTAAAACAGAAAATCTAGACACACTGCTTGGCAGTTATATTCAAGTCACACCAGGAAAAGGAAAAGGAAAAGTACAAACTCAATTTTCTTTAACTGACCAACCACAAGCCGCTGCACTTATAAATTACACCTTAGAGTCATCCACTCGCGGGTCAGTTAAAGTAGGCACCCCACTTTTATTTAGAGAAATTGAAGTCGGTGAAGTCGTTGATGTTAGGTTAGGTGATCTATCTGACCGTATTATTATCACTATTGGTGTTCAACCAAACTATGCTTATTTAATTCGAGAAAACAGTGTTTTCTGGAATGTGTCTGGTGTAAATATGTCGATTGGTATCAGCGGTGCAAAAGTTCGAGCCGGTACTGTTGATAGCATCTTACGTGGCGGGATTGCTTTCTCTACCCCAGATGATGAATCTTTAGCTCCACAGGCAAAAGAAAACAAATCATACTTACTGTATAAAACATCAGAAGACGATTGGCCGTTGTGGAACGCAGCAATACCAAACCCAAATAAATAAGACAAATAACCACACGTCTTAATGTATAAAAAAGCAGCTATTACTTTATAGCTGCTTTTTTATTATCAATTCTTTCAATAATTAAGTCTTTCAATTAATTCCATTTAGACAATAAGCTCAATAGGTATTACACTCCCTCCCATAGTCATCATCCAATGAGATCTCTTCGTGCACGATAATATTTTTCTACCCGATGCTTTTTTAGCACAAGTTCAAGAAACTATGCCTTCTCACCTTTCTATGGACGAATTTGTTGCCGCTTGTAAACGCCCTTTACGTCGCAGCATTCGTGTGAATACACTAAAAAACAGTGTTGAAGAATTCAAAAAAAGAGCCGAAGAAAAACAATGGCAATTGGACCCAGTGCCTTGGTGTGATACCGGATTTTGGATCACAAGACAAGAAAGCGATACTGTAAAGTTAGGCAGTACCGCTGAGCACATGGCTGGTCTATTTTACATTCAAGAAGCCAGTTCAATGATGCCCGTCACTGCATTATTAAAAGACAATGACAATATTGAAATGGCATTAGACATGGCATCTGCTCCGGGGTCAAAAACAACCCAACTTGCCGCGGGAATGAAAAACAAAGGCGCTTTAGTTGCGAATGAATATTCGTCAAGTCGTGTAAAAATATTGTGTTCAAACGTCCAGCGTTGTGGTGTGAGTAACGTAGCTCTTACCCATTTTGATGGTCGTGTATTTGGTGGTTGGTTACCTGAAACATTTGATTCAATTCTACTGGATGCGCCTTGTTCTGGTGAAGGGACAATCCGTAAAGATCCTGACGCTATGCATAACTGGAGCCCAGAATCGGTTATTGAAATTGGCGATACTCAACGTGATCTAATAGAAAGTGCGTTCCACGCTCTTAAGCCCGGTGGTGTTATGGTGTATTCAACTTGCACCCTAAACCATGAAGAAAACCAAAACATTTGTCATCATTTAGTGACCGAGTTCGGTGACGCCGTCACGTTTGAGCCATTAGGTGATCTTTTTGAGAATGCAGAAAAAGCATTAACAAAAGAAGGCTTTCTACATATCTACCCTCAAATCTTTGACAGTGAAGGCTTCTTCGTTGCAAAGATTCGTAAAAACTCGGCAACGATTGCGCCAGAAGTTAAAAAACGATTAGGTAAGTTCCCTTTTGCTTTAGCAAATCAAAAAGAAATAAAAGCAATTGAAGATGAACTACATAACACGCTGCAATTATCTATTCCTGAAACCAATGAACTTTGGATCCGAGATAAAGAAGTATGGGCGTTTCCAAAAAGAATGAGCTCATTAATCGGTGAAATGCGTTATCACCGTATTGGATTCAAACTCGCAGAAACTCACAAGAAAGGCTATCGCTGGCAGCATGAAGCAATTATGGCTATTGCAAAAGCAGATAATCCAACAAGTTCTGAATTAACCATAGAACAAGCTCGTGAATGGTATATGGGTCGTGATGTTCGTCCTGATAATGTAGGTAAAGGCGAAACCATTGTCACCTTTAACGGTGCCGTGATTGGATTAGGTAAATGGGTTGGTAACCGCATAAAGAATGGGCTTCCTCGTGAACTGGTTAGAGACGGTAACTTATTTTAATCAACGCTAATTAAAAAGTAGTAGGAAACGGATATGCCTTCACAATATAGAATCAAACGGATTGTTGAGATTGGAGACACCCTACACCGATGTGGGTGTGCTCCCTATAAAGTAGAACGTTATACCACTTTTTATGCAAATAAATATGGCATAGAGTGCATGATCCAAGCAACACCTACCTCTATAAACTATCAGTTTCCTGATGATGATAATGCGGTCATCATGAAGCGACACAAGCCAGCAGGCATTGATTTAGGCTTGCTGGCAAATACCATTATCCGCTTACAACAACCATTAAATGAAAGCTCTCCTCCTGCTGAAAGCATCTTCTTTCCTACATGGATGGTTGCATTAGCAAACATTTGTATTCCCCCTGCTTTTTTGATGCTCGTAGGCTCGACCTATGAAGCATTATGGGTCAGCTTTCTGCTTGGTTTTATTGTTTGGGGTTGTCAAACGATCTGCACTAAACGTCGCAGTATCGCTGTTGAATTTTTTAGTGCTTTAGTCATAACTCTCATCGTTACTTTTATCGCAAGTTTAGGTTTTCCGATCCCCATATTAGGGTTATGCATTGCTGCAATAGTTCTCTTTGTTCCCGGTTTATCTATCGCGAATGCCTTAGAATGCTTAGCATTTAACGACTTAGTCTCTGGCACCAGTTTACTTGGCCAATGCTTTCTTACCTTAATCAAACTTTTTATCGGTATTATCATTGGCTTTCACATTGGTGACGCTTTATGGACTATCCCTGAATCCGTAAAATATCAAAACGAATTTCCTCTATGGTTACAGATCGCAGGTTTACCTTTAATTTCTTTTTGCCTTGGCGTCATGTTTAAAGCTAGATTCCAAGATATGATCTACAGCTTACCTGTCGCCGTTTTAGGTATGTGGGGGCCTTTCTATTTAGGCTTTGATGGAGGATGGGTGGTCGGTACTTGGGTAACAACCGTATTGATCACACTTTATGGCACATGGATAGCTAAACGCTTAAATCTGACGGGTATTATCTTTATTATTCAAGGTATTATTATTCTTGTTCCAGGAAGTCGGGTCTTAGTAAGTGCAAGTCAAAGTGTGTTTCAAGAATCAATACTTCCGATTCCGAGTATTGGGTTATCCGCCCTCTTTATGTTCTCAGCCATTGTTGCAGGGCAAATCACCGCTTACTCTATTTACTCACCTAAAATAGACCAAGATTAAATTTTATTGATTTGTAAAAATAGAAAAAGGCCAGTAACTCATCGAATTACTGGCCTTCATTTTATTTATATAATAGTAAAAATTAAGCGCGACTCATGAACTTATGTTCAGCCGTGTTAATTTTAACTTTTTCACCGTTAGCAATATACTCAGGAACTTGTACTGTTAAGCCTGTCGTCATTGTTGCAGGTTTAGTACGAGCACTTGCAGAAGCGCCTTTAATTGAAGGTGCTGTATCTACGATTTCTAAATCTACAGCAGAAGGCAATTCAATCGCAACGGGTACGCCATCAACGATAAGAATTTGAAGACCTTGTGTATCTTCAGAGATGAAAAGCAACTCTTCTTCAATCGCTTCTTTGTTGAAAGTGTATGGCGTGTAGTCTTCAGAATCCATGAATACGTACTCATTACCATCAACATAAGAGAAAGTCGCACTACGACGGCTGAAATCAGCTAAAGTGATAATCTCATCAGTTTTAAAACTTTCATCTGCTTTTGAACCCGTTGCAACATCGTACATACGCATACGGAATAACGTTGCACCAGCACGGCCACTAGGTGTTAGCTTAGTGATTTCTTTAACAAAATAAACTTTACCGTTGTGTTCAATTGCTGAACCTTTCTTAATATCACTTGCCTTTGGCATGATAAAACATCCATAAAAAATTGGTGTACGAAAAATACCATGAACTTTTTATAACTCCAATAATTATGTGATAGAAAATGATGCTTTATCGACTATTTATTGATCGGTTGATTCAATCATCACCTCATTTCGGCCTGCACGCCAAGAACGTAGCATCATAATGGCGGTATATAGAACAACAATTGCCACTAGCCAAGCAAGCATATCAACATCAAGAGACTTCACGATAAAAGCAGCAATCAATACCCCAATCGGCCCTGTAATGGCCACAACCAATGAGGCCCTAGAATTCACGGCTTTTTGTTTAATAAAGCCACCGGCAGAGAAAAAACATAAGAAAGCACATGAACACATCATAATAGGAAAAGCCGCCAGTGGGTTCATCCCTAATAAATAAATCATCGTCATACAAGGCGCGTACAACCCAATACCAACCGTCATCAAGGCACCAAAAATAAAATTACCAATAACAGCAATAACTAATTTTTCACCCGAGAGACCGAGCGCATCCCCCCCCAATGGGAATAATTCAAAACGACCAGCAAACATCAACATCGCAACAATAAATAACGCACCCGCCATAATTAAACGAATCAATTGACGATCAAAATTGGATACCAAGCGAGCCCCTACCGTTGCCCCGACACAAGCCGCAATAATTAGGCTCAATAACGTGGTTAAATCAACATTAACTGCAGTTAAGAAAATCAATGCTTGAAATACCGTCGCCATCGTCGCTTGAGCGTTTAATGTCCCGGGTAATACTCGGTCATCAACCAAATTAAATTGTTTATAGCCCGCCGTTTTTATTGCAAAACTGCCTACACCTAACGTGTCGCAAAAGTTAGCAAAACCACCAATCAGACCAATCGCCCATACGTTCGTTTTTTTCTCTGATTCTTTTTTTCTGAGCCATAATGAAATCAACATATAAAGAAAAATTAACCCACCAATAATAAGGCTAATTTGTAACAGCAAAAGAATAGTCATGATAATTTACACAGCAACAGGAAAGCCGCAAATCATAATCCAGTTTACGGGTAAAAACCAGAGAGACGCCTTATAACAAAAGGGACGAGAGATAATGCCACTAACAACTAATCTATATTATTAACACTTAATGATATTATTATAACTAACCTAAATGTATTTAATGAAATAAAGAGAATGCAGACAATAAAATATGTTTTTTTATGGTTACTGACTGAATGGTTTGATGTGTTACTTTAACAAAAGGTGATAGATTTGTTATCTAACTTAATCAATAAAAATATCTTATGAAAAAGAAACTATTATGCCTTTCAGTATTGCTTGCTGCTTCATGTTCAGCACAAGCAGATAGATTAGATGAGATTCAAGAATCTGGCGTCATTCGTATCGGCACAACGGGCGACTACAAACCCTTCTCTTCCTTTGATGGAAAAAACTATACAGGGTATGACATTGACGTTGCTAAACACATCGCAGCCCAATTAGGTGTAAAGCTTGAATTAGTTAAAACGTCTTGGAAAAACCTTATTCCAGATCTAAATGCAGATAAATATGACATTGCAATGGGTGGAATAACACGAAAAATACAACGCCAATTACACGCAGAACAAACTCAAGGTTATATGACGTTTGGGAAGTGCTTTCTTGTTGCTAAAGGAAAAGCCGACGCATTCAATACCATCGATAAAGTGAACATGAAAGAAGTGCGTGTTGGCATCAATATTGGTGGTACCAATGAAATATTTGCAGACGCTCATCTACAAAATGCGACCTTTACACGTTATGAGAATAATCTTGATGTCCCACAAGCAGTCGCCACTGGTAAAGTTGATGTCATGGTAACCGAAACACCTGAAGCATTATTTTATCAAGCAACCGATAAACGATTGGAAGCCGCGCGTTGTGAGACCCCATTTACTAAAAGCCAATTCGGCTATCTTGTCCCTAAAGGAGAGCAAGAACTCTTAAATACGGTTAATTTCATTATGGATGAAATGAAATTAAAAAATATTGATGAACAGTTTATGAAAAACAACTCATTAAGATAACGTCACGCTATAAATATTTGCCTTAATTCTCTTAAGGTACATATTTATTATGATTAGCAGATTTACTGGAGGTGAGTGTTTTACCTCCTTTTGACCTCAATTCAATTTCCATCCATAGAAAATCGCTTTCTATTATCAGAAACGTACAATGAATATTGCATAACGTAACTAATTTATTATCACAAAGATCAAAAAATGACTGCATAGAACGACATATCAACGTTTGGTTACTCATAACACCTCTTTATAAGAAATTTAAATATAATAGATAATTCAAATCACTTTGTGCTGTCACTTCGGAAATAGGAAAACCTGTTATTTAATAAAAACAACATAGCAAAGCTCATGATGTTCTTATCTTCGTAATGCCTCCTTAAAACTAAGGCAGTAAAAGTACCCTCCGGAAAATTAGCTATAATCTTCAGAGTTTATAAGCACCAAAAAAGCGTGATTCTATTTTACAAATGTAAGGGAATGTTAATTAAATAGAATGGACTAATAGATAGGATGATTTGAGGAGAGTATAAAAATAGAGTAGAATTTTATTAAATGAAAGACGCAAATATAAGTAACTGTTATCTAAGTATAAATTTAACTATAAACCGTTCCTTACTTCTGTAAAATAAAAGGAGGTATTAACAACGAGAGAATTAAAATAACGAATGTTAAATATAACGACAATAATGAAAACTAATCATTAAGGTTCATTTACGTGATCAAACTCACCACTTTGAAAATTCATCGAAAAATATCTAATCAATCCCTTTTGTGCGACTTCTGTCTCATCTTCTGACAGTCCAATGTACTTTAAACTTATCCTCTCTGATTGATGTCCAATCGTCGTCATTAACATACTAATGTCCTTACCTGTAGAAAAATACAAATGCCGCGCAAAACTCTTTCTTAAACTGTGGCACCCTACTTTCACATTTACGCCTATTTCTTTTAATACTAACGTTAATTTAGAAAAAACATGCCAGCACGCTTGTCTTGTCAGTCGTCCCTCCTTGTTTTTGGCCCTATTACTTAATAACGTGCGGCGATTAAAAATATCGTCACAATGTAAATATTGATACTTATTCTCGCGTTTTTTTAAAATAGTGACCGTTTCTTTACTCAAATAAACCCGTCTTATCACAGGAGAGACTGAATCTTGAGCTTGTTTAATTCGGGCATCGATCATCGGTTGCCATGTTAACGGCGCTAAATTATTAACGTATTGATATGGCGTAATATACAATGCCGTCATTTTTTTAGGCTTACCTTGATAATGTAAAAACAATTCATCTTTAATTTTCTTTAACACTTTGTGTTTCGCTTTCGTTTTTCGAGCTAATGTGCCTTTACTCTCAATAATCTCACAACGTCCCATTGAATAATTAATATCACTGTATTTCATTGATAATATATCGCTTATCCTTAACCCTGTTTCTAGCCCTATTTTCCATATAAGAGTAAAGGTAGGATCATGGTTCATCTTTAAGTACTCTTCTGCGTAACGAAGATGTTTCCTACTTTTAATTGGTTCTACGTAAGCCATTGTTTTCTCCTTGATACCATTACACCCGTTGATCATTAGAACGAGCATAATAATTATAGTCTATCAAATTACTACACACGTAATTATTGCATTTATCAATAACATTAAACACCTTTAACAATATGAAATTTAAGTATTTTAGACATAAAAAAGCCCACAATACTGCGGGCTATATTAATAATAAAATAAGGATTACATTGACTAATCCATTAAGCTTTTCGATTTAATTGCTTTTTTAGATAACTCTTTTGCAAATACGGCAATATCATTTTCAAACTGTTCAATACTGTCTCGAATATCATCCAATTTCACAGTCAACATTTCTCTGTTTTCCATAATTATCTTGCCATTAACAATCGTGGTATCAACATTACTCGGGTTTGCTTGATAAACCAGCGTAGCATACGGATCATAACTTGGCATCATGTTCGCTGATTGTGTTTCTACAATCACAATATCCGCTTTTTTCCCAACTTCTAACGAACCAATCTCATCTTCCATATGAAGTGCTTTTGCTCCGCCAAGTGTTGCCATTTCGATGACTTGTTCAGGGATCATGATTGTTCTATCAGAGTGTTTCAAACGCTGCATATTTGCGGCGTAGCTTAATGTTCGCCATAAATCGACTTGATTTGAGCTCATAGGTCCATCAGTACCTAAGCCGATTCTCATGTCAGCTCGATACATGTCCCAGGCTGGGGCAATCCCTGTAGCTCCTTTGGCATTCGCCATTGGATTGTAAGAGACACCAACGTCGGATTTTTTCAACAATGCTTGATCACGTTGAGATAGGTGAATACCGTGAGCAATAACAACACGTTCATCAAGTACCCCTATTTCATCTAAATATTCAACGGGGGATGTTGCTTTTGTCGTGTCTTTGATTCTTTGTTCTTCGTTTGGAAACTCAGCAACGTGAATTAACACGGGCACATCGTATTTCTCTGATAATCCATTAATCTCTTGAAGCTTATCTTTACTTACGGTGTAAACAGCATGAGGCGCATACGCCGGCGTAATTAGAGGATCATTTTTATATTCATTAATAAATGATTCCGCGTATTCTATTCCCCCATAAGGTTGCTTAGCATCTACCACCGGAAATTTAATCACCGTTTCACCAAGAACGGCTCTTAAGCCTACCTCTTTGGTGGCTTTTGCCATTTCATCCATGTGGTAATACATATCAGCGTAAGTTGTTACTCCACTTTGAGCTAAATCAATCGCCCCTAATTTAGTTGCGCTATAAATTAGTTCTCTGCTTAATTTCTCAGATTCTAATGGGAAAAAATACGCAAATAATCGATTTGAAATACCCTCCTCTCCTAAACCTCGAAAAGCGATCATCGGTAAATGGTTATGGCTATTTATCATACCTGGCATAACGATACCATCTTCTGCATCAATCACTTTAGGTGCTTGGTATTGTTCTAATAATTCAGCGCTACCAACGGCAATGATCTTATTGTTTTTAACCACAACAACACCATTATCGATAACTTGCATTGAAGAATTAATCGTTAATATTTGTCCATTATTAATAATCAAATCAGCGTTATAATCTTGTTTTTCAATAGTCGTTCCACAACCGCCCAATAATATTGCACTAATACTCAATACCAAGCTTTTAAGCTTCATTCCTAAACCTTAATAATTTTTCCCCATAATGAATATAAAGATAAATATCTGGGGGAAATATTTATCTTTATTTGTAATATACATTACAATCTACATGCTAAATAAGTCATTAGATATAGTAAAAAATAGCGTTATGAATAGTTTAATTACCTATCTGATGACTCAATCTAAATACCGTTAATTTAAACGATGCTCTTATTTATCATTAAAGTTGTAACCAAAAAAAAGAACGTAAGCGTTTATAGCTATACGTTCTTCTCTTTTGCACTTAGCTATATAAAGCAAGCTTATAACTCAAACATTTTATCAAATTCTCTTTGTGCTAAAATGTCTTCGATCTTTATACGAGGATCTTGCTTAGCCGCAGTATCCGTATTGGCTTGCTTCGTTTTCTTCCCTGTTTTAACTTCGCGCGTTGCTTTTGTTTTACTTGTCATGTAACTCTCCATTTGAGAGTGCATCTTAACAGTTTAAGAGCAACAATGTATCATGGCAGCGTCAATTTTATACTAAAAACGCTTAATTAGATAATAATAATGATCTTGATCCAATTATTATTATCCCTCTTGTGTACGGTTTTTTTGTAGTTTTCCCATTAAGAACTTAATTACTATAGGAAATAAACCAAGCAAAGCCAATGAACCTAAAATTTGAGGAGAAATTAAACCTGACAGCGAGTTTATCTCTGATAATTGAGTC
Organism: Aliivibrio logei; assembly: GCF_001691055.1. Taxonomy (NCBI): domain Bacteria; kingdom Pseudomonadati; phylum Pseudomonadota; class Gammaproteobacteria; order Vibrionales; family Vibrionaceae; genus Aliivibrio; species Aliivibrio logei. The sequence continues at coordinate 366,615 of NZ_MAJU01000008.1, forward strand.
CCTGCATTCAAATAAACCATGGTTCCGGGTAACATACCTATTTGGCTAAAGAGGTAAAATCGTCCTGCGCTTAGCTTTGTTAGGCCCATAAGTAGATTAATTAAAAAGAACGGAAAGATAGGAATTAACCGTAAAGTTAGTAAGTAAAAAGCACCGTCTTTTTCTACGCCTTGATTAATTGGTATAAGCTTATCTTTAAATTTATTATCTACCCATTCTCTCAGTAAATAACGGCTGCTTAAAAAAGCAATTGTTGCGCCTATCGAACTTGAAAACGACACAAGCAATAAACTCCACCAGAAGCCAAATAATGCAGCTCCTAATAATGTAACAACCGCCGCACCAGGAATAGATAAAGCAGTAATAACTATGTACGCAATAAAGTACATGCCGCTGTATAAAAACAAGTTTTCTTTCACATCATTTTGCAGATTGAGATGAAATTCTTTCACTTGATCTAATGTTAAAAGATCACCAAATTTAAAATAAACAAAGGCGAAAGAGGCAAGAAGAACAAGTAATAAGAGTCTTTTTTTATTCATAATGAGTACCTCTCTTTAATTAGTCATTGTCATCGATTTTTCAAGATTATCAAATCCACCAATGTATTTACCATCCAACCAAATTTGTGGCACAGTAACGGGGGTTTTCTCTCCAATGATCGCTTTCACTTCAGGGATCATTCGATAAAGAGCTGCGCTGTCTTTAACCACGTCATGATAAGTGTATTCAATACCCGCTTCATCTAAAGCGGCTTTTGCCTTGATACAAAAAGGACAGGTTGCTTTACCAAAAACGACATTACCTTTTATCTCATCACGTTGAGCGACTTTCGCTATCACGGCTTGAACAAGTACCCCACGATTCAATGCCTCACCTTGGCTAATGACCTTATCTTCAACAATAATGATCGGAGCATGCCATGCTTTAAGCTTTAATGGTTCCCACCAATGTGATAACCAATCTTTAACTTCTAATTCAATCGGAATACCGGCAAGCTCGGTATTAAAAGTATCTTGAAGAATATCTTTCGTTAATGTGCATTCACCACAAGGAACGTTAACCTTGAAAGGTCCCCAACTTCCTGCCCAGCGATATAATGTAATTTTTATTGGCTTCATCGATACTACCCCTATCAGCGTTTGTCATTCTCAAACGCCTTAAATTAAACTGAACCGTTTAGTTTAATTTAGTCTAAATTTGGATTAAGTCAACTATTTTAAATTAACCGTGCTGAAAATCAGTTTGAACATAAATAGGAATTGAGGGCATTAATCAACGCTATTGGAAGCCAATGCTATAAATAATTGGAGACTTCAATCAGGTTACCATCAAGATCTCTAAAATAAACAGAGATGATATTGCCTATTGCCCCTGTTCGCTGTACTGGCCCTTCAAAAACAGTAACACCTTGTTGTTCTATGTGCGTTTTTACATCAATGATAGGGGTGTCCGTAATGAAACATAAATCAGCACTTCCACTCTGCACATGCTGTGCTTTTGGTTCAAATTCGTTACCTGACTGGTGTAAATTTATTTTCTGATGACCAAAAGACAGAGCGACTCTGTCTTTTGCAAAATACACCGCTTCCATGTCTAATATTTTAGAATAAAACTCAACGGTTGCTGTAATGTCTTTAACCGTTAACACCAAATGGTCTAAATGACTGATCTTCATTCTACCCGCCCTTATTATGATGTAAGGTAACTTACTTAAAATCGATAATATCTAAAAACATTTCATGAGCAAGTTCAATTAATGAAGCATCTTTAGTGAGTTGTAACGACGCTAACAACCCGTTATATACCATCCCTGCCTTTCTCGCTTTTAGTTCTGCATCTTCAATATTATGACGCTTAAGAAGCTCAATGAGTAACTCTTGAGTTCTCTGCTTATATTTAGCACTCACTTCCGTTATCGTTTTATCTTCATGGCTATACTCACTATAAGCTAATTGAAAATAGCAGCCATTAAATGATGGGATATCAATACAACCAGAGAGTCCCTTAAAGCGCAAAGATATTTTTTGGTCTAAGGTAAGTTCTGGATTCTCAAAAAGCACCTTCACATTCGAAAGTGATTGCTCGCTAAACAATTCCAACGCTTTAGCGATTAAATTCTCTTTTGATTGAAAATATTTATAAATAGTCGCCTTGGATAAACCAGTCGCAGCCGTTATTTTATCCATACTTGTACCGTGAAAACCATGTAACGCGCACAGCTCTATCGTTTTTTGAAGTGCGTTAACTCTCTTTTCTTCTTTCATGACATCATTCTCCTTCTTTAGTTCAATAATAGCAAAATAAACGGTTTAGTTCAAAAACCAGTTGACTTAGCTAAAATAAACGATAAATTAAACTAAACCGTTTAGTTTAATTAAAGGAAATAACAAATGAACAGTAAAACAATAGAAAGGACAAACACAACCACCTCATTAGGCTATAAACTCGGGGTCTTTGGTGTGGTTCTTACCCTTTTGTGGATTGGGATATTTAAATTCACACCAACAGAAGCTGCCGCTATCGAACCACTTGTTGCTAATCACCCTTTGATCGGTTGGATATATAATTTTCTATCAGTACAAATGGTCTCAAATATAATTGGCTTGACTGAAATAATCATTGCAATAGGACTTATCGCTGGATTTTTTAACCCTAAAATTGGTTATCTATCAGGTCTCTTAGCCCTATTCACTTTTATTACAACACTCAGTTTCATGATCACTACACCAAACACATGGAAGGTTGTAGATGGTGTCTTAATTACTAATTTCTTTTTACTTAAAGATATTGTATTTGTTGCTGTTGCTTTACTGGTGATAGAACGTAATAAATAGCAGTATGAGGTTAATCTAATATAACGGATTAACCTCAACTTTAATTTCTGTTTTTACTCCCACTTCGTTTTTATCATTTCTCCCTAGCGCATAAAGTTGGTTTACTTTCACACAAACAGTTACTGGTATGTTAATTATACGTAACAATATAATCTGTAATCTTACTAAGAGCTCACTCCGCTTAATTACATTCATCAATTGGATGCTTTTTATAATTGGCATTCGCATTAATTATAAAATATGATAATAAAAAGGCATGAATTTAATAATAGCCTTCGTATAGCATGTCGAGAGAACCGCTGTTTATTTTCATTAAGAATAAACAGTAATTATATTTATATAAATACAAATAAGAATTCACATCATGAAGTACTTTTTAGTTTTTTTACTTACTTTATCTTTATTCGGCTGCGGTGGGGAAAAAAGTAATCCAGAACATAATCCAAATACCACTCAAACAGATAAAACAGATAAAACAGATAATCTCATCAAGCCAGAGAAAACCGTCAAACTTGATGGCATAAGTTTGAAATCAATGCTTTATACACAACAACCAGTAAACGACTATGCTAGTCTCGATTCTTTAAAGGTTGTTTTTTCAACCGATAGTATTACGGATCATTCTGAAACTATATCTTGTCAGTGGCGTGTTGGTGAAACAGAGGTTTCAAATAATTGCGAATATGACTTAAAAGAAAACGAACACCTTTTGCCTATTACGGTATCAGCACAACTTAATTATAAAGAACAAGTGACTAAACCATTCGTAAAAACATTTTACAAAGCTTTTCCTCTTCAACAAGTAGATAATAAGTACAGTAAAGTCACCTTATTTAATGATGGCCATGTTCTTGAATGGAATCATATTCTTGATGGTAGCTTTGCTTATCAAGCTGAGAATCATTTTCAAAAAATACCCTCTTCTGATAATAATGAATTTACCTCTATTTATGCTAATTCCAGTGCATTTTCTGGTGTTAAAACGAATGGTGATTTTTATTTATGGGGACCAAAGAATATACAGAGTGAAGTATTAATTAACGCAATCAATCTTGAAAGCGTTAAAAAAGTTAATTCTGCGAATACCTATTTCTCAATATTAACCAATATTGGTAATGTTTATGTCATTAGTAGTACTAATCACATGAACAAAAAGCTGGATATTGATAATGTCATTGATATTTTAACCAGCGAAAGCAGCACAGTGCTCCAAACAGAAGAAGGCAAAGCTTGTTTACTTGAAGACACCGGAAAAATATCATGTACAGATATACAAGGAGATATCACTCACCTTGTCGAATTAAAATATGATTATAAAGGTAACTATGCCCTTCTAACGGATCAAGGTTACCTGTATCAATGGGGTAAATTATCAAAAACACAAGGTGAGTTAGTTAGCCAAAACGTAACTAACATCATCGCAAATGATAGTGCTTTTGCCTTTCTAAAATCAGATGGAACCGTTAATGCATGGGGAAGCAGAACCAAAGGGGGGGCATTTATTTATGACTATTATAGTTTTGAGCAAGTTTACTTTAAAGCAAGTAAGAAATGTGTCCCTGAATTACTTGATGATTATGCTCCATATGGTGATGATCCAGACTATGAGTTTGATCCTGATTATGAACCAGCCTATGATCCTATCTGTGGTAAAGGCTACAAACAGATTTCTATTCCTGCCGCTTATGCGCCAGAAAAAAAACACTCCGAGCATAAATTAGAGGCTAAGCTAACGAATGTAAAAAAAATCGTCGGAGCTTCTGGATCTTTTGCTGCACTCACATTTGATGGTGACGTTATCACATGGGGTACTATTTTTAGTGGCGGTAATATCTATTCTGAACAAGTAAAGCAAGTCGACAAATTAATCAATATTATCGATATAACAACTAACACAAATGGTTATACCGCAATACGTAAAGATGGACATATCATCTCATGGCAAGGTATATGGGATATCAATGCAGAAGTTACGTTTGGCGAATACATTAAATATTATTATTATGATGAAAACAGACCAAACCACATTAAGTTTTCTGATGCAAATTTCCTTGTATCAAAAGAGGATATATCCGCATTTAACGCGAACAGTGGCGCTTACTTGCTTACCAGAGTCTTTCTACGAGAACCATCACCCCACTTCCTCCTTGATACATGGGGATTCCAACAGTCTGGTGGTGGTTTAAGAAGTAAAAAATTACCAGGTAAGGTTGAAAAAGTATTTTCTCGTGATGCCGGTTTTACTATTTATACCGATCAAGGCAATATTTATGACATCAATTCCGATTACGATATAACTAAAATTAAACAAATAAATCACGTTAATTAATGGTAATAAAGCCAGTAAGATCACGACTCTTACTGGCTTTATTTATTGTTACAAACCTGAATGACCCTTCTTCTATTCTTCTATTCTTCTATTTAAACGTCATAAAGAAACGATTGGTATAACCGTCCTAGCTCAATTCTATTTCTTTTGAATTGCTATCGTTGGAGGCATAATGTCTTCTTTTCTAAATTCTTGCATTACACGTAAAGTAATATCGGTTTCGAATAATTTTTCTAATTTAATATCAACAACATAAGCTTTACATGTAAGTTGGATCACCAGATAATTTTCTGTAATCGTTTGTTTAACTAAAACAACGACTGGTTTTGGTAAATGAATATACCGACTTGAAGATGCAGCCTCTTGTATAATATCCCGTGCCTTATTAATATCCTGATCCATTCCAATATAAAAAGGGATCACAACCTGCATATCAATCCCACCATAATTTCCACTCACGGTTACGTCATTTAAAAATTTATTATTCGGTATCGTTACAATGTCATCATTAAGTGTTTGCATTCGTACTGACCGTAGACCTATCGCAATAATGTCTCCATAATGCCCCTCAAAAGTGACGCGGTCACCTACTTGGAATGGACGATCTATCATAACCGTTAACCCTGCAATGAACGATGCGGTTAAATCTTTTAATGCAAAACCTACGGATACTGCAATCGTTCCTCCAATGAGTGCAAGTACGCGATCATCAACTCTAAAACTCAACATAAAGATAGCAACCGCCGTCGACATATAAATAAAGAATTGAAAGAAAGATTGCAGTTTTTGCATTAACATTCGGCGTTGTGCAAATTGGCTACTTACTCCATCAACAATCGACTGAATAAATCGAAGAAATAACCAAGCCCCAATAATGATAAACAAAGAAAAAGCGACACCACTCCAACGAATTAAACTCGCAAATTGTTGTAGATTATCGATAGATTGAAGGTCTTCGGCGAAGACGGTTTGCCCTAAAAAAAGGGAGAATAAAAGTGCATATAAACGAATCATGTTATTTTACCAATAAATGCTGACGATGAAGTATGTTAGTAATATGTCGATACCAATGATCTGATATCCGCGCCTTGTTCTCGTTCCATTCAATATAACCACGGCTTTGGAAGTAACGTAATGTGCTAATTACTTCAGCAATACTCAGTAAACTACAATCACAAAGATCCGCAGGTGAAGCCACTTCCAATTGCACAATTGAACGCAAAACCGCCAACATAGGTTTAGGCATGGCTTCTAAATCATCTGATTGAGGCGATGTAAATAAACGAACCAAAACAATGTCAGTCTCTTTGTCCTTAAATAACGATAATCGAAAAAAACGTAACGCTACCGTAGGATTACCATCGGAATAGTCCCACAAAATACGATAAAACCCATTTTTAGCTCGTTCTTCATCCGTCAAATTATCTTCATCCCATTGTTTTGGTAGAACTAACCCATCAAATGAAACCCCCTCAATATCATTATCCTTAACAATCCGGGAATCCAGTAATTGCCCTATCTGTCTTTCCGTCCATTTCGGCATAAACGTCACAAGATCAAACAATAAGCGCTCGCCACGAGCACGATCGATAAAGCGCCAGCTTGATTTATCTATAGATAATACGACACGATGGCTTTTTCTTGCTCGTCTTAACAGATTGGTTAATTTCATTAAATCAGCCAAACCATTTACTTTTGGTTTGACTAATCGCTGTGCGTTATCAAAGGCAATAAGGTAGCAGTCATCACTGTTTCTTAGGTGTTGTAAAATATCTCTTTCCGTTGATTCTTCGCTTAAACCCACTAATTTTGCAAGTTCAGGCAGTAGCGCAGAATATCCATCATAAGGACAATTTATATACAATGGTTTGGCATTTTTTGTTTTACTTAATATCCGGTTAAGCACCGTTGTCGTTCCAACGCCCCGCTCTCCAGACAATACACACACTGCCGGACTGTCGGTTAATAAATAACGAGAAAGAGACACTATCTCATCCAGAGCGTACTCTTCTAACAACTCTGATTCTTTAGACCCCGGAATAATATAATCAAAAGCTAACGCGCTTTTAATTCGAACTAAATTAGATTGCTCTTTAGCTACTTCCGTTTGTTTTGCCACCTCTATTCTAAATAGATAAGCTAAAACATGACTAAACGCTGCGTTCTGTGACAAAACAGAAAACACTTGATGCTGAATACTTCGTCCAATTAACCACATAGAACCGCAAGCCGTTGCAACGATAGACATAAAAGAGGTGTTTTTGTTTCTAAGTGCCCACTGAATAGATAATGGATACGTCTCTAATTGCTCGATACGATTGAAAATCGTACTGTTCCATTGTTTTAATGTCATGATCGTCAGAAAAATAAAGAACAAATAAACAACAGAGTTAATCCAAGCGTAGATAGTACCTTGTCCTAATGTTCTTGCCGATATCTGTAAAATCACACCAGCAACAATAAATCCCCAAATATATCGACGAATAGTAGAAAGACGAAGTGCAATCGCCTCTTTTTTATTATGCTTACTGTTTCGATAAGCGAATTCTAAAATAAAGCTCACGGCGATAGATCCACCGAGTATCCACCACGTAAATATTTCCAAAAATATCAAATGTTGTAAACTTGGCAATGTTGAAATGATGCGTAATGTCGCTGTAATTAACAACAGATAAGCAATCGCTTTATGTGCACGACTGCAATACCAAATAGCACGTATCCATAAGCTTGGATTTCTCGTACTTTTTAACTTAGATATTTTAAAATCATGAATTAAGCGGTCACTATTTCTCATCCACCAATTAAAAATAAAGACGATACCTACGACTTTTAGTATCACACTAATCACCGGAACTGGAGATATCTCAAGATCATTTAATAGCTTACTAAAACTACGAATTTGATAATGAATGTAGTATCTAATGTTGAGTTCAGTAATCGTTAGTTCAGAATAAAATTGAGTTACCCCATTAGGCCCAAAGCCCGTTAATTGATCTTCTGTTTTACGATCCGCCAACTGCAATAGTGACTCTTTACTAACATTAAAAGAAGCCAGAGTTCGATGATTAACATCGACAGAAAACCAGTTAATATCTGTTTTATCAGCCAAATAGGTCGTTAAAGAGTCCTCTAATACCTTTAATTGTTTGTTTTGTTCAAACAAGGTTTGAGCCAATAATGCTTTAACTTGTGAATACTCATTTTTAGAAAAGAAATGCTGTTCGGGAAGATGTTTTATTTCTTCTCCAATATCTGAGGCTGACTTAGAAATAGAAACAGGAGTATAAGTATTTACGCCCCAGTTCGTAGCATGACTAAGGGCAGATAAAAATAGAGAACACATTAAAACAATGAAGCAAATAATTTTATTCATAGTATAACTAATTAATATGGAGATACTGCTCAGTATATATTTCTTATCTAGAATACTATAATAAAAAAACATCATGACTCATCATTACAAACTTATACAAAATTACAATTAACAATTACATAATGTAATTAAACAGATAATTATTTCAAATGATACCAAGCGCCTATATCTTAATCATAAAACAATGCATTATTTCAAAAAATTTAAATTTAATAAAAATAAAGGCATTAAAGGATGCATATAAAATTATAATCTCAAACATTCGTCTTCTTACCTTACCTTTTAACTAAAATTAGCAGCCATCGATTATTTTCCTATCCATTCAACCCTATGTCTCTTATTTACAATCTTAGAAAAATCATCCTCCCCTAATCTAACGCCTTCAATTACATATAATCCCTCCATCAAAAAAATACGCTAACCTTATTCAAAAATAATTACACAATAAGTAATAGACAAGGTAATTAGTTTAGACTACATTATTATGAACTAAACGGTTTAGTTCATAATTTAAATAAGAGAACCACATTATGTACAATAAAATAAAATCATTAACATATAGCCTTTTACTTATGCTTTCTTATAGTGCTACCGCAGCAGATGGGGATTTCACGGGCAACATTAAATTCATGGCGAAAGACTCTAATTCTATTCAAATCCAACGATTTGATGCACCAAACACGGCTAAAAACTACAACTCTGGAATTAAGGTGATAACAGAAATAAAACACCTAACGTTTGTAGAGAAACTTGAATCAGCACGAGATAAGTAACCACCAAACAATAGGTTAATCGCGTGATATTCATATCACACACTCAATGTATTCGTACATCATGTAAAGGATAATATTATGAAAAAAAATATTTTAACCCTGTTAATCTCAGCATCTATTTTTGTTGGTTTACCCGCTCAAGCACATTACGCAACGAAACTTGAACATGCGAAAGTTCAGGGTACCTCGTATGAATCAAAGGATGATGCTTATAAATATGGCCTTACTAAGATACAAGAGCTTCAGACGCTGTCTTCATATCAATTAAATAAAAAACTAAGTAATAATATATTTGATAAGGCCGATTCTAGTTCATTAAAGCTAACTAACTCTTATGTAACCGTAAAAGAATTTACTAACGCTGAAGGTGATTTACTTTATAAACCCACGGTAAATATTAGTTATACATTTAAATACAGGAATAATTAGGATGATAAATAGATTACCGTTAGCCCTTGGCGCTGGTTACCTTGGTTCTATTGCAAATATACTCGTCATTTCGTTAATCAACATTACCACTAATGATGATTTTAGCCTTGATAAAAACTTTGTTTACAAACAGGTTTTTTGGGGAGGTTTGTGGGCTATTCTTTATTGCCTTCCTGTTTTGAAAAACCAATGGATAGTAAAAGGGATCGTGGTTTCTGCATTAGCTAGTTTTTGCACCTTTTTCATATTCCAAAGTATCCCGTTGAATGCTTTGAATATTCTTCGAGCATTTATTGTTAATATTATATTTTGGGGTGGCATTTCATCTTTTATTTACCACAAAGCCATTATGTCACAAGACAACAACAAAACACCGTCATCTAAAAAATCATAGTTTTTATTAATACAGTAACTCAATGATATAAAGCACCAATATTTTTGGTGCTTTAATTTTTCAAATACTAGATTACTGTTATCTCTATTTTTAACATAAAGACTGTAGCAATATTAAAACGTCAGTGAATCCCCTTGCTCTGGAAAGATAAAATTCACGCCAAGATCGTTCGCATCGGCTAATTGCTTCTGAATAATAACTTTTGGATCTTCACTGTTTTTTAAGCTGTACTTAATGTGGCTTATCACGACATCTAGCCCTGTTAACGAGCCTTTGCCATTCATGTTTTCTAACACCGTCAGTTCTTTGATTAACCAATTTGGTGTTAAATGCCCGAATAAGGACTTGTCAGGCGTTTCATTGGTAAAAGAAACTTCAATAATAATACCTTTCAATTTCCCTTGTTCTACAAAAGGAGCCAATGTTGTCCACACGGTTTTTAATGCTGAGCTTTTTTCAACGTCATCGGGGCCAGTATCACCAAAATAGGCAAATACATCCCCTTTTTGATCTTTTAAAATAAATGCCGTCGATTCTCCACCAGAATGAGAAAGTGGTAATGCCATTACGCTCATTGTTGTATCTGAAACCGCATTCCATGTCGTTGGTACCAGATCGACGTAATTGTATTTGTTAATCTTAAAACCACTGCCTTTATTGCCAAAGTTTGGCCATGCAGACCAATTAAAGTAGTTATTCATCAGATCACGATTGGTCGCTTCTAATCCATAAATAGGTTTTTTACTGTCATCAGGAGAAGATATAATTAACCCCGCAACATGGTCTAAATGCCCATGACTGATCAAGTATCCCTTAATCTTATCATTTAAAAGGTAACCTACTTTGCTGTAAGGCGAATCATCAGGTAAATCAATATCTTTAAACGCGCCTTTTTGCTCTGCTACAATCAATCCATTCACTACAGAGCCGGCATCAAGCATAACAAAATTAGAATCTTGATCGCTCTTAATTAAAAAAGCCGTTAAATTGCCATCTTGAATCCCTCCTTTACTGCCTAGAGTAACGGTATCAAAGCTGCTTGACTGAACCGTAAAAGACAGCACAGACAAACACGTAAAGAACACGGCTAATTTACTTTTAAACATATCCAACCTTATTTATTTGGCACACCCTTGTGCATAAGCCAAATAATACAATGAGATACGTAAATATTGTATTAAATATTTGTGCCAAAAATAAAACAACAGAAATAAATCACTCAAGAACCTCCCATCGTCTTACTCGCCATTTTGTTTATTAACAATATTATTAATTGTTAATAGGTTTGATAGCCCTAACATCTTTCTTGAATAAATCACGCTACACTCTGTCCAATGTTAATCACCCTATATTGTAATCATGGCAACCATTAATGACGTAGCAAAACTAGCAGGTGTATCAACTGCTACTGTATCTCGTGTCATCAACAACTCGGCTTATGTTGAGCCTGTCACTCTTGAACGAGTACAAACCGCTGTCCGAGAACTGAACTATCAACGAGACGCAAGTGCATTAGCAAGAAAAACAAATAATACCCTCGGTTTATTAACGGGTAATCTCGCCGATCCTTTTTTTGCTCTTATCGCTAAACATGTAGAGGAGGTAGCACGTAAAAACAAGTGCCAGCTAGTCGTGGTTAGTGGCGGTCATGATGCTCAAAGAGAAAAGGAAGGCCTCGATTTCTTGATCAGTCAAGGATGTGAGGCTATGGTAATTCACGCCAAAATGTTAGATGACGCCACCCTACTTAGATACAGTGCCCAATTGCCTTCCATGGTATTGCTTAATCGCACCATTCCGCAAATATCAAACCGCTCTGTCTATATTGATAATAGAGCCGGTGCTAAAAAATCCGTCATTCATTTAATTGAACAAGGTCACCGTAAGATCGCCTGTGTCACCAGTGATCTCCCTATTGAAGACAGAACAGAGCGACTTAACGGTTATCGTGATGCGATGAAAGAAGCCAATATCATCATCGAGCCTAACTGGATAATAAATCAGAACTTTAGTGAACAAGGCGGGGAGCTTGCGGGCGAACAATTACTATCTCAATGCCCAGAAGTATCAGCCGTTGTCACCTTTAACGATGTGATGGCCGCAGGGTTAATGGCAAACCTGCATGAAAACAATATCAACGTCCCTAACGATATTTCTATTGTCGGGTTTGACGATGTATTACTTGCTCGATACCTCTATCCGCGCTTAACCACCATGCACAATCCAATAGATGAAATGTCGAGCTATGCTGCTGATTTAGCATTAAAAATCAAAAACACAGGATACATCCCCCCATCAAATCATCGCTTTCATGCGACCTTGGTTGAGCGACAAACAGTCATACCTTATTCAGATAAACAAGCAGTAAAAGTGTGATGAACCTCTTAGGTAATAATCCCATGTAAGCGCTTACATGGGTGTGTTACTTATCTCTCATATTCTAATTAATAGAACTCTTACTATGGCCTCATAAAAACAAAACAACCCTACATCTGTTTACGAGGAATACACAATGACACATTCAAAGCCTCTACCATCATTTGCTTTAGCCTTAGCCCCTATCGCTGTAATGTTTGGTCTGCTTGCAATAGGATATGGCCTACTCGGTCTACAAATTGAAGCCTTATTACTTACCTCTGCCACCTTTACTGGTTTCATCGCTTATAAAATGGGATACAACTGGGATGAAATAATGAATTCCATTGTAGAGAAACTAGCGAAAGCGATGCCTGTTATTTTAATTCTCGTTTCTGTTGGTGGTCTAATCGCAAGTTGGATGATCAGTGGCACCATTCCCTACATGGTCTATTGGGGCCTTAAAGTCATTAGCCCTCAATACATTTTAATCGCCGCTTTCTTTGTTACCAGTGTGGTTTCTGTATGTACTGGTACATCATGGGGATCAGCAGGAACCGTTGGTGTTGCGCTAATGGGCGTTGCCGCAGGTCTTGATGTATCAATGGCAGCAGCGGCTGGTGCCGTCGTTTCTGGTGCGTATTTTGGCGATAAAATATCCCCACTTTCTGATTCAACTAACTTTGCACCTATCGTTTCTGGCACTACGTTATACGAACACATCCAACATATGCTCTACACGACCTTACCGGGATTTGTTATTGCTTCTGTTGTCTTCTTCTTCGCTGGTCAATATGGTGATGTCGCGAATGTAAGCGAGCCTCAAAAAGTACTCGATATCCTTGCGGGATTAGAAAGCCTATATAACCTTAATATTCTATTAATTGTGCCACCAGTCATGATCTTATGGGGGGCATTTAGTAAAAAACCAGTACTTCCATTGATGCTTGCCGCTTCAGCTTTAGCGATTGTTATTGGCATTTTCTTACAAGGATTTAGTTTACAGCAAGCACTACAAGCGTTTGTGAATGGTTTTAATATCGATATGCTAAGTGCCAATGGTCACGCGACTGACGGTTTAGTTCCTGACATTGCAAAGCTGCTTAATCGTGGTGGTCTATTCTCGATGATGAGTACTATCCTTCTGGTTTTTTGTGCCTTCGCCTTTGCAGGTATCCTAAGCTTAACGGGTTCTTTAAATGTGGTTCTAGGTCGATTCTTACACCTTATTACAGCACAGGTCAATTAATTTTATCGACCGTTATTGCAACGATTACTGTGGTATTCACAACTTCTGATGGCAAACTAGCCCTATTAATCCCGGGTGAATTATTCCAAGACGCTTACCGTAAAATGGGACTAGATACCAAAAATCTCTCTCGAACTATTGAAGATGCCGGCACGATTATCGAACCATTGGTTCCTTGGACAGCGGCAGGCATTTACATGGCAAGCACATTAGGCGTAGCAACGCTTGATTACCTACCATGGGCAATTCAATGTTACACCGGCGTGATCTTCGCCATCATCTATGGGTTTACAGGCTTTGGTATTGCAAAAGCACCCGTAACTCAAGACAACGATTCATTATCTCCTGTTGAAGTAAAATAAGGCTATCCCATGACAACTTCTTTTGACTGCATTCATAACCGTTGTAATACCGGCTCATTAAAATGGGACTTCATGAAAGAAAAACTCGGATTAGACGGCACAGACCGATTACCAATGTGGGTGTCTGATTACGACTTTCAAGCACCACCACTGGTATTAGAAGCACTTCATAACCGCATTGACCATGGTATTTTTGGTTATGCAGAACGTAATGATGATTACTACCAAGCGATCATCACTTGGTATCAAGAGCAACATCACATTCAAATTGAAAAAGAGTGGATAACCACAGTACACGGCGTATTACCAGGACTTTCAATGGCAATTCAATTGCTAACTGAAACCAATGATAAAGTGGTCATGCAAACACCGGGCTATGGCTCGTTTCGTAAAATCGTTGAATTTAATGACCGCGTATTGGTTGAGAACCCATTACTTGAACAGCAAGGAACTTACTCACTCGATCTTACTCACTTAGAATCTTGTTTTAAGCAAGGCGCTAAAGTGATGATCTTCTGTAACCCTCACAACCCTGTTGGTAAAGCATGGTCAAAAGAAGAGATAACCGCTGTAGCAGAGCTATGTCATCAATACGATGTATGGCTGCTAAGTGATGAGATCTGGGGCGATTTAGCGATGGGAGATAACACTTACCATTCAGCGTTATCATTACCAGAAGAGTTACAACAAAAACTGATTGTAGCAACGGCGGCGAGTAAAACATTTGGCTTGTCTTCTGTACGTATTTCGAATTTCATGATCCCTAATCAAGAATTAAAAGCACGCTTAGTTCGCCGTTTAGATGCTCATGGTATGGATGTTTATAATAGCTTGGCTATGTGTGCTGCCACTGCTGCTTACCAAACGTCTGCCCCGTGGTTAAACGAGCTAAAAACTTATCTACAAGAGAACATTACTACCCTAGCAACTTTTATTGAAAGCGAGCTACCAGAGCTAAGCTTTACACCTCCAGAAGCTGGATATTTAGCGTGGGTAGATTGCCGCTCTCTTGGATTAACGGACAAAGAGCTAGAATTGAAATTAGTCGAGGCTGGCATTGTTCCAAGCATGGGGATTGCGTTTGGCAATGAAGGCTCTGGGTTTATTCGTTTAAACCTAGGTTGCCCTCATGAAGTGCTCGTTCAAGCGATGCAGCGAATTCGGTTTGCTCTAAGCTAGGTAGACTAATAAACAATTTTCTACCAGTACTCATTATGCTATGTACAAAGCTTATGATTCTTTAGGCTAAAGAGATAAAAAAAACAGTCACTAACAAGCCGCTCCTTCGTATAATAAAAAAGAACATGTTGATAATTATCAACATGTTCTTTTTTTAATAAGTTCAAAGAACGTTACATTGTCACTGATTATGTAAATCAATGAACTCTTAAAAATATGACTATTTAATATTAATTACATCACCAATAAGAAGACGCTTAGGATTTTTGATTTGAGGATTTAATTGAAGTAAATCGTCTAATGCAATCCCTTGGTCTTTCGCGATGCTATATAACGTATCATCTTGCTTAAGTGTGTAATACATAACGGCTTCATCAGCTTGCTGTTGAGCTTGTGCATTTAGCTCATCTTGTTTCACACTTAACTGACGAACAGTTTGAGATATTTCCTTTCCTTCACTTTGTTGCTTTTGTAATTCACTTTCTAATGTACTTACTTTTGATTCTAAGGCGCTAATCTGGTCGGTCTGATTTTTTTGCTGAGCAATAAGTTCATCATTTGATGCACAGCCCGTAAGAACTAATGCAGACATTAGCGACGCTGCTAGAATGATATTTTTTTTATGTTTCATACTTTTCTCACCACTTCATCTATTTAATAAAAGAACTACGAGTATTGTCATAAAAATAAGGCCATGCCACAAGTAAAAGTTCGTTTTATCACTCAATTCTGGTTGTTTAGTATCATTTAAAGATAGGTTTTAATGACAACATCATTAATTTTAGTAGTAGAAAACCATTTCGATGTCCCGTTTTTGCGATTAAAAATGATGCGAGAAGATTCAGAACGATAAGTCCAATTCATTCAATCTAGTTTTCTAACTTTTAACTGGTTATATATTGAAAATGAAATCTTGAATATTTTTTTATCTGTGATCATATCGTATTTTTAAAGACCATTTAGTATACACACGGATAATTTCAGATAACACTAAACACGACTATTGTCCAATACACACACTTAAAAGCAGTACGTTTCTCTCGACATCAACAAATAGGTAATCACCATGATAAAAATGCTCGTTTGCGACTTCGATGGGACGATTAATGGCGGATCATCACTAGGTGTAGACCAATTTTCAGCGTATCTAGATACACAATCCGAACTGCATTTTATTATTGCTACAGGGAGAACCCTGCCCTCGATTAAAGAAGGATTAACTACACATAACTATCCAAAACCTCGGTGTATTATTAGTGATATTGGCACGCGTATTAATTATGACTATGATTTAATTGCAGATGAACACTGGCAACACCAATTACAAGAAAAATGGAATAAATCTGCCGTACAAACTGCTTTGCAAGACATCAACTTTTTAGGAGAGTGTAATCCATCACATCAAGGCGATTATAAGATCACTTTTGAGGGACAGCTTAACCACAAGCAATATTCAGCAATTGTAACGGCACTTGCACAACAATCGATTGATGTCGATATCACCTATTCCCATGACTGGTTTCTTGACATCACCCCAAAGGGGATAAACAAAGCCAGTGCCATTCACTACATCATGCAAAAATACAATCTGTCTGCAGAAGAAATTTGTGTCGCAGGAGATTCAGCCAATGACACCAGCATGCTGACTATGCCAGGTATTAACGCCATTTTAGTCGCAAATCATTATAACGAAGTTGCTCATTTGTCTGCGCTCAATCACGTGTATACAAGCAATGCCTCCCATGCGGAAGGCGTATTAGAAGGGTTAATATACTGGCAAAATATTGCGGTGCAGAATAAGACAAGTTCAGGAACCACAATTTAGAGTGATGTCCTAACCTAGTTAGCACAACGCCAATCATGAGTGATGATTGGCGTTGGTTGGTTTAAAGCGCTTTGTCTATGATGCCGTCAGTGAGGTGTAGTTGAGTGGTTTGAGACTCTTTTAAGCGAGCTTTGAGTTGGTTGCAAACAGCCATAAGTTCTTTAACTTTAGCAACTATACGATGCTGTTGAGCTACAGGAGGCAACAACAATGGCATTTTATTCAAAATACCATGATTTAAATTTGTCATCGTTGTTCCGATTGAATTTCCACCTAGATATTCTCGAACATAGCCCGTTTTGAACATCAAAAGTATATATTCTCTTAATAAAATTTGATTAAACCTCAATGCAAAACTACCAGTACCACACAACCAACCATTCTCTCGTTTACTTACAAGAGCACAACGCCCCATTTCGCCTCGTCTCGCCATTACAATATCACTTTCAAACAATCTATATGATCTTAACTCGCTTGCTTTAGCCTCATTAACCGTAATTAACTGATCTTCTACAATTTTTGAATCAATCATATGCGATGGGTTAATTAGCGGAACTCCACCTTCAACATAATCTCGTTTGTGAATCATTGAACCAAATGGACCTGTTGCTATCTCATTTGATATAGACGAAAACCTACACCACTCCCACCCATTCGGCAATTCAAACGGTTTCTCATCCTCAGTGATCTCTGGCAGTACTTTTTGCTTCTTAATTTTCTTATCTTTGATTAACTGTGCTTTCTCTTCTGCAATTCGCTCTAACAACTTCACCGCAGGTTCATCATTTGGATCTTGTGGTACTAATTTACCCATTACTGCCAATTGCAGAATAGTTTGTTTTAGCGTATCAATACTTTTTTCTGTGGTAAATAAGGCATCAAAATGCTCACTGATACGCTGCCAGTTTTGCATTAACTCTTCAGTATCTGCACTTGATGTTAATGTGTTTAATAGCACTTCAACTAAGGTTTGATGTGCTTCAATACTGGTTTCTGTTTGCTGCTCAAGTTGATCGCAGAGTGACATGAGTTCATCGACTTTGGCAACGATGCAAACCTGCTCTTTCATAGTTGGAATTGCCACTAATGTCTGCTTGATTGAACTTAAAGACAATTTAGGTTGAGCCATTTGATTTACGGCTTCATTAAACTGAAATTGAACAAACTTTGATTGAAGCATAATAGTCAAATATTCTTTTGAAATACCTCGGAATACAAGTTTTGCTGCATTCTCAGTAAGGCTGACTCCATCAAGATGCAACGGAATTGTTCCCACAGCACCAATAGTACCAGCAATAGTCACATATACGTCTTCCTTATTTATGACATATCGTGAAATCTGCTCAAATACTTCTTCAGATATATAGCGTAGTTCAGATTCATCAACAGATTGATTCTTCATATCTGTAACACGAAGATATATAAACCCCGTATGCTCATCTGAAAGTTTACAACCCTTCGGCACTCGCTTTCCTCCCAAAACATTTGCAACCTGACCGATATGAACAACTTGCCAATTCGGTGGAAATATGTCTAGTGAGACCGCTGAATATACTTCCTTATCTGCTCTGATTTTCCTTGTCTTAACTAATGATGCTTTTTCCTCAATTGAGTTCTTCAGCTCTTGTATAGAACTATCAATAAATTCAAGTTCAGAAGTTAACTTACCACGCACCGCTAACTCTAAAATCAGCTCACGCAGTTTCTTAATGCCATACAGCTCTATCTTCTTACTTGAACCACGACCAGAGGCTGATTTGGTTTTTACCGTTGACGTCCATACATCAATATTGTCAGTAATTAAACATTCAACAGACATTACTTACCCTCGCCTGTTGTGTTTGATGCCAATGCTGCGCCTAAAATGCCTTTAAGCTGATTGCGAAGCTGTGAGATCTCTTGTTGCTGCTGTTGGTAAGTTGCCAATAGTTCTTCTGGATCATGACTTACTACTTCACCTTGATATGGGTTTTTAATATCTAGGTTAAAGTTGCGCTCAATGATGGTATCAATTGATACTTTCCACGCTTGGTTGTTTTCAACACGACTTGCAAACCCATCCGCTTCGTTGCCCCACCAATCTAGCTCGGTTTGGAACTCTTCAAACTTCATTGGTTTAGTTTTACTGTAGTTTTTCACGCCTGCTGGGTACGGATGCTCGTAGAACCACACATCCTTAGTTGGTGTGCCTTTAGTGAAAAACAGAATATTGGTTTTAATGCCTGTGTATGGGTTAAATACCCCATTAGGTAAACGCACAATGGTATGAAGATTACACTCTTCGGTTAGCATTTTTTTGATTTTGGTTTTTACGCCTTCACCAAATAATGTGCCATCAGGCAGAACTACCGCAGCTCGACCACCTTGTTTGCCATTTACAGGCGCAGCAAGCACTTCAATAATAAGTTGTAAGAACAGATCCGCCGTTTCACGAGTTTGCATTTCAGATGGGAAGTTCTTTTCTATTCCATCTTCTTCTGTACCACCGAACGGCGGGTTAGTGACGATAACGTCAATCTCGTCATCCCAACTTGAAAGCGGTTTGTTTAGGGTATTACCGTGTTTAATTTGCACTGGTACTTCAATGCCATGCAGCATCATGTTGGTGGTACACAGTAAGTGCGGCAGTTGTTTTTTCTCTACCCCATGAATTTGCTTTTGCAGCGTTTCGTGATCGGTTGAGGTGTTTACGTAGTTCTCTTTTACATGATCAAACGAGCACGCTAAGAAACCACCAGTACCACAAGCTGGGTCCATAATAGATTCACCCAATTTAGGGTCAGCTACTTTTACAATAAACTTAGTAATAGCACGAGGTGTATAAAACTCGCCCGAGTTACCTGCGCTTTGTAGATCTTTTAGGATTTGCTCGTAGATATCACCAAAAAGATGGCGCTCGTTTGAGTCTGTAATGCTGATTTCACCACATAACCACGAGGGTTAAGTCCAATAGGTGCAGTTAGGTTTTTAAGTTGCGGGAAAAGTTTATCGTTAACAAATTCAAGCAGTTCATCACCCGTGATGCCTTCGGCATTTTGCGCCCAATTACGCCATAAAAAAGCTTCTGGGATCGGCTCACGGTAGTCATCCATTTCTAGCTCTAACTCTTCTTCTTGTGCATCAAACACTTTTAAGAAAAGTAACCATGACATTTGACCAAGGCGCTGTGCATCGCCATCGATACCTGCATCTTTACGCATAATGTCTTGAATGGATTTAATAACTGAACTGATTGACATGGTGTTCTACTTATATACAACTGAAAGTGCGGCGATTATAGCAGAAATAATTTCAAATTCATGATGTAAACCAATTTATGCAAGTAAAAATCATGCTTTAATCAAAACGATAGTTCTACAAAAAAACCTTATAAATAAACTAATTAGGTAGTTGGCTTAAGAATGAAAATTGAATGTCCTCATTGTCAAACAGACAATAAAATTGAGTTTGCAGAAAACATAGTCTGCAAAGAATGTGAAAAAAGTTTTAAAGGCTTTAAGTTCAGTAAAAGAAAACTGATTTCTTCAGGTGCAGTTCTTGCAGTAGGCTTAATTGGTGGTTACAAAGTTAATACTGCTTTAGATGAGGTTAGATATCCATTAGAAACGGAATATGCCATTGTAGATAGCTGCATTAATGGTTCTAAAAATATGGTATCAACCAGTTGGTATGAAAGTAAAAGAGAGTTATGTTTATGTACTCTTGGAAAAACAACAGAAGACATTTCTTACTCTACTTACCAATCAGACCAAAATGCTTTTGTTTCTGCATTCAAGCAAAACACCAAAGGCTGCAGCTAAATACGGCGACCGAATGGCCGCCATATAAGTACTCTTATTTTTTAGGCGGATTACCTCGCCCTTTACCAGAAGGATTACCTGTTTTACTTGGGTAATTTGGATTTTGGTTTGTCATGGTAATCTCCTTATTTATTTTGTTGTTTGTTGTTTTCAGCTGCACGTTGTGCACGCGCGGCAAATGAATCTTTCGATACTTGTCCTGAGTTTTGTTTTGCTTCATGCCCTTGAATACGAGCAGCGGCTTCTGGTGTCATTTGTGCTTTTTGCTTAGTCATGATTTTTTCCTTTTAATTTAAAATAAGATGTCTTCGCTAAGACCAGATAATATTAACTACTAGGTATGGGACAAATGGGGACAATGAAAAAACAAAAACAAATTCAACAAGCTTTAGATGCATTAGGATGGAGTCACGCCACTTTTGCAGACATTGTATTTGAAGAATTGTATGCTGATGAATTAGGTTGCTCAAATAACACGGATAAAGACGCAATAAGAAAGCTTGCGGCAAGTATCAAAAAACAGCTCCAACGAGAATCAACAGCCGATGAACTATTGAATAAATATCTAAGAATTCTTTCTGAACATCCTGATTATCAAGCGTTAAACTTAGGTACTATTTTAATGAAGTATGTGGATCACTCATGCTTAAATACAGATTTAACGACACAACTAGCTAATTTATCGAAGGAATTAGACTTACAAATTTAAAATAAAGAAGCCGCTAAATTAGCGGCTTCTTTTCATTATCATTCATAAATCCATTTATGCAGACTGATAAATTGCCGCTTCTAATTCAGAGACCGCTTCTAAATACTGAGATTTCCCCCCGAATCCTTTCTTGATTATTTCAAGAGGCCTTCCCATCTCATCAAATGGTTTTACTTTCAGCACTTGAATATCCTCAATTTCTTGTACGCCTTCATCTGCATATTTAACTAACAAATTGCCTAAGACTTGTTGTGCAGTCTCTGAGTATTTAGTGAAGTAATTGCGCTTCTTTACATTCTCAACACGTTCTTTACGTGTCAGTGGCGGTTGGTCGTAAACTACATGACAAATGAGATCAAACGGGTCCATCTCTTTGCCTATTTCATCTTCTAGCGCAGACCATATAATGCCCGCTAATTCTAGCTCTTTAATCACCGCATCTTTACGGTCGGCCTCATTCCAACGTTTTACAAACGCATCTAATGAACTAAATTGCTTATGCATGGTTTTACGAGTGTAATCTTTGAATGATTCTGTCACTAATTTGCCATCAGTATCATAATACTGAACACGCTCAGCAATTTTATTTACACTCACACCTGATACGTGGTATTTCACCATTTTGGGTGTTTCGTCTTCCCACTCACCATCGCCTTTTGGCTCATAAATACCTGTAGGATCATTTATTTCACCCGTTTGTTCTTCTGATTCAGAACTAGTGCCCTCACCTGATTCTTCGATAGTATTTTCAGTTTCTTCTAAATCAATCGTCTCATCTTCAATGATTTCAGGCGTGGTTTTAATGATTTTTTCTGGGGTTCCATCAAAACGCTCATCTGCAAATAACTCAGTCGCTTTTTTAAAATCAAGAATGGTAAACCAAAGCTTTCCATAGCGTTCATCAATACGAGTACCACGGCCAATAATTTGTTTAAACTTGGTCATAGATTTAATGTTTTGATCAAGCACGACCAATTTACAGGTTTTAGCGTCAACCCCTGTCGTCATTAACTCTGATGTTGTCGCAATTACTGGATACGCTTTTTTAGGATTAATAAAGTTATCTAACTGCCCTTTCCCTAACTCATCATCCCCTGTGATCTTCATTACGTATTTGTCGTTCTTCGCCATTTGTTCTGGGTTAAGGTTGGCAATTGCTCTACGCATACGCTCAGCATGGTCAATATCGTTACAAAATACGATGGTTTTCGCCATTGGATCTGTACGCTTTAAATAATCTGTAATGGTTTTAGCGACAAGCTCAGTGCGCTCATCAATCACCATTGTGCGATCAAAGTCTTTTTGGTTATAAATACGGTCTTGGATTAACTCACCATTATTGTCAGTTTGATCTTTGGTTGGTCGCCAACCCTGTAAATCAACATCAAGATCCACTCTTATCACTTTGTATGGGGCAAGAAATCCATCTTCTATCCCTTCTTTTAAAGAATAGGTATAAACAGGCTCATCAAAGTAATCGGTATTCGACACTTCATCCGTTTCTTTCGGTGTCGCGGTTAAACCTACTTGGGTTGCCGATTCAAAATATTCTAAGATTTCACGCCATGCACTGTTTTCTGCTGCACTACCACGGTGACATTCGTCAATGATGATTAAATCAAAGAAGTTAGGATCGACTTGTTTATAAGCTTTTTGACTTTCTTCTGGCCCTGCTAATGCTTGATAAAGCGCCAAATGAATTTCAAAAGAGGGGTCAACCGCTCGACCTGTAATCTTAGTCATCGCCGTATCAAAAGGTTGAAAATCATTAAGGCGAGTTTGGTCTACTAATATGTTTCGGTCTGCCAAGAAAAGAATGCGTTTTTTCGCTTTTGCTTTCCATAAACGCCAAATAATTTGAAAGGCGGTATAGGTTTTACCCGTACCTGTCGCCATCACCAATAGCGCACGATTTTTGCCAGCAGAAATAGCTTCTACTGTTTTATTAATCGCTTGTAATTGATAGTAACGAGGGGATTTTCCACTGCCATCATCATAATAATCTTGCGTAATAATTGGCAATTGAGCTTCGGTATACCCTTTCCAGATACAGAATTTTATCCATAACTCATCTGGACTTGGGAAATCTTCTAATCGAATTTGGCTTTCTAACTGATTTTCTTCAGAAGTGCCAAGTTTGGTTTTATCATGAAAAATATAACCGTCACCATTTGATGAGAAAATAAACGGTATATCCAATAAACGAGCGTAATCTAACCCTTGCTGGATACCTTTACCCACTTCGTGTTTATTTGCTTTTGCCTCTACGACGGCTAACGGCATGCTTGGTTTATGATAAAGCACGATATCTGCTTTTTTCACAGTTTGACGCATACCAACTTGACCACGAACGATAACTTTACCATCTCGTAGCGCAACTTCTTGACGTATCTGACTCATGTCATCCCACCCAGCACTTTTGATGGATGGCATAATGAATTTTGTAATAATGTCTGTTTCGGTTAGATTTTTTTTATTTATTGAACCCGATGACATGGTTTCCCTCAACCTAGCTATAAACTGAACGACGTGGCGATTTTATCATAGTAATTATTTTTAAAATGCCGAAAGCCCGGTGTTTTTTCCTAGATTATCGCCCAATTAGTTTCATTGTTGACGTACAAGTAGCGAATAAAACATTGGTTTCATTCGCTAACTGATTCATTTCCTTATCTGTTATCAAGATTTAAAACGTTGCATCTCTGCATACTCACGTAAATGCTTAAATGGATAAGGCGTTATGGTTGGTAAACGGTGCCTTAAGTGATAAACGTCAAACAAGTTTTCTACCTCTTCTGGTAGCACATCAAACGAATGTTTTATCACGTATAAGTGGCTAAAGTTTTCGATTTTGCTCTGTGGGCTGCCTTTGCCACCTGCAAAGTACATTCCCTGCTCTCGGTTATAGAAAAAACCTAATGAAGCATTAAAATATCCCTCTTTTTGCCCTCTCATTGACGTTTTTAAAAAGAACCCTTGATCACGCAGCCAATCGTAAAATTGTTTTTCATCATTACTTTTGTACGAAATCGTCGAAAAATAATCAAACGGTAAAGGGGCAGTATCGTCCCACTCCGACAGTATTGCTCTGAGTTTATTGACTACTTTACTATCTGGGTTTTCTTCAATGAACTGAGTCAATAATGCGATAGGAACATCTTGTGAACGCCCTGCTTTCAACTCTCGCAACCGCTCTGCAATAGCTTCAAACTCCGGCAGCATTTGAATATCAGTATCAATAAAAATGGCATAGTCACCAGATTCAGGCCAATAGATAACAGGGGAACGTTGATAGCCTTGAAAAACTTGCCATTTATCATCACCTAAATCAAGCTCAAGATCTTCAAGCTCCTCTTGAGTTGCTTTTGTATATTGCCATTCATCACCCACTAACTTAGATGCATAAACCGGCCAAGCTCCATCTCTGATATCTGAAGACTCATCTTGAGGTCGTTTAGGCATATAATATACGCCCCCTTCTGGCCCACTTGGATACTCAATCAAATGTTTTCTTGTATGAACTTCTAGCTTAATAAGTAATTCTTTTAACAGTACTTCCACCACATGGCGGTTTGGCTGGCCTTTACGATCCCACAATCGCTCTGGGTAACACGATTGGAAAACCGTATCTTGGTATTTTTTGCGATAAACTTGATATGGGTCTTCTTCGGCAGACTGATAGGATTCTTTATTACCAACAATTAAGATATTCAATGCACCACGAATTGGAGCTTCTGCAACTTCAGCGTTTATGCCTAGGTGATCGATACCATGAAGCAAGGTCAATGCAGCATCGGTGTCTTGGTTTTCTGTTAAGTCACAGATCACAAAACGATGTTCTTTCAACGCATCAAATAGTCCTACATAGTGATTTTTGACAACGGTATCGGAAACAAATCTGTGCTTTTCTCCGGGAATTCGCTGTAAGTTCAGAGATACTGAATCGCCATAAGCTTGCTTAAGATCTTGCATAAACTGCTCAAGAATACCGACCTTAGATAGCTGAAAACCACTATAATATTCTTTAGTAATATCAATAGCCTGAATTCGATTTTTCGCATTAGAGTAAAGAGGCTTCTTAATGTAATCGCCCTTTATGGATTTGCTAACCAACATCCCCACATCGTCAAGTTGATAACGAGTAGCAAACTTTGCCTTTTTTTGTATATCTCCGCTCTCTAACGTAAACCAAGACAAAGGAGAAAACGTTTTAGTGCTCATTGACAACATTTGTTGATAACCAAGTGCTCCACATGGCGCTAAGTCGATTTCCATGGCCGTTAATTCATAGCCAGAGTGTCCTTTCGGTAACTTTTTACTTTTAACTAGATAATACAAGCCTTCACTTTCAAAACGTTTTATATCTGGCGTAGTGCCACTCAATACTTTGGGGATCGCTTTGATCAATAAACGAGCCAGTTTCCAGATTGGTAGCTCTGCAGCGCTAACTGGTTTAATTGCCAAAGATGTGTCTTTGAGCTCTAATTTTGCTTCCTTTGGTAACAATACCCAATAACAGGCTTCTTTCTTAGTACCTTTCACTAAGCAATAAACACTTCCTGATTTATAGATTTCAGATGCCAATGTCACCAAACGCTTAGATCGTTCTGAATTGTCGTCAATACCTTTATAACTGACACAATAAATCGCGAAACTTTGATCAACCCACTCGTTATTAATTGATATTTTTTCAATTAGGGTAGATAAAGGACCAATTGACGTACTTTCTAGCTGTTGTGTAACCATTTTATCAACTCCTGTATTGATGTTAGGTTTGTTTCTGCATTACTACCGTCAATTAATGCCGGAATTTCAATGATCTTGGCTAACTGTGGCGACGTTTCGATAAAGTATGAATTCAAATACCTAATTGGTTTTGACACATCCCCTAACGCATTAACATAAATAAACTTCGACGGTCCAAACTCTTCTTCTACTAGAGCAATTTTCGAACTGTAGTCTTCAATGCTTTCACTACCTTCATGCTTCCAGTACTTGCTGTCTAGCCAGATCGGTTGTTCAATTCCAGCAAACATGACTCTATTGTCAAATCGCTCATAAATAGAATTTGGAACGTCTTCAAAAGTAAAATCGAATGCTGTTAACACGGCTTCTACCGCTTGCTCGCCCAACGCTCCCTTATAAATGTTGGTAAACATAACAGGAGTCATCACGTAATTTTCTTCCTTCCAAGAACAAGCAAAATCTCTTAACTCAAACCACGGCTTTACGTACTGGTTTTGAACTAATTTTGCCAAATTACAGGACTCCTCTGAAACCATATAGCCAGCAGGAACCCTATCAAAAAACTCGAAAGCATTCGGATCACCATCTAAATTACCTTGGTAACGGTAATACCCTTTGGTCATCGACTGTAAGTACAATCGATTGAATTTCTCTGGCTGAAAGCCCACCGTCGGATAACGAAGTAACTGAGTTCTAATGTCTTGCCACTCTTGAATATCACTGTCGGATGCGGGTTGGTTATGTAAACGGTTTACTAGTGCTTTGATTGACTGTATGCCATCTTTATTGTTTCTTTGGGCAAGGTTGAACAAACGGCGAACAGCTCGATCCTCAACGATAGCTTTGTTCGCTGATTGTGCTTTATCAACCAAAGCAACATATTCATGTGAAAACAAACTTGAGTCTCTGCTCTCTTCGGCCAGAATTTCTTTCAAACCAGAATCAGCAAACAAGAGTATTTGATTTCGTTTCAAAGACGTTCTCCCAGCTCTACCAACCGCTTGCTCAACATATTTCCTTACAGCACTTTGGTAGTCACTTGTTTGGTAATATTGCTGTAAAGAGCGCTCTCTACTCATGCCCATAAGTTGCTGGCGACACCAGCTTTCAGCGCTTTTCGGTGACAACTCTCCATTCTCTTGCAAAGATAAAATTTGGTGGAATTGACAAAGTTGGTTAGCTGTATGTGAGTAATCGTCTGACAACAATAACTGAGTTGGTTTTTCAAGATAAATACTGTCTATATCACTACGTTGCTGCTTGCCATAAGTGACATTTGCAACGGATACTAAACTTTCGCCTTCCAACGCTAAATTGACTGCATAATCAGGGTTTTTACCTGCTCCCATTGAAGCATATGTACTGAATACTACAACTTTTCCTGCAACCGTATTTAGATGATTGGAAATTTCATCATACCCAATATGTCTCATCCAATCAGCATTCACACCAAAAAATGTTTTGGTTTGGACATTAAATTCTTTTGCCCATTTATCACAGCAGAACTGGGTAAAGTCATTAATATCCTGCCGTGTTGTATCTAAAGTGCGATTTAACAACGACAACATATAACGATTATCAGGTGCTGATATAAACGCTTTAATACTGGCTAAGAGCTTAGACAACCAACTACGAACAAATGCCTGCTCTGATTCCGCAATACCAAGATAATGATTTAGAATAAAGTGACTTGAACGAGCTTCAGGTTTATATTCTTCCAATAAAGCATCAAGAAACGCATCGCGACTATTGAGATATTTAACCGTTAAAACCACGCCGTTATCTTTATAGTTGCGTCTATTATGGTAATAATCATTTACTCGCTGTTTTTGCTCTCTCGACAAAGATAAAAGCTTTTTACCCAAACGCTCATTCAAGTATTTAAAATCAAAGTTATGTATTACGGTTTCTGCTCTTGCTGTTGCACTAATACCGAGAATAACAGCACCAGCATCGACCATATCCGCTAAAACACCTGATGGTGAAATGTTTAGGAATGACGCTTTACAATTTACGGTATCGCGAGTCCCCTGGTTATGAGCGACTTCTACAAGTTTTAGTCCAGTATGATGATAGCTCTTGCTAGAGCTTAACTTGTTCGCTTTACCACCTGCAGATTTCCGTAGCCCCCTAGTATCGAATGACTCATAAACTGCAGACTCAAATTCCTGTAAATTAAAATGAGTAAGCAGGGATTGAACCGCTTCTTGAAACGTTCCCTCTAAACTTCTGTTTTCACGTGTTTCAATTTCTAAGCCTCGTACGTTCTCCCAGTACTGAAAGACAGCTTTGCGCATAGTGCCAAGGAACCACTGATATATAACATCCGCTTCATTAACAAAGCGGGTTAAAAGGCCATTTTTTTCAATAAGAGTACCTTCTACTTTCTCATCACTGAATATGAGATTTTTCTGTCTCAATAAATCTGATTTTAACGACAGCTTGTGAGTTGCACTACTTACATGCGTGAAACTTCTATCTGAAAACAACCGAACAGGTCGCTCGTTCAAGTTAGGCCCTTCCGTATTAAATGCGAACGCTAGATTCCACTTGGTACCAAATTCTTCAAGCCGCTCACGGAGTGGTTCAAACAATTCTTCAATTTTGTTGTAGCGAGGCGAGCTCTCAAGTTGATGCTCCCTAAAGTTTGCTCTCAGGGTTCTTATCGCCCAAATTAAGTCTTGCGCTTGCTGCTTACACAATTCGGAAAGAATGACTTGATTCTGTTTGTCGATTTCATCAATTATCAGCAAGGCACCACTTAAGTCACGTAAAGGGCTATAACGCGCACGAGTATTATGGAAACCTTTTAAAAATTTGCTAGTCGTTAAAAAAATAACATGAGCGCTTCCATTACGAATTTTCTCTCCGGGTAACAGTGCTTCTACAGAGGCCAGTAACGAGCCTTTCAGCAAGACTCTATCGGCCCCTTTTTGTTTCTTTTGTAGACGAGCAATTAAATTGCGATAAAAGTAACCGGCCTGCCTGTTCAAAGAAGCTTTAATTTCCGGCTTGCTCGCATGGTGCCTTAGGCCAGATATGGCACTCCACTCTGCTTTAACATCACGCTCAATGTTCAAGTTAAATCCGGTTAACACTTCATTCAATACCGCATCAGAACATTGCAATAGCTGCTCTGACTGGTTGGGTAAATGAACTATTTGTGATTTTAAATAATCTTTCTGCTCTGCGCTAAAACGTGGCTCTCCATTAATTGTTTGCTTCTCAATCAATTCCAATAAATCGGCTTTTGCATTTACTACATTTTCTACGGAATCTGTAATGTAATAGAGTAAGCGTTTGGATTTATTACTGCTTTGTGCATCCTTCAACTCATTTTGTACTTCATCTAACATCTGCTGGAGTAAAAAATTTAATGCCGTGTATGTCTTACCTATTCCTGTCTGAAATGGTAATGGGAGTAAAGCCCCCGATTTAGACCCATTGATTTCAATGTGATTTTCAAGAGATTCGGTGATCAACTGATCAAGCGGCGAAAGATCGGGAATAAGCTTAAAATTAAAACTAGCAAATGCTTTTATCGATATGTTCATACAATTCTACCCCAACAGCTATTGATGTTTAATTAACCAGATAATAATATGACGTTATCAGCGACAGGTAAATACTGACTGCATATACATGTAACATAACTAGACAGGAATCAAACTATGAGTAAATGGCCAATTCGGTGGGATCTTCTTTTTCGATACCGAATGATTGAGATTATTGCATTATGGGAAGGAAGGCTGACCACTAATCACCTAATCCAAAGCTTTGGCATTGGTCGCCAACAAGCATCAAAAGATATAAACAGTTATTTAGCAAATATCGCACCAGATAACCTAATCTACGACAAACATTTAAAAGGCTATAAGCCCAGTGAGAGCTTTACTCCTAAGCTTACAATAGGTCATGCAGACGAGTACTTACATGTTTTATCTCGCACTGAAGACATGACGGTAACTTTTGATGAGCTTGATATGGGCTTTGAAAATACAACAATGGTCCGTCCCGTAACACGCAATATCTCACCTGACATTTTACGTCCACTAGTTCAAGCTATTCGAGAGAAAAAACGTGTCGATATAAGCTACACATCTTTGAAAGATGGCGAGGAAGCTGAACGGATTATTTCTCCACATACGCTCGTTTGTACACCTTTGCGTTGGCATGTTCGTGCTTATTGTGAACATTCCAAAGGCTACAGGGATTTTGTACTTAGTCGTATTCGAGGTATTCCTGATATCAACGATAAAATAGTAATGGGAAAAGATGAAGATAAAGCTTGGAACACTCCGCTTTGTATCGAATTAATGCCAGACCCTAGATTAACTGAAGCTCAAGCAGCGATCATTGCTAATGATTATGGTATGGAAAATGGAAATCTGCACATAGCAACTAACGCAGCTTTAGTACGCTATGTTTTAGACGCATATAATATTGATATCAATGTATTGGACTCGAACCCCAAAGGACAGCAGATTATCTTAGGGAACCTTGAGGAATTGAGACCATATTTAACCTTTTAAACCGGCGATAAAGACCGAAAACACTTAATTATCAACACGATAATATTACAATCTATTAAATATAAAAAAACCGCTCAAGTGAGCGGTTTCTGATAGTTAAACTCAAACCTCACTATCGTTTAAAGTACAAATTTTTCCAGTAACTTCAAATCTGATGGTTCAATATCGTCAAAAAAAACTTTGTTATTAAAATTATTTTCTAAAACATCAAGATCTTCACTAGATAGATCCCGCGCAAGGACACCCAAAACGATAAGCTTCGAATTTATGAAAACAATTTTTTTACGATTTTCGCGATCATTGATCACTTGTAATTTGAATAATTTGTCATTCAAATTTTTAACATTTAAGTTAGCACATTCATCAAACATATATTTCGTTGATGTTTTCTCTTCTGTAACAATTTTAAGCTCGCA
The DNA here is from genome assembly GCF_001691055.1 of Aliivibrio logei. NCBI lineage: Bacteria > Pseudomonadati > Pseudomonadota > Gammaproteobacteria > Vibrionales > Vibrionaceae > Aliivibrio > Aliivibrio logei. The sequence continues at coordinate 397,923 of NZ_MAJU01000008.1, forward strand.
AACAGGCTCTCCATGATCATTGTTATTATCTAAGGAAAGTAAAACAGACGCATACTTCCCTATACTAATTTGTTGCTCTAATGGATTCGCATTAACTGAATAGTGAAAAAAGACAGCGAGCAATAATAGTATTTTTAAATATTTCATTTATTCGTTTTCATCTCCGTATTTTTAACTATTTTTGCTTAATACAGATATACTCATGAAATTGAGTAAATAGATGATTTACCCACAATACCTAACTCTAAACACTTTTATTCATAACACATTGATCTAGCATTTGACTAAACGTTTTCTCATCAATCTCTTTTTTGTCATTATGAATAAGTGAATACCCTTTATTTGACACATAATTAAAATTAAATACGTCGGACTTACTTTCTGAATACTTATAAACTAATTGAGTATTTTCTCTGCTTAACTGATTGATTCCACAAATATACCTCTTATCTGAATTAACCCTTAAGCCTGTTATTTCAAAATAAATGTGTTCATTAACCTGCGCTAAATGCTGATTATATGTATAAACCATAGATAAACTATTACGTCCATTTTGTTCCGTAACAATCAGATCTTCTATACCATCAAAATTCACATCTAATAAAGTGTATTTGTAATCAAGAAAATCAGGCTCAACCTCTGACTCTAATTGCTGAGTTTTACCATCAGAAAAAGAAAGTAAGATCATTCCTTGTTCAAACTTTACATTATCAATATTCGTCTCATAAGAAAAAGCCGAGCACGATACCAAGAGTGCTGTGAGTAAAGAACTTATGGATAATTTTTTCATATTCCTAAAACCTTTTTTGCATTCTTTAATTTATTAATTCGGTCTTGCATATGATTCGGTTCACGCTTTCTATCAGGATAAACAGGATTTGATTGTACAGCCCAACCGTTAATATACACAGAAACCCAAAATACATCATCACGATCTGCTGATTGATTTAATTTAGGTTTAATATACCCCCAGTAATACCCAGACACTAAACAAGCCAACTCTATATTCTCTGATACTTGACTAGCTAATGCCGTACTGCTTGTAATATCTAATGATTTATAGTCATCTAATTGAGTTAAATAAGACTGACATTTTGTATAATTATCTCGTCCGGTCAGTTGTAATAACCCTCTCCCCTTAAATCGTACACCATCCCCTTTTTGTATATTACCAAGATCTGCACGATTTTCATAAATTTCACCACTTCCAATCTCTTCCATATACCTCAAGCTTCCGGTTTCATGAGCAATTTGAGATAAAAAATGAACAATCCTTAAAGGTGTATTTATACTAAACATTCTTAATGTTGTATTAATAGGAGCAAGAAAAAGATTTACGCGTTCATCTTCTAATCCTCCCATTATTGACTTAAGTTGTTCGAATGTAACCAACTGTACATTATGAGAATAAACCCACAGCCCAACAACCGCTTCATCTAACGCTAGCAGGGTATTCTTTCCTACAATTCCATCAGCGCTGCCGATTTTGTAATCTGCATGAATTTTATTTGTTGATGTATAGGTACTTTGAAAGGTTTTTATCACGCTTTCGGTTCCAGATCCAAACTTACCATCTGCTCCTGCGCTTCCCAAGTCAAAGTTGAGTTTTAATAGTGCTTTTTGAATTGCTTTAACACTTTCGCTCTCTGTTTTTATTTTAACTAACTCACCCTTACCGTTGGCAAGTAACTCTAAGTCATTAGAGGCGGATAACTCGGTTGATCTTAATGTTTTCTTCCCTACATTCACAATGGGTGTATTGGCTGGAATATTTTTATCACTTAATGCTGCCACCACAAAGGCGTTTAATAGTCTTTTACTCATAGAACTAAAGCTGTTCACAAAGCTTGATACTTGTCCTATATGCGTTAACACAATGGGCGGTAAGGTTATTCTTTGCGCTTTATCTTGAGCTTGTTGAGGGGCATTTATACATAATTCATCACCCACTTTTAACGCTGATGGATTATCTTCAAACATCGAGTTTAAAGTAAGTAGCTCTTTGGGTGCCATGCAATGTTGCTTGGCTATTTCATCCCACGTTTCTCTATTACCATCTCCATTTAAGACAACGATATGCGCGGGAGTGTGGGTTGATTCATCTTTATTCGATTCAATAATAAGCGTATCGCCTATTTGTATTTGCCCTTCTTTTCCTTTGTATTGAGGGTTTAATTCAACAAGGTTTTCAAGCGTTATTCCTTGCTGATGAGCTATTTTTGATAATGAATCATTAGGTTGAATTACATAGGTTACTTCGTCGCCCTCTGTTTTTTCACGAGCTAATGCATTTTCATTTGTTGATTTAACAATGGTTTCTACATCTAATAGACAGGCGTTTTCGTCTAACCAAGTTGCGTTTAGCTCTGCAAACTCTTGTCGCGTCATTTTCTGTGGTAAATACAACAAATGCTGCCTTGTCACTGACGCGTTATTTACCTTCCAAGGAAGAAGGATGAAATTGTATTGATGATCAGATAAAAGCGATGAACTTAATTGCTCTGCACTTGATTGAGTGGCGAAAAAAGTAGATGCGTCGTTACCTACAATTTGATATTCATGTGTTAATTTATCATCAATAAAATGGTAATAAAATCCGATAGTTGGCCAACCAAGCTGTTCTCCCACTTGAACAGCGGTTTTAATAGGAACAAAAGATTCGGTATGCGTCCCCGAGCCTTTTTTAACTGGATTAACGTCTTGGAATGCAAGTGCACTACCACTTGATTGAAAAAACTCTCGATAAAGCGCTTTAGGCTCATTAACCATGACTGAAGCCGTTAATAAGGTAAATCCAGTTTGAGATGCGGATTTTTGCCACGCACTGATTACTGGTTCATCGTTCGTTTTCCCAAGAGAAAAGGCACCTATCTGATAAGTCACAATATCTTCTTGCGCACACGCTATTTCAATATTGTATTCATAGGCTGCAACGGGTGTGCTTTTTTCTGCTACAGGTTCATTATGAGGCAGCTCTTGTTGAGTCTTTTGCTCTGGCGTAAGAAAGCCATCTTCAACAGGTTTATAATAAGCTTGTACATATTTTGGTTGCGGCTTTGCTTCTAGTTTATCAAGATCTACAAAGTCTCCTGCTTTTTCATCCCACGCTTTCATCTTAATCTCATCATTTCAAAAAACTTTTAAAATAATAACGTAGAATTCAAGTGCATTTTTACTGAATGCATAGGTGAATTAACCAAAGAAAAGTTAGTATGATTTTTATCTCACAGCAGACGTCATGTTGATTTAAACTTAACAAGGAATTACAGGCACAAAAAAGCTCACACTAGGTGGGCTCTTTCGTATAATGTGGTGCCGCTACTGGACTCGATTATACAACCCATCCATTTGATTAAAAACAAATTATTTAAAGTAGACTTTAAAAGTGTTACTTCTGGTGTTACTTCTGGTGTTACTTAGATAAGATTGTAGTTAATATTAGAAACATTAGTAACATTAGTAACGCTACACTGTAACTAATTCTAAGATTATAATAGAAATTTATATCAGATCTTCATGATAATCAGCTTTCGGATATCACTTTTTCAATTAACTTTGAAATCCCTTTCTGTACTTCAAGCATATTTTTTGCTGTCATATAAGCTGGTGTTGTTCCTACTTTATTTATATCATCCCAAATAATATCTTGAGCCATACAATTTACATGTTTACCTCCTTGTGATTCTATAAAATCGGCGACTTTAGTATCATTACCAATTGTACATTTAACCCCCTTTCCATAAATTGCAGGTAGCATTACAGGAGAGATACACATGAACCCAGTTGGTTTTGTAGCCTTCTTAAATGATTTACAGGCTTTTAATACATGAGGATTAATTTCAAACATTGCTGAGTCTAAAGCAAAATTGGAAAGATTTTTGGCCGCCCCAAAACCACCAGGGACAATAAGTGCATCGAAATCATTCGCATCAAGTGTAGCAACATCTGAGATTTCTCCTCGAGATAAACGTGAAGATTCTTCCATAACATGTCGAGAGTCTATATGCTCAGTACCCGTTGAATGCTCCAATGCATGATGTTGATAAATATTCGGCGCAAAACAGACCCACTCAGCACCATTATGCTCTATGGCCAACAACGATAGTACTACCTCATGAATCTCCGACCCATCAAACACTCCACAACCAGATAAAATTACCGCAATTTTTTTCATTTCCATTTCCAATTAAGTATAAATATAACAATTATTTTAACTATACCCCTACACAATAGTGAACATTAAGTATCAAGTATTGAGTTAATTTCGTTATTTTGATACTTAATGACACAATAAAATATTAATAGTAAATCTAACTCGATCAAGCATTCATTATCAACTTGCAAACATAAACTAAACGGTTTAGTTTATGTTTAATGTAAATCCATTTTTAATAAATGAGATTATAATTTTACTCATATAAAAAATAAGGATATTTAATGAAAGGATTAACGAGTGGGATCCACCATGTTGGTTTGTCAGTATCAAAGCTAGAAGAAAGTGCACAATTTTTTACTGAACTATTAGGATGGCAAGAAGTAAAAAGAGATATGAATTACCCTGCAATATTTATCAGCGATGGTTCTATTATGCTGACACTCTGGTCAGTAAAGTCTGATAGTTCAATCAAGTTTGATAGAAAAAATAATGTTGGACTCCATCATTTAGCACTATCAGTCGAAAGTGAAGATATACTCATTACAATTTATAAACGATTATTAAATGCGGGGACATTAATTGAATTCTCACCTGAACCTCTTCAAATAGGTCCTAGTACACATATGATGTGTTATGACCCAAGTGGAATTCGAATTGAATTTATCTGGACATGTCATCAGTCATAACAACACATGTTAATCAGTTACCCATTATTTATATTGGTTTAATAAAAGAATATGAATCAAAAAATATTATTTATTTTTTCTATTATATACACATCATTCACTTCAACCCAAGCTCAAGCTCAATACAATAATTTTGGTTTTCTTGGATTTAGTAGTGTGCACGGACAATCGGTTTTTTCTGCTCCTAATGATCAAAATTTAAGCGTTGAACCAAGTCTATTTTACAATAGTAAAAACGGTTTTATTGATGGCAGCTTAGCTAATATCGCCTTACTTCCCTACCTTGGTTTAACTGGCCAATGGCGATTTTCAGAACATTCAGATGTCATGCCATTAGGTATAAATAACCGTAATGAAAATGGCGAGTTAGGGCTCTCTATTGGTACAGTTGGTGCCCGCTTAACCTATTTACATGATGTGACTAATATACATAGAGGTTACGAAATACAGCTTCATTTAGGCCGTACATTCGATATACCAATTGAAAATTTCACTTTAACACCATACTTAGAAATTGATTATCGAGATAAAAATTTATCTCGACATCTCTACTCTATAACTTACCAAGAAGCACTAAATTCAACTTTAACTGAATTTAGCGCCAACAGCACCTGGGTATATCAAACCGGTATTATTGGTATCTACTCGTTCACACCAGACTGGCTAGGCTTAACGAAATTGGAACTAGAGCACCATGATTCTGATAGCCCCTTAATTCAACGTGATTTAGGTTGGTCATTTAGCTTAGGTATTGTCTATAAATTTACTGATTAACTATCGTTAAATCATAGAACACTAAATCTATTTCTTTTAATTATATGAGTTAAGGTTAAAAACCTTGACTAAACCTAAATAAGATATAAATTAAACTAAACAGTTTAGTTTATATCTGGAATTTTAAGCAAAAAATTCTGAAAAAAACCAATAAGGACATTCAATACATGATTCATTCTGATGCTTTAAATTTAACTCGAAGATTAGCTATTAGTTTATTAACTTTGCGCATAACTATTGCCTTAGTTTTTACTGTTTGGGCCATTGATAAAGTCGTAGCTCCAGAACATGCATTGAGTGTGTTCTCAAATTTTTATGGGCTGAGCTTATCAACAGATATATCTATTTTAATGGGGATCAGTCAGCTTATATTTATTGCCATTTTTCTTTTAGGTATATGGAAAAATATCACTTATTTAATCGTACTTATCTTCCATATGGGCTCCACATTTTCATCGTATTTGAAATATTTTGACCCTCTTAATAATTTATTGTTTTTTACCGCATGGCCAATGCTTGCAGCTTGTTTGACACTATATATATTAAGAGAATATGACATATGGACCTTTAAGATAAAAAAATAACATCACCCTATTATTTAAATATATATTACATAAGGTTTTTATGAATTTTATCTTACCAAATGATTTACAAAAATTTAATTTTCCACAAATAGAAAGAAAAGGACTAGATACTTTACAAGTAAATTTAGGTTATAAATGCAATATGACTTGTCGTCATTGTCATGTAGATGCAGGTCCAAATAGGAAAGAAATGATGTCTCGTAAGAACATCGATCTTATATTACCTGTAATTAAGTATCATAATATTAAGACGCTTGATTTAACCGGTGGTGCTCCAGAATTACATGAAGATTTTCGGTATCTAGTTAAAGAAGCATTTAAAGCCGATATTCATGTCATTGATCGATGTAACCTCACTATCTTATATGAAGAAAATCAAGAAGATCTTGCAGAGTTTCTGGCTCAACATAATGTGGAAATAATTGCATCTTTGCCATGTTATTCAATAAATAATGTCGATAAGCAAAGAGGAAAAGGCACATTTGATAAGAGTATCGAAGCATTAAAAAAACTTAATTCTCTAGGTTATGGACATCACAACTCTCCGCTTAAGCTTAATCTTGTTTTTAATCCTCAAGGAACTAATTTACCTCCTTCACAATTACAACTAGAACAAGATTATAAAAAAGAACTTTTTGAATTATTCTCTATTTCTTTTAATGAGTTATACACAATAACAAATGTACCAATAAAAAGGTTTGGTTATCAATTAAAGTCAAAAGGTCAATTTACCTCTTACTTGAATTTACTTATAAACAACTTTAATAAAGCAAACTTAGAAAATCTAATGTGTCGAACAACCGTTAGTGTAGATTGGCAAGGTTATTTATATGATTGTGATTTTAATCAACAACTTAATATGAACTTAGGTAAAAATACTCAAGCGCATTTAACATCATTAATAAATTCCCCAATGGAAAACTCCCCTATTTGTGTAGCAGATCATTGCTTTGCTTGCACTGCAGGACAAGGAAGCAGTTGTGGCGGAGCATTATGAGTAAAATTATAAAAGAATTATCTATTATAGTCCCAATACTAAATGAAAAGAGAAATTTAAATACTTTAATTGAACACCTCAATTATTGGCAAGATCGAGGCTGTGAAATAATTATTGTTGATGGTGGTAGTCAAGATGGTTCAGTTTCATATTTAAATTCAAAAGGGCTAACCGTAATTTCATCACCAAAAAACAGATCTACCCAAATGAATATAGGAGCATTATACAGCTCTCGTTCTATCTTATTATTTCTTCATGCCGATACCCAACTGCCTAAAGATGCTGATGATGTAATAATCGCGGCATTAAAAAAAAGAAAAAAAATATGGGGTCGATTTAATATAAAAATTAATAGTAACCTTAAAATACTCCGTCTTGTTTCAGTAATGATCAATTTTCGTTCTGCTTTAACTGGGATTGCAACAGGGGATCAAGCTATCTTTGTTCGAAGAAGTAGTTTTAATGAAATTGGCCATTTTGTCGAACAACCTTTAATGGAGGATATCGAATTATCTAAAAAACTTTGCCGGATATCTACTCCTATTTGCCTAAAAAAGCACGTAACAACATCAGGCCGAAGGTGGGAAAATAATGGAGTTTGGAACACGATATTTCTGATGTGGAAGCTCCGTCTACTCTATTGGCTAGGCTCATCAGCAAAATCTCTCGCAAAGGAATATAGATGAACGAAACTAAAATTATAATTATGGCTAAAACCCCGGTTGCTGGTATGGCAAAAACACGTTTAATTCCTTCAATAGGAATGGAAAACTCAGGGCGTTTAGCCAAAATGTTATTTCGACATACTATAAATGAAGCGATTTCATCAGATATAGGTCCAATAGAATTATGCGTAACACCTAGTTTAAATTCATCTTGTTGGAAACTATTTTCAATTCCACCAACAGTAAAATGGAGCCTTCAAAGAGAAGGAAATCTAGGAGAACGCCTAACCTCTGTTTCAAGAAAGGCAACTCATGATTATTCAACATACATAATAATTGGGACAGATTGCCCTGCTCTAACACGTGATATTTTACAATCTGCAGCTCATTCATTACACAATTCAGATTCATGTCTAGTTCCAGTCAGTGATGGTGGTTACTCTTTACTTGGATTAACTAAGCATCATGATTCACTTTTTAATCATATCCCCTGGAGTACTAATCAAGTTTACGCACTAACTGAGCAACGAATAAAGTCCCTCAACTGGTCAGTAACTAAACTTAAAGAATTACATGATATTGACATTATTGATGATCTAAAGTGGCTACCAAAGAGCTGGGGTTTTAACTAATTCTATCAAATAACCATTGCTAAAATACAAAGGGAATTTTATGTTTAATATCCATATCGGTTATTTAACCATTATCTTATCAATTATTGCACTCATTAGTTTATATATCTCATCAAGAGCTAAAACAGTAGAAGGATTTTTTTCAGGCATTAGTTCAAAAGGAAAAGAGCCTAATCTATTAACACTTACATTTTCACAAGTAACCACTTGGATATTTGCTCGTTCATTACTTAATGCAATTAGCTTGGGGTATTTATTTGGAATATCAGGAGTTATTGCATATAGTACTTATTACGGTTCATTCATTACCGGATGGCTGATCATTAATAGCCTTAGACAACATCATCATGTATCTAGTATTCAAAGCTTCTTACATCAGCAATTTGGCCGATGGGGTGAACATTGTTATAACGCATTAATATCAATGCGTCTACTGACAGAAGTTTTTGCTAATTTACTTGTTATCGGTATTGTTTTTGGCAGTATTGGATCTTCATCTTATACTTGGTCAATTATAATAGTATCAGCAATAACACTATTTTACTCTATGAATGGTGGTCTAAGAGCCTCCTTAAAAACTGATGTGTTTCAAACGGCTATATTAATAATTTCAATTATCACATTAACGGTAGCCCTTGCTTTCCATCCATTATTTGATGTTCATGCTATTTTAACTAGTAGTCCTAAAATTGATAATCCTGGGTGGATTTTATTTGTTATTGCTCTATTACAAGTACTTAGTTATCCGATGCATGATCCTGTAATGATGGACCGTGGGTTCATCGCTAATATAAAAACAACGAAAAAAAGTTTTATATATGCTTTTATTCTATCTACTATATTAATTTTCGCCTTTGGTTTACTTGGTGTATTTGCTAAAACAACATCAGGAATCACCTCCGGAGTATTACCTGCACTACAAGATTTATTTGGTACACCAATGATGTTTATCATTGCCATCGCACTTACCATTTCAGCCGCTTCAACTATGGATTCAACATTCTCTAGCGCAGCAAAACTTATTGTCGTCGATATAGGAAAAAATAATATTTCCATACTAAAAGGTCGATTAACCATGATGCTTTTTGCTATAGGCGGATTAATATTAGTTTTTTTTGGTAATAATGATCTTTACGATGCTGTTGCTATTAGCGGAACAATTTCACTCACCTTAACTCCTGTTATTATTTTTAATCTTTTTGGTAAAATACGTGTTGCAACTTGGTGTTTTATCACTAATTTTATAGTATCTATAATAGGTGCAGCGCTATATTACTTTGAGAAAAATGGATATATAAATTTAATTGAATCAATCTTTGGTGTTACACATAGTTATAGCAAATTACTAATTATAACTGCATTTATTATATTATTTGGACTTATTATTTTTTCTCTAGGCATTAAAAATGAAAGATTAACGAGGGTCAATTGATGACAGCAGGTAGAATATGTCCTTTAAATTATCGAATTAATTTAAAGGACATAAAAGAATCAACATCAACTTCTTGTGAAACTATCTATATTATTGGGGGTTTATACGGAAACTGGGCAGCTCTCAATACGATTTTGCAACGAAAGAGGCAAGAAGAAGCAGAAAATAACTCGACGATCACTTTACTATTTAATGGGGATTTCAATTGGCTAAACTCTACGAGAGAAACATTTAAATCGATTAACCAAGAAGTGTTTAAGCACTTAGCATTAAAAGGAAATGTTGAATGTGAGATAGCGACACCAACACAAGGGGCTGGTTGTGGTTGCGCCTACCCAGACTCTATTTTAGATCAAACGGTAACCCATTCGAATAATATAATAAAAAAATTACAAAAAATCGCAGCTTATAATCAAGAAATAATTGCAAAATTAGCTGAGTTACCAAGCTTTCTCAATGTATCTGTTGGTGAGTTAAAAATCACTGCATTACATGGTGATCCAGATTCTATTGCTGGTTGGGGCTTAGGAATAGATGCAATGCCACCTATCGGACAAAATAATAAATGTATATCATCATGGTTCACTCAAACTGAGGCAGATGTTTTTGCTTGTAGTCATACTTGCCTACCATTTATACAAGATTTTGACGATCGTCTAGTCGTTAATAATGGTTCAGCAGGAATGCCAAATTTTAAAAAAAATCTATCCGGTATCATTACTCGAATTAGTACCTATAAAACTAACCTCCCTACCCTCTATGGAACTAAATTGAAAGATTGTTATATAGACGCAATAGCAATTGATTGGAACTCAGAATGGGATGATTGGTTTATTCACCATTGGCCCTCAGGCTCTCCGGCATCGTCATCTTATTATTCTCGCTTTATTGATGGCCCTGACTTTACAATTGCTCAAGCGATCCGATTAAACACAACGAAGAAGATTTAATAATTAATGAATAAATTCATCCCATTAAGTAAGAAACACGCTATATTATTTGTTACTAATAATATACCCAATGTATCACTACCATCATTAATGAACGTTGAAGAAATCAGTGACGGAAATCTAAATATAGTTTATCGTATTTCGGATCCTACAAATAAAAAAAGCTATATAGTCAAACAAGCGCCGCCTTATATTAGAATTATGGGCGAAGGCTGGCCTCTTACCCAAGATAGAATAAAAATTGAGTTCAATGCTCTCTGCTATTTTAAAAAATACAGTGAAAAAAATATCGTGTCAGTATTACACTTTGATGAAAAATTATCAGCTATCATAATGGAGGACTTATCTAACTTTAAGATTTGGCGACAAGTTTTGATTGATAATAAATCATTCACATCTAGGGCTCACCATATAGGCTCCTGTATAGCTGATATTTATTACCATAGCTCAGATTTTTATTTATCAACTAAAGATAAAGAGCAACTAAAAAAAACATTTAACTCCCCAGCGATGTGTGCAACTACAGCAGAAGTTTTCTTTTCTGACCCATACTATGATTGTGATCGAAATAATATAAACCCAAAAATAATGGATTTAGTAATAACGCTTTGGAATCATGATGAGTTAAGAAAAGAAATTACTTCATTAGAGCATAAATTTAATTACAATACAGAGGTATTATTACATGGAGATTTTCATACTGGTTCTATTATGGTGTCAGAAAAAGAATGTAAATTAATAGATGCAGAGTTTGCTTTTTTTGGTCCTATTGGTTTTGATATTGGTTCATTGATTGGGAATTTATTTTTAAGTTATTGCACTAAAATTAACAATCAAGATAATTCCCATATTCACTCTCTTACTGAAATAGTTATACTATGGCAAACTTTTAGCCATAAATTTAAGAACAAAGCAACGACCCAATCAAACGAAGCAGTCATAGATTCATTCTTAAATAATGTTTGGAAAGATACTTTAGGATATGCGGGTACAGAAATGGTCCGAAGGACTATCGGCGTAGCTAAAGTTAGTGATTTTGATATAATTAAATCTCCTATCGATTTGGAGTACTCACAACGATTATCTCTTATTATAGGTCAATTTTTAATATTGAATCTTCATAAGATTAGGAATCCTAATGAACTTTTAAATAGCATTAAATCATTAAAAATTTAATGCTATTTAGGATAAAAGCTCTTGTAACTAAAGTTATAAGAGCTTTTTTATAATACGGCTAATTACACTTTGAAAAATTCTAATTCTTTCTTTTGTGATACAGCTAATTGTGACAATTCTTTAGCTGATTGTTGCGTTTGATTAATAGCCGCCACATTCTGATTCACTAAATCAAATGTATTACTAACATTAAGTCCAATTCTTTCTGTAAGAGTGAATTGTTCTTGAGACGTACTTGCTACCAAAGCATTCATTTTGGAAATTGATTGAACTGAATTCTCAATATAACCAAAAGATGATTTAACGTTTTCAGATAGAGCAACTAACTCTTGGATAAGCTCTACATTACTTATCATATTATCGTTTGCTCTTTCAGATTGAGCTTGCAATTGAGCAATAATTTCTTGAATACTTTGTGTTGATTCTTGAGTTTTAGAAGCAAGGTTACGAACTTCATCTGCTACAACAGCAAAACCACGGCCATATTCACCAGCACGAGCAGCTTCAATCGCGGCATTTAACGCTAATAAATTAGTTTGATCAGAAATAGAACTAATAACAGCTGTCACTTCACCAATATCCATTGCATTAGTTTTTAACTCCGCAATCATACTGGCTGTTTGTTGTACTGATTCATTAATTTTTTGTGTTAATAAAATCGATTCATCTAATGTTTTATTTCCTTGGGATACACTATCAATTGCTTTACTGACTTCTTCTTCAGCGTGAACAGCATTAGAAGTCACCTCTCTTGAAGTTGTCGACAACTCACTGATTGCATGTGAAATTTCTTCGACTTGTGCTAATTCATATTGAGCATTACTTGCCGTATTTTGCATAACAATAGTTAATTGCTCAGATGAAGTAGCTACATGAGTTGATATGTCACTACTATTTCTAATTGCAGCTCCAACTTTTTTGTTCAAAATAATTAAAGAATGATATATGCCTACAGCGTTCGACGAATGATTAAAATCTTGAGATAAATTGCCCTCTGATATTTTTTTAATCATCTCAGACAATTCCCATGGTTCACCACCTAAAGATATTCTAAAACTGCGCTCAATAATAAAACCAATAAGTAAAGACATAGTTAAAGCAAAAGCACTAAGTAATAACATTAGCTGTTGAAAACCCCCGGCGACATTTCTGGCTTCAAAAGTTAAAACCTGATTATGCTCTTCCTGATAGTCAATAAACTCATTAATTACTTTCAACCATTGAATAAAGGCAGGGCGTGCAGAGTCAAGGATGGTATCTGTCATTACAGAGTCTGATTTTTTATCGTTAATAATACGATCAACAAGAGGGAGTGTTTGCTTTTGAATTTTATTAATCTCAGCTAAAATACTTTGTTCTTTTGCTGTAAATACTACACCTTGTGAGTGTATTTCATTCATCTTAGTTTCAGATTGAAGGTAGAATTCTTTTAATTTATTAATTTCTTGTTCTAGTTTGTATATCTCTTGTGGCGTTCGTGCTATGGCAATATCTCTAATCGCTATAGCACGGTCATGAACACTACCACGGTAATTGATGGCATAACGCTGTTTAACTGAGTTTACATCCGTCATTTCAGTTAATGTATGATCGATAGTATTAACTTTTTGTATTCCTAAAACAGTTAATAACAACATTAAAAATAAAGTTATGCCAAAGCCAATAATAAGCCTGGTTCTAATTGTTAATTTTGAAAGACTATCCATAATTTGTTTTCCGTTTAATCATCTATGTTATATAGAAAGATGATTATTTTACTCTATAACTAACAAATTTAATATACAATCTCACTAAAAACAAAGGTGTCACGGTTAAAATACAATTAAGACTATATTAGATATTTGTTTACTTGAGGGTAATAGTTACCCTCAAAATATTTATTTATACCTCATATTTATATGATATTTTTCATTTATACAAAATACACTTCCATTATTTACAAGATTAAACATACAAATGTTTATCTCATCATACTCTTTGTTATGAATACATATTAAATCTAATTTAGATAAAGGAAGTAAAACTTCTGTTTTAACGCCATTCCATATCAGCTCCACTTTAAGAGAGGAAAGTATTTCTTTTTCTAGATTCATCTTATGAACTTTCCTAAATAAATTTAAGTATATGTTGTTCTATCTATTTTAAAATTAACAATCATATCTTTTGTACTTAAGATATCCTTATTTATACTAATAATCTCAGTAATAACACTTTCTGATAAATTTACGCTTTCAGTAGTAATATCGTTAACAGCAACTGCATTTACGTTGATTTCATTGATAACTGAAGTTTGCTCTTCTGAGGCAGTTGCAATTTGGTGTCCCATTTCAGATAAAGCAACAAGGTTATTTGATACATTTTCAATATAACTTTCAGCATCATTAATTTGTTCAACACAGCTATTCATCAATAAGTTACTATCGTTAATTTTTTCTTGTACACCTGTCGTTCTTTCTTGTAGTACAGAAATAATGCTTTCAATTTTAATTGTGGATTCTTGAGTCTTCTGCGCTAGCATGCGAACTTCATCAGCTACAACTGCAAAACCACGACCTGATTCACCAGCTCGTGCTGCTTCAATTGCTGCATTCAAAGCGAGTAAATTAGTTTGATCTGCAATATTTCTTATCAAGACCAAAACAGAGGCAATTTGTTCACTATCTTTTTGAAGAAGTTCAGCAATAGTATTGCACTCATCAAGACTTTCGCTTGTATTATTAATTGCTGTTTTTGTTCCTTGAATTACATCTTTTGTTTCAATACATTGCTGTGATGATTCTTGTGTTAACCCTGCGGACTGGTTAATATTACTAGCAACTTCCATTGCTGCACATTGAAGTTCGTTAATTGCAGTTACTAACTGACTCATATTGTCAAATTGCACAACCATGAAATTTTTATTATCAGCTAAAGAACCTCCAATTTTATCAACACCAATCTTATTGTTATCTACAGAACTGCTAATTAAAGTTAATACTTCTGTTATTTTTATTCTAAATGCTTTTAGATTAAGCATAATAGAACCTATTTCATCATTTTTAAATTTCGGTGTATCAATGAAATGACATAGTTCGCCAGTTCTAATATCTAGGCTCACAAATCTCTTTATTGCATCATTGATAAGTTTTATTCTTATATTAATGTCTCGCATCATTCTTATCGTAAAAATGATACTAGCAATTAATGTTACCAAGAAAAAAATTGATATATACTTTATATTATCATTAAGGTTCTTTTCCATCCCCATCATGTAATCAGAAACATACCCATTATTTATAGCTGTCAATTCATCCGTTAAACTAAGAACATTAAGAATAAGCAATGTACTATCTTCATAATCAACCATATCAAATGTTAATGTATCATTGTATTTTTTGATTGTTATTTTCAATTGACCGAACGCTTTAATATCGGCTTCATTAGCATCAAGTCCACCATATATATTAAGTTCTTTTTCTAGCTGTTCATTAATACCTCCCCGTCTTTTTTCTGCAACTTCCAAATTTATTTTACTAAAAATAAGAAGATCATTCTTTCTCATTTCATTAATCAATCCATTTATTCTATTAATACTGTTAAGTGAACCAATTATTTGTTCTTGTAAATATTTTTCTTTCTCTTTTACTTCAATAGAGGTTATATTAAAAATCAAAACCGATGAAGTAGATATTAATATTATTATACCTATCATTAAGTTGAAAAATATCTTCAATGTTATTTTGTTCATTTATATCTTTATCCTAATTAGATTACATTACTTTTACATCAATTGCGTTTATATTAAAAAATACCTATATTTAATAGAGATTACTTTATTTTATCTTTATAATAAATAGATTTAAAATTAGAAATTGTTTTATTATAGTCCTCGTTATAAATATTCCCTATAACGTCCATTTTTTTTATTTTATTGTTAATTATTTCAGATTCACTACCCCCATTAGAAAGAATAATTTTATAAATCTCAATTTCAATTTCATCAAATAAATTTGATTTAATCGAAATCAACTCATCATGATCAATCTCATAATTATTATCAATTATTTCTTTCAGACTAATAGGCTTTGAATAATAATAACCTTGAAGTATTGCATTATTATCAAATAAATTAATTAATTGAAACTGTGATAATCTTTCTATTCCTTCATAAACAATATTATTAGTCCCAAATGTCTTTATTTTTTCAGACAAAAAAACAAGATGTTTATATGAATGATAGTCTTTATCTATATAATCTATAATCGATTTATCTATCTTAACTTCATTAAACTTAATTTCACTTAATAATTTCGCTCTAGAGAACTCTTTTCCAAAATCATCTAACGAAACGTTAATTTTATTACATCTTAATATCTCAATATTCATTTTAAGCTTTTCAATATTTTTAATATCAAAATGCTCGGTTAACTCTATCGTAATATTAAATCCCTTAAACAAAGCAATAACTTTATTAATAAACTCATTGCTTATTAAACTAAAGTAAGATGCATTTATAGAAACAGGATAATTTATATTAGTATCAATAACATCAGAATAAACTAACTCTAATACTTTAGAATCCAAATGAACTGGTGACTTATAATTTTTAACGAAATTCTCTACATCTAAACAATTTTTAGGTCTTAATAATGCTTCTATTGATACTAATTTATTTCTTCTTATTTTAGGTTGATATACCATTTCTGCTTCATTTAAATTCATTTAAATTCATTTATCTAATTAAAAATTAACGTTAATTACATTTGAACATCTTTGAAAGAAATGGAATATTCTTTTGGTGTGATGCCAAACTCCTCTTTAAAATACACGACTAAAAGTTCTACTGATTGATAACCACAAGAAAAAGATATATCTTCTAAAAGAAGCTCTCTTTTTTGCATAAGAAATAAGGCTTTATTCATTCTAACTTGTCTTACTATTTTCTTAAATTGAGTTCCAGCTTTCTTCAATCGTCTAATAAGTGTTGCTTTACTTACACCTAAAATTGAACATACATTTTCTATTTTATGATCACTAGGTTGCATCTTTTCTAAAACTTCATACACTTTTTCATTAAAACTGCCTTCAGAAGATAAAAATAGTACTTGAAGATAATATTCCTCTGCTAATAATAGATATAATCCATCTAACCACATATGTCTTGTATTTATATTCTTTAAAATAACATCAGATTGATGAAGTAAGTCTAAAGTCATTTTTAGTTGATAATCTAGTTTAATATTTCTATATTTAGAAACTTCAAAATTTTTTACTGTTTGTTTAAATAACTCAACTTTTGGTGGTTTAAAAAATATTATTTGCTTAGAAAAAAACAAACCGTTTATAGGGATATTTTCAAAATTCAGTTTACTATTAGCCCCAAGAAGTATTGCATCCCCATTTTTCAGGTTATATTTATACCGACCAAGAGATATATTTTTCATACCACTAAGGACCCAAATAATACATGGATTAATTATTACAACGTCTTTTAACTTTTGAACTTCTTTTGCTTTATAGCTAAAAGCTTTAAACAATTTACAATCCTAAATTTGTTTTCTTTTTTTAACATGTAGCACATTTTAATACATTATAAACAATAGTCTATACGTAAAAGTGTCAATATAGTAATAATAATTAATAAAAAGTGACACTTTCATGGAAACATGCCAAATTTAAAAGAAATGGTTAGATATTGGTTAGAGTATTGTTACTTGGGTTAATTAAACCTTTTCCTAAAACTACAATCTGATCTCGATGAATAATTAAACGAGTTTATAGATGGGAAAATAAAAAGATAAAATCACTAATTGAACGGAGTATAACAAAGCTCTACTACATTCTTGATTGACGATTCAGCCGCTGAAACATGGAAATGTACGACATATCATGGCAAGTACGGCAGAGGCTTTCAGTATTCAAATACTGCTATAGAAACGCATGATGATAAAGGG
>NZ_MAJU01000008.1:415931-758382 GCF_001691055.1 Aliivibrio logei
CCCTTTATCATCATGCGTTTCAGAGCTTTATTAACTCGATTTTCAAACTAATGGAAGTACCGTTAACATCCCTTGACTATACTTGTATTAGCAAGCGTTCAAAGATGGTAGAAGTAAAATATCGTAATAAGTCTCGAGGCAGAATTTGTCATTTAACAAGTCTGAAATATTTGGGGATGGATCTTATGATACAAAAAAGTGCTATGACGTACTGTAACGAAAAAGTATAACTCCACTGATACCTCCTCATAAAAACGCTCGTTTCTGGGACCCAGAACATCCAAAAAATAAAGCAGTTAAAGCGCTAAAATCTAACTAATTAATCCAATAGAAAATCGATTCGAGTTACCATACTCGATAATTCTCTAAGACAGTAATATCTCAATACAAAAAACTATCAAATAAGCTTGAGTAATTATGACACTCAAGTGGTCAGGTGCTGGCTAATGTGAAACCATAAATAAAGTCATAAGGCTAGGTATACCAGTTAGAAATTAATGGGTGGCTACTGGACTCAACTATACAATCTATCAATTTAACTAGTAACAAATTTAAATCCGCTACTGCTTAATTAGTTCACTATTACATGATACTTATATCATTAACTAGATATTTTAATTCACTCAGATCTAAAACTAGGTTTAACGTCAATAGAAATGAGTAAGATGTACTTCCTAAGAAAGAAGTACAACCCACAACTATTTCCAACCAATCGCAATATTTTTAAAGCGAATAATCTGATTTTCTTTACCACCAACAGTATGACGGTAAGAATCAAAGTTAGCAGTAAAACTAACAGTATCTAAGAATTCAGGTTCAACAATTTGATGCTGCACCACATTAAACGCCTCTCCACCAAATTTATTGGGGTCAGTTTTAAAATATGTATTTCCGCTTAAAATATAATCAATATTACCTAGCCCTTCCTCATCGAACAATAATGTTTGAATGGTTGGATGCCAAGTACCTTTACTTGTATATGATTTACCGATATCTAACCAGCCTAAATCTTTATGTGGTGGGTTGTTAAATTTAGCTGAAAAACGCTTATATTTACTGGTTGAATAACGATGATCTGAAAGCATATTCATGCCATTATTCAATGTAATGTTAGGCAAGAAAATCAAGTCATTATTAGTTGATGAATCCTTATCTAAAAACACATCATAAGCAATACAGGCTCCGGAAAGAGAGGTATCCGGCATAGGGAATGGAACTTTCAAGCTAGAACCATTTTCTGCATCATTAACTGAACCTTGCCCTGCCATATACGTTACTTCAAGAGCCAGCTCTCCACCAAAATCAACAACAGCCATGTTATTACGATTCGTATCATAATCAGAAGGTAAACCATTATTATCACCTATCTGCTTTGCAATACCATCAATAAGCGCCTGTCCAGTTAATCCCTTAAGTTTAGAAAGATCTAGATTTCTTGCTTGATTAAACCCTTTCTCAGTACAAGCATTTACTGGTGTAGGTTCAACAGGAACATCTGGCAACGTCACTATTTCATCATTCCAGGCAATGGCTAAATCTTTAATTTGAATGACTTGCTCTTGTAGATCACTATCTTGATCTGCACCATGTTTATAATGACGGTAGAATTCAAATAACGTTGCTAATTTATAATTATGAGTACTATTGATTAACGTTCGATCATTAAACGATCCTGCTTTAGGTGCAATTTGTACTGTATCATGCAGAACGACAATTGAACCATTATCTAAGGGCACCCCTGCAAAAAAATCATTCGTTTTAATATTTAATTGGACAATATTCCATGTTTGATTATTTGCTTTTAATGGCTTATTAAGCTTTTGAAACTGTTGATTAAATAGATCTTTATTTCCATCCATGAATCTTGTATTTAAATAACCATAACGATCGGTAGAGAATTTATAAGTGAAACCTACGCCTTCAGCACTTGGTTTGTTTTCAACTAATGGGTCACCACTTGTAAAACCTCCTAAGAAAATATAATCCGGTGATTTAGAAAGACTACCAAAACCAAGAGATGTACTTAATTTAAACTGATAAGACATTGATGCTTCTTTAACTAAACCATTTGGTAATTCAATCAGTAAACTAAATCCATTAGCAACAGCATTAGAGCTTGATGGCGCACCCATTACACCTTTATCTATTTTAGTTTCAAGTACATACTTATCACCATTTTGAACTACATTTAAATTTGTTACATCCCATGCATTAGCTCCTCCCATCCCCCATTTTGGGATGATTTTAAATTGGCCTGATTTCGCAGTTAAGTCCGAATTTAATTGCTTTTCAATTCCTGAAATAAGTTCGGTTCCACTAAGGCCTGCAAGCTCTTCTAGGTTAGGTACTATTATATTTTTAAAATCACCAATAATAGGTTTGCTACTATCAATCGGAGGTAACGTTGGTGCTGTTGGTTTACGGGGTTTATCTGCACTTTCATTACCGCAACCAGCTAGAGTAAAAGATATAACCATAGCTAAAATATATTTAGTCTTATTCGAGTTCATTAGTTTTTCCCTTTAATGAAAAAGTATAGGTATCGCCATGTAAATCATTAAGATCAACAGTTAAGTTTCTGTCATCTATATAAACGCGATCATGTACATCATCACTTATTACAAATGATGCATTTAACGCAAACTTTATTGGTTGTTGCGAATGCATAGGGTCTGAAACTGAAATTTTCATTTCATCTCCAGTTGTCTTTATCATAATAGATAAAGGGGTTAACGCATTAACAATTCCCACTGAACCTGGTTTCCAAAAATTAGAAGTTAATATATTTAATCTTTTATGATTAACGGCATGTGCCACCGAATCATTTCGTATGATTTCAATTGCAACCTCAGAGCCCTCTTTATTATTAGAGTTTGGAATAATCATATATTGATAAGAATCATCCATTATTTCATGTTTTATAGAAGCAGTAACAAAACAATTAGATAATGTCCCATAACCAGTACCAATATCAGACCAATTTCCTTTATTTTCTTTAATTTCAACCGTTGTATTATTACTACCAAATACAATATAAGAAATTGGATTAATTTGATTTTGAATTTTTATATCTAACTCTTTAAGTTCCCCTACAAAATTAGGATTACTAGTATAATTAATATTATTTATTCCAATTTCAGAACCACATTCTATTTTTCTATTTTCAATAATAGTCCTTGCATTACTACTGCTATTATTTTGAATACTAGATCCTAAGGCAACAATTTCATTATCAAACATAAACCATGATTTTTTCGCTCTTAAAAGATCGTTGTGGTTTGTAAAATCAAAACCCGCAACACCGTAACCTTCTAAAGAAGTACCTCCTGACCATTCAATTAGATCTTGTCGTCCATCACGTTGTTCACTTCTTTGCCCCGAACAGTTATCTCTAACTTCATCAAGAACTGTTGTTCCTGCTAATTGATAGGGATCTACAATCGCAAAGTAACCCGTATAGTGATCACGTTGACCATTATATAAATAGTTCATTCCATCAGATGTATACCACCCCTTTAAATTTTCACCATTAACGCATTCATAGTTACCGACACGATTTGAGTGCATTGCAATCCCAAATGACCAAGTATCACGATGGTGTACAACTCTATCCATTGCTGGGAATTGATGATGCTCTTTTTGCTGATCCAACAATAAAACGCTATCATCACTCACAATGTTCTGTGCTAATTGATATGTATTAATTGAAGTAACAGAACTAAAATAATCAAGGAAGGTATCATTCAATATTTGAGTTTTAATTAAGGATTTCAGTTTATCTTTATCATCCCCTTTTGCTGATCCGACATACAACAGCATTGACTCAATAACAGAGTGCCCAACCTTATGATTTTGTCCAGAAACCCTTGAGATTGCCCGACCGTTAACAAAATCCATCATTCGACCATCAATCATTAAAGGTGTAAATGAATTAAAGATAATAGGATAAATATTAGAAAACTCATCTGTAAGAGAAACATCAGTCTCTCGAATCGATCCTAATATCATCCCTAACCCTTTGATTAATTCATTTCCATACGTCCCTGTATATGGAATATCTTTGTGTTGAACAAATGAATTATCAATATAAAAACCGTCACTATTATCAACATAATTGATAACAGGCATAATGGCATCGATAGCAGCTTTAAATTCATTTTCATTATTTTCTAAAACACTACGAATTAATACAACTCGTGCATTATCAATTCTATTTGCTCCAGTTGTTTCAAAAGGTTTTGGACTACTTGAACTTCCAGCACCAAGTCCTTCACTAAAATGTGTCGGGTTTGGAACAAAATATCGAGTGGCATTAATGTATTGTTTTAGTAGTTTACTATTAACATTACTTCCCATTAGCAATAAAATATCATTTATATTTTTAGGAACACCAACTTGCCAATGCCACCAATTACCAAACTCTTGTACATCAGTTTTGTAATATTGTTGATTTAATAATTCTAAACTTTCAATAATGATTCTATTTAAATCAGCATTTCCTTTAAATTCGCCTCCAGGTAAATTATACACACGAGCCATAGACAACAATCGTTGGTATGTTTTGTGTAATTGATTACCCAATTCATTATTAGGAACATCAAGACGTATATCAGACCACAAACCAGTTCTAGATAAAGTGTGGTTTGCCAACCACACTTTAGTTTGAGAATTAAGCTTGTTAACTACTGCATGTAGATCGTCATCAAACGGTAGTGATGAATCGCCAATAAAATAACTATTCCACTGTGTACGAAAATCAATAAATTGAATTTCAGATTTTAATGGTTCATTTTTTTCATCTGAACCACCACAACCAGTTAACACTCCAACAATTAATGCTATGGTAGTATATTTAAACGATTTCATCACTTATCTTACTTAATGCGTTTTAATGTAAACGTATAACTTGAACCAGCTAAATCAGATAGATCCGCCGAAATTTTATTACTATTTAACGCTATACGACTTTCAATATCAGTCATCATTTCAAACTGACCATCAATAACAAACTTAGTGTTAAACCAGCTACGAGTAGGGTCCGATACTGAAATAGTAATTAACCCATTACTCTCTTTAGTTATAATAGACATGGAAGAGTCAGATTTAATATGACCTGCTTTACCATCATCAAAAAAGTTAGCTGCAAAAATACCCAGTTTGTTATGCATTACTGCTTGAACATCGCTTGTATTAGACACTATGGTTATTGCAGGTATAGCTATTGTTTCTTGTTCTGGAATAATTGCATAAGCATATGTACCAAGATCCCCTTTATGCTCGATTGTAGCTTCAACAAAACATGCCTCTACAGAACCTTTATTATTACCAATATCAGACCAATCACCAGAACGACATTTTTTAGAAATTGTTATTGGTTGCTCATCTAAACTCACGTATTGCAGCGGAGCTTTTGAATCACTGTATTTAATTGATAATCGATCTAATTTACCAACAAACTCATTATCTAGGCCTAACACGCTACCATTAACTTTAACGACTGACTCTAAATCAATTTTACGGTTTTCAATCGTAGTAATCGCTTTATTATCGCTTGAATTTTCAATAGCAGACCCTAAAGCAATAATTTCATCATCAAACATGAACCAGGATTTCTTAGCCTTCAGATCACGATTAAAATTAACAAAATCCATACCAGTGACACCGTAACCTTCTAATACCGCACCACCAGTCCATCCCATTGAACGGTTACGTCCATCTCGCTGAGTTGAAAGCTGACCAGTACAAATATCCCTTTCAACTAAAAGAGTCGTCGTACCTGCCAACTTATATGGGTCAACTGTTACCCAATAGCCATTTTGATAATGATCTTGTTCATTATACAAATACGTCATTCCATCTGCTGTATGCCAACCTTTTAGGTTTTCATTATTTATACATTCGTAGTTACCAACACGTTTTGAATGCATTGCAATACCAAAAGACCAATTATTGCGGTGGTGAACAGCTCGATCCATTTCTGCAAATTGTTTATGGAATACAGGCTTATTCACCGTTATATCTTTGGACTTCATCAATGCATGAGCAATTTGATATGAGCTTAAAATGCCAGATCTTTCTAGTCCATTATTTGAATTCACTAATTGAGATTTAATAAAAACTTCGAGTTGCTGTTTATATTCTGGTGGTGCGCCATCTAAATAGAGCATCATTGCACTTAGAATCGACTGACCAACTTTATCATTTTGACCATATAAACGAGAAATAGCACGGCCATTAACCATATCCATCATGCGGCCATCAACCATTAATGGGGCGAAAGATTCTAGTAACAGCGGGTATATTTTTTGCAAATTAGGATCTGTTGCTTGGTATGGTGTATTCGATACCACACCTAGTAACATGCCTAGCCCTTCAATCATTACCTGTCCATACGTACCACTATAAGGTAAATCTTTATGTTGAATATAAGATCCGTCCTTATAAAAACCATCCCCTTCTTTTACATAAGGAATGACACTTGATAATGCTTCAATTGCCTCTTTTATTTCACTTTCATTATTTTCAAGCAACCCTCGGATCAGTACAACCTGAGCATTATCAGTACGATTTCCCCCTGTAGATTCCCACATTAAAGGCGCACTCGAATACGGAGCCCCATAACCTTCACTTAGATGGGTTGCTCGAGGTACAAAATAACGAGTCGCATCAATATAATTGGCTATAATTTCATAGGGGATATCATCATATAGAATGACTAGTGTATTATTAACAACACGGCTAATTCCTAGCTCCCATTGCCACCAATTACCATACTCTGCAGTACCTACCTGATAATAATGCTCGTTTAGAAACGCCAAACTATCAATGACCATTTCACGTAATTTTGAATCACCTTCAAGCTCTCCGCCTTTTAACTTATATGCACGAGCAAGCGTAAAAATGCGTTGATAAGTCTTATATAACTGAGCTCCTAATTGTAAACGACCTTCTGAACTGTCATTATCAAGAGAAACATCTGTCCATAATCCTTCTTTATTAAGTTGCAAGGTTTTAAGTAACTCTAATGCTTCATTATTAATCGCTGTAACTTCAGCACTTAACTTTGCATTCATTGGTAAATTAGGATCACCTAAGAAGTACGAAGCCCAACGAATTCGCATCGCAGAAAATGTCTCTTCTTGTGAAGATATTTTTATTTGTTGATCCGTGTCATGTGATGTAATTGCCAAAACTGGAGTACTTAACGCACCAAAAATGATAGACATTGACACAGCAAGAACGGATAGATTTAAATTTTCCAAAATATGTCCTTAAAATACGTATTGCATACCAAGCTTTGCAAAGAATTTATTGCGATAAGGCAATGCTTTTACAGTGCCACTTCCACCATCGTAATAACTGTTTTTTTCTTCTTGCCAATACGTTTCATAAACCAAATTCAACTTACCGGAAATCCCAACATTTCCGAAAACACCTGCTCGTGAGTAGTTTTTATCAAGTTCTATCCCCCAACGTTCAGGGTCATAATGAGAACGTTCTATAATATTTCGACCCAGACCAATCCGCACAAATGGATTTATGGTTACACGCCCAACCTTTTGGGTATAAACCAAACGAAATTGCCAATAATCAATGTCATAGTTATTTTCAAAGCTATCGAACTCAGTATAAAAGTGTGGCTTTATTGATGAGGTAGTATTAATACGATGAATTAAACCAAATTCATATTCATAACCCCAATCAACATAGTCTTCTGCTTGTGAATCCATCGAACGTTTACCGCGAGCTTGTCCAAGATAGACATGACCATTAGTAAATAATTGATTTGTCGGATTAATAAAATAATCTACTTGTGGATAGACACGATATTCAACCTCATAACGATCAATATCATATCCGTTGTAGCGAACGCCTACACCAGAACGAAAACGCCATGCACCAAATCTGTCTGATTGCGTGTAATGCATTTCTGCACGCTCTGTCATTGATGTAATTTCGTTAGGAAATAAATCAGCATTTATGTATTCTTTTTTAAAATATCTCCCCCAAATATTCCATTCATTACTATTTGGTGAATGTGAAAATCGAATATATGGTACATAAGCAGTTAATTGTTCGTATAAATGTTCCTTACCCGACTCATCAATTTCATTGAAATATTCTTCATATTCCGATCCGACCTCAACCCATGTTCGAGCTGATAACGGCAATGCAATTGCGGTAGCTGCCAATCCAAGAATGACAACAGTGCAAGCATTAATTCTCATAGTGTTTTACCTCTAAATAATACGATCAAGTAAAAATCCCCAACGCTTTCTTTTTTCATTATATTCATAAAATTTTTACTTTCTTTCACTTTGATCACAATTTGAGAAACTAAAAGAAAAAAGAATTAAATTGCTGTATCATTAAATAATGCTGTATATAGTTTGCTCTATAGCAGTAAATATTATAATTGCTCAACCATAATTACGTTTTTACACAAAATATTGAGTCTCACTTCAACCATTAATACTCATTTGGTATTAGTAAAAGTGTATTACTGCTATATATCACGCAAGTAAATCATCAATTGTATGATGTATGTCACGTATCAATAATGAGAATGTGAGCTTCATCATGCTTATTGTAAAAATCAATTGCCGAAATTATCGTCCTACGCCAGACTACAAATGAAAGTGAAAACAAATGAAAATTACATTAAACAGCGATACCACTAAACCGTCATTAGAAAGACGATTAGAAATAGTAAACCTTGTCGGATTAAGAGGAAAATTACATGTTGATGAACTATCAACAATTTTTCATGTGACAGGAGCAACAATTAGAGCTGATTTAAGATTTCTTGAAAAGAATGGATTTCTAATCAGAGCTCATGGATATGCACTAGTTAACAAAGCTGTACTTTCTCAACTATCTGATAGTAATAAGAAGGCTCAGCAAACCGTTGATTCAAGACTAGATTTCTTTGGCCAAACGGTCGCGAAGTTACTACAAGAAAATGATTCTATTTTCATTGATAGCAATAAGTTAATTAGACAGTCAATGAGAGCAGTAAAAGACTGGCGTCATTCAAAGGTAGTTAGTAATGATTTGAACTTAGTAAGAACCTTACATATTCAAAATATACACTTATTTATGACGGGTGGTCGCGTTAACCTTGATCTAATGAAGTTCACAGGTTCACAAATGATAAAAAATGTGAAAAGTCATCGATTTAGTAAATCATTCATCTTTATTGATGGATTTAGCTCTTCACAAGGTGTGTTTGCTAATAGTGAATCAGACGCTGAGTTAATCAAAACACTACGTGACATATCTGAACAAATTATTGTGATTGCCACTTCAGAATGTTTTGAAAACCATAGTCAATTTTGGGTTTTTGACACGAGTTCAATTGATGCGGTTATCACTGATGAAAATGTGTCGATGGAAGTTTTAGATAATTTAAAATCTAACAACGTAACAATTTTTAAACCAACTTAACTTACTTAAAGGAAAAACAAATGGCTAATATCGTTTTAGCTCGTATTGATGAACGCCTAATTCACGGTCAAATCCGATTACAATGGGGCAAACATTCAGGTGCGAATACTATAATTGTTGCAAATGACGAAATTGCAGGGCTTGAGCCGCTTCAAGGTCCATTCAAAGCTTCTGCCGGTAGTGATTTTGCTGTTCTATTTCGAACTATTCAGCAAACAATAGATAACCTACCTAAAGCAGGGCCAGATCGTAAAATTTTAGTTCTTTGTAAAGATCCAATAGATTTTGCCCGCATCGTTCAAGGTGGTATCAAACTACCTCATATTAACATTGGTAATATGCATTTTCATGAAGGTCGCATTCAAGTTAACAAATATATAAATGTTAACGAAAAAGACATGGAAGCATTTGAAATCCTTAAAGAACATGGTAGCTCGTGCACTGTTCAACACATGCCAGAAAGTGAAAAAGAATGTATTTTCTCACTAACTAAAAACCTAAATATTTAAGGCGAATTAAAATGTTAATGGAAGCTATTTTAGTCGGTATATGGGCCGCATTATGTGGTATTGATAAATTTGATATCTTTACTGGTATTCACAGACCGCTCGTCACAGGTACTGTTGTTGGTTTAATTCTTGGGGACTTACAAACAGGATTAATTGCGGGTGCTACATTTGAACTCGCTTGGTTAGG
Source organism: Aliivibrio logei (assembly GCF_001691055.1). Taxonomy (NCBI): domain Bacteria; kingdom Pseudomonadati; phylum Pseudomonadota; class Gammaproteobacteria; order Vibrionales; family Vibrionaceae; genus Aliivibrio; species Aliivibrio logei. Next base: position 426,075 of record NZ_MAJU01000008.1, read on the forward strand.
TCTAGTATCAAATGCTGGCGTTCAACCACCAGATACAACCATCGGCGCAATCGTTGGTACCATGTTCGCAATTAAATTAAACATGACACCTGAAGCTGCTATTGGTATGTCGATCCCTTTTGCTCTTGCAATGCAAACTGCCGTTATTTTCTTATTCACATCTTGTGCACCAATGATGCAAAAAGCGGATCAGTACGCATCTGAACTTAACTTAAAAGGATTAGACAAACTACTTTATTTAGGATTAAGCGCTCGAGCTTTGCTTTACGGCATTGTTGGTTTTAGTGCGATTTTCTTTGGCGTGTCAGGTGCTGAGTTTATTCAAGAATATCTACCAGAAAGTATTGTTAAAGGTATGGCGATTGCCGGTGGCATGATGCCAGCAGTAGGTTTCGCGATGCTACTTCGAACCATGTTCAACATTCAAATATTACCTTACTTCTTTTTAGGATTTATTTGTGCAACTTATTTCGATCTTCCAATTTTAGCTGTCGCTGTAATCTTCACATGTATTGCAGTCCTTGATTATTTAAATAGTAATAAATCAGATTCAAACAATGCTTCTAACACAAAAGGATTTGACGATGAGCTCTAATATTAATATGGATTTGAACGATAACTTCTACCAAGGTCAATCACCTAATAAAGTAAACACTGATACCGAAGTAGATATGAACCATGACACTTATCATGACCAGACAACTAAAAAAGTCATCACTAAGAATGACTTATGGAAAATTGGTTTTCGTGGATTATTAATGGAAGGTAACTTTAACTATAACCGTATGCAAGCGGGTGGTTTCTGTTATTCAATAAGCCCAGCATTAAAAAAGATCCACTCTAACCCTGAGGATCTTAAAAAAGCATTGAAGAACAATTTACAATTTTACAATGCTAATCCAAAAATGTTTACCCTTCCCCTTGGCTTAGCTATTGCAATGGAAGAGAACAAAGAAAAGCCATCAACTATTGCTTCAGTTAAAGCGGCAACTATGGGCTCAGTGTCTGGTGTAGGTGATGCACTGGACCACTCTGTTATGCTCCCTCTAACATTAGCTATCGGTTGTTCTATTGCTCTACAAGGCAATCCTTTAGGTGTTTTAGTATTCTTTGTTTTATACCAAGCGTACCGTATTCCTATGTATTTCTGGTTACTGTTCTTAGGCTATAACGCTGGTGTTTCAGCATTAGAAAAATTATCAGACCAAGCAGAGAAATTAGGCCGTGCAGCTAACATCGTTGGTTTAGGTGTTATTGGTTCAATGGTAGCAAAATTCGTTAAAGTGAAAACGGATATTGTTCTTGAGGCTGGTGCTGCATCTATCAGCTTACAAACTGGTATGTTCGATAAGATAATGCCAAACATATTACCAATGCTACTGGTTTGGTTAATGTACTACTTTGTTAAAAAAGGTAAATCTCCAACAGTTTTAATTTTTGGTACTTTATTTGCCGGTGTTGGCGGTCATTTACTTGGTATTTTTTAAGGATTAAAAATGATTGGTATTATTGTTTCTGGACACATAAATTTCGCGTCGGGTATGAAATCAGCAGTTGATGCCATTGTTGGTGAACAAAGTTCTATCGAGTTCATTGACTTTGTTCCATCAATTACCACTGAAGAGCTTGAACATAAAATGATCAACGCTGTTGAGAGAGTAAATAATGGTCAAGGCGTTTTATTTCTGACTGATGTTATCGGGGGTTCTCCTTGTAACCGAGCAGTAGCTATCATGCTCTCTCGAAATGACGTTAAGGTTATTGGGGGTTGTAATCTGCCAATGATTACAAATGCATGTTTTGAACGTGATGATGTGTCATTAGAAGAACTGTCTGAGATCGTTTTAGAGATAGGTCGATCAACAATGAATGATATGCACCTTGTCATCCAAGAACAAGAAGCAAATACAAGTGACGAATTTGAAGACGCTCTTTAATTACTCAAGGATTGGAAATGAACAAGCAACACATTCAAGACTTAATGAAAAAAGTCTATCAATGGCAGCATACGAACCGTACTCGCTTTGTTATTCGAAGCACTGGTAAAAAACGTTTTCTACGTGCAACAGATTGGGAACGTGGCGTATTTTGGTTATCCGTGGCTGATGCCTGGAAAGAAACCAATGATCAAGACTACCTTGATGGTTTAATGGACTACACACTCAATACAGGATTTAGACCCGGTCATTTACCTCGTTTTGCTGATGACCATGTCTGTATTCAAGCCTATTTACCACTCTACCCTTTGATGGATACGCCTGAAATCATTGAGTATGCAACAAATGCATTCGATATCATGACCAATGACCCTAAAAATGGTCGTAACGACTGGTGGTGGTGTGACTCATTATTTATGGCACCTCCTGCATTTGCTGGTATTTCTGCGATTACAGGTGATAAAAAATACATCGATTATATGGATACTGCATTCTGGGATGCAGTTGATAATCTGTATGACCCTGAAACTGGTTTGTATTATCGAGATCATCGATATATTCCAAATGATGAACAAACCGAGCTTCGAGAAAAGAACGGTGAAAAAATATTTTGGTCACGGGGTGTTGGTTGGGTTCTAACAGCAATCCCTAGAATTCTAGAACATATGCCACAAGACTACCCTACTCGCGGGCAATACATTGCAATGTTCACTGCGCTAGCTGAAGAAGTCATTAAATATCAGCAAGAGGATGGATTCTGGCGCACAAGTTTACTTGACCCAGAGAATTACCCATCGCCAGAAAGCAGTGCAACCTCTTTGTTTGTCTGCGGCCTAGCATGGGGTGTTGAAAAAGGTTTATTAGATAAATCTATTTACTTACCAATCATCACTAAATCGTGGGAAGCATTAAAAACCTGTGTTCACGACAACGGCATGATTGGATGGGTTCAACTACCCGCTTACAACCCACGTGATGTTGAATTTGAACACAACATTGATTATGGCGCAGGTGCATTTTTACTTGCAGCTACACAAGTTATGAAAATTTTAAAATAAGGTTATCCCATGATTCTTGATTCATTTAATTTAAGCGGCAAAGTAGCAATAGTAACGGGTTGTGATACTGGCCTTGGTCAAGGTATGGCTCTAGGTCTTGCTGAAGCTGGTTGTGATATTATCGGTGTTAACATCACTGAACCAACTGATACTATTAGTAAAATCGAAGCTATCGGCCGTAAGTTTTTTGATATTCGTGCTAATTTAATGGCAATGGACTCTATTGATTCTATCGTAGAACAAGCGGTTGCTGAGTTCGGCCGCATTGATATTCTAGTAAACAATGCTGGCATTATTCGCCGTAATGATGCAATTGATTTCACAGAAAGCGATTGGGATGATGTAATGAACATCAACATTAAGACGACTTTCTTCTTATCTCAAGCAGTTGCAAAACAATTCATCGCTCAAGGTGAAGGTGGCAAAATTATTAACATCGCATCAATGCTATCTTTCCAAGGTGGGGTTCGTGTTCCATCATATACAGCATCAAAAAGTGCGGTTATGGGTGTCACTCGTGCGATAGCTAATGAATGGGGTCAATACGGTGTCAATGTTAACGCTATTGCCCCTGGATATATGGCGACCAATAATACACAAGCATTACGTGAAGATGCAGAACGCAACAAGGCTATCCTTGAACGCATCCCAGCAAATCGTTGGGGAACACCTGAAGATCTACAAGGAGCTTGTGTATTCCTAGCCTCAAAAGCATCTGATTATATCAATGGCTATACAATTGCTGTAGATGGCGGTTGGCTGTCTCGTTGATGGATCCCAGTTTGGTTGATATTTTCTCATTTGCACAACTATTAGGTCTTCTTAGTTTCATTTTAGGCATTGCTGCATTCTATCAAAAAAATGATAAACGATTGAAGATCCTTATGTTGGCTTTAAACATCAACCATATGTTTCATTATCTATTACTAGGCTCGACAGTATCGGCTCTCAGCTCCTTGCTATCGGCAATGAGAACCACAACAGCGATTTTTATTCGAAATGGTTATATCGCATTTGCTTTTGTATGTACCAGCTTGCTATTTGGCATTTTAACGACCGATTACATGTGGCAACTATTCCCTATAATAGGAACTGCAATTGGTAGTTACGCGATATTTATGCTCGACGGAATAAAAATGCGCTGTTGGTTTTTTATCGGCGCTACATGTTGGCTAATTAACAATCTTTTAATTGGTTCAATTGGTGGTGTTCTTTTAGAAACTACGGCGATGTCAGTAAACATAATCACCATCATTCGATTGTATAAAGACGATCGAATTTTAAACAAAAATTTGGAATTAAAATGAAAATTGCATTAACTATGGAAAATAGCCAAGCGGCTAAAAACTCAATCGTTTTAAATGAATTACTTACAGTAACAGCACAAAGTAACGATGAAGTATTTAACGTCGGCATGTCTGATGATCAAGATCACCACCTGACTTATATTCACCTTGGCATCCAAGCTTCTATTCTTTTAGCTTCTAAAGCGGTTGATTTTGTATTTACTGGCTGTGGTACTGGTCAAGGTGCAATGATGAGTTGTAATGCTCATCATAACGTTGTTTGTGGCCTTGCTATTGAACCATCTGATGCGTTCTTATTTACTCAAATCAACAATGGTAATGCACTTGCTCTTGCATTTGCTAAAGGATTTGGTTGGGCTGCAGAATTAAACATCCGTAATATTTTTGAAAAAGTATTATTATCTGGCTGTGAACGTGGCCAAGGCTACCCTATTGAACGCGCACTTCCACAACAACAAAATGCAGCTATTTTGAATCAAGTTAAACTTGCTGTCGCTAAAGACAATTATATTGACGCACTAAAGTCGATGGATCCTGAATTAGTTAAAACTGCAGTTATGGGTGAACGTTTTCAAGCGTGTTTATTTAACAATGCTGAAAACCAAGAAATCGTTGATTATGTTCGTTCTATCCTAAACTAATATCAATTAGCAACCTAGGCCGATCTTAATGATCGGTCTTTTGTATAAATAGGAATTTTATGGATATTACAAACATAGCCATTATTGGTGAATGCATGGTTGAGTTAAAAGAAATCAATGGTGTTGTTACTCAAGGTTTTGGTGGTGATACTCTCAATACGGCAATCTACCTTTCTCGTGCACTAGAAACACATAATACGACAATCTCTTATCTCACTTGTGTTGGTAAAGATAATTTTACCGAAAGAATGGTAGATAATTGGAAGAAAGAAAACATCTGCACAGATATGGTAAGAAGTTCTACAGATAAAAATAACGGTATTTACTCAATCAAAACAGACAGTGAAGGAGAACGAACCTTTAATTACTGGCGTAATGATTCCGCTGCAAAATATTGGATCACTAGTGAAAACGCCTCTCAAATCACGGCTGATTTATTGACTCATCAACTTATTTATTTAAGTGGAATTAGTCTTGCAATCCTTACTTCTGAATGTAGAGATACACTGTTTTCTATCCTTGAAAATTGTAAATATAAAGGTATAAAAATTGCCTTTGATAATAACTACCGCCCTACTCTTTGGAATAACCAATCAGAAGCCCAGTCTGCTTATACAAAAATGTTATCTTTAACTGATATCGCCTTCTTAACTTTTGATGATGAGCAGTTATTATGGGGAGACGATACCGCAGACCAAGCAATGCATCGTACAATCGATTTAGGTGTGTCTGAGATCATTATCAAACGTGGTAAGGATGATTGTATTGTTTACTCTTCTGATAACACCTCTTTTATTCCATCCGTAAAAGTAAACAATATCATTGATACTACGGCTGCTGGTGACTCCTTTAGTGCAGGTTACCTATCTAAGCGAGTATTAGGCTGTAGCGGCTCTGAATCGGCGGTTGCTGGTCATAAACTTGCAAGCACAGTTATTCAATACCACGGGGCCATTATCCCTAAATCTGTTATGCCAATCTGAGGTTCAAAATGAATTTAAACGAAAAACTAGCAAAAATTAAAGTGGTTCCTGTTGTGACAATCAAAGATGCATCTAAAGCAGCAATGATTGCAAAAGTTCTCGTCGAAAATGATTTACCTTGTGCAGAAGTTACTTTTAGAACAGAAGACGCTGCACAAGCGATTAAGAATATGCGTAAAGCTTATCCTGATATGCTAATCGGAGCTGGTACTGTTATTCGTAAAGAGCACGTTGATTTAGCGATTGAATCTGGCGTTGATTTTCTAGTTAGTCCTAGCATTAACCCTGAAATAGTGAAATACAGTCAAGAGCGTAATATCGAAATAATTGCAGGTGTAAACTCTCCTTATCTAGTAGAGAAAGCAATGCAATTAGGTTTACACACCGTTAAATTCTTTCCTGCTGAGCCATCAGGTGGTGTGGAAATGCTAAAAGCATTATCCGCGGTATACCCTGTTCAGTTTATGCCAACGGGAGGGATTAATCTTAATAATATTAATAACTATTTATCCATTCCTAGTGTTATTGCTTGTGGTGGTAGTTGGATGATACCAAATGAGTTAATAGATAATAATGAATGGGACAAATTAGCAGTTCTTGTAAAATCTGTCTCGGAGCTTTAATTATTTATGAAAAGCCGTTCATTGATTGAATGGCTTTTTAATTCATAGAGTAAATAACTAGAACAATAAAAAGGCTGTACTAATCATGTCCCCTATTCCCCAAAGAAAGCCGTTTTCATTTGAGCCTAAACAAATACAAGAAACAGAACGACCATTTATCGCTTATGAACATCCAACCATAATAACTTACGCTAACTCAATTAAAGAAAATATTATTAGATATAAAAATAAGAAATCAAAATATACGAAACACGATAATTATATAAAAGATCTATTTTCAAACGACACCATTGATTTAAAGACGCAATGTAATGCCATAGTAAGTTATATATCAGAATCATTCATACATTATTCTGTGTGGGATTTCAGTCATGCCTACTATCCAGGAAGACCTAGCCAACAAACTGCAAAAATTGATGCCATAGAAGGTACAAGTAGAACATTACCAACGCTTGCTGCATGGCTATACGCAAATGGTAAAGAAAATACTAATATTATAGGACTTAATAAAAAACCAATTAATGTACCAGACGTTCTTCGCCACGCTTTTCTTGCAGGAACAAACCCACACCACAAAGGGTTCTGGGGACAACTTCATGATTACGATCAAAGAACCTGTGAAAGTGCAGATTTAGCTCTAGCTTTATGGATGAGCAAAGAATGGGTATGGAACTATTTTTCTAATGCTGAAAAGGAACAAATCACGACTTGGTTTAAACAAGTTAATCACTGTAAAACAGTCGATAACAATTGGCATTTATTTATTCTAACAGTACAACTTGTTCTAAAAAACCTTACGGATGATAATCATATCCAATATCAAAAATATGAACGAATAAAAGAGTTCTATGTGGGTGATGGGTGGTTTCGTGATGGTGCTAAAGGCAATTATGATTACTATAATGCATGGGCCTTTCATTACAGTTTGTATTGGTTTACAAAAATAGACCCAGAATTTGATGCTGATTTTATTCGAAGTTCGTTATCAGGTTTAGTGGCTAATTATCGCTATTTCTTTACGGCCAAAGGGCTTCCATTTTTTGGCAGAAGCGCTTGTTATAGGTTAGCAGCAACCGCTCCTTTATTAGCTGCTGTAGATTTACAAAGTTCAGCGATACCAATTGGAGAAGCAAAGAGAGCCTTTGGCACCAATTTGAGATATTTCATTTCCAACGGAGCATTACAAGCAGGAATACCTACTCAAGGAATATTTGGTGATGACCCTAGATTAATCGATAACTACAGTGGGCCAGCAAGTAGCTTGTGGTCTTTAAGATCATTAAACATCGCTCTGTTTTGTGGAGATAAGATTAATCTTTGGCAAGCAGAAGAAACACCGCTAGCAATTGAAAAAGAAAATTTTGAATTTGATATCCCATCCATAAACATGAAAGTTATAGGGATATTTGATACCCAAGAAGTTATTACCATATTTAAAAATGAATATACACGAGAACAGTCACCATTAACTCGACGTTTACTTAAATCAGAACCATGGAGATTATGGTTTGAAACTATAACGGGTCGAGCTAATAGACCAAAAAACAACTTATTAAGAAAAGGGGTTACTTGTTATTCATCTAAAATGAATGGTTTTTTTTAACTTTTAAAATAGGTAGTGGCTAAATTTTCTTTTGAATTTTTTCAAGAGGATAATGACTTAGTAAGTACAAATTTGCAAAATTATACGCTGCTACTTTAACAATCCACTCTTCACTAAATTTAAATCGCTCTAATGAATCATTAAACTAAGAATGTTTTGGATAAATTAAATACAGCGTTCCTTACTTCTGTTATCCACATAAAAATCAATACTACCTGTCTGTATTCTGATTATTTAACGCTGCCTCATAGTTTATTCGTGATATCTCATTCCAATTCGCTAGTACTTTTGATTATAACATTTACCTCCCAATTATCATTCCTATCTCTTAAAGATCGAAAAGTATCTAATCTTTAATTAGTTAAAAGTAATATTTTGATCTTAATCACAACCGAAATAAATAAAGCAATCATGTGAAACCAATAAGATTACAAGTGTGACATATACCTTGTTTTAGCTTTTAATATGTTGATAGCATCATCGAAACAAAAAAATAGTTCCACATGATTGCAACTTAATATTACTAAAGTAGGTTCTTATGAAAAATGTCATGAGTTTTATTGAAAGTAGACTGATGCCAATCGCTGGTAAAGTCGCACAGCAACGCCATTTAGGTGCCATCCGTGATGCGTATATTTCATTTATGCCATTCATCATTGTTGGCTCAATTCTTTTAGTTATCAGTTCTTTTCCGAGTACTGCATACAAAGAATTTATGGCCTCTATATTTGGCGAAAACTGGGGAAATAACATTGAAATTCCGTTTTCAGTTATCTTCTCTGGTATGTCCATATTTATTTCATTCTTAGTCGCTTACCGTCTAGCTGAACGTTATAATTTAGACAAAATTTCGACAGGTATTCTTTCCCTATCCGCTTTTTTTATATTGACCCCTTTTGCGAACGATCCTGATATTGGTACTGTGATCCCAACAGAATGGTTAGGCTCCCGTGGCTTATTTGTTGCTATGATTGGTGCATTAGTTTGGACTGAAATATTCAAATGGTTTATTGATCGAAAAATCACAATAAAAATGCCTGACGGTGTGCCTCCTGCGGTTGAAAAATCCTTTGCTGCTTTAGTTCCTGCTACCGTAATTATGTGCTTTGCTTTAGCTATTCGATTAAGTTTTGCAACCACTGAGTATGGCACTATTCACCAATTCATTTATGACATGGTCGCAACCCCTATTCGCTCTTTTGGTACCTCTTATTTTGGGGCAATGCTTACCGGTCTGGCTATTACATTATTATGGTCTGTTGGTATTAACAGTGGTTCTATGGTTAACGGGATCATGCGTCCTATATGGGCAGAAAACCAACAAGACAACCTAACAGCTGTCGCTAATGGATTAACTCCCCCACACGTAATTACAGAGCAATTCTTTGATCTTATTTGGATGGGAGGAGCAGGCGCTACACTATCACTTATGATTGCAGTATTACTCTTTACTCGATCTCAACATGTACGCCAAGTGGGTAAGTTAGCCGTTGGTTCATCAATTTTCAACATTAATGAACCCGTTCTGTTTGGCTTACCAATCATTATGAACCCAATCATGTTGATCCCTTTTAATCTTGTTCCAATGATATTAATTACAACACAGTACATTGCAATGTCATCAGGCTTAGTTGCCACAACGACTGGCGTCTTTATCCCTTGGACTTTGCCTGCGGTCTTCTCTGGTTTTATTGTAACCGCTAGTATTTCTGGCGCTGTAATGCAGATAATTAATCTGGCGATTGGTGCCATGATTTACTTACCATTTTTACGAATTATTGATAAACAATACCGTTCTCAAGAAACCCCTATTGTTTCGGAAGAACCGACACCTTCTGAAGCTACTTTAGAGAGAGCATAATAATGAATGAATCTAAATGGGGAATAATTGCTACTTGGCGTATGGCATTTGATGGGATCAGTGATGGTGCTGCCCGTCTGAAAGAAAGAAAAACATCACAAGAAGCGGTGATTCAAGCGGTAAAAATAGTGGAAGATTATCCTTTTTATAAAAGTGTGGGTTATGGTGGTTTACCTAATGAAAACGGTGTTGTTGAATTAGACGCCGCTTTTATGAATGGGACAACAATGGCTATTGGTGCTGTTGCTAGTATACAGAACGTAGCGAATCCAATACTCGTTGCTGAAGCATTGAGTAATGAACGATTCAACAGCTTTATGGTTGGCTCAGGTGCCGAAAGTTGGGCGTTATCTCATGGCTTTGAAGAAAAAAACATGCTTACAGAGCGCGCAAAACAGCATTACGCTAAACGCTGTCAAGAAACATTAGACCGAGGATTATCCCCTTACACTGGACATGATACGGTTGGTGTCGCTGCGGTTGATCTTAATGGTGAAATATCAGTAGCAACCTCTACCAGTGGCTTATTTATGAAACGTGCTGGCCGTGTTGGTGATTCTCCAATTTCAGGCTCTGGATTCTATGCAGATAGTGATATTGGCGCAGCTACCGCGACAGGGCTAGGTGAAGACTTAATGAAAGGTTGCGTCAGCTATGAAATAGTTCGACGTATGGGCAGCGGAATGACACCACAAGAAGCGGCTGAAAGTACCGTTAATGATTTAGAAAAAAAACTAAAAGAACGTTATGGCCGTTCTGGTGACCTTTCTGTTGTTTGTATTAACAAGGAAGGTGAATTTGGAGCTGCCACAAACATTGATGGCTTCTCGTTCTCTGTAGCGACTTATAAGCAACAACCAACGATATATACGTGTGTTCGTAATGGTGAGCACACAGAACACAGCATTGCTAACCAAGAATGGTTAGATGCTTATCAAGCACGAATTACTGCACCTATTGTATAATTTTGGAGTTTAAAATGAAAAAGATCCTACTTATTTGTGATATGGGTATGTCTACTAGCTTAGTCGTTAAACGCATGCTTGAGCACGCAAAAAAAGAAAACATTGATGTGGAAATTGAAGCAAAAGGCTCTCAAGATTTTAATTCTGCTGCAACTGAATTTGATTGTTTTCTTATCGCACCTCAAATCGCTTATAAAATAAATGACTTCACCAATATTGCAAAAGAACATAATAAGCCTATCGCTCTCATCAACATGATGGATTACGGCATGACAAAAGGCGATAAGATCCTCGCTCAAGCATTAGATATGATGGACTAAGGCTAAAATTATGGATAGTGAAGAGTACGAAGAAAAAGTAATGATGCTGCTTGTTAATGCGGGATCTGCTCGTAGCCAATTAATGGAAGCAATGAGAGCCGCTCGTCAGAAGAATTTTGAACTGTCTGATAAGCATATTGAAGGTGCGCAAGCTGCATTAAAAGAAGCACACTCAATTCAAACTAGACTTATTGAATTTGATGAAGGAGAAGGAAAACTTCCCGTTCATATTGTGATGGTTCACGCTCAAGATCACCTTATGAACGCCGTTTTATTAATGGATATGGCAACAGAAATTATCTATTTGCATAAAGAACGAATGATTTCATAATAGATACATTTATAGGGGGGCAACTCCCCTATTTTCAGTAAGTTGATGCTATATAAGCGTGAGGGGTCAAATTTTTAAATTTCTTTCTTATAACTCTTTTATTTAAAATATCTTCGTATTCTAAAATTGTCGCTCCAAGACCTAATCTTCTATCAAATAGCTCTCCTACTAATAAATCAGGCATCATTTTCTCAAAATTTGCATCACTATTTATCTCTAAACCCGTGTGTATTTCGAACTCGTTTAAGACTAATGCCGAGATATCTTGTGCTATTTGATTTGATGATGAGCTTATTGATTCAATCTTATAAGGAAGTGCATTAGTTAAAAATTTAACTATTTTTTGTTTCGCTGGTTCATCATCTTTTTTAATTAGAGCAAAACTAATATGACCACTGAATTTTTCAACAAAAATCAATAAAACGCTTTGAGGGGCTATAGTTTCAGGGATAATAAAAGCGTCAATAATTATAGCGTTTTTATTTCCTTCTACTTTAGGTTTAATCAAACGCCCTACTTTATGAGAACTTAAACAGCGATTTAAGCTTGATCTTGAAACGCCTTTATTAATCAATAAACGAGTTACTTCAAGTAATTCATCCAATGAAAGATAAAGTCGTTTTCTAAGGTAAAGAATGAATACTTCCTGTTCAGGAGTTAAGGTTTTATGAATCACTTTTGGCCTATGTGATTTGTCATGAAAACAATCACGGTTACGCCATTTCTTAACAGTATCAATGGATATGCTCAATTCATTTGCTAATTCAGCATCAGTTTTATCCGAAGACTGAATATACTTTCGTGTTCTTGGCGTCGTGCTTGCATTTGAATGTAATTTAAGTTCCATACTCATGCTCTCAAAGTTGTTTGCTTAAAACAAATTTAAATTAAAAAACCAATAATATCAAGGACTACTACTCATTAGTACGTGAGTTATCTCATATAGAAAAATAAAATTAAAGGATCATAAGATCAGGCTAAAAATACATAAAGCTCACAATAATATGAGTGTTATTTAATCATAAAAAACATCACAGTTATTTTGTCTATTAACACATCAATCAACAATGATATAATCTTATTTCCCACCAAATTTAACTACTAATGACTTTTATCTATATATAACTTCACACTTTTCCTATAAATACTATCAGTCCATATAAATATATTACTTAAGGTGTATATTTTTACGTTTAAATTCATATAAATAAACTCAAGTACGATAGGTATCATCAATAAAAATTATTGACACTTTCTGTTAGTTACCTTTTTTATATGATTCATTATAATAAAAAACAAAATTAAACAGTTATAAAGGATATGATAAGTGTTTAAAAATTTTAGTCACAAAGGATATTCAATTATAAAAAGAGCCAACATTTCAATAATACGGCCAAGTTTAATATGGGTAGTTAATGGTCAGAAAAAAATATTCATGAATAAAGATATATTAACTTTAAATCCTGGTGAATTATTGTTCATTAATAATGATGACAAATTAAGCTTTGTTAACAAACCAATAAATAATATTTTCTTAGCAAAACAAATAAGTTTCTTATCTAAACCAGACAAAGAAATGATATTATTAAGTAAAGGAATAGTAAAAAAAATTGATAATTACCCTATAATAAAATTAACATCTGACTTAAAAAAAAACATAGAATTCTTTCATAGTTTAGATACTACTATTATTAGTAATAAGATTAAACTAATGATAGCAAATGTTATATATATGCAGTTAGCAGAAAAAGGATTACTTCATATACTATTTCCATTTGAAGATGATGATATCGAAATAAAATTATGTTTATTTCTTTCAAATGAACCTAACTACAAACATAGTATTATTAATTCATGTTCGTATCTAGGTGTTAGTAGGTCAACATTGATTAGACATTTAAACAAAAAAAATACAACGTTCAAACTGTTATTACGAAAAGTAAGAATGAAGCATGCCATGTTTTTAATAAAACAAGGTTGTGACGACATTGACACTATAGCTTTAGATTGTGGCTACCAATCTACACATAGATTTCAAAATTACTTTAAGGAAGAGTTTAATGTCTCATTAAAAAAATACATTTCAGACTTAATATATTAAATTTATAATAGGATGGTAACCTCATATATATGAGGTTACCTATTAAAAATCGATATTTATTTTGTTTTTTCCATCTTTCTTAGATCTATACAACATCGAATCTGATTTCAATAATGCCTCAACAAACTTAGCGTCGCCAACATATCCACCAATTGATATAGTCACCTTTAGACCATTAGTTATTTCATTCTGAACTGATTTACTTATTCTTTCTGCTACATCGATTACTAGTTTAAAATCTATCACATCAAGAACAATCAAATATTCATCTCCACCCCATCGAAATGCCTTATCTTTTCCTCTTATATTGCTTTTAATTATATTAGCGATGTCAACTATAACAGCATCACCAATATGATGACCGTATGTATCATTGATAAATTTAAAGTCATCAACATCAATATATAAAAGTGATTGTTCTCCACTTAAACAAATTCTATCTATATAATCTCTTCGATACAATCCAGTCAAAGCATCGATACTATAATATCTGGCAATAAAAAACATAATAAAATTATATGTCAAATAAACTAACGATGACAATAATAAACTTATCATAATAATTTTTGATATTTTAATATTTATCGTTAGATATTCAGATTCTGAGCAAGAAACATTTATTTTATTAGAACTAGGATCAATAACTCCATTAGATTCAATCGATATAAAATAAGAAAAAAAACCAAGATTTCTTTTAATATTATTAATGACATAATCTACATCGATATCAATAGTAAGTATAGACACCAGTTTCCTATCAATATAAATAGGATAAATTACGGTTCTTATTAATCTATTATTAAAACTGTCCTCATATACTCCAGTGATAACTAAATCACAAGAACCATACTTATCAAATATATCAATACTGTTATATTTATTCAACATTTCATTATAACTATAAACTTTGTTTTCATAGCTTTTTACTAATGGCATAAAGTAACTATAATCTATCTTACCATTTGATTTATTTAATATCGATATAATATAAATACCTTCATTTACCTTAAACGACTCTTTTAATTTATTTATACCATATTTCAAATCTAAAACATTAGAATTATGATTGACAACTAAAAAAGATCCGTCAATAAAATTATAAGTTCCCTTTTCTTTTTCTTTATATTCAGCGTTAATATAAAAATTTGAAAATCTTATTATTTTATCAAAAAAACCATCTAACACATTAGAAAATTCAGATTTAATTTGACTACTACTCATTAAAGTATTAGCCAAAAAAAACAAAGTCATAAATAAAAAAATAATACCAAAATATTTTATTTTTAAATTTAGCACTATTTTAATTCCCACATAAATTACTAAGCTTGTAATTTAAATTAACAAAACATAAATGTAAATAACCAAAAGTATCGATACTAATCGTTATAGAAATTAATCGTTAAATACGAAAATTTAAATGTCTATTAATTCCACACCATTATAATGCTGTAAAAATGTTACTAATAAATACAAGAAAAGTTAATTTTCACTCTGCTTTAGTGTTAATTCATAAATTTCATGCGATTAGGCAAGTTCAAAAAGTATCTCCAAGGACCTCAGTATACTTAGGCTTTAATCAATGAAAATAACTACTCAGTTATATGTATAAAAGGATGATTTATATGCATAAATCATCCTTAAATATTATTGGTCCACTAATTATGAACTAGAATCAGTTTTATTTTGTGAAAAATGCCCGCTTTAATGCCATCTCTAAACCTCGAACTTCAGCAAGACCTTTTAATCTACCAATTGCAGAATAACCAGGATTCGTCTTTTTCTTCAAGTCATCTAGCATCTGATGACCATGATCTGGACGCATAGGTATTAGTCTCATATCGCCAACAGCATCACGACGCTGTTCTTCTCTAAGAATTTCCATCACTACATTATACATATCAACATCACCATCAAGATGTGCCGCTTCGTGAAAGCTAAGCTGATTATCTTCACGTTGCGTTGAACGCAAATGAGTGAAATAGATACGATCACCATGCTGTCTAATCATATTAACTAAATCATTATCACCACGTACTCCATATGAGCCTGTACACATTGTTATTCCATTCATTTGGCTTGGTACTTCCGCTGTTAACCAATTAATATCTTCAATCGTGGAAACAATACGCGGTAAACCAAGAATCGGACGTGGTGGATCATCTGGATGTACTGCCATTTTCAGACCGTTAGCATCACAGATAGGCATTAACTCTCTCAAGAAGTACACCATATGCTCACGAAGTTTATCTTTCGTAATACCTTTATAGCGATCTAATTGGGCTTGGAACTCTTGTAATGTATACCCTTCTTCCGCTCCAGGTAATCCAGCAATTATATTACCTGTTAATTTAGCAATATCGATATCAGACATATTATTAAAATAGATTTGAGCTTGCGCTTTATCTTCTATTGAATACGCATCTTCGGCATTTGGACGTTTTAAAATATGTAATTCAAAAGCAGCAAATGCAATTTGATCAAAACGTAAGGCTTTAGATCCATCTTCCATTTCAAATTCAAGATCTGTACGAGTCCAATCCAAGACTGGCATAAAGTTATAGCATACAGTATCAATGCCACACTCTGCTAAATTGCGTAATGTTTGTTTATAGTTATCAATCCACAATTGGTAATTACCCGTTTGTGTTTTAATCTCTTCATGTACAGGGACACTCTCAACGACTGACCAGGTTAAACCTTTATCTTCAATCAAAGCTTTACGAATAAGAATTTCTTCTTTCGTCCACACCTCACCATTAGGGATATGATGTAATGCGTTTACAATACCAGTAGCTCCCGCCTGACGAATATCATTTAGAGATACAGGGTCACTAGGACCATACCAACGCCAAGTTTGTTCCATGACAATCACCTTTTATACAGACACACTTAACCCGCTCGGAAAATATTAACGAGAGAAGTATTTAAAAATTTAAATTAATTGCTACTTTAAAAGTAGCAATTCCAAATAAAAATCAACAGAACGTTGATCTTTATTTATCTTCCTCAAGGAAGACAACAGGGTTTGAGCTAAACAAATATCCATCGAAATTAGGATCATCAATATCAGATAGCTCAAGTAGTCGTTGTTTTACATTTTCAAGGTGTTGCCACATTGCATTTTTCGCTGCAATAGGATCTTTTCGCTGCATAGCTAAAAGAATTTTAGCGTGATCACCTAACCATTCTTCACGATAATTCTGATTATTAATGCGTAAATGAAGCTTTCTCCACATTGGACTTTGTTCGCGACGGGCCCAAGAATGTTTCAGCATATCTACTAACACAGAGTTCTGCGTTGCCTCGGCTATACAAAGATGGAATTGTTCATCTCCATTACAATCTGAAGATTCATTTGCCACTTCATGGTGCTCAAGTTCAAGTGCGGCTCTCATTTTAGCAATATCACCAGGTGTAACTTGAATTGCAGCAAACTCAGCAATATTGCTTTCTAGCAACTGCCTTGCTTGTAACATTTCAAATGGACCAGCCTCATCGAAAATCACGCGCTCTCGGCTATTAGCAGTTTCACTCGGAATATTAAGTACATATACCCCAGAGCCTTTTTTAACTTCAACTAGGTTTTCAAGTTCAAGCATAATGATCGCTTCACGTACCACCGTCCGACTTACATTTAATCGTTCTGCGATATCACGCTCGGGAGGAAGACGATCTCCCACACTATACTGACTGTTCATTAACTCTTGTCTTAGTACTAACCCTAACTCTTGATAAGGTCTTTTTGCTTCAAAAGGCATCATATTGATATTGTCGCTATATTCCATTGCATTCTATATATCATAATAAAGATATGACAAAATTGGTCAACCTATTTATGGCAAATAGTTACAACACCTTGTTATATTATCTTTACAGTTAATTATTGAACCGCTTTAATACGATTAACAATTTCTGCTAATTCAGGATTTGTCGTATTTAAAGCTTCATACATTGGTTGTACAGCATCGACAAAAGCTTGTTTGTTTGGCGTTATAAATGTCACTCCCAACTTCTCTGCTTTAGCTCGTTCTGTTGCTTCTGATTCCGCCCATAATTTTTTCATTAATTCCATAGAATTATTTGCTGCTTTTTTTAACGCTATACGATTTTCTTCTGACAAACTATCGTAAGCTTTATTTGAAATAACGAGAACATCAGGCACCATTGTGTGTTCATCTAAACTAAAAAATTTAGATACTTCACTATGACGACTCAAACTATATGACGGTATATTGTTTTCAGCAGCATCTACGACACCTTGTTGAAGAGCTGTATATAACTCTCCATAAGCTAGAGGGGTTGCATTTCCACCTAATGCTTTGACCATGCTGATCGCAGAAGGACTTGGCTGTACTCTAATTTTTAAGCCTTTAAGATCTTCAGGTGTATTAATAGGTTTAGATGCATAGAAACTACGAGCCCCAGCATCATAATAGGTTATTCCAATGAAACCACTATCCCGAGAAGAAGCCAAAATCTCCTCACCTACTTCCCCTTTCTGTACATCATAGTAATGTGATTTATTACGAAATAAATAAGGCAGATTAAATGCAGCATAAGCAGGTGCAAAAGCTTCTAATTCAGCTGCATTTGTTTTAACCATATCAAGTGCACCATTCTGCATAAGCTCCATTGATTCACGCTGAGTTCCCAATTGAGCATCAGGGTAAATACGTATACGAACTTCGCCATTAGTTAATTCACGTACTTCTTTTGCCATTGAATCCATAGCCTTATGGACAGCGTAATCACGCGACTGGTTATGACTAAGTTTTAATATGGTTGCAGAAACAGCTGAAGTACTAACGCTTAGACTTAACGCAGTACCAATCAGTACCGTCAATATACTTTTACGTATCATTATTGTATCTCCATTAAGTAATTATCCATTTTTTTAAGATGTATTTGAATACAGGTGAATCTTGAGTCCAAATCAATACACCGTCAAAACAAAAATACAAATTGGTTGACCCAAATCACAATAATAACCGTCAAATTGGCCAACCAATTCATTTGGGACATAGCTCACAGGATTATAATTAGCTGTTATCTATAATCATCCTCAGAAAAATAGGATGTTAAAAGTAACAATAACTAATATTGGTTAACCAGCGTTAACTATATGCTCCCACACACAAAGGAATTAAAAGTGAATAAATTGGTTAATTATATAAATAGAGGGTTAGCTGCATTTACTATCTCACTCTCTACCTTTTTAGTTTTCTGTGTCATCTGGCAAGTGATATCACGATATGTGATTGGTAAACCAAGCACTATCACAGATGAATTAGCTCGCTATTTATTTATGTGGGTTGCACTTATTGGTGCAGCGTATACCACTGGCCAAAAGCGCCATCTTGCTATCGACTTATTAACTATGAAATTGACCGGTAAACGAAAATTGATTAACGAGATTTTCATTCAAGCCGCCATAGCAGTATTTGCTTTTATCGTATTAATTTACGGAGGTATTAGTCTCGCGCTTAAAACATTAGCCACCGGGCAAGTAACACCTGCGTTAGGTTGGGAGATGGGTTACATCTATTTTTGTTTACCATTAAGTGGGGCATTAATGATTTTTTATTCTTTTATCTTCAGCCGTGAAAAAGTAAAAGAATTAATATCTAGCCGCTCTTTACCTACATCAAAATCCCAATAACACTAATTAAAAAGGAATTAAATTATGGAATGGCTAGTCATTCTTACTCTATTTGGTAGCTTTGCAGTTTTATTAACATTAGGCATACCCGTTTCATTTGCGATTGGTTTATCTTCTTTAGCCACAATTATGATGAGTCTCCCCCTTGAGCCTGCAATTGCCGTAGTTGCACAACGTATGGCAGCAGGTCTTGATAATTTTGCATTACTTGCAATCCCGTTCTTTATTTTAGCGGGAAATATTATGAATCAGGGTGGTATCGCGATCCGCCTTATCAATTTTGCAAAAGTATTATGTGGCCGCTTACCGGGTTCATTAGCTCATGTAAATATAATGGCAAACATGATGTTTGGTTCTATTTCAGGATCAGCGGTAGCTTCTGCAGCTGCAGTTGGTGGCACAATGTCTCCTTTACAAAAAAAAGAGGGTTATGATGAGCATTTTTCTGCTGCAGTTAATATTACATCATGCCCTACAGGTCTATTGATCCCACCGAGTAATACCCTAATTGTTTTCTCTCTTGTTTCTGGTGGGACATCGGTTGCAGCATTGTTTCTTGCCGGTTATATCCCTGGTCTAATTATGGGCGTAAGTTTAATGTGTGTAGCAGGTTTTATTGCTAAGCGCCGAGGCTATCCTGTCGCACCAAAACCAAGTATTGCTGATGTATGGGATACATTATTAAAAGCCTTACCTTCTCTAATGCTTATCGTCTTAATCATGGGTGGAATAATTGGAGGTATTTTTACCGCAACCGAAGCCTCCGCGATTGCCGTTGTATACACATTTATACTTGCAGTGATCGTTTACCGTGAAGTTAAGATAAAACAACTTCCCGCCATCATCTTAGAATCAGCAGTAACCACCTCTATCGTTCTACTATTAGTAGGGGCATCAATGGGGATGTCATGGGCAATGGCTAACGCTGATATCCCGTATATGATTGCCGATGCATTATTGGCCGTTTCTGATAACCCACTCATTGTCTTATTAATTATTAATATAATTTTACTCATCGTTGGTATCTTTATGGATATGACTCCAGCAGTGCTTATTTTTACGCCTATCTTTTTGCCTATCGTATTAGACCTAGGTATCGACCCAGTACACTTTGGGATCATGATGACGTTTAACCTTGCGATTGGTATATGTACTCCTCCAGTAGGTAGTGCATTATTTATCGGCTGCTCAGTTGCAAATGTCTCTATTGATAAAGTTATTAAACCATTATTACCTTTTTATGCAGCACTGTTCATTGCTCTTATGGCTGTTACCTTTATTCCACAATTAAGCTTATTTTTGCCTGGTTTAATTTTAGGCTACTAAATCCTTATCCATTAATTAAAACACTCCAATTATTATATTTCTCATCGGTAATATACCGATGAGAAAATCAAGGAACACAACATGTTGAATATTGCGAATACCAAAGTAAGTCCCCACATCATCCTTCCTAGTTATGATAGATCAACTCTTAAAAGTCGTATTGTTCATTTAGGATTCGGAGCATTTCATCGTGCTCACCAAGCGTTATTTACTAGCGAAATGTTAGACAAAATCAATAGTGATTGGGGGATTTGTGAAATTAACCTGTTTGGTGGTGAAGATCTTATCAAACAACTGCGTGAACAAAACCATTTATATACAGTGGCAGAAAAAGGTGAACACACAACAACAGTAAAAATGGTCGGTTCTGTTACGGAATCTCTACACCCTGCCCTTGATGGGCAACGAGCCATACTAGAAAAAATGGCTGAAGAGCAAGTTGCTATCGTCTCTATGACAATTACAGAAAAAGGTTATTGTACGGATCCTGCCACTGGCCGTTTAGATCACAATAATGTTCTAATCAAAGCAGATTTAACTCACCCACAAGAACCTAATTCTGCCATTGGTTATATTGTTGAAGCATTACGCATTCGTCGAGAACTTGACATCAAACCATTCACCGTAATGTCTTGTGATAACGTGCAAGAAAATGGTCATGTTGCTCGTGCAGCGGTACTCGATTTTGCAATGTTAGTCGATAAGGATCTTGCGATCTGGATTGAAAATAACGTAACTTTCCCATGTACTATGGTCGATCGTATTGTGCCCGCGGCAACTGCTGAAACATTAGCAGAAATAACAACTTTAGTCGGTGTTGAAGATCTATGTGGTATCGCTTGTGAACCATTCAGACAGTGGGTTATTGAAGATAACTTCGTAAATGACCGCCCTGACTGGAACATCGTAGGTGCAGAGTTTGTCTCTGATGTTGTTCCTTTTGAAGAAATGAAACTGCGTATGCTTAATGGCAGCCACTCTTTCTTAGCCTATCTTGGCTATTTAGGTGGCTACGCACACATCTCTGATACGATGACCAATGACAACTATCGTAAAGCTGCTTTCGATATGATGATGAAAGCACAAGCTCCAACGTTAAACATGCCAAAAGGCACAGATCTAGAAACCTACGCAAAACTACTAATTAATCGTTTTACCAACCCAAGTCTTAAACACCAAACATGGCAGATAGCAATGGATGGAAGCCAAAAAATCCCTCAACGTATGGGAGATTCACTACGCTTCCATTTAGAAAAAGGCACTAATTACAAATGGCTAGCAATGGGTATTGCAGGTTGGATGATGTATATAAGTGGCTCTGATGAAAAAGCTAACCCTATTGATATTAGAGATCCAATGGTTGAACTATTTAAAGAAATCTACCAACAACACGGTGTTAATACCTCCGTGGTTAAAGCACTTTTAGGTATTAAAGCAATCTTCGGCACTGATCTAATTAAGAACGAAGCATTCGTTACCGAAGTAACCGACGCTTATCAGTTAATAATGACTAACGGTGCTCGCGCAGCTGTTGCATCACTTTAATTCATTTATATCCCTTCAGCTAAAACTCTTTTTGAAGGGATACTTTTTTGGAGTTACCAATGAAAGATTTTCTATGTGAAGATTTTCTTCTAACCAATGAGATTGCACGCCGTTTATACCACGACTTCGCGAAAGACATGCCTATCTATGATTACCATTGCCATCTCAACGCACAAGAAATCGCAGATAACCGCCGTTTCGACAACCTTGGTCAAATGTGGTTAGAAGGTGACCATTATAAGTGGCGCGGTATGCGTGCCGCAGGTATTAGCGAGTCGCTCATTACGGGCAAGGAAACCTCTGATTTTGAAAAATACATGGCATGGGCAAAAACAGTACCACAGACGCTCGGCAATCCGTTATACCACTGGACTCATCTAGAACTACGTCGTCCATTTGGGATCACAGGTAAACTATTCAGCCCTGAAACAGCCGAAGATATCTGGCACGAATGTAATGATATGCTAACAAGTCCAGAGTTTTCTGCGCGTGGCATCATGAAACAAATGAATGTAGTTATGGCCGGCACAACAGATGATCCTATTCACACATTAGAACACCATAAAGCCATTGCTAAAGATGATACTTGTGACATTGAAATTGCACCAAGCTGGCGTCCTGATCGAGCCTTCAAGATCGAGCTAAATGACTTTACAGAATACATGCAGATTTTAGGCGAAGTTGCAAATATTGAGATTACCCGTTTCGCTGATTTACTCACGGCATTGGATCGTCGTCTTGATCATTTCTCAGCGCATGGTTGCCGTGCCGCCGACCATGGCATTGAGATTGTTCGATACAGCAGAGTACCGGAAGAATCAGTATTAGATGCCATGCTAGTACGACGTCTTAATAATGAAATACTAACAGAACAAGAAATCGACCAATTCAGTACTGCCGTTCAGGTGTGGCTAGGAACTCAATATGCGAAGCGTAGCTGGGTAATGCAACTTCATATTGGCGCACAACGGAATAATAGTACTCGCATGTTCAAGCTATTAGGCGCTGACAGTGGCTTTGATTCTGTTGGTGACCGTCCGTTTGCGTTAGAGCTAGCCTCATTACTTAATGCTATGGATATCACTAATGAGCTACCAAAGACCATTCTTTATTGTCTGAATCCCCGCGATAACGAAATGATGGCAACAATGATTGGTAACTTCCAAGGAGGTGGCATTGCAGGAAAAGTACAATTTGGTTCAGGTTGGTGGTTCAACGATCAAAAAGACGGTATGCAACGCCAGATGGAACAATTATCTCAACTGGGTCTGTTAAGCCAGTTTGTGGGAATGTTAACAGATTCTCGTAGCTTCTTATCTTATACCCGTCATGAGTATTTTCGTC
The DNA here is from genome assembly GCF_001691055.1 of Aliivibrio logei. Taxonomy (NCBI): domain Bacteria; kingdom Pseudomonadati; phylum Pseudomonadota; class Gammaproteobacteria; order Vibrionales; family Vibrionaceae; genus Aliivibrio; species Aliivibrio logei. The sequence goes on from NZ_MAJU01000008.1 coordinate 449,679, forward strand.
GTATTCTGTGTAATATGATTGGTCAATGGGTACAAAATGGTGAAGCACCTCACGACATGGCAATGCTAGGCAAGCTTGTGCAAGATATCGCTTTCAACAATGCAAAAACCTACTTCAAACTACCAGGAGAATATGCATGAAACGTATCGCAATTATCGGCGAATGCATGATAGAACTTAATGGAGCTCCTTTTCGCACCATGCAACAAGCTTATGGTGGCGATTCATTGAACACGGCAATATATATGGCACGTACTGCAGGCCAATCTATCGAGATTGATTACGTCAGTGCTCTTGGTGTAGATACGATCAGTGAAGGTATGATTTCACGCTGGAAACTAGAAGGTATCAATACTGATTATGTACTTCGTGATCCTACTCGCCAACCAGGATTGTACCTCATCCAGTTAGACGAACAAGGTGAAAGAACCTTCCTTTATTGGAGAAATCAATCAGCTGCCCGCTACTTACTACAACATCCTGGTTTTCCTAATGTTGAGCATCATTTAGCTAATGTCGACATGGTCTACCTGAGTGGTATTAGTCTTGCCATTTTACCACCAACAGATAGACAAAAATTAATCAACTTATTACATAATATAAAAGCTAAAGGTGTCGAAATTGCCTTTGACTCCAATTACCGCCCCGCTCTTTGGGACACCAAATTAGAAGCACAAGCGTGTTATAAACAAATACTAACATTGACTGATCTTGCACTTGTTACTGATGATGACGAGGAATGCTTATGGGGAGATAGCTCACAACAAGATACTTTACATCGTTTACGTAATCATGGTGTAAGAAATGTAATATTGAAACAAGGTGCTAAAGGGTGTTTATATACCGACTTTACTACCGATATACCTGAACTTATTGCAACTACACCAATAGATACTGTTATTGATACAACCTCAGCTGGTGACTCATTTAATGCAGGATTTCTAGCTGGATATCTAACTAATAAAACCCCACGAGAAGCAGCCTTGCAAGGACACCAACTTGCAGGAATAGTGATTCAACATAAAGGGGCCATTGTCCCAAGATCTGCGACTGAATCAATCAATTTTAATAAGGAAATAAAATAATGAGTACTATCTCTGAACAACTAGCAGCAATAAAAATCATTCCCGTTATTGCACTTGAACGTGCTGAAGATATTATTCCATTAGGCAAAGCATTAGCTGAAAATGGATTACCTGCGGCTGAAATCACCTTCCGTTCAGACTCCGCAGCAGAAGCAATTCGATTACTACGTAAAGCACAACCAGATATGCTCATAGGCGCAGGTACCGTATTAAATCGTGAACAAGTTATCGCAGCAAAAGATGCAGGTGCAACTTTTATTGTATCACCAGGGTTTAATCCTAATACCGTAAGAGCTTGCCAAGAGTTAGGCATCGACATTATTCCTGGAGTGAACAATCCCTCAACGGTTGAAGCAGCACTTGAAATGGGACTGACAACATTGAAGTTTTTCCCTGCTGAAGCTTCAGGTGGTATTAATATGCTTAAATCACTACTAGCACCTTATACAAAAATACAATTTATGCCAACAGGCGGTATTAACACCAAAAATGTGAATGACTATCTTGCCATTGAACGAGTATTAGCTTGTGGTGGAACATGGATGGTTGACCCAAAACTAATCAATGCAGGTCGATGGAATGAAATCGGTCGTTTAGCGCGAGAAGCGGCTGATTTAGTAAAATAATTTATGTTACTTTATTATTATATTAATGAGTTCAACTATAAAACCTATCAATATGGCAGATGAAGTCATCCAACTTAGTACTTAACGTTTGTATATAACGATCACTGATAATAGCTACTATTGAGTATTACTAGTTAAAAATTGATAACAAAAGAAATTACAGGCACAAAAAAGCCCACACTAGGTGGGCTCTTTCATTCGCTACTGGACTCGATTACACACCCTACCTGATTGATTATAAACAAATAATTTAAAGTAGACTTTTAAAGTGTTACTTCTGGTGTTACTTTAATAAAAACTAACCTAAGTTACTCCAGCGACCAAGTTACCACACACTGACCCTATGAGTTTTCAGCTCAAGATGCCTGATATTTCATTGAACTTAAACATTATAAGAGTGAGGGGGTTGAACAATTAACCTATATCATTGAAAATTAATGAGTTATGCCAAGTCGACTTTCAAGGTTATACAGAAGGGCCGCTTATGCAGCCTTTCTGTTACAAGAGTAAAGAAGACTAGCTATTCTTAGAGATCTTTTTCAATTCCTCAGCTAAATTTTCAGTAATAATCATAGGTTCAGGCTTATCATCAGATTTACCAAACCGCTTATTAATATCGGATTTTAATCTTTCCAATCCATCAGCAGCTTTCGGATAAGCAATTAAAAACGCCATGACAGGTCCACCAATGGCCAAGCTATAATCTCTAACATTCAAAATAAACTCGAGTACTGTACTGCCTTCTCGCGCTTCACTAAGCGACCACAGCAGCGTGCCTTCTTGATTATCGTTCGTATTAAAGAAATCTAAATCATACTCGCATAATCTATTTTGAAACTCTCCGGTCAACTGTAAATAATCGGTTAATATATCTTCATTGATAACGCCTCGACCTAATAAATCACTTCCTGAACCATAGGCACTCAAACTGGCAAGTCCTTGTTTATAAGGTTTATCCAACTTAATATTAAATCGCGCTAATTCTACTGCTTGCCTAGAATGTTTAATTTCATTACTAAAGAATATAGTGGCGTCCCCAATGCGGTGGGTAATACTCTCAAGACTAGCGCCTTCGTATTTAGCAGGATCTTCACCTACACCTAAGCTTCCAGTGTCATCTTCATACTGATGAATAATATCCTTAAAGTCTTTTATAATTCGACCGTAGATAGTTTTTCGTTCAAGTAATTTAGGTTTGTAAGCTAATGCAGAAAATACTTGCTCACGAAGTGGATCTTTACCGGTAAAATTGTATTCATCCATCATTCTATAAACAGAGTCTTTGTTTAACCCTTCCCTTTCACTGAATGCATGAATAGCTTTACGTTTCTCTTTGTGCCAGTAGCCTATAAATATTTCTTGTAAGTCTTGCTCTGGTGTAATATTAGGCATGTAGTCGTACATGAATTTTTCAATTAACTCACGCTTACTACGCAATTGCACTTCTTTTCCTAACATATCGAGCACATCACTAATGGTTTTTTGAGTATCGCCATTTGCTCCTTTATTTTTTTGACCTTTTTGAATCTGACCAAGTATATTTAAGATGTAGGCGACATTAACTTCATCCCTATGGATAAGCTCTAGTTCAAAATCCACCTCTTCTAAAATCGAAGATCCTGGCTCTTTGTCATGGGAACGGTCATAAATATCTAAATATTTACTCTTAAAGTCTTCAAAGGTCTGTTCATCTAAATTTAAATCAAACCAAGTGAAGTCAGTAAAAGGTTTTAATTTATTAAGTGTCCGTATTAATTGACGAAAGGCTTTCACGAACGCCAACTGTGCATCTTCACTTTGTAAATCATTGACCGCATTTGGAGTTTCAGTCAATGCTAATACTTGTTCTAATCTTTGATTAAACTGCTCTACATAAAACTCGTAAGGCTCCATTAAAATATCTTCGTTCGCGTCGGTATCACAAAATAACTTAATTGCTTCATCGGTATTTTCTTTAAGGTTGCGAAAACAAACAATGTTACCTTGTGATTTCAGTTCACCTAATATACGGTTGGTACGCGAGTACGCTTGAATCAAGCCATGGAATTTGAGATTTTTATCCACGTATATTGTATTAAGCTTTTTAGCGTCAAATCCCGTGAGGAACATATTCACTACTAATAAAATATCGGCACGCTCTGTATCCTGAAAGTTTTCTTTGTCCCTCTCTTTCATACGCTTAGCAATATCTTTGTAGTACGTATAAAACGCTTTACCGTCTTTTACTGAGTGCTGAGTGCGATACAGCGCATTGTAATCGTTAACAAAGGTTTCCAGCTTCTCACGGCTGTGCTGACTTTTGGGATCGTCTGTTTTAATCTCAAAGTCTGGCTCACCGATTAAACCATTAGCGTCTTCATCTTCTTCATTAGCGGCATAAGTGAAAATGGTAACCACGCGCAAGTCGTGTTCTCCGGCTTCCTTTTTGGCTTTAAAGGCTTCGTAATATTTTATGAGCATATCTTTATTGCTCACACACATCATGGCCGAAAACTGCTTATTGTGGGTTTTTCGATTATGGTTAGCAATAACCCAGTCCACTACGCCATTAATTCGATCGTCACTTTCGAAAAACTCTTTCTTGTTGATGTTATGCACTTGTTCATCAATCAAGCTGCCATCTTTACGTTTAAGCTTACCCCAATATTCTACAGAGAATTTTAATACATTCTCATCCGCAATAGCATTAGTGATAAGATATTTATGTAGTACTTTATCTCCGCCAAATAACATGGCGGTAGTACGTTTACCATGTTGATTAGCAGTAGCGTTTTTATCAAAGATCGGCGTACCAGTAAAACCAAACATTTGAGCATTCGTAAAAAAATTGACGATATTTTTGTGTGCGTCGCCAAACTGAGAACGGTGGCACTCATCAAAAATAAACACTATACGCTTATCGCGTAAGGCATCCATAGTGGCTTCGTGTTTAGTTTTCGTAATTGCTGTGTTGAGTTTTTGAATAGTGGTAACAATCAAAGAGTTATCACCGGCCATTTGTTTTACTAGTGAGGCAGTATTATTAGTTCCATCCACACTACCTTCGCTAAAGTAATTAAATTCGCGAGTGGTTTGATAGTCCAAGTCAGCACGATCGACCACAAAAACTACTTTATGTACTTTTGGTAATTCGGTAAGAATTTGCGCAGCTTTAAAGCTAGTTAACGTTTTTCCACTACCTGTAGAATGCCAAATGTAACCATGCTTACGGCCAGCCATGACTCGCTCAACAATAGCTTCTACTGCATAGTATTGATAGGGACGCAGTACCATCAAGATCTTGTCAGATTCATGTAGAACGATGTATTTACTGATCATTTTAGATACATGACATTTTTCTAAAAATACATCTGTAAAATCATCCAGCTGAGTGATCAGACTATTTCCTTCATCCGCCCAGTAAAAGGTTTGCTTAAAATCTTGTTTACGGTTATTGGCATAGTACTTAGTATTTACGCCATTAGAAATAACGAATAATTGCACATAATTAAATAAACCGCTCTCCGACCAAAAGCTATGACGTTGGTAGCGATTAATTTGATTAAAGGCTTCTTTTAATTCAATGCCACGCTTTTTTAATTCTATTTGAACTAAAGGCAAGCCGTTGATTAACAGAGTTACATCGTAGCGATTTTCGTACTTACCTACTTGCGTAATCTGGTGTGTCACCTGATATTGATTTTGACACCAATGTACGCAGTTCATGAACTGGATATAACAACTAGAACCGTTATCTAGAGTTAACTGGTAACGCTCTCGCAGGGTTTTAGCTCGCTGAAATACATTACCTTTATCCAGATGGTTAAGAATCTTATTAAATTCACCTTGACTTAGTTCAATTTTATTGTGAATTTCCAACTGCTGTTTTAAGTTGGCACGTAACTCATCCGCACTATTAACGGCAACACGCGTGTACCCTAAACCAGTCAATCGTTGAATTAAGCTTTCTTCCAACTGCGTTTCGCTTTGAGTGTTTGGCGTGTTCATTCCATTAATTCCTGTTCTTTATTATCGATAAATTCTTGCAGCTGGATTTCATAGTCTTCTAAATACTGCTCAAATAGCGCACGACTATAGCGAAGTTTACCCTTTAAGGGATATTGTTCGTCTAGTGATTCATTAAACTCTCGAATAACACGCTCTTCATCTAAAATAACTTCAAGTTCAAAAGATTGTTTTTGTCTAAAGGACTCAGTAATTAGAGTTTCTTGGCTAGGTCTATCAACTTGCTGAAAATCAATAAGTGATAAAGTTTCAAGCATGTGAAATGCAATGATATCAGTTACACTTTCGATCATGAAAGCCAAATTCATTGGGCTTTTTATTATTTTTGGAGCTTCCCTACCATGGGCGATATCACCTTTTTTATCTCTTATTTTTGCAATATAGGTACAAAACTTATTGCCTATAGCCTGTAATAACCCCTTTTCACAAGAATGATGAAATGCAGCAAGAACAACAACAGCCTGTTGGTAAAGTACGTGGAAGTCTTCATTGTCGTTGCGCATTTTCTCTAACGAGGTTTCGAGGTTTTTTATCTCGAGTTTATTAAATCTATCTCTAGTTTCTTGCGTGCGCACATCCACTTGTGCCAATACTGTTTTGGAGATACCTTCAATTAGCGACTTACAAGCCTCAATACAATGATCGCTAGATGTTTTTTTTTCAATAGCCTCGAACAATACATCATAATCTTTAAAGCTTGCATAACGTTGAAAGCTTTCTTTATTTTGTGTTAGAAATTCTTTTGTTCTAATCATAGTATTTTACGCAAACATCTTTTGTAGTAAGCCTTCTTTAAAAGATTCCAGCTTAGACACCTGTAGGGAAATGGCTTCTATTTTTTTATCAAAAGCTGTTAAACAACTGACGATCTTATCCTGCTCATCAACATGTGGACATGGTAGAGTCATATTCATAAAATCTGCTGTGGATATATTCATACGATCATATCGAGCACCATAGTTAGCTACACTACACATATAACGATGCCAAAGAGTAGTTTTAAAATACTGTTCATAAAACTCGTTGTTATCGCTCTTAAAATGAAATATGGAGTACAACGGTGACATTACTCCCCTACCAATTTTATTTTTATTAATAGGTCCTACAGGTGCATGTGCTGATATTCTTGGATTATATACATAGTCGCCTTTCTCTAAAACGTAATAACCTTCCAAATTATTAGCATTCGCAATATTTTTATCAAAATAATCTTGCTGATTAACAACTCCTTGCACCGCTGAATTAGTTAACACACGAGCAATTAAATTATCTTTATTCTTTACTGTTCTACGTTCAGCAAGTTTATTTAAAGGTTCTTCGTTCCAAGCAGGAAAATCAGAGTCATCATCTTGCTTAAAACGAATATCTTGAGAGAAAAGGTTTTGCATTAAGCCGCGTTTATAGACTTCTAATAGTTCATGCTTTCGATGAAGATTACTTATTCTCTCACCCAATACGCTCAGAAAATCAGCAATCTTTTGTTGCTCTTCCAGATTTGTTGTTATCGTGATTTTCACAGAGCTCAGAGACCCCTGACCTACATTAAATCGAGTACTACCACCACTTTTAGTTGTAATTTCTTTTCGAGAGGAACTAGTTTTAAGCAATAAATCCAAATATATTGGATTGAACTCAGCTGTAGGCCGTCCCCGAATTACGAAACCACCAAATGTAGCTGATTTATCCTTATCTAGGTATATATTTGATTGTCCGGCATCTTCTCTTGTCTCGGAGCTGCGCTGGAAAAGTACATCGCCGAATACTACTTCATTTTTTTCAAATTCCTTATCAAAAACCGAGACAGAGCCAATGATATCATCGTGATATATAGGTCTATCCGCAATGATATCTAATACATTGATAAACTTACGCCCATGACCATATTGTTCTTTATCGGCATTTATTCCATTTTTAAAACTCATGAATTGCCCAAGTGACTTTTCTTCCCATTCTTCTTGAAAACCAGGAAATCTTAACTTTGGGGCAATTTTCTTTTTATTAATCAACATACCGGCGATTCAACCTCCAATTCTTCGCAAAATCTGCGAATAGTTTCATCGATACCCTTCATGTCTTTATCCAAAAGTTTTAACTCCGCAGTAATTGCAGCTAAGTCCACTACAGCCTTTTCCTCAAAAGTGTCCACATAACGGGGAATATTGAGATTATATCCATTTTCAATAACCTCACTCAATGAAGCAATATAGCTGTATTTTTCATCTTCTTTGCGTTCACGGTAAGTACTTACAATTTTTTCTATATCCTGTTGGCGTAAGTAATTTTGATTTTTAGCTTTGCCAACATTATCTTTATTTGAAGCATCAATAAAAATAATATTGTCTGGATTTTCGCGACATTTTTTCAGAACTAAAATACAGGTAGGAATACTGGTTCCATAGAAAATATTAGCAGGTAAACCAATCACCGCATCTAACCAATTACCTTCTTCGATGATATAACGTCGAATATGTCCTTCGGCTGCACCGCGAAACAGAACTCCATGAGGGAGCACAACAGCCATAGTACCGTTATCATCTAACTGATAAAGCATATGCTGAACAAAGGCAAAGTCCGCTTTAGAGCTCGGAGCCAACTTACCGTATTGGGCAAAGCGATCATCACTTTCAAATATTTTGTTGGCGCTCCATTTAGCCGAAAACGGAGGGTTTGCGACAATTGCTTCAAATTTTTTATCTACATGTTGCGGATACTCTAGCGTATCTTCCTGTTTTAAATCAAAATTACGATAATGTACGCCATGCAAGATCATATTCATACGGGCAAGGTTAAATGTTGTTCGATTCATTTCTTGACCGTAAAAATCCCCCACATGCTCAACTTCTTTTTGTACTCGCAATAGTAAGGAACCAGAACCACAGGTCGGATCGTATACTGATTTCAAACGACTTTTACCGTTAGTAACCAGCTTAGCCAAAATAGTAGATACAGCCTGTGGCGTATAAAACTCACCAGCTTTTTTACCTGCTCCTGCGGCAAATTGACCAATGAGATATTCATAAGCATCCCCTAACACATCGCTTTCACTATCACTGATAGCAAAATCTATACTATCTAAATGCACTAAGATCTTAGTTATTAATTTATTTTTGGCCTCACTAGTTCGTCCAAGCTTAGTTGATGTTAGATCAAGATCTTCAAACAAGTGATCGAAATCATCTTCACTTTCAGCGCCCATTGTTGAGCGTTCTATATTGTCTAACACTTTTTGCAGATCATCGAGAATAAAATTATCTACGACCACATCATCTTGCGCATCAGGATCATCTATTTTGTGAGCACCTCGTTTGGTAATACTGCTGAATAACTCTGAGGGTTTAAGAAAGTAACCCAGCTCTTCGATTGATTCTTCTCTGATGACTTTGAGCATCTCTTGCCCGTCTTCACTAGATTCATCTATAGTGATGAAATCTATACCGTCTTCGGCAAGTATTGTATTTGCAAATACGTGTAGTTGTTCTGAAAGGTATTTAAAGAAGATAAAACCTAGACAATAGTCGCGGAACTCGTCAGCATCCATTTTACCGCGCAGCTCGTTGGCTATATTCCAAAGTTTTTGTTCAAGTTTCTTTTTTTGTTCTTCACTCATGTAATACCTATTTCTTAATTCTCAAAAAATTCTTCGTCAATTTTCTTCAGGCTTAATACCTGCTCATCTCGGCTACCAATATTATAGCGTAGCATCAATTTTGCTAACTCTTTACCATTGATAAGCACAATACGCATACCTAAGTCTTTCGCTGTTTGAGTCGCTGATGAGGTAAATTCCGATGTAGTGATGAAGATGCCTTTCTGCGCTTTCTTCAGATTAAGTGCACCAAAGAAATCTCGGATCTCACCTGCACCAACGTTATTGCCATCAGTATAACGCTTTGCCTGAATGTAGACTTGATCAACACCAAGTGGATCTTGATTAATCACACCATCTACGCCGTTATCACCACTTTTACCAAGGGTATGAGCCATACCCTCATCACTTCCGCCATAGCCCATAGCTAGTAGCAGGTCGATAAGTAGTTGCTCAAAGAAGGCTGGGGACACTTTACGAGTACGTGACAAAATATCTGAGGCTAAGGCATCGTTAATTTGTTTGTACGCAGCTCTTAGCACTTCATCGGGTGTCGCATCGTTATTAACGATTTCTATAGCTTCAGCTTTATCTACGTCACCATTTTTTTGCTTAGTGAATACATTGAAGTCATCAAAACGTTTTAAATAATGGTTATTGATCTCTTCACCACTATTTAGTGCCTCTTTCCCCAAATCTGTGATCACGAAATGACCACGCCTTGTTGAATCCAACAATCCTGCTTTAGTTAGGTAGGTTTTGGCCCATCCAACTCGGTTAGTAAATGCAGCTTGTCGTCCACTAGGAAGAAGTTCTGTTCTTTCTTCTTCTGAAAGATTGAATTGCTCTGCTAGCAAGTCAGTGACATTGCTAAGCTTTACTTCTTCATTCTTCGCGGTCTCTAACACTGGCTTCATTAAATCTTGATAACTTGGAAGCATTTACTCACCTATACACTTACTGTTCAATCCACTCACCGCAGCTCTTCATGCTTAATATTCTATATAATCATCAAGCTAATCTTCTGCTAAATTTATGCAAACTGTTACTTCTTTTAAAGTTAAAATTTAGCCTATTATTTTATAGTAAGGCTCTTTATGGCAATAGCTCTGGAAGGATATGAGAAAATTGAGGAAAGGACAACGATATTCATCATTAGAATCAGATAAATGAGCGTTTGTAGCACATTGTATAATCAAGTGTTACTCTCGTTTTAAAGTAATCTACGATCTAATAACTTTAGTGGGATTTTTAAAGCTAAAAGACATAAAGCACACACCTTTCGATATGGGCTTTATGTCTTCAGTGGTAGAAAGTTAGAATTAACCTGAAACCATACAGTTCAACTCTAATAGATCTTATTTAAATAACGCAATCACTGATTGTGATCTCCAATAGCGAGTAATCTCACAACATGACATTCGGCGATTGTTTTTTGGATTAACACATGAGTCATTAATGCAACTCCAATCTATTAAATATAAAAAACCGCTCAAGTGAGCGGTTTCTGATAGTTAGGCTCTATCATCATTAGAGAGCAAAATTATCGCATGCGTTACTTTTCATAGATATCGCTACATACTCATTACCATACTTACGTAAAATCATTGATGATTGTGCGTTATAAGAACCTTTCAATGCTTTATCAATAAAACAAACATGTAAGTTTTGTTCATCTTTTTCAACAATGTTTAATTGGTAATGCCATCTCTCACTCTCAATCAAAATTGATGAGTCTGTAATGACTGGCTTAGGTAAATTTAGTTCTGAAAAATGTTTTTCATTTCCCACACGTTTAGGCATTAATGAACTACTAAACGACGTAATATCTAATGTTTTATATATATCATCCATTGGGTATGCGAATGATAACGAACTAAAAATAATAGCTAATATACTAATGATTGTTTTCATAATAATCCTTTTAATAAGGTTGCTTCTGTCTTTCGTCTAGTTGAGTAATCATCATAAAAATTAAGTAAATTCTTATGCATTCCAGTCCAATTTTGTTGTATTGCCTGTTTCCAAAACTTTGGAGTCTCTGTCGATAAGTTACCATACTGATAAGCCACTGATGCTATTACAGTTTGAGCCTGACTTGGTAAGCACTCAAATTTAACTTTACTACTCGACTTATTATATAACGTCACTAATTTATCTGTTTCTGACTGTTTAACAAGTAAACTCAATGTATTAAGTTCCTCATTAGTAATTGTCAGTGGTATTTCTTCTAATTTATTCACAGCATCATACTTTTTCAAAGATAAATATGGTGTAAATTTATCAATTAATGATTTACTTAACCCCATTTTCTTTAAATCCGATAATGTTCTAGCACCCAAATCAAAACCTGTACCTATAGTAACTCCGCTTTGGCTTTTATCCGGAAAAGGAACGTAGCCTTTGGTCTCTACACCCTCTAATTTTTGGATGAAATGATGATCTATTTGTAATTCACATTGCGTCTCATAAACCCATATACCAACAACAGTTTCATCTAACGCCAACAGAGTATTCTTCCCCACCACTCCATCAGCACTGCCAACTTTGTAATCTGGATGAACCTCATTCGTTGGTGTATACGTACTTTGAAATGTTTTTATCGCGCTTTCTGTTCCTGAGCCAAAATCACCATCAGCCCCTGCACTACCTAAATCAAACTTCATTTTCAGCAACGCTTCTTGAATAAGTTTAACCTCATCCCCTTTAGCGCCTTTTTTAATGACCTCTTTCTTTCCTTGAGCAATAGATTCTAGTATCTCAGATTGTGCTAATAATTTTGATTGAAGCAATACCGATTTCACATTCACAATAGCCGTATTATTCTTAATTGCCTTCTCTTCTTGAACTGGCACATAAGCAAGCTCTGTATGATTTTTCTCGATCACACTCCATACATTGCAAAAAGGAAACGTTAGTTTATCTTCAGTTAAATCCGCTGGACTCTGCGCATTTCGATAAGATTCGTCGACACCTACTGTTTGCTGTTGATTAAGCAGTAATTCATCCCCTAATGCCAATGCGCCATTTTTGTGCTCGGGGTTATTTGAGTTTAAATCAAACAATTCTTTTGCTGTCATTCCATGCTGAACAGCAATATTTTCCCACGTTTCACACTGTCCTGTCTTTGGGTTAATTTTACAAATATGAGACGTTACCTCATCATGATTTTGATTCTCTTCTTTTATGAGAATCTCATCACCCACCTGTATTAAATCAGGATTAATAATTTGAGGATTTAAAGTAAGAAGAGAGTCATATTCTACACCTTGCTTACGAGCGATAAGCCCAAGCTCATCTCCCGATTGAACGATATAAGTTACTCGTCCATTTTCTTTTTTTTCTCGCTCTAACGCTTTCTCTGAACGAGCATTAACTATCTCATCTGGATTTAAGCATCTTGCGTTATCATCAAGCCATGCTGCATTAATTTCACTCAATTGCTCTTGGGTTATTTTTTCTTTGGTATAAAGCAAATGCTGACGAGCGACAACGGTATTGTTAATTTTCCAAGGTAGCAAAATAAAACCGTATTCATGCTCTGATAGCAATTCATTAGATAACACTTTACCTTTGGACTGAGTAACCTTAAATGACCACTTATCACCACCAGCAAGCTGATACTCGTTAATCAACTCATCATCGATAAAATGATAAAAGAACCCCACTTTAGGCCATGACAAACGCTCATACACTTGAATCGATGGTTTGATAGGAACGAATGATTCGGTAGCATGAGCAACGCCTTGCTTAACAGGCTTTACGTCATCAAATACCATGGCACTGCCACTTGAGATAAAGAACTCTCGACTGAGTACCTTTGGTTCATCAACATCCACACTAGCAGTAAATAACGTAAAGCCTTTCTCATTTTGAGTTTTATTCCATGTGGATATATTGCCTTCTTCTTTGGTTTTCCCTAAAGAGAATACACCAACTTGATAGGTGTTTAATTCATCCTGAGCACATGCTATTTCAATTGAATACTCAAACACTGCGGCTTTAGCTTGTTTCTCTTTTACTGGCTCATAATGCGGTACATCGACTTTAGTGGCTTTTGCTAATTCTTCATTCCACGGAAAGTAGGCATTCACAAATTTTGATTTAGTATCATCAACTGGCTCAACAAACTTTTCTAATTTTTCATCCCAGGCTTTCATTCGTTATTCTTCATTTATTTTAAATCACTTGCGAATGTTAATCTAAAATGCAAGTTCGTTTTAACTGAATGAATAGGTAGAATAACTAAAGTAACCTCTTCTAACTGCATGTCACAGTTTAAGTATCAAATCATGAACAGATCAAAAAATAATAAGATGGCAAGAGACCTAATTGGTCTCTTGCCATCTTATTAATACCTTTATTTACGAGCTGCCATTGATGCTAAAGAGTCAGCTTTTTCATTTCCTTCTATCCCACTGTGAGCTCTCACTTTAACTACTTCTACATACTTATCTTTACGCAATGTATCTACTTGTTGCCATAGCTCACGATAAGCTACAGGCTTCTTATCAGCTTTGCGCCACCCTTTCGCTTTCCAACCATCAAGCCATTCGTTGTAGCCCTTTACACAGAACTCACTATCCGAATAAATGATATCGCCATCAGCGGCGTATTCTAATCCTTCTACTAATGCCATGAGTTCTAGCTCCGCATTATCCGTTGATCTATTGATTGTGATTGAACATGTATCCAATTACTTTTATCAGCAGGGAAAAGGTATTCACTCTCACCTGTAATAAAATCAATCGTTTCTAATAAATCTAAGGTTTGCTTTGTTAATGGGACGGTATGTACCCTTCCCTTTTTCATTCGTTCAGCAGGGATAACCCAAAGCATTTTTTCTTTGTCTATTTCATCCCAGCGAGCACCAGCAGTCTCGGTAGGTCTTGTCATTGTATGAAGTTGCCATTCTAACAAACAGCGCGTGATAGGCTTAATAGAGGCGTAATTAATCGTTTTTAACAGCTCCGGTAGATCTTTAGGATCTAGCGATGCCTGGTTAGTAACTTTGGCTGTTTCAAACGCTTTCCCAATACCAGCAAGTCTATTGTGTTCTATAACACCAGTATTCACAGCAAAGGTCATGATCTCATTTAAACTACGACACAATCGCCCTACCGTTTCTAGCTTACCTTGATTTGCAATTGGCTTAATGGTTTTAATAGCTTGTGGTGCAGTAATATCACCAAGCAGGAATTTACCAAGATCAGGTAAAAGGTACTTCTCTATTCGTTGTTTTAATTTCTTGGCTGTTTGTTCTTTAATGCTTGTTTTCTTTACTTCAAGCCAATCATCAAATACCGCTTGTAAGGTATTCGATAACTCTAGTTGTTTTTCACGAAGTGTATTATCTCGATGCTCTTTTGGATCAATACCATCAGCCAGAAGCTCTCTTGCTTCAATTGCTTTGGTTCTTGCTTTAGCAAGAGATAAATCAGGGAATTTACCTAGGGTAAGATTAGCTCGCTTTTTAGTGATTGGTCGCTGGTAATTAAATATCCAAAATTTACTACCGATTGGCTTTATTCGAAGAGCAAGGCCATAGCCATCACTTAAATTATATTCCTTCAACTTAGGCTTTGCTTGTTGAACTTGTGTCGCAGTAAGAGGTTGAGTTTTATTCGCCATTGTAACACTCCAAATCACGTTTCAACTTCGTGTTACATAGAGTGTTACAATAAACCGTGGATTTTACAAGACACTAATGGACGTCTACGGACACTGAAAAGGCTAAATGATTGATAAAACAAGGAATTACAGGCACAAAAAAGCCCACACTAGGTGGGCTCTTTCGTATAATGTGGTGCCCGCTACTGGACTCGAACCAGTGACACCTTGCATGTCATGCAAGTACTCTAACCAACTGAGCTAAGCGGGCAAATCGTTAACCGGGAAGTAATTAACTTCGCCTTGAGAACGAGAGAGATAGTATCTACTTCAGTAAAAATCCGCAAGCAATATTTTCAAAAAAAACGCCAACTGGTTAGTAAATAATCGATGCGATTAAAATCAGAACACCTTGATACATAACTACTTTTAAAATACAATCGCAAATACCGTTAAAAGGACATTTACTCATGCCAACCAGTCGATTTCATCGCTTTGCATTTTTACAACCTATTGCGATCTTACTCCTTGTTGGTATCGCCATCATCTCTTTAACTTTTAGTGTGCAAAGTTTTCAATCAGTCGAGAAGACTATCCGTACATCCTCATTTCAAGCCTTTAATAACTCCATTGAAGCCAGTTACGATATTATTGATACCGCATTAAACGAATCTATTCGACGCTACTTAAAAGGTATTGTGACAACCTCTGCTGAATTTATTAATGAAATAGAATCGTCATCCTCTTTAACTCAGCAACAAAAAAATGAGCTAATCCAGACTTACATTAATAAAAGCAAAATTGGCGCAAGTGGCTACCCTTACATTTTAAACTCAAAGGGTAAATTATTGTTCCACCCTATTTTTCAAGGGCGAGACGTTAAACAGTACATTCATATTCAAGAACAAATTAGCAAAAGTGATAACTTTGTTGAGTACTTATGGACAAATCCTGGTGAAGAAAAACCACGAAAAAAAGTAACCTATTCTGTTTATTTAAAAAACATTGATTTTATTGTCTCTGCCAGTGCTTACAAAGACGAACTACTTCATTTTATTAATAAAGACATCTTAAAAACTAAACTCGATAAATACCAATATGGCAGCACTGGGTACGTCTATGTCATAGACTTAGACGGTAAGCTGATCCTTCACCCTAATTATGAAGGTGAAAACATTGAAAGCCTCATTGGATCTCATGCAAAAGGGTTACTAAAAAAGATCCAGCAATCAGTACATAGTTATAATTTACAAATGAATCAAGTGCCTAATACTTCATCCATCTCTCAACGAACGACTTACGTTGAAAGTTATTCTTATCAAATTAAGATGGATGGCAAATCTTATAAAAAAGATGTCCTATTCATTTACTACCCACATCTTGATTGGGCTATTGTCTCGGGGATATCTCGAGATGAATTAAACCGCCCAACAAACACGCTTCTATACAGCTTACTTACCTTAGTATTAAGCTTAATTACGATTATTGGAACCCTACTCTTACTTCTGAGTAAGCGTCACAAGAAACTCATTAACATACTGAATCGTGATTATTTAACTGGCTTATATAACCGTGGTACCTTCCATAATAAAGTATCGCCATTAATAAAATTAAATAAGAAAAATAATAAATTCACGCCCTATTCAATTGTGTTGTTAGACATCGACTTCTTTAAACGTATTAATGACACTTATGGTCATATTGTCGGTGATAAAGTGATCAGCATTGTCGGAAAAATTATCTTGCAGCATACCCACATTATCTCCTCTCGTTATGGTGGTGAAGAATTTATTTTCTTTATTCGAGAGAATGATGAAGCGAAGGTAATGGCGTTTACTGACAAAATCCGACAACAAATTAATAACTATAATACGTTACAAGCGAACATTACATTAAGCGCGGGGATAACAACCATAAATAAACCGGATGTATTGTTAGATGATGTTATAGAACAAGCAGATAAAGCGTTGTATTACTCGAAGAATACCGGACGTGATAAAATCACTCATTACAAAGACATATAAAAAAGAATAGATTGAAGTGGACAAATGATTGGCTTGTACTAATCTCAATAATGTAATGTTCTCCATTAATTAGCGCAAGGCTCTCACTAGAGCTCTTCCCCTAAGCCCGTGACTAGGAATCGTCTCGGGCTCTTTTTTTAGGGAAGCTACTCAACTAACGTTAAGCTAAGCGAATACCATCTTTTTCAATAGTAATTTTACCTGCTTTATATAGGCCGCCTATCGTCTTCTTGAATGTACCTTTACTTGTTCTGAACTCAGCAAAGATAGCTTCTGGTGTTGACTTATCACTTAGAGGTAAGAAACCTTCTTTTTTCTCTAGTGTTGCGATTACTTTTTCACTTAACTCATCCATACGAGCCACACCTGGACGCTGTAGAGATAATGAAATTTTACCGTCTTCACGCATTTCTGTAATAAAGGCTTTTAGTTGTTTACCAATGAAAAGCTTACCAAATACATCAGAGTGGAAAATCAACCCCCAATGCTCGCCATTGATTACGGCTTTGTAGCCAAGATCAGTGCGTTCTGCAATTAAGATATCAACCTGTTGGCCTTTCTCATAATTAGCAGGCGTATTATCTAACCATTTGTTAAAACGAGTAGTACCGACAATACGGCTAGATGCTTTATCGATATATACGTAAACAAGGATGGTTTGACCTTCATCTAAACGGCCACGTTGCTCACTGAATGGCACCAATAAGTCTTTTTTAGCGATACCCCAATCCACAAACGCACCAATGCTGTTGGTGCCAATCACGTTCATTAAACCAAATTGGCCTACTTGCGCTTTTGGTGTTTCTGTAGAGGCAACCACTTCATTTTCTGAATCAAGATAAATAAACACATCAAGCGCTTCACCGGTTGCTGTGCCTTCTGGAACAAAACGACTTGGAAGAAGAATCGAACCGTAATCTCCGCCATCTAAAAAGACACCAAAATCTACCGTTTTTGTTACTTCTAATTTGTTGATTTGACCAATTTTAATCATTACTTCAATTCCTAAATAAAATACTCGGCGATTATACCCGAACTCTGATATGCTTGCTGTATGAATTACCATTTTTATAGGAATTTCCTGTGATTACAGTTGGTAAGAAAGATGGCTTATCACTAAAAATATCCCACATCGTTGAAGAATCTAAGCAGCATGAGCTTGAGATGTATCTTTTTATTCCTGGAGAGTTAGGTTTAAACAAAGACATGGTTTCTGAATCTGAATTTTATTTCAGCTCAATTCAAAGCCAGCGTACCTATTTCAGTGATAAAAACCATCTTCCCCTTGTCCACTCTCGCTTAGCTCAACGTGGACGCTTATCAACTGAACAATATCGTTTAAGTTTGAGTTTGTATGCTTATCAATATGCACTTGCCTTAGAAAAAGCCGTACAGCAACTGAATGAAACTTCCCGTGAAAACATTACGCATAAAGAAGTGGATGATGCAATTGATCTCGCCATCGACATCCTTAGAAAGTTACGACGTAACGTACCTTATGAAGATAATTTAAAACGTTACTATGCCAATATCGATAATTATTTATCTTGGTACACTGAGCAACGTTTTCTTTCATTACTTGCTCATATGCCAAGAAATGAAGAATATAAACTTGTAAAAGAACGCTTAATTGATATCTGTGAAAAAGAAGTATTACACCGTTTAGATAAAAGCTATAACTCACGAAAAGCACGTGATGACATTACTCGAATGTCGAATAAAATGCGTTTATTACGTCGTTTAATCGAGTTCCCTATTGTATTAAAAGAGAAAAACTTTGCACTAGGTAAGCACATTAAACGAATGGTGAAAGGCGGCGCAACCGCTGTTGTTATGATTTTTGTTTCATTGATGGTAATTCAAGCGCGCGGTTTCTTAGGTGAAATTACCGCCTCCTTTATTTTTGCGATCTCTTTTATCTACGCGATGCGTGAGGTATTTAAAGATGACTTACGTGATGTAATGTGGCGCTGGATACGTAAAGGCCAACCAAAATGGCGTAAACGTTATTTTGATCCTACAACCAACAGTTACGTTGGTAGAAAATTAGAATGGCTAGATTACATGACATTTGTCGAGCTCGATTCTGAAATTCAAAAACTGCGTAAACATCGAGTCGTTCAACGTGAAGAAGTGGTTTTAAGTTATAAAAGCCAAACAAAAATGGCAATCACTAAATTTATGACTGGGTATGAACAAACCCGTGAAACCATGCTCATTGATCTTCGCCCTATTGCACGTTTAATGGAAAAAGGGTCTGAAAAGATCTATCAGTTAAATGAAGGGCAAGTCAGTAAAGAATCGGTTGAAAAACGTCATCTGATTAACTTAATCATTCGAGAAACGATGGATGACTACAGTACTCAACTTCACCGTTGGAAGATTGTCGTTAACCGCTCTAAAATTGTCGATATCGAAAAAATATCAGATAACAACTAAATCGCTTCATCTCTGAATGAGTTCGTTGTTTTTTATTAAAAAGAACCTGAAATTAAAAAAGCCTCCACTCATTGTTTTTTTGAGTTGGAGGCTTTTTACTATCAATCGTCAACGTGCTCTAAAACGAGACAAATACAATTGTAAATCGTATTAATTACGCAGTAACAACCACATCGGTTGCATTCAATTGATCTAACAGCTCTTGAACTCGTGTATTTTGAGCCAATTCATCAATGGTTATCATTACGGGTTTATTGGCTTTATTCGCAGCTTGAATTGCACAACCGATCAAATGTAATACGGCTTCATTCTGTGGTTCAAAATGATGCTCTAACGCTTCATTTTGTTTATCTACACCCAGCGTAAACTGCGTTAACGTATCAACATTAACAACCAAACCATCAAAATATTGCAATAATTTCTCAGCCATTAATGATGCAGCAGGTACATCACACACAAAGTGTACTTTTAGACCATTCAGTCCACGAGGCAAACCATAAATCGCTAAACGGTCAATAATCGTAGCTGCGTCACTTAAGTTGCGAACAAATGGAACGACAATCTGAACCACTGCCGAAGTTGAAGCAATGACTTTTTTAATTACGGCACACTCTAATGCAAATTGCTCAGAACTTTCATCCGATGCATAACGTGTTACACCACGAACGCCCATCATTGGGTTCATTTCTTTTGGCTCTAATTGACCAACAAGTAAGCCTGAAAACGCACTGCTGTCTGCATCAGAAAAAGCAATTTTCACTTCTTTTGTTTCGTCAGTAATATTGTCAAGAATCACAGTAGATAACGTATCAACAAAATGGGTTTTACCATCAGATGCGCTTTCTATTATTGCCGCAAGACTTTGTGCATCAATGTCACTCATCTTTGGCGTATTAATCACGGCCTTTGGATGATAAAACAAATGCTCTTGAATAAGCCCTGCGATAGACACATACAAAGATGCATTTGAATCGGTGCTTGATTGATAAGACGGTAAACTAGCTACGCGAGTTAACGTTGGTAAAATAGTATTAGTCATGCTTGCTCCAATGAACTCATTGATTCAGTTTAATTATATTTATGAATGATTACATGTTATTTATGTTGAACATACCGATACATTAACAACAACTCAAGCCTAAAAGATACAATAGCTTAACTTTTCCTTATCTATACACCTATCAATCAATTTTTGGGTTTCATCCCTCTTGATTTTCCGTTATCTTACCCTAGTGTATTAAAAGAATTACAGGCGAAACTATGCCATTGCAAACAGATGAACTTCGTACTCAGCCTTTAGGCCCAATGCCTACTCCAGCTGAATTAACTGCTGCCTATCCTCTTACTGATGATGTTGCCGAACACATTGAGCAATCTAGAGCTCAAGTTGAAGCAATTTTAACGGGTGAAGACAAACGACTTTTAGTCATTGTTGGCCCGTGCTCAGTACATGATACTAAAGCCGCAATGGACTACGCTGAACGTTTAGCTAAGATCCAAGAATCGTATAAAAATGAGCTTTTCATTGTTATGCGTACGTACTTTGAAAAACCGCGTACGATTGTAGGTTGGAAAGGTCTTATTACCGATCCAAACCTTGATGGTAGTTATGCTCTTGAGGCCGGTCTTCATAAAGCACGTAAACTATTACTGAACATAAATAAACTGGGTTTAGCTACAGCGACTGAGTTTTTAGATATGATCACTGGCCAATATATTTCTGACTTGATCACGTGGGGTGCCATTGGCGCTCGTACTACTGAGTCTCAAATACACCGTGAAATGGCATCTGCCCTTTCTTGTCCTGTTGGATTTAAAAACGGTACCAATGGTAATACTCAGATTGCGATGGATGCTATCCGCGCTTCTAAGGCTTCTCATTACTTCTACTCTCCAGATAAACAAGGCCGCATGACGGTATACCGCACTGCTGGTAACCCTTTTGGTCATGTTATCTTACGTGGTGGTAGCGACAAACCAAACTATGATATTGATTCTGTAACAGATGCCTGCAAACGGTTAGAAGAAGTAAACTTACCTCCTCATCTGATCGTTGATTTTAGCCACGCTAACTGTGAGAAACAACACCGTCGTCAACTTGATGTTGCAAAAGATATTTGTAATCAAATTGAATCTGGCAGCAATCAAGTTGTTGGTATTATGGCTGAAAGCTTTTTAATTGAAGGCAATCAACCAATGACGGATTTAAATAACCTAACTTATGGCCAATCGATCACTGATCCATGCCTAAGCTGGGAAGATACTGTGACTATGTTAGACATGCTATCAAACTCTATTAAAACCTCTCGTTAATTTAAAGGATAAACTATGCCTGCTTTTGATATCGTTTCTGAAGTTGATAATGTTGAACTAAAAAATGCAGTAGATAATGCTACTCGTGAATTAGCTACTCGTTTCGATTTCCGTGGTGTTGATGCTAGCTTTGAATTGAAAGGCGAAAACATCAAGATTAAAGCGGAAGATGACTTTCAGCTAACGCAACTTGTTGATATTTTACGTGGTAACCTTGCGAAACGTGGCGTTGATGCTCGTTCAATGGATGTAAAAGACGCGGTTCATTCTGGTAAAAACTTTTACCAAGACATCGACTTTAAACAAGGCATTGATCCTCTTATCTCTAAGAAATTAGTGAAAGAAATCAAAGCATCAAAAGTTAAAGTTCAAGCCGCTATCCAAGGTGAACAATTACGTATTACGGGTAAAAACCGTGACGACCTTCAAGCTGCAATGGCTATAGTTCGTGAAGGTGACTTTGGTCAACCATTCCAATTCACTAACTTCCGTGACTAATATTAAATCAACACCATTTTGATTTAATCAAAATAAAGCGTCTACATGTAGACGCTTTATTATTTTCTACTATCCAATCAATCGCTCAAATTCATCAATTTGTTTACTTACCCTATCCAAACTCTGCTGCCAAAAAAACTCTTTCGTTAAATCCATTTGCAAATGCTTATTCACGACGTCTTCTGCACGCATTGAGCCAGTATCACGCAATAAATTAACATAATCACGATAAAAGCTATCCCCTTTTGCTTCTCGTTGTGCGTATACACCGATGCTAAATAGATAACCAAATAAATACGGGTAATTATAAAAACTCACCTCAGGAATGCTGAAATGTAATTTACTTGCCCAGAATAATGAATCAGGTTCTGACATTGAATCACCATACCAATCATTCCACGTTTTACTCATTAACTCTGACAGTTGCTCTGGCCCTAACTCCTGAGTTGAGCGTTGTTCATAAAATGATTTTTCAAATTCATAACGTACTGGAATATTTATCGTTAATGCTAAAGCGGAAGATAACTCCTCCCATAACATTTCTATTTTATCTTCTTTTGTTTTCGCCTTTGCCAATAACGCATCACGAACTGCATTTTCTGCAAAAATAGAGGCGGTTTCCGCTAATGTCATTGGGTACTTTGTTTTACATAAAGGCATGTCTCGCATTACCCAATTATGGAATGCATGACCTAATTCATGAGCAAGCGTTAATACATCCGACATACTGTCACCCCATGTCATAAAGACTAGAGGTGTGCGTGAATCTGCAAACTTAGTACAATACGCACCAAGACGTTTGGTCGATTGCGGTGCTGCATCAATCCAACCATTAGTTACCATCAGGGCCACAAAATCGGCCATTTCTTGAGATACGCTGCCAAATGCCTCTTTAATGATATCTATCGCTTCATCAAAAGAATAAGTAGAAGCACTCCCACTCAATGGAGGCATTGAAGCAAGCTGATCCCAAGGTGTTAGCTTCTCAGTACCAAACATTTTAGCCATTAAACGTGCTGCTTTTTGTCCTACAGCACGATTTTTCTTTGCTACTGACATCATGCTATCTAATGTTGCTTGTTCTATACGGCTACCATGTAAACTTGACTCTAAAAAATGTACTGACGCTGTTGCGCTTCGTTTTTCATATTCAGCTAACCGCCACCCCGATAACGCATTTAAAATGGCAGAAAAACTCTCTTGATTTTGTTTCATTGCTAATTGAATTGCTCGCCATGCTGGTTCTCTACGGTTTTCATCACTTCCGTATAAAATACTTGCAGCTTGCGATAAACCAATGGTTTCTTGATCTCCATTAGACAGCGCTAACGTCACGGTCATAGAACCGGTAATATTATCGTATAAACGGCCCCATGCATTTTTACCATCAACACTCATAGCAGAGAGAAGCTGCTCTTCTTTAACACTCAAACGTGTCGAAATAAGCTTCCTTTCTTCTTCTAATAAGAAACGTTGGGCTTCTAATTCTTCACTGTATGATAGAACCTCTTCAAATAAAGCGGTTGGTGAATTCACTATCGCATCAAGATAAGGGCTAAAAGCTTGTGATAATTCGGATGACAATTTATTCATCTTATTCACAAGCGCTTTTGCTTGGTTATCAGACGCATCAACAGAAGCAATACAATTACCATAACCCGCCACTGTTGCAAGTAACACTGAAATGGATTCTCTGTCTAAAATCGCTTGTTGTAATGCACTAGCATGTAATTCAGCAGTCGAACTGAAAAGCGTCTTTATTTTTTGTTCAATAGTAATGATTGTCGCATCTAATTTTGGATCATTTAATGATTCAAAAGCAACGGAAAGATCCCAGCTAGGAGCTGTCATAATACGGTCCTTTATTCGCGTTTTATTATATAAAGCCAATAGTACCCATTAAGTACTCAATATCTTCAGCTCTCTTTTTTTCGTTATTTACTGCATTATTTACATCATATTAATTATCTATTTTTTGGACTAATAGACAAGCTCGATGCCCAATTTCAACATTAGAATTAGGGAAAACAACATTTTCTCCACCACCGTTAGCATAACATTTTTGACTCCCCTCAGAAGAAAGTAACTGCCCTTCATTAAACAACGTAAAATTAGCTAAATCCACAGGGAAGTGAAATTCAAAGTCATTACTTTTCTTTATGATGCTTCGAGTTACTTGATACTCAATTAAGGATGAACTGTGTTTGTCTATATCAACATTCAATTCGTTAGTCGCTGTTTCAGAAGCACTAATAAACCCTCTTAATCCATGAATGAAATCAGCCAACGGTTCAAAATCATTCTCGCCCAGTTTCGCTACTTTTCCTAATTCGATGGTGGCCGCATGCGCTCCATGATATTCAGCACTGTACCAACTGAAAGTGGATGCCGGTGCTTCAGAGAATAAACACGCTTCAATCTGACTGTCATTTAGAAAAGAAAGTAATTTATCAGAACGTTGATAATGACGATTAAAAGGATGTATCGCGAAGGTGTAATGCATTGAACGACGAATTGCACAGTGTAAATCTAAATGCCACATGTCGTCTGCATTATGCTTCTGATAAAAAGTATCGACTTGATTCATCAGAGAATTCGCTAATGCGACCTCTTTAATTTCTGAATTATCATTATGATAACCAGTAAATAAACGATTTAAATTGGTGTCTAAAAAACGCTGCTCTTCTAAGGTCGCTTGAGGGTGACCATAAATAAATAAACATGGGTCATTTAAACACAGTTTTCCGGATTGAATATCAATAAGGATGGAGTCTAGAATTTCGATAGGTGAGGTTTCATTACCATGAATACCAGAAGAAAGGATAATGGCTCTATTTGAACATTTAGGTGGAACAACTTCAACGACACCCCTGATGTGCTGAATCACCACCGTTCCGTTCGCTAATTCCCATGAACGTGAAGATATTGATTTAGTAAGATCTAAAGTATCTTTAATAAATGACGTATATTCCATCTGAATTACTCTTCCTTGGTAAAATATTCAACCAAGAAACAGTACCATTAATGAAACATAAAATTAACAACATCTATTCCAGAATGTGAGTCTACCCTTTTGGTTTCTAGTATAAGATGAGTATTATTAATTCTTAGTGGCATAAAAAAAGCCGTATGATTTATCATACAGCTTCATTTATTCTACGGCCAAAGCCGGCATTATTATTTTTCTACAGGCAGATCTTCAACACGTGCTTTCAATTTCTGGCCTGGTTTGAACGTTACTACTCGGCGTGCTGAAATTGGAATGTCTTCACCCGTTTTTGGGTTACGTCCTGGTCGCTCGCTCTTTTCGCGTAAGTCAAAATTACCAAAACCAGATAATTTCACTTGTTCGCCACTCTCTAGAGCTTGCTTAATCTCTTCGAAAAATACTTCTACCGTTTCCTTGGCGTCGCGTTTACTTAATCCAACTTTTTCAAATAAGGTCTCAGCCAAATCAGCTTTAGTGAGTGCCATAAAAACTACCCTCAGGTTACGTTAGGACAGAGTTACAGTATTTACTGTAACCGGAAAACTTAATAGTTAGAACAATGACATAAGATTAAACTAACTAATCACAGTGTATGCCAACTGACTGATTTTCGCCAACTTTTTTATGTGATAAAGCGCTACATTTATAAGACAAAAAATAAATTATCGCTTTATTTCAATCATGAACTTTCAGTTATTGCTTAAACACATCACTATAGCAGTTAATCTAACTGCTTTTTTACAAAAACTCAATATATATATCTACTTTCAATAAGTGTGACATGATGCCGAAATTTATTAATAATTTTAATATTAATCCATCCATTTGATTGTGAAAGAGATTAGTTTCCTTTTTATATCGATAAAAAACACATGCTATTGTCGATTCACATTCATGAACAGGATTAAATACTCCCCTATTATTTATAGGTTCGATTATAAAAAAAATCCAGTATCAACCTTCATTGATACTGGATTCATTGTATTTATATTTAGCTAAAAGAGCTAATTAGTCACGCAGTGTTGCTGAGAACTTCTCACCAATTGCCGCAACAATAGCGTCAACAGCTGAAGTGATATCAGCCTCTTCTAATGTACGCTCAACAGATTGAAGTGTCAGTGCGATTGCCAGACTCTTCTTACCGTCGTCAACACCTTGACCACGGTATACATCAAACAATTTCGCGCTAGTTAATAACTCGCCACCTGATGCTAAACACTCAGCAACGATGTCACCAGAAGCAATGGCTTC
The DNA here is from genome assembly GCF_001691055.1 of Aliivibrio logei. NCBI lineage: Bacteria > Pseudomonadati > Pseudomonadota > Gammaproteobacteria > Vibrionales > Vibrionaceae > Aliivibrio > Aliivibrio logei. The sequence continues at coordinate 476,104 of NZ_MAJU01000008.1, forward strand.
ATCTGCAACAATCGCGATATCACGACGGTTTGCAGGGAACTTCGATACTGCTGCAGCTTCTGGGATAACGCGAGTGTTGATTGCGTCCCACTCGATTTCAAACATGATTGTACGACCGTTCAAGCCAAACTTACGCTCTAGCTCTGGGTGTACTGTACCGATGAAACCCACTTCTTTTCCGCCAACAACGATAGCCGCTGTTTGACCTGGGTGAAGTGCTGGGTGTTGTGCTGCTTTAAACTCGTACGCTAATTCGTTAGCAGTTAGTTCAAGTACAGCTTCTAAATCGCCTTTAAGGTCGAAAAAGTCAACGGTGTTTGTTGCGATATCCCAGTGCTCTTCACCACGAGTACCAGCGATGATACCAGCAAGCATCATTTCTTGACGCATGCCGTTTTCTGCTGATTCTTCAGGAATAAAACGTAAACCAGATTCGAATAAACGAACGCGTGGTTGTTGACGTTTTTGGTTATGAACAACGGTGTTGATCAAACCAGTCCATAGGCTTAGACGCATTGCTGACATGTCTGCTGAAATTGGAAATGGCAGAATTAACGGCTCAATCTCAGGCACGATCAGTTTTTGTTGCTCAGGTTCTACGAAGCTGTAGGTAATTGCTTCGTGGTAACCGCGGTCAACAAGAAGATCACGAACACGCTTAAGCGGCTGGTTTGCTTCTTTATGATCGTTCATGTTTAGTGCAGCAACAGGTGCTTGGTTTGGAATATTATTGTAACCGTAAATACGACCTACTTCTTCAATTAGGTCTTGCTCGATTGCAATATCAAAACGCCATGATGGAGATGTTGCTGTCCAACCTGTATCCGTTGTTTCAACAACACAACCTAAACGCGTTAAGATCTCAACCACATCTGTTGATGGGATGTGATGACCTAAAAGACCGTCTAGTTTGCTGCGACGTAACGCAACTGTGCTTTCTTTTGGAAGATCTGCTTCAGATTCAGCCGCAGAAATAGGCGCAACTTCACCACCACAAAGTTCAACAAGAAGCTGTGTTGCACGCTCCATCGCTGTTGCTTGTAATGTAGAGTCAACACCACGTTCAAAACGTAGAGATGAATCAGTGTGTAGACCGTATGCACGAGCACGACCACGGATGTGATCTGGTGCGAAGAACGCACACTCAAGCATAATATCTGTTGTTTCAGACGTTACGCCTGATTCTTTACCACCAAAGATACCAGCAATTGCTAGTGCTTTGTTTTGATCAGCGATAACAAGTGTATTGCTGTTTAGTTTTGCTTCGTTGCCATCAAGAAGAGTTAATTTCTCATCTTGCTCAGCCATACGAACCACAATGCCGCCGTCGATCTTAGCAAGATCAAACGCATGCATTGGTTGGCCTTGCTCAAGCATTACGTAGTTTGTGATATCTACAATCGCATCGATTGAACGAATACCACAACGACGCAGTTTCTCTTGCATCCAAATTGGCGTTTCCGCTTTTGCGTTTACGTTCTTGATAACACGACCAAGGTAACGTGGACACGCTTCAGTTGCTTTAACGTCAATAGAAACGGTATCTTCGATGCTTGTTGTTACTGCTTCGATAGTTGGTTCTGTTACGTCTGCACGGTTAAGAACACCGACTTCACGAGCTAAACCACGAATGCTGAAACAGTCAGCGCGGTTTGCTGTTAGGTCAACATCGATAGCAACATCGTTAAGCTCAAGAAGCTCACGAACGTCCATACCTAATGTAGAGCCTTCAGGTAATTCTAAAATACCGTCAGATTCAACATCAATACCTAGCTCAGAGAAAGAACAAAGCATGCCGTGTGATGGAACACCACGTAGTTTTGCTTTCTTAATTTTAAAGTCACCAGGAAGTACAGCACCAACCGTTGCAACTGCAACCGTTAAGCCAAGACGACAGTTAGATGCACCACATACGATGTCTAAAAGCTCTTCTTCGCCGATATCAATTTTAGTTACACGAAGTTTGTCTGCGTCTGGGTGTTGACCACACTCAACCACTTTACCTACTTTAACGCCGGTGAACTCACCAGCAACAGGTGCAACTTCATCAACTTCCAAACCAGCCATTGTGATTTGGTGAGCTAGCTCTTCGCTGTTAATAGCAGGTTTAACCCACTCGCGTAGCCAAGATTCACTGAATTTCATAAATTTCTAGCCCCGAATTACTTGAATTGTTTAAGGAAACGAAGGTCGTTCTCGAAGAACGCACGAAGATCATTTACGCCGTAACGAAGCATAGTTAGACGCTCAACACCCATACCAAACGCAAAGCCTGAGTATTTTTCAGGGTCGATGCCAACAGAGCGAAGTACGTTAGGGTGAACCATGCCACAACCTAATACTTCTAACCATTTGCCATCTTTACGCTTCACATCAACTTCAGCAGAAGGTTCTGTGAATGGGAAAAATGAAGGACGGAAACGCACTTCAACTTCTTCTTCAAAGAAATTACAAAGGAAATCGTGAAGAATACCTTTAAGCTGTGCAAAGTTAACGTTCTCATCAACTAACATACCTTCCACTTGATGGAACATTGGTGTGTGAGTTTGATCGTAATCGTTACGGTAAACACGGCCCGGAGCGATGAAACGGAATGGTGGTTTGCCATTTTCCATTGTACGGATCTGAACACCTGAAGTGTGCGTACGCAGCATTAAATCAGGGTTAAAGAAGAACGTATCGTGATCAGTACGCGCTGGGTGATCATCAGCAATGTTCAATGCATCGAAGTTATGGAATGCATCTTCGATTTCAGGGCCAGATTCTGTGCTGAAACCTAATTCACCAAAGAATTGCTCAATACGCTCAACGGTACGAGTAACTGGGTGTAAACCACCGTTCTCGATACGACGGCCCGGAAGGCTTACATCGATAGTTTCAGCAGCAAGTTTCGCTTCAAGCTCTGCAGTTTGAAGAGAGTCTTTACGCTCAACTAATAACGTTTGAACAGTCTGCTTCGCTTTATTGATCAATTGACCCGCTTCACGACGTTCTGTCGGATCTAGTTTTCCTAGACCTTGAAGCTGAAGTGTCAAATGCCCTTTTTTACCTAAATATTGAACACGGACTTCGTCCAGAGCGACTAAAGAGCCTGCTTGTTCAATTTCTGCCGTTGCATTGGCAATGATCTCGTCTAGATGTTGCATCGTTTCCTCATCCACTTACTAGTGGTATCCGTTGCGAGTAAAATACATATTACTGTACATACTAATGAATCAGAGCGCTAAATCCAAATTGAATTGAAGTAAAAGATTCAATCTTATACAAAAAAGCGATTTTACTTTATCAAAAGCGTTATCTTTCACCAGTTTGTTACCTCTTTTCTCTATTTATTTTTCTATTTTAACCTCCTGTACTCATGACAATCCCCCTCATAGAAGAAAAAAACAAAAGATCAAATGAAAATGATAGTAATTATCATTCGCACTATGTATCATTCTTCCAAATTATGAGAATAGACAACTTCAAGGAATTATCATGTCTAATAAAAAAACGCTTTTAGCAGCCTCTATTTTAATCGCAATAGCCCCCTCACTTCATGCTGAAACCTCTCCAAACAAAAATACGACGATGTTTGATGAGGTTGTTGTTTCTGCTACCCGTACAGAACAAAACATTAAAGATGTTTCCAGTTCTATTTCGAAAATAACGTCTGATGACATTGAAAATACAATGGCAACAGATATTCAAGATGCATTAAAATATACCCCAGGAGTTAGCGCTAACGGTGGCGGTCGTTTTGGTTTATCAGGGTTTACAATTCGCGGCATGAGCGATAGCCGAATTAAAGTACTCGTGGATGGTGTCCAACAACCTACCTCTTACAACCCCGGTTCAAACGAACAGCGTAAATACCCTAGTACTATTGAAATTGACACGTTAAGAGCCATTGAAGTAAATAAAGGCCCCTCTTCAACTCTTTATGGCTCTGATGCACTTGGTGGCACTGTTCTAATGGAGACTAAAAATCCTGACGATATTTTAAGAACCGAGGGAGATGAAAACGCTTTTGAAGTAAAAACAGGCTATAACAGCGTAGACTCAAGCACAAAGACAACGGGTACTTGGGCAATACGTGCCGCTGAACTAGAAACTCTAGTTATGTTAACGTATAAAAAAGGCAGTGAATCACAAACTCATTCTAATGGTGCTAATATTGAAGGACCAAATCGTGGAGCGGCAAACCCAGCGGATGCACAAATTGGTAACCTTCTCGCTAAAGCTTTCTACCAATTAAATGATTCACACCGCATCGGCACAACAGTTGAATATTACACCTCTCAATATGATGAAGATGAGCTTTCCCAAAATGGTTATTCCATGATGAGTAGAGGTGTCCCTATCATTACTTATTATGATAATTACAATAAAGACACAACAACTCGATTACGCGTTGGGTTAGAGCACGAATGGACAGCCAATAATGCGTTGTTTGATACGCTAGAATCAAAATTAAACGTACAACAAACTGAATCATTATCTGAAAACTACGATACTTCCACTGGTCCTTATGGCAGCGGTCGCCGAATGCGTGAGCGTATCGCCAACGACGATTCAATCCAATTTGATGCTCAATTTGATAAGATCGCGGAATTTGGGGAAGGCTTTCATCAAATCACTTACGGCCTGAGCTTTAGACAAAACAAATTTGCGACAGAAAATACCGATTATAAATACGACCAAGGCACATCTGGCCCCGGACATACAGATATGCCCGATGCAACGATGACTCAATATGGTATTTTTGCACAAGATCAAGCTTTCTTACTTGATGAACAGTTAGTGCTAACCGCTGGTTTACGCTATGACTCATTTGAAGCGAAACCAGAAACCAATGACGGCTTTAAAACAGAATATCCTGACAGTAAAAATGACGCTTTTACGGCTAAATTAGGTTCGGTTTATCATATAAACAATAACTTCAGTGTACTTGCTCAAGTCAGCCAAGGCTTTAAAGCCCCTACTCTACAAGACATGTATTATTTCTATGACAGTGGCGCTGTTATAGATGCTAACCCAGATCTTAAAGCCGAAAGCAGCATCTCTTATGAAACAGGGATTCGAGCACAATCAAATGCCGCACAGGTTGAATTAATTGCTTTCTATAATGATTATTCTGATTTCATCAATCAACAGTATATAGGTAAAGTTGTTGGTGGTCCTAATGATGGTAAAGATCATTACACTAAAGAAAATATCGACTCTGTAGAAATTTACGGTGTTGAATTTAGTTCTACCTACCTATTAGATGAAGCCTTTGATGCGCCTCAAGGTACGTACTCTAAGTTAAGTATTGCGTATGCTGAAGGCCGAGATAAAAAGACGGGAGCATCAATAGACAGCGTTGCTCCACTCACATCAAATCTAGGTTTAGGTTATGACTCTGTCGGCTATACTTACGGTGCTTTATTAAATGTAAATATGGTTGCAGCAAAAAATAAATGGTCAAACGTTGGCCATGAAAACATCAATGTTTCAGGCTATACCTTGGTTGATTTAACCGCTTACTACAAACCAATGCAAGATTTAACGCTTCGTGGTGGCTTATTCAATGCGCTTGATAAACAGTACTGGTTATATAACGACATGATTGGTACTGAAGCCGGTGAAGATGGGATTGACCGTCAAGCTCAAGCAGGTCGTAACTGGGGTGTTGAGTTAGATTATAAATTCTAAATTTATAACTCAACACTAATAAAAGCGGCTTCGTTGCCGCTTGTTTATTTCAGTTACTATTATGATTCAACAATACCATTTCACATCAATCCAGATCCATTGGATGTAAGAACTCTTTAAACTTTTCATGCTCATAAATATCATCTTCTCTCTCAACCTCATAAAAATGACCATTTGGATAGAATTCTTTTAAAATATTAAAAATATCATCTACATTTTCTTTATTACAAAAAAATCCCATTCTAGAGGCTGATATTTTTCCATTAGGTATCACAGATATATAACTCACATCCGACGCTTTAATTAATACTGTTTCATCAAAATACAAAGTTTCAAACAACATAGGTTTCAACCTAAAGTTAACCAGTTTGAATGAGAGTAACGCACTTGCCCCAGCTCCAATGAACGCCATAGGGCCAACAAAAACAACTGCAATCAAACATACAACAACACCCACTCGACCTATCATTCGTATGCATTGATAAGCATACTCTGGCACAACATCTGCCTGCTCGGTTAATATTCCGTTTTTAGTGAACTTGTAAATCCGCTTTATATCGGCTGATGCAAAAAAAATAAAAACCAAATTAAGTAAAAGCCCACCTCCTACGTAAATAATAATCTCTCCAACATCAAGCCCATCATGACTAGAATCATACGACATCCAAAAAATAAATAATGAACATAACAGTGCCACAAAATACCCCAAATATTGATGCTCTATGGTTTCATACTCATAGAGTACTTCTTCGTTGTATAAATCCATTCTCATGGTTTCTATTTTGTCTGTATTATCTATATCTTTATGAGTTAGCATTATTTAACCTCACAATCTCCATACCTAAGTTTTCTTTTTTTGAATAATCATTAAATGAAGTAACCTTATTTACATTTAGCTTTATATCCCCGCTACCACCTTGAAAACCTGAATAAGAAATAACATGAGGTGTTCTATTGGCTAAAACATCTAAATAAATGGTTATATTAGAAATATCTTCTGAATGGTTTCGTTCAATTTTCATTTCATAACAATTATCATTACTTACTTTAGTGAAATTGACTTCTACTTCTGATTGACTCATCTCTTTATTTCCAATGAAATTATAATGTTTTATTGCTTTTTTAGATGCGCTTTTAATTACTTTAATTCCAAACCATTTATTGGATAAGTAATCAGGTAACTCAATCGTTAACGTCCATTGTTTGTCTGAATACGTACTTGCCTGATACGTTCTAACTATTCCAGTGTCTATCTGGGCTACTGGTTTATTTAATATGTTTTGCAAGTTAACTAGTTCAATTTCTGGTGACCACTTAGCCGTCTTTACTCCCCATATGGATTGCACTAACCACAACTCCATATCGGTTCGTTTAAACATATTAATGAATACCGTTGCTGCAATATAAGCAATACCAAATACACTTAACCAAATAACCATCCAAGGAGCAAAAATAGCGCCTATTGAACCATTCATAAAACATGAAATTAGTTGAGTTGTAAAAATACCAGCTTGCCCAATTAACGAAATAACTTTCAATTTTTCAGCTAGCACTTCCTCTTTTGATAAGAGAGGGCTATCTAAGCGTTGATAGATATAATAAATTTCAGACACACTGGCGATTAACCCAGTAACAGCAACGAGCTTAGTTAAGTTAATAAATTTAGTAATTAGTTCTTTGTTTGATTTCAGAGCAATATATCTGTTTTTATTCAATAGTTTTTTATCTTTCATTACCTCTGCCCATACAGCATCTCTTGATACCAAAGCGCACGCATTTACAGTCCAAGAAGCCGTATAAACAACCTCTGCGGCGACTGATTTATATTCATCTGTCGTCTTACTCTCTTGGTTTCTTTGGAGTAAATTTGAAAAGACGGTTATTGAGTTCCAAATATTTAATGCTGCAACAACCCCATTCCAACTTGCAGATCCTTTCCACTTCCTTTCCGAAAAACTAACAAGATCTGCTTTTGTATTGCTATAAGCCGCCCAACTGTCTGCAACACCTTTACTGATTGCTCCTTTTATATTTAACATTGATCCATTTTGCGAAACCTTAAGCATTTGAGGCATGTTCTCTGAAATAAACTCAGACGCTTTTTGTACTAGCGCTGATGCAAATTGTTCTTTCCGAATAATAGCAGCCATTGTTTTACTATTAGATAGTAAGAATTGATCATATTTTTTATTAAATGCCGCCAGTTCTTTAGGGTAATTAGGGTTTACAGAAACAATAAAACTGCTATCTGCTAGATTTTCCATGATGAGAACTCTGAAGCGAGCCATAAAGCTAAGTGCACTGAATTGATTAGCACGAGGCTGGATTGCATTGAGCATCTCCATCGAAGGTCGAAATTGCAATATCGGATTGGTTTTATTACTGGCAATAAATGCGGCAAACACGGCTTTAATATCGATATGAAGCAGCTTGTACCAATCAGAATCTTGAATTCTTACGTCACCTGTTAATGTATCGAATTCTGATAATCGAGTATGCAGTGCGATCATGTCACTAGGACTGCTCATATTAAGTGCAGCGCCACCTTCAGAGTAAGTGGTTAACTCATCCACCACTTCTTTTGAGTAAGCAAACGGGGCTAATGCTAATAAATTGTTGGGATTACTCAGATCTAACATTTTTTCTAAATAATGCTTAATTTCCGGAACATTAAAACCCGATTGAACAAGCTCGACGGTTATTGGTGAAAATAACTCAGATAAATAACGTTGACCAACCTCTGTTTGGTTATCAATCCCGAAATACATAGGGTCGATACCCATCTGCTCAATGGCATCTGTTACCTCTTTATGCTGATAAACTAACTTACTGTTTAATGCTTCTAATTCTGATAATTTATCGTATTGTTCAAATAGGTATTCATTCAGTTCATTCCATCGAATTTCATCAAAATTTCGATATTGCCTTTTCCATTGAGAAGTATGTTCCTTTTTGATTTCAAAATTAAACCTCTCTTTTCTGGTGCTTTATCGGCTTCATTTGAGCCCCAATCCACTTTAATAAATTGAGTCCTTTCACCTGATATTCATGAAAAGTTTTGTCTTTATTGCTATAAACGTAAAGCCAACCGTCTCTTAATTGTCTTAATGTATATTTTGAATGAACAACATCAAAAAAGCCGTGACCTTTATGGGTATCAAGTAATGGGTGTTTCTGCTCTTTTTCTTCATTATCCATATCATCAATCGCATAACGAACCGGAATGATATCAATAACGCCAAACTTTACAGGGCAGGCCCCAACTGGGTTCTTCGCATCTTTTTTACTGCCACACATGGCTGCATTGTTTGCTTCGCTCATTCTTGTAAATCCTTTTACATAGAGTGACGATATTGATAGGCTAAATCCGCCGCTTGTTTGATTCTTTGTTCTGGGGTTTGCTGCGATGTTTGATAGATCAATTTGGTGATTTTTGGGTATTTATCGGTTGTGATCGCTTCTTTTCCTAAATATCCCATCACATTCATAAATAGACAGACTTCAGTCTCATTTTGAAAGCCTCTGCTATAAGCGGCATCGAACCAATACTGAATCCATTTTTGTTTATCTATCACGCCCTCTAAACAATGTGGGAAGAAATATTCCACATGATTAAGTACATAGGCATAGGCATTTTCAGTCGCTAACTCTCCTAACGCTTGCCATTGTTCGTCCGTTAAACGATAAGGTTTCTCGCTTTTCATCTCAGTGCAAGGCGATAAGTAATGGACCCATCCCTTTTTATATGGAAGCCAAACTTCATTAATGTGTTGCCAATACCAATCTGTTCCTGTTGAGAATAAAACATTGGCACAACCTGAATGCGCTAATTTCAATATGATGGATGAACCGTAAGGCGATTGAACCTTAATCAAACCTCTAAAATGTTCTGCAAGGCTTTCTAGATCTAACGCCGAACTGAATAAGAAACCGTCTAGCTGACCACGTTGGCTTTCAAACCACTGTGCAATATCCGGAGTTGCTTTGACTAAATAGGGAGAGACAGATATCAAATCATCCCAAGGGTCATACAAATACAGCGGTTCTTGCTCTACTACTGTATCTAATTGATATAATTCTTTTAATACGTCAACACTCTGACTTGTGTCTAGCATCAAATAAAAGGAGGTGAAGTCATCAATATTCAAAGTATCAAAGAACGTAGATTTCATCATTCTTGCCCCTGCTCTTGTTCGCACTCCTCACACACCGGATCCGATGTTTTAAATGCCTCTATCTGATGAGGCGTATCAATTTTACTTCTTGTATGTTCAGAGGTTGTTGCGGTTTCAGCCACACTGCCTGTCATTTCATTCTGCTTCATGACGGGTTGGGTTGCTGTAATACCCGCATATCCACTGCCGCTTCCTGCACTTCCTCCTGCGTTTAAATTAATAGCAGCCCCAAGTAAATGAACTCCGGCAGGATCTACTTTTAATGTACTTCCACCGGCAGAGATCGTGAACTCTGTCCCTGCCTCTAAAATGATTTTATTACCAACATCAATATGTAACTCGCTGCCTATGTCTATCAGCTTTTTTTCTCTCACTTTACCGTATTCAGATCCTAATATTTGCTGATGTGTGTCTTTTTTTATCGAAGTAAATTGGTCACCATTAACGGTACGATGGCTGTCTTTTTTGATTTCAACGAATTGATTTTGATGTATGACTTTATGATCATCCTTGAAGACTTCTGTGGTTTGATTATTTTTAATTTGAATATCTAGATCTTTTGCAGCGTGAATATAAATATGTTCGTTATCTTTTTTATCTTCAAAACGTAATTCATTAAAGTTATCGCCACCGATAGAACTCGATGTCTTAAACGTACTTCTTGTTTTATGCTCAGGTAATGCATACGGTGGCTTATTGTCTCCGTTATAAAGAGAGCCCGTAATTAATGGTTTGTCTGGATCTCCTTGTAAAAAAGTAACGAGCACTTCGTGCCCAACTCTAGGCAATACAAATTGGCCATACTGATTTCCAGCCCAACCTTGAGATGTCCTTACCCAGCAACTTGTGGTCTCATTCCTTTGTCCATTTCGATCCCAATGGAATTGCACTTTAACTCGACCAAATTCATCACAATAAATCTCTTCATTCTTTGGACCAGTAACAATAGCAGTATCAATGTTTTTAATGCGAGGCTTAGCTTGTGCAGTCAATTTAAAAGACGTCATCCAAGGAATACACGTAAATTCGGCCTTATAATTTGAGACCCCATCGGCCAATTCTTCTAATACCTGAGGTTGTTTACCCTCATGCTTTACTGTTATTAATAACCATGTGCTATTCCATGATTCATTCGTATAAGATTGAATTGGCTGAAAATAACCGACACGTAATTGAGCGCTATCACTGATACCTATTAACTCTAAAGACGTCGATCTTTGTTGATCTAATTTTAGTTTTATTTGTTCTTTGATAGCATGCTTTCTATCATCGAGAGAAAAGGCATGAATTGGTTGGTAAGAGTACTGCTCTAATGGTGATTCACTCGTTTCGTCAGTTCCATTAATGTGGTCTACCGTTTCTGATAACGAGTACTTCGGTCTTTCAAATACATAATCACGTATTGAGACCTTACCAGTATTTACTTTCTGCTTTTTAACAAGAGACATAATTGTGTCTCTCTCTTTGGCCATACCACTTTCAGAAACCACACGTAATGGAGGAAGTTCTGTATAAACTTCAGAACCATCAGAAATAATAAGTGTTGAATTCACTTCCAAGTGTTCAAAAAATGAAACCAAGCCCTCTTCAGCCATAAGACGCTTAATAAAAGCATGATCTGTTTCACCATATTGCACACAGTATTCTCGGGATAAATGCGGACTAAAAAGCTCCATAGAAAAATGATTGTTTTGTATCCCTGCATCTTGATATACAGCGGTAATAATATCTGGGATAGTTTGTTTCTGAAAGATTCGAAAATGCGTTCTATAACTTAATAAGTTAAAAATGGGCGTTAATTTAAGTTTGTAGGTACTGTAACGAAACGAAGTGGCTAACTGCTCTATGAACTCAATGATGCCATGAACATACCTTGGGGTTTTATCATTATTATGATGCAACGAAAGTCGTGCTGGTAGTTGTAGCCATGCTGCAAGATCTACATCAGGATCTTCACAAATAAAGGTAATATCAAAATAATAATCCTCCCCTAGTTTTTCTTCTCCAGAGAATTCATAAACTTGCAGCGGTAAATCTATTGTTGCTATATCAAGTTCAAATTTTTCTTGGTTAGCATTTTGTTTCATGACTCTTAACCTTCACCCATAAATAACAAAATAATCAATAACTTATTGAATTTATGGCTAAATAATATCAGTAATACATAAGGTTTCTATTTTGGTTAAAGAATATGCGATCAGATCCAACCTCGCGCTTGAAAACGAATCAAACTAAAAAGTATGCCAATATTACTCATGCGAAAAGTATGTTTTATTTTCTAGAGTTACCTCACTTTTCTATAATAAAAAAGCCCGAGTACGAATACTTGGGCTGATGTTCATTCTATATATTGGAGGCCAATTACGCTTTTTCGTGCTTTTTATGACCTTGTTCTAAATGGACAAAATCCACTAAGTCATCACCACTTACTTGAAATGCCTGACCAAAACCTTTTACAAACAAGCCCTTAATTGGCTTAAGACGAAACATTTTAAAGTCCTCTAGTGAGCTAAGCCCGTCAATTATTTCACCAAAACGAAGTCTCATTTGAGTTACGGCTTCTTGCCATTTATCTTCATCACGATCAATTAAAATGGCTGTCGCATCAAAAGTTAAACGCTTACGAGCAAAAAGTAATTTTGACGATTCTTCATCTTCAATAAGCATTAAAGATACGTCTGTATTTTGCATTAAATTACGAGCGTGACGCGCTATTTCTGAAATTAACACGTAGTAACCATCATTAAGTAATACGAAAGGTGCATAACTCACGTTTGGCTTTCCTTCGCTATCAACCGTAGCAAGTTGAAGTGTTTTTTTGGAATCACGAAACTCTTGAATTTCTGGTTCTAAACGATTTTGTAAACGTTCTTTTTTGATGTCTTGGTTCATCTGACTTTCCTTTCTATAATTATTTTTATGCGTATTTTTCTTTTAAGACACAAAAAGCACGGACTTGTTCAGGAAGTAATTGACGTTTTTTATCTCGTCCTAAATATATCTTAAATATAGAATTTCCTTCTTTATCAAAAAATCCAAAATAATGACTTTCAGATCCTCTAAATGGTTTACTCACTAGAGCAATATCAATAATTAAGTCTATTTTTAAGTGACCGTGTAACTCGCCATTACGTCCCATTAAGTTATAGTAACCATGAGCTAGTTTTCCTTTCGGGAATGGGGCTTTAACCTCAAAAATAGAGCCAAAAGAATGAACAATCGTCGTTACATCCCCAAAACCAACTAACCCTTCCAAAATAGTTTGAGCTTCTTCTCCTGCAACTAACGTTACAATATGATGAGGTAATGCTTTAATCACTTCCCCTTCAGAAACTAATCGATTCTCTGTTGAGAGTTGTTTTGCCATCTCACTAGGTAATAAAGATGGATCATTTTCAAATAGCGCTAGTATTTCTGTTTTCACAATATCTCTCTTTCTTTATTTTAAGCGGCTTGAATGTGTCGTTGAGCATGTTGAAGTGCGGTAATAACACTTTGTGCCAACGTTACTGACCAAAACTGTCCTGCTAACGTTAGACTTAAATAATCGTTTTCAACAATAACCAAGCCGTTATTTTCCCAATGCATAAATAATGGCATAAGAAAACCAAAGACATCTTTATTGTTGTATTGCAGTAAGGTATGACGAGATAAAACACCATGATCAAAACCCGCTTTAATCATCGCATTTAATGCTGAATTCTTAGACGAACGAGTCATCATGGCGATTGGAAGTGTCTTTTGTTGAATAGCATCAATATAAGCATTTAATGTTCGATGTTGCATCATTCCGATCCCGCCAACATTCCCCCCTGCGCCACACCCAATAGGAAGAACTTCTGCCGTTGTTTTAGCTAGGCTGTTATAGATACTTCGCTCTCTATTACTGCTCGCCCAATGATTAACACTCAGTCGGTTTAAATGGTGTTTACTCATAAATTCAACACCATATTTATACATATACGCTTTTTCTTCTGTGCTCGCAGGTTGTGGCAATTTCCCTTGTTCGATCATTCCCTTCATTGGTGTCCCACCCATCTCAATTAATTGATATAAGTCGACACCATGAGCCCCTGTTTCAAGAAAATCATTTAAGTCTTGTTGCCAAATATCACTTGTTTGAAAAGGAAGCCCATATAATAGATCAAGTACGATAGGCGCTTGATTACTATTACTTAATTCTTGAATTCGGCGTAATACATATTCTTTATCATCAAGCCTTTTGGCTGATCTTCTTACTTGAGTATTAAAACTTTGAACACCAAAAGAAAATCGATTAAAACCACCTTCAAGAGAGCGCTCAAACATCTCTTCATCAAATCGATTAATACGCCCTTCTAAAGTAATTTCACAATCCGTGGTTAGTGGGAAATAAGTACGAACCGCCTTTCCTAATAATTCAATTTGTTGGGTAGACAAATCTGTTGGGGTTCCCCCACCAACATAGACGGCATGAAAAGGAGCAGCTTGCGTCCAAGCCTGTTGGGCTTTCCATTTAATTTCAATCATTAAGGCATCAAAATAACTCTCCACTAATGATTTACTTGAGGCGTGTTGGAAAAAATTACAATAAGTACAACGAACTCGGCAAAAAGGAATATGAATATATAAACATCTCGTTGCGGCTAATCCTTCCGTATTTGAGAGAACTTCCTTCGCTTTTTCTTCATATAAATCACTTGAAATTGGCGTATTTTCTCCACCTGCATGCGCTGATGATTTACGTTGGAATGCGTAAAGTAAAGGCTCAGGTGTAGACTCACCCAATATTAAAGTATCTAAACTTGATATATCTATTTGATTTTTCATGCTTTCATTCTAATTTCTCAGCCCCTTAACTACTAAGAGCTTCGTCTCTGGAATGAATGATAAATTATTTCTTATTGAGAATGCAATTGATAATTGATCTCATTTCGATTTTGATTGATAATAAACATATTATTAATACAACATCACTGCGTGGAGTTTATTGTGCTTAATTGTCGTTATTTCATTGCTGTTGGGCTCTCCCTTGCTGTACATATTGCAGTTATCTGGTCTGTTCCTAGCAAACAAGCTTTTGCCATGCCTACCGGTAGTCAATCTTCTCAGGTAAATATTCAGTTTGTTACGCCAAGCTCACCTTCAATGTCAAAAGCGAAAACGGATTTGAAACCCAAAAAATCTAAATCCATTGAAAAAAAACCAGTTCAAAAACCGCTCCCAAAAAAAACAATAAAAAAGAAAACAAAACCAACCCCAAAAAAAGCAGTAATTAATAAACCAAACATCACTAAAAAATCAGAATCTCTCGCGAAACAAGAAAACGTAAAATTGAAACAAGACACGGCATTAAAAGAGGTCAATAAAGAAGATAACACCTCAAAGAACACACCAGACCAAACGGCGTCTGTGTCTAAATCAGGGGTAACTGAAAAACCACAACTTATTCAAAAACCCAGTTTTGTAACTAAGCCTGATGCACCAAGGTATCCAAGAATAGCCCAACGCCGTGGAATAGAAGGCACTGCGCTTTATGAAATTTGGCTAAATGAAAAAGGTAAGCAAATAAAACAAGAATTAATTACGTCATCAGGTACTGGAATTCTTGATGACGCTGCTCTAAAAGCGATTCAAAATTGGCAATTTTCCCCTCAAATTATTGACGGTCAGGCCATTGCACATCGTGTGCAGATCCCTGTTCGTTTTTCTTTAAATAAGTCATAGGAAGTTATCATGACTGGTTTTATCAACCTTTATTCACAACTTGGAATGATGGCATTACCATTGTTTATCTGCTCCGTTCTTACCCTCATATTATTGGCCGAACGTATTCTCCATTTGCTTTTTTCTTCTGGATGTAGCCACCGAAAAATTGCACTTTCTTATAAAAAGTTAAATAAAAACGATGATAAAGAGATCAATAATATTATCGCTACTTTGAATTCACAACGAGCGTTATCGGCCAAAGGCAACGCAATGTTGTTAGCCCATCGTCATTTTGATAAAGCGTTACGAGAAGACGTCGCAGGATTATGGCTACAAGAAAAGCGACATCAGCTTCGTTCAGGTTTAAGACTTCTTTCTCTTATCGGCGTAATAACTCCCCTACTTGGTCTACTTGGAACCGTTCTTGGACTTATTGATATGTTTAAAGAAGTAGCGGCAACGACGGGATCCATCACTCCTAATATTCTTGCTGATGGGTTGGGCTTTGCAATGAGAACAACAGCGATAGGGCTAATCATTGCAGTGCCTGCTATTTCAGGTTCACAACTTCTTGGACTATGGGCAGATAACATTCTATCTAAACTAGAGTATTCATTAAATGTCACAAATCTGTGGATTGAGGGGGTGGCACCCATGAAAAATAAAAATGAACAAGAGGCATCATTACGTTCAATAGAGGCTATCTAATGATTCAATCCAATAGACAAGAAGAGTTAGATAATCTTCAACCTGACCTCACACCATTACTCGATATCATTTTTATTGTCATGGTATTTTTATTATTAACCGCAACAGTAAAATTGCAATCATTAGAAGTCAGCTTACCTTCTGCAGAAAGTGAATCTATCTCTAATGTTGATAGTAAGTCTTTTACTATCAACATATTAGAAAATCCACCTTATTGGGGGCTTGATGGTACACCTTATCCTTCTTGGGAACATTTCACTCAAGCCCTGTTAAAGAAAGTAACTCAAAAACCAGATTTTCAAGTTGTTATTGCTTCAGATAAAACGGCGGAAATACAACATATGATTAAGTTACTCGCCTTTTTACAAGACAATAAAATTAAAGCGACTCAAATTTTAATGGATGAAAAAACACATGCAAACTAAACCTTATACCTCATTGCTAGCAAGCAAAAATCTCTTCGCAATCAGTCTGTTATTTTTCTCTTCTTACTCGATGGCACAAGAACGCATTATTAGTGCAGGAAGCAGCGTAACTGAACTCATTTACGCCTTACATGCTCAAGATAAATTAATCGCTGTTGATGTCACAAGTCGTAACTCGCAAACCGAAGCATTGCCTAAAATCGGTTACCACCGACAACTTTCAGCTGAAGGGCTGTTAGCATTACAACCCACACGAATTATCGGTTCTGATGAAATGGGGCCAAAATCAACATTGGATCTTCTCAGTCAATCTGGGACTAACGTCAATATTGTAAATACAACACCGACAATAGAAGGATTATTGGAACGCATTGATGAAATTGCAGAATTAACACAAACAGAATCTCAAGCAGACATTATTAAACAGAAAGTACACCAACAAGTTAATCAGTTAGAAAAAACGATTCCAAATAAAGCACAACAAAAAAAAGTGTTATTTCTATTACTGCATGAAGGAAGAGCGCCTTATGTTGCAGGAAAAGAAACCACGGTTGATGAGATAATCAAATTAGCGGGTGCCATTAACCCTGCAAGCAAATCATTATCCTCATTCAAGCCTTTATCCATTGAGGCCATGATAGCAATGCAGCCTGATGTGATTTTAGTGAGCAACCGTAGTTTTAAAAAATTAAAAGGCATCGATAATATTTTAAAATCAATACCGACATTAGCATCAACGCCTGCTGGCATTAATAAAGCAATTATAACCATTAATGGATCTGCACTTGTTGGTGGACTCGGTCTTGCCAGTTTAGATGAAGCCGCTCGCTTAAATTCTCTTCTTTATCCCCTGCAGAATTAAATTATGTTTTTAAAATATCTCTCATTTTCAAAATTAATGCTCATTGGTTTTAGCATTTTATTTTTAACCACATTATCCTCTATCGCCGTTGGACCAATGAATATTACGTTGGCTGATAGCTTTAGTAGCTTATTACCGGGCACCAGAAATATCCCTGCTCATATTGATTTAATCATTCATCAAGTTAGGTTACCAAGAACATTATTATGTATGTTGGTCGGCGCTATTTTGGCGATTTCTGGCGTAGTAATGCAGGGCTTGTTCCGTAATCCATTAGCGGAACCTGGCATTATTGGAGTCTCTGCAGGCGCAGCCCTTGGAGCGGCATTAGCCATTGTTTCTTTTTCATCAATCAGTACCAACTACCCTATTTTTATGAACTTTGCTGCTATCCCAATGTTTGCTTTCTTAGGGGGGGCATTAACAACCGTTATCGTTTATCGATTAGGTACGAGTCAGTTTGGAACCTCGATTACGGTTATGCTATTGGCTGGGGTTGCTATTAGTGCATTATCTGGTGCGGGGATTGGCTATTTGAATTTTATCGCTGATGACCAAATGCTGCGAGATTTGTCATTATGGTCAATGGGATCATTGGCAGGTGCATCTTGGCAAGATCTACTCCTCGCCTTTTTGGGCTTAGTCATATTACTCACTATTTTCATGAAAAATGCAGCGGGATTAAATGCGCTATTACTCGGTGAAGCTGAAGCAAAACATTTAGGTATTAATGTACAGTCTTTAAAAAAGCGAATGATAATTTTAAGCGCTATCGGTATTGGTATTACGGTTAGCTTATCTGGCATGATTGGCTTTATTGGTTTAATCATTCCGCATTTAGGTCGTATGATGACAGGCCCTAATCATCGTACTTTGTTACCATTATCAGCTCTATTAGGCGGATTATTACTTACCTGTGCTGATATGTTCGCTCGTGTTGCTGTCAGCCCTGCAGAGTTACCTGTCGGCATTGTAACCGCTATTATTGGTGCTCCTTTCTTTTTATATTTACTGTTTACTCAGCGCGGAAAGTTCTCATGAATCCCATCTCTACCGCTATTTCAGCAAAAAACATTACCTGCTATTTAAATAATAAATTAATTCTAGATGATCTTAATCTTGATCTTCATTGTGGAGAGGTAACCACACTACTTGGGCCTAATGGTGCAGGTAAAAGTACTCTTTTAAAAATCTTATGCAATGAAATGAGTTCAACTAACAATATTTCGTATTTTGGGAAAGAGAAAGGAAGATGGGAGCCTTCTTTATTAGCAAAAAGACTCGGCGTATTACCTCAGCAGAGTTCTCTCTCTTTTGCTTTTACCGTCAGTGAAGTTGTTGAGCTTGGTGGATTACCATTGGCGTTGTCAAATAAAGATCTCAGGGTCATTACTCAAACAATGATGGAAAAAACAGGAATACATCATTTAGCAGATAGACTATACCCTTCTCTTTCAGGGGGAGAGAAACAGCGCGTTCATTTTGCTAGGGTTTTAACTCAAATCAGCCAATCTCAACAGCAAAAAATTGTTATGCTTGATGAACCAACTTCTGCATTAGATTTGTCACACCAACATAATACGTTACGTTTAGCTAAAGAGCTTGCAAATGAAGGTGCTGCAGTGATTATTGTATTACACGATTTGAACTTAGCAGCTCAATACTCAGATAGAGTTATTGTGTTGCAAGATGGTACATTACAAGCTGATGGGACGCCATGGGAAGCTATTACACCAACCATGATTGAACACGTTTATGGGCACAAGACATTCGTTCAAGCACACCCTACCCTTAATTTCCCCGTTGTTTATGCGGCTTAATCTCTTATGCATTAAAGTCAAATAACAGGCATAAAAAAAGGAGAGCTAGTGCTCTCCTCAATTAGTCTTAAAGCCTTATTACTGTTCTAATTAAAGAGCAGCATTCGCCTTAGCAACAAGAGCAGCGAATGCTACTTTGTCGAATACAGCGATGTCAGCTAGGATCTTACGATCGATTTCAATAGATGCTTTCTTAAGACCGTTAATGAAACGGCTGTAAGATAGGCCGTTCTGACGAGCAGCAGCATTGATACGAGCGATCCAAAGTTGACGGAAAACACGCTTTTTGTTACGACGGTCACGGTAAGCATATTGTCCTGCTTTAGTAACTGCCTGGAAAGCTACACGATAAACACGTGAACGTGCTCCGTAATAACCTTTAGCTTGTTTCAGTACTTTCTTATGACGTGCACGAGCTTGTACACCACGTTTTACGCGAGGCATTGTGTCTCTCCTAAACTAAATATAATAAATTAACTAAAAAATTATGCGTATGGAAGCATACGTAAAACTGCTGCTACTTCACACTTTGCAAGTAGAGAGTTTGGACGAAGCTGACGCTTGTTTTTAGTCGTACGTTTAGTCAGGATGTGACGTTTCGTAGCGTGCTTAAATTTGATACCACCAGCAGTTTTCTTAAAACGCTTAGAAGCACCTTTGTTTGATTTCATCTTAGGCATGATGAATATAACTCCGCATTGTTGCGTGATTAAACATATAGTAATTAGGCGAATAAAACAGGATAACTGCGAGCAGCTACCCCACTTTACTACTTGAATGCACTAAATTACTTCTTTTTAGGGGCTAACACCATAATCATCTGGCGACCTTCAATTCTCGTTGGAAATGATTCGACTACTGCAAATTCTTCAGTATCCGCTTTCAAACGATTAAGAACGTCAACACCGATGTTTTGGTGAGCCATCTCTCGGCCACGGAAGCGAATTGTTACCTTCACTTTGTTGCCTTCTTCCAGGAAACCAGTCAGGTTGCGTAGTTTTACCTGATAGTCTCCAATATCTGTCCCAGGTCTAAATTTAATTTCTTTAGTTTGGACCTGTTTCTGTTTTTTCTTCTGTTCTTTAGCAGCCTTGGCCTTTTCGAAGAGGAATTTGCCATAGTCCATCACACGACAGACTGGTGGCTCGGCATTCGGGCTGATTTCAACTAGATCGACACCTGCTGTAAGTGCAACGTCTAACGCTTCATTTAGTGAAACGACGCCAACTGACTCGCCATCTAGACCTGTAAGGCGCACTTCTTTAACGCCAATAATTTCACCGTTTAGACGATGAGCATTTTGTTTTGCCGGCTGTTGGGCTCTTTTTCCGCCTTTAATACCTTATTCCTCCACAGTATTGAGCGTTCGGGTACTAACTTCTTGCTGCAGGAATGCAACAAAATCATCAATTTTAAATTTACCCAAATCTTTACCTTTACGCGTACGTACTGCAATTTCGCCAGCTTCCATTTCTTGGTCACCACAAACAAGCATATACGGAACACGTTTCAAAGTATGTTCCCTGATTTTAAAGCCAATCTTCTCATTTCTCAAGTCCGCTTTGACTCTAAATCCATTTTTTTGCAGTTTTTTTGCAATTTCTTGTACATAATCAGCTTGTTTGTCTGTAATGCCCATCACAATCGCTTGTTCTGGCGCCAACCATGTAGGGAAAAAGCCTGCGTAGTCTTCAATTAGGATACCGATGAAGCGCTCAAGTGAACCTAAAATCGCGCGGTGAATCATCACTGGTGTGTGACGTTCGTTATCTTCACCTACGTAAGTTGCTCCTAAACGCTCTGGTAATGCAAAATCGAGCTGCACTGTACCACATTGCCACGCACGGTCCAGACAATCATGCAAAGTAAATTCAATTTTCGGTCCGTAGAACGCACCCTCACCTTCTTGAATCTCATAAGCAATGTTCATTGACTCTAGAGCAAGCTGTAAATCGGCCTCTGCTTTGTCCCACATTTCGTCAGAACCAACACGTTGTTCAGGACGCGTAGACAATTTAACAACAATGTTTTCAAAACCAAATGTCGTGTATGTATCGTAAACCATCTCAATACATGATTTTACTTCATCTTGTACTTGAGCTTCAGTACAGAAGATATGAGCATCATCTTGAGTAAAGCCACGAACACGCATGATGCCGTGTAGTGCGCCTGATGGTTCGTTACGATGACACGCACCGAACTCAGCCATACGCAGTGGTAAATCACGATATGACTTCAGACCTTGGTTAAAGATTTGAACATGACCTGGGCAGTTCATTGGCTTAATCGCGTATTCACGGTTCTCAGAGCTTGTTGTGAACATCGCTTCTGCATATTTGTCCCAGTGTCCTGAACGCTCCCAAAGTACACGGTCCATCATTAATGGGCCTTTTACTTCTTGATAATCGTATTCAGTTAGTTTTTCACGAACAAAAACTTCTAGCTCACGGAAAATAGTCCAACCGTTGTGGTGCCAGAAAACCATACCTGGCGCTTCTTGCTGCATGTGGAACAAGTCAAGATGCTTACCAATTTTACGGTGATCACGCTTTGCCGCTTCTTCTAGGCGGATAAGGTGTGCTTTAAGCAGTTTCTTATCTTGGAATGCAGTGCCGTAGATACGTTGCAGCATTTTGTTGTCGCTGTTACCACGCCAGTATGCACCCGCTACGCTCAGAATTTTAAAGTTCTGGCAAAAGCTCATGTTAGGGACGTGAGGACCGCGACACATGTCGATGTATTCTTCATGATGATATAAACCTGGACGGTCGTCTTTAGAAACGTTCTCGTCAAGGATTGCAATTTTGTAAGTTTCGCCACGAGCATCGAATGCATCGCGAGCTTCTTGCCAGCTTACGTTCTTCTTAATTACTTGGTACTTAGTTTTCGCAAGCTCTTTCATGCGCTTTTCAATCTTATCAAGATCGTCTTGCGTTAAAGAGTGCTCCATATCGATGTCGTAGTAGAAACCGTTATCGATAGTTGGACCAATCGCCATTTTCGCTTCTGGGAAAAGTTGCTTAACTGCGTGACCTAAAAGGTGCGCACAAGAGTGACGAATGATTTCTAAACCGTCTTCATCTTTTGCTGTGATGATTTCAAGTTGTGCGTCATTTTCAATTAAATCACACGCATCAACACGAACACCATCAACACGGCCAGCGATACAAGCTTTCGCAAGACCTGGACCGATGTCAGCAGCAACATCCATAGTAGAAACAGCATTATCGAATTGACGTTGAGAACCGTCTGGAAGAGTAATTACAGGCATGTTTTATCCTTTACAGTGGTGTCGCACACGAAGCGACACATGCTAAAAATTAATGAAACGAAATAATAGATTGTCTATATATGATGTAAGGATCAATCAACCACACAAAGGTCGGGACACTTACAAGCCGATTATTGTACGATTCTTGAGTGCCTAATGCAAAAAAGAATCGAGATCACAAAAATGACATCGATTCTTTTTTATGGTAAAAATACAATCGTGCTTAGCTACACACGTAATATCTTCTGTACAGCATGATGGATATCAGCACTTGACGCATTGACGTTTAATGAAAAAGAAGCATATTGGTCACCACGATTAAAGCCCATCGAACGATCCACTTCAGCTAAACAGTGAAGAACTTGACCATCCAGAACAAATGATAGTTCTATTTCTTTCTTGTTGATGAAACCATTACTTTTAAATTCGATCTCTTGGTAACCACCAGAATGTGACTTAAAGTGCCCTCCATTTAGGAACCCCTGCTCTACATCCGCTTTTACCATACTAAACCCAGCCTGTTCGATTTGGCTGATAATAGCTGCAGCAACTCGCATTGGCTTAACAACTAATAAATCACGATCCGTAGGATCAATAGCAAAATCAATGTCTAATACGGTTTCAACCCAAACATCACAATGGTTATTGTTCACATTAAGCGCTGTAATCGGAGTTTCATCTGGCAACTTAATTGTAAATTTCATTTCCTGAGTCTCCCCAGCTTGAATCACAAATGGATTCACGGCTTGAGTATGAAACAGGGTTAATGTTTGATAGCTAGTTCCATTGTCATTTTCTACTTTGATTTCAGTATTCAGCTTCAAATGGATTGCATCAATTTTTTGCTCAATATCTCCCCCTTGAATATGAACCGTACCTATTAATGTATCACCTTGGAACAATTCAGGGTTTTCTAAAATGGTATCTACCTTTGCGGCACCTATACCTAATGACGCCTTTAATTTCTTAAACATCCTTTTATCCTTTCTATGCGCCCTTCTTGGGCTTCTCATTTATATTCTAAAATAGGCTTCTTACTATTACGTTCCTAAAATCTGCATTGGCAGTTGTAATAAAGCATCTCCGCTACTTGCAAAATACCAAATAATACCAACTAACGAACTGACAAGCCCGACATACCAAGCTGATGAAACAATTTGTCCATATTTATCTAAAGGCAACAAATGACTATGATGACGTTGCTTCCACTCAAAAACGATTTCTAAACTCCCCATAATAAGTAGGAAACCAAAAAGAGCGAGGCCTAATTGGTAACTTAATATTATCCCACCAATGGCAGCTAAAGCACACAATGCAATACCAACTTTGCTGTTCATAGAGAAGCTAACACTTTTTAATACGTGTCCACCGTCTAAGGGTAAAATGGGCAGTAAATTAAAGAGGTTTAAGAATGCATTAAATACAGCAAGACCCGCAAAGAACATCTCTCCTGTTATCCAATATACGACAATTAAAATCAGCGACAGTATCAAACCAAAAAATGGTCCCATAATCGAAATAACAACATCTTGCCAACGTGTATTTATTTTCTCATCGCTGAGTGCTAATCCCCCTAAAAATGGGATCAAATAAATCCCTTTCGTCTTCATTCCAAAGTATTTCATCGCACGAATATGACCGTATTCATGAAACACTAGGCAAGCTATCAGTGATAATGCAAATTCAATAGAAAATAACCATGAGTAAGCTGCAATACTGGCTGACGCTAATACAACTTTAACCAGTTTAACGCTTTTTAATGCTTTCATGCCTAATGACACAAGCCCGATCAAACTAAACCGGCGCTCTGCTTTTATTGGCTCATGTGGTACTTGTTGCTCAATGTCTTTTGTATTACGAGAGCCTTCTGCGATCAACTGGTCATCAACGCTTGCACGATACTCGATCAAAAATGGTTGCCAAGTGACTTTCGCTTCTAAACGACACGTTACTATCGTCTCACCTTGATTCAATTTAAATTCGTGTATAAATAGATCTTGATGATCCGCGGATGCCGCCTGTTGAGCAACTAATGTATTACTCCAAAACACTTGCTGCCAGCCAGCCATTGAGCCTTCTAAACGCAATGGCTGTCCAAGAAAATCAATGGATAACAGTTCCATTATTTATCCTATATAAGTAATCGTTAAACTAAAT
Source organism: Aliivibrio logei (assembly GCF_001691055.1). Classification (NCBI taxonomy): domain Bacteria; kingdom Pseudomonadati; phylum Pseudomonadota; class Gammaproteobacteria; order Vibrionales; family Vibrionaceae; genus Aliivibrio; species Aliivibrio logei. The sequence continues at coordinate 500,886 of NZ_MAJU01000008.1, forward strand.
GGTAAGAAACTACGTAAAGTTGACCTTTGTTTGGATAAATCTCTTCGATAATTTGTTTTAACTCATCTAATGTCATATTTTCTTGATCGGCATGATATTGGTTTAATTCATCAAACGTAATGGGAGTAACGCTATCAATTGCTAAACGACAAAAATAACGATTGTCTTCATACGTGCTGACTGAAACCTCAGAACCTACCGCATAATCTTTTTCTGATTCATCTCGAATTGTAATTACTTTTTTGCCCGACATAATATCTGATTCAAAACGCTCAAAAAAAGTCATCGTTGTTGGTATGTTTGTCATTTAATTTTACCTAAAATTTATTTAATATTTCACAAAACCAAGCGACTTTATCAGCCGCTTGATACTCGAATTTATTGTGAATCACTGAATTTATGCGAAGCAGTAATTTGCCCAGTGAGCCAAGCCCGCTGTCACTGAACCAAAGTAATTACCACCTACAATTTCAATATTTGGTAATTGTTTCTGCAATGCTGCTTGTAAAATTGGTGAACGAGCAGAACCACCAGTAACATAAATAATATCAGGCGTTTTACCCGCTTGTTGAATGGCTTCTTTAACAAGTCTATTGATGTTCTCTTGCGGTTTCGCAATTGCCTCAGTAAGACTTTGTTGATCAATAGATAATGATAAACCTTCATCAAGATAGCTGAGATCAACCGAATGCTCTAAATGCTCTGATAGCGCAATTTTTGTTTGTTCAGCGTCACGAAGTAATTTATAGCTTAATTTTTCATCGTACAGTTTAATCAATCGAGCTAGTTTTTCTGGCTCTTGTGTCTCATTCATCATTTGCAATAAATGTTTACGGTTAGCAAAACCAAAGAAATCCAATTGTGCCACAATATTATTAATAGCAATTGGATTCCAAAATTGAGTCATTGGTAACTCTAAGCCTTTATGAGTTCGACTTTGAGATCCCAGCATTGGCATAAATTTACGGTGTGCTAAATGAATATCTAAATCATTACCACCAATACGAGACCCACTGTGAGCTAAGATCCCTTTTGTGCGGTCATGATTACCTTTCCAAGATGGTCCCATCTCGATCATCGAGCAATCAGTCGTACCACCGCCAATATCAACAATAAGAACCGTTTTGTCTTCAGTTAATGTTTGCTCATAGTCTAGACCCGCGGCCACTGGTTCAAATTGAAATTCAATATTTTTAAAACCAACACGCATCGCTGCACGTGACAAAATAGAGATGGCTTGGCTGTTTGCCTCATCACTTTCTGCCCCTTGGAAGTTAACAGGACGTCCAATAACGGTAGATGTAATATCAGCCTGTAATTCTTGCTCTGCATTATTTTTGATGTTTTTCATCATGGCAGTTACAAGATCTTCAAACAAGCTAACTTGTACATCACGTAAACCAGAAACACCTAAGAAAGATTTAGGTGACTTTACGTAATATACGTCTTCTGGATCATCAATATAAACATTTAAAGCCGCTTGACCAAACGTCAGAGATCCTGCATCAACATCAATATCCTCTTCACGGTTATAAGCAATGGCCGTATGAAGTAAACGTTCATTAATATTCGTACTTGGTTGAACACCCCAAATACGAAATAGATATTCAGAAACCGCTTCTCGAGTAGGTGCGCATAACGCGGAAGGTATAAAAGTACTATCCCCTTCTAGTTTAAGCAGTTTAGCTTGATTATTTTGAATGGTTGCCACTGAGCAATTTGCCGTTCCGTAGTCAAATCCAATAAACATTGTTGTACACCTAGCATCGAATAAAAGGGAGCTGATTTTACTCGCTTGCTACCCATTTGCCAATCAAAATGAAAAAGATGCTGCAATTCCGACATGATCTTGGTTAATAACAGGGGTAATCATGACCTTATTTGAATCTATATATGCATCTGTCACTAAATATTGAATGGTTGTTGCTAAAACTGCACCCGCAATCACATCACGCCAATAATGGTGATCATTCTCAACTCGCGAATAACCAACTAATCCTGCACTAATATAAGCAGGTAAACCATACTTCCAGCCATAACGAAATTGTAAATAAGATGCCCCCTGAAAAGCCGATGATGAATGACCTGATGGAAAACTTAAATCATCTTCTCCATTCGGCCTTTCTTCTCTTACTGTATACTTAAGAGCTTGAGTGGCAGCGAGTGTATATGCCGCTCCTTTTGCAAACATCCAAAACCCATCGTAATCTTCTTTAAATAAGGCAACCGAACCAGCAACAACAGGAATACCTACCGCACCTATGTTTGCGGCTATATCGCCTGGCTGATCCTCAGAAGCTTCTGCGTCATGACTAAAAAGAATAATACTTGAAAAAATAGCACCGCTAATAAGCCCTACTTTGACGAACGATTTCATTTGTGACCTTTACTACAAAATGTTGGAAGTACGCAATTATACCCGACGATATGTAAACTCTTCGTCACCTTTCTAGGTGTTTTAGCTCAAAAATAGGTTTATTCTTTTATTTCTATCCTTTTTTTACTATCTTGACTGGATAGACCATTAAAGGATTAGAGATTAGGTATACTAGCGTGGTTATTTCATTAGCTAGGTTTTACCAAATATATTATGCAGTTAAATCAATATTTTTCGGAAACAGATAATTCATTTGAATTTACACGCCAACAAGCAAGTGATTTTGCGAAAAAAGTGGCAGGTGATTTCAACCCTATTCATGACGTAATCTCAAAGCGTTTCTGTGTTCCTGGTGATTTACTGTTTGCTGTTTTACTTTCAAAAACAGGCATCAGTAATAAAATGCATTTTAATTTTGCTGGTATGGTATCGGACAGTACGTCACTTCATATCAATCATGCAGAACAAGGTGAATACTCTTTATCTGATCAAAACAATAAAGAATATTTACACGTTAGCCGCAGTGGTGATAAAAATATCGATCCTGAATTCATTGAAAACGTTGTAAAACAATATGTTCAATTCTCAGGCATGAACTTCCCACATATAATGGTCCCTCTAATGGAAGAGAAGCAGTTAATGATCAACTGCCAACGTCCATTAGTGATTTATGAAAGTATGGACATCGAGTTTACTCGCCTTGATATTGTTAAACCTAGCGTTGAATTTACGGGTGCAACAATGGATATAGAAGGAAAACGAGGACTTGTTAAGTTAAACTTCAAATTCACTGAAAACGGTGAAGAAGTCGGTCATGGTACTAAACGCATGATTGCTACCGGTTTAAAAACATACGATCAAGAAGCTATTGATGATCTAGTTGAACGCTTTACTGCTTTAAAAACGGCATATAACAACTAAAGTTTATAAGTCCCTCAAACATCCTATAAAAAGAGCGCTTTTGTGCTCTTTTTATTTGCCATAAGGCAAGGTAAATCACAAAACGTCCTATTGTTTTACGATCAATATCATACCATACTTATTCATAACTATAATGAATGTGAAGGCCATGACTTTCACGACACTTTAAAAGTTGGCGATGATGAAAACAGTAATAAAACCTGAAGAGCAGGAAAAATTTGGACGATCTGAATTAGATTCTCTGTCAGAAAAATCAACCTCCTTCCCTATAAACAGTCACTATACTTGTTGTGAGTGTTATGCAGCATGGTTCGGACAACCTATTTGTATCGCATGTGGCAAAGAAAAATTTGTCATCACAACCGATCTCTATTCTGAACAGCGTAAATTTGATATTTGCTAAAACTACTTCAAATTTGTCAAATTACAGAGACAAAAAAGCCCGCTTAAAAATAAGCGGGCTTTTTAATACGCTAAGAAAAATTACTCTTCTGTCGTATCTTCATCTGATTCAGCGTCAGGAGTTTCAGTTGCTTCAGTAATTACTGTCGCCTCTTCTTCACCTTCTACTACATCACCTTCAATGATTTCAAGCTCTTCTGGTTCATCAATGCGTTGTAAACCAACTACATTTTCATCTTCAGCAGTACGGATCAGTGTAACACCTTGGGTATTACGACCCACTTGGCTTACTTCCGATACGCGTGTACGAACTAACGTACCTGCATCCGTGATCATCATGAACTCATCACCATCTTCAGCTTGAACTGCACCGACAACACTGCCGTTACGATCTGAAACCTTGATAGAAACAACACCTTGTGTTGCACGGCTCTTCGTTGGGTATTCAGAAATCTTAGTACGTTTACCGTACCCATTTTCTGTCACCGTTAGAATGTCGCCTTCATTAGAAGGAACAATCAATGAAACAACCTGATCTTCACCAGTCAGTTTCATACCACGAACACCTGAAGCAGTACGACCCATTCCACGAACATGTTCTTCGCTGAAACGAACGACTTTACCTGCTTTAGAGAACAGCATGATTTCATTTGAACCCGTCGTAATATCGACGCCGATTAATGAATCATCTTCACGTAGATTAACTGCAATCAGGCCGTTTGCACGAACTTTAGCAAATTGATCCAGAGATGTTTTCTTAACCGTACCATCACCTGTTGCCATGAAGATGAACTTATCTTCAGAGTATTCAGATACTGGTAGAATCGCAGTAATACGCTCACCTTCTTCTAGAGGAAGAATGTTCACGATAGGCTTACCACGAGCGGTGCGGCTTGCTTGAGGAAGTTGGAATACTTTCAAGCTGTATGCTTTACCACGTGTAGAGAAGCAAAGAATATTATCATGAGTGTTAGCAACAAGTAGACGCTCGATATAATCGGTGTCCTTCATCTTAGTTGCACTCTTACCTTTACCACCACGACGTTGCGCTTCGTAATCACCTAGAATTTGGTACTTAACATAACCTTCACGAGAAAGTGTTACTACAACATCTTCTTGTGTGATTAAGTCTTCGATATCGATATCGTGAATAGCAGCACCAATTTCAGTGCGACGCTCATCACCATAAGTATCACGAACCGTAATTAATTCATCACGAATGATTTCCATTAGACGTTCAGTGCTTGCAAGGATATGCATTAGCTCTGCGATTTCATCTAATAGTGCTTTGTATTCATCTAGAATTTTTTCATGTTCTAAACCAGTTAAACGGTGTAGACGTAATTCTAGAATTGCTTGAGCTTGTTGTTCCGTTAAGAAGTATTGACCTTCACGAATACCAAACTCTGGCTCTAACCAATCAGGACGAGCAGCATCTGTACCAGCACGCTCTAGCATGTCGGCAACATTACCAAGATCCCAACCGCGAGCGACTAGGCCTTGCTTTGCTTCTGCTGGTGATGGCGCATTTTTGATTAGATCAATGATCTCATCAATGTTTGCTAATGCCAGCGCCAAACCTTCAAGGATATGAGCACGATCACGCGCTTTGCGTAATTCAAAAATTGTACGGCGAGTTACCACTTCACGACGGTGATCAACAAAACACTTCAACATTTCTTTTAAGTTGAACAGTTTTGGTTGGCCATTATCAAGTGCCACCATATTTACGCCGAATGTAGTTTGAAGCTGAGTTAATGAGAATAAGTTATTAAGAACCACCTCACCCACTGCATCACGCTTACATTCGATAACAATACGCATACCATCTTTATCAGATTCGTCACGCAGTGCTGAAATGCCTTCTACTTTCTTATCTTTAACAAGCTCAGCGATCTTTTCGATCACACGTGCTTTGTTAACTTGATAAGGGATCTCAGTAACAATAATGGTTTCTTTACCATTTTTGTCCGCTTCGATATTTGCTTTAGAACGCATGTAAACTTTACCGCGGCCTGTTTTATATGCATCAACGATGCCTTTACGACCACTGATTAATGCAGCTGTCGGAAAGTCAGGACCTGGAATGTAGTTTATTAGCTCATCGATAGTAATATCTTCATTCTCGATGAATGCTAAACAACCATTAACCACTTCAGTTAAGTTATGAGGAGGTATATTAGTTGCCATACCAACTGCGATACCTGATGAACCATTAACTAATAAGTTAGGCACACGAGTAGGTAATACCGCAGGGATCTGTTCTGTACCATCATAGTTAGGAACGTAATCGACGGTTTCTTTGTCTAAATCGGCCAACAATTCGTGGGCAATTTTCGACATACGAACTTCGGTATAACGCATTGCCGCAGCAGAGTCACCATCGATAGAACCAAAGTTACCTTGGCCATCAACAAGCATATAGCGTAGTGAGAACGGCTGCGCCATACGTACTATCGTGTCGTATACAGCACTATCACCATGTGGGTGATACTTACCAATTACGTCGCCGACTACACGGGCAGATTTTTTATATGGTTTATTCCAATCATTACCTAATACATCCATCGCGAATAAAACACGGCGGTGTACAGGTTTTAGACCATCACGCACATCTGGAAGAGCACGACCAACGATTACTGACATCGCGTAGTCTAGGTATGAACCTCGAAGCTCATCTTCAATATTTACGGGCGTGATCCCTTTAGCAAGATCGCTCATAGAGCCAATATCCCTCAATTAGTTCTGTCGTATCAATATCAATTACTTTACCAATCATACTATCTATAAAGATAAAGTAATTGATACTGATAAACGTGCAAGATTGCAAAATATAGCACATAACGCTTCTATTTCGCATCGTTTTAATTCGCAAAATCACTCTTAAGCTTAAGAATCCTACGAAATCGGGAGCAAGTCACAAATCAACCCATCATATTCTTGAAAAACCTAAACAAATTGATGAAAAAAGCACCATTTTAAAGGCTCTCTTTCTTATTTTTTTTGTATATAATGAAAGGAAGATAAAAAAGGAATGTGAATTATGACTCAGCAGTTAAATGTCGATCCAGCAGAAATCAAAAAATTTGAAGATATGGCCTCCCGTTGGTGGGATTTTGAAGGTGAATTTAAACCTCTACATCAAATCAATCCATTACGCCTTAATTATGTGTTGACCAACGCCAATGGTCTATTTGGTAAAAAAGTATTAGATGTTGGTTGTGGCGGCGGTATTTTAGCTGAGAGTATGGCGAAGCAAGGTGCAGAAGTTATTGGATTGGACATGGGGAAAGAGCCTCTAACTGTCGCTCGTCTTCATGCATTAGAAACGGGTACTACGTTAGAATACATTCAATCTACTGCCGAGCAGCACGCAGAAGAATACCCTGAAACATACGATGTAATAACCTGCATGGAAATGCTAGAGCATGTACCAGACCCTTTATCTGTGATTCGTGCTTGCGCTAAAATGGTAAAACCGGGTGGGCATGTATTCTTCTCTACCTTAAACCGCAATATCAAATCCTATCTATTTGCTATTGTTGGCGCAGAACACGTTCTTAAATTGGTCCCAAAAGGCACTCATGATCATGATAAGTTCATCCGCCCTTCTGAATTATTAAAAATGCTCGATCAAACGGCATTACAAGAGCGTGGGATCACTGGCCTTCATTACAATCCATTAACAGACGCTTATTCATTAGGCACAAATGTTGATGTTAATTACATCATTCATACAACACTGTAAAATTCAGGCTCTTTATTTATTCTTAATGTAAATAAAGAGCTTTTTCTTTCTACGCCGCTCCTATCATTTTATCCCCTACTCTTTTTCTCACGACATCACATTTTAGAACAACAAATCAGCAATTTTTTTCGATAAACAGAGATCCACCAAAACCACAAAAATCAAGAGAAATATTTTTTCAGCTGCTTACTTCTCAACCATTATTAAATCCACTATTTCTGATAGCTTGATATAGCTAATCTGACTCGGTTAGTAGTTACTTACTGTTTTTTTTTATTAAGAGGTTATTCACAAGACTGTCTCATTTCCTGACTTGATCCTTTTGCAAATAATCACTATCTTGTATCTAACTAATGATTACCCCCTATATGTAGTGTTTATTCTAATTTTCACTAAAATAGAGTTTGATCACAAAACAACAACGAAAATTACAAAAATTACATATTTCGTTGTTTATTCTTCATTTTAAGGAAAAGTAGACAAATGACCCCACAGCTTACCGTTACTAAGCGAAATGGCACCACAGAAAAGATCAATTTAGAAAAGATCCATAAAGTGATCACCTGGGCTGCTGAAAATCTGGATAATGTTTCTGTTTCACAAGTTGAAATGAAATCCCACATCCAGTTTTATGAAGGCATGAAGACATCTGACATTCATGAAACCATCATCAAAGCAGCGGCCGACCTTATCTCTGAAGAAACGCCAGATTACCAATACCTCGCTGCTCGTTTGTCTGTTTTCCATCTTCGTAAAAAAGCGTATGGCCAATTTGAGCCACCAACGCTATTTAAGCACGTCAATAACCTGATCGAATTAGGTAAATACGACAAGCACATTACAGAAGATTACACAGAAGCCGAATTCGACTTGATGGATCAAATGATCGATCACAGCCGTGATATGGATTTCTCTTACGCTGCTGTTAAACAACTAGAAGGGAAATACTTCGTACAAAACCGCGTAACGGGCGCGATCTACGAAAGTGCTCAATTCCTTTATATTTTAGTTGCGGCGTGCTTATTTGCTAAATATCCAAAAGATACTCGTCTGGATTACATTCAACGTTTCTACGACGCAACCTCTAAATTTAAAATATCGTTACCAACACCGATTATGTCTGGTGTTCGTACGCCAACACGTCAATTTAGTTCATGCGTTCTAATTGAATGTGATGATAGCCTTGATTCAATCAATGCAACGGCTGGCTCTATTGTACGCTACGTATCACAACGTGCAGGTATTGGCATCAATGCCGGTCGTATTCGTGCACTTGGCTCTGAAATTCGTGACGGTGAAGCATTCCATACTGGTTGTATTCCATTCTATAAATACTTCCAAACAGCGGTAAAATGTTGTTCTCAAGGTGGTGTTCGTGGCGGCGCTGCAACCTTGTTTTACCCTATTTGGCACCGCGAAGTAGAATCATTATTGGTTCTTAAAAATAACCGTGGCGTTGAAGAAAACCGTGTTCGTCATATGGATTACGGCGTTCAAATTAACAAGCTTATGTATACTCGCCTAATTAAAGGGGAACACATCAGCTTATTTTCACCTTCTGATGTTCCTGGTATGTACGAGGCTTTCTTTGCTGACCAAGTAGAGTTCGAGCGCCTGTATCTTAAATACGAACAAGACACATCAATTAAGCGTGAAACAATTAAAGCGATTGAGTTGTTCTCGTTACTAATGCAAGAACGTGCTTCAACAGGCCGTATCTACATTCAAAACGTCGATCACTGTAATACACACAGCCCATTCGACCCAAGTGTTGCTCCAATTCGCCAATCTAACTTATGTTTAGAAATTGCTCTACCAACTAAGCCACTAACACACGTTAATGACGAAGAAGGTGAAATTGCATTATGTACTCTGTCTGCATTTAACCTAGGTGCAATAGAGAAATTAGAAGAGCTTGAAGAATTAGCTGAATTAGCGGTACGTGCTCTTGATGCACTTCTTGATTACCAAGACTACCCATTACCAGCAGCTTACAAATCAACAATGAACCGTCGTACGTTAGGTGTAGGGGTTATTAACTACGCTTATTACCTAGCAAAAAATGGCGTTAAGTACTCTGATGGCAGTGCAAACGGATTAACGCATAAAACGTTTGAAGCAATTCAATTCTATCTTCTAAAAGCATCTGTAAATTTAGCGAAAGAACAAGGCGCTTGTCCTGCTTTCAATGAAACTACCTATGCTCAAGGTATCTTACCTATCGATTCTTACAAAAAAGACATCGATAATATATGTAGTGAAGAATTACATTTAGATTGGGAAGAATTACGTTCAGACATTAAAACTCACGGTTTACGCAACTCAACGTTATCTGCATTGATGCCGTCTGAAACCTCTTCACAAATCTCAAATGCTACGAATGGCATTGAACCACCACGTGGTTTTGTATCAATCAAAGCATCAAAAGATGGCATTTTAAAGCAAGTTGTTCCTGATTATTTGAACTTAAAAGATAATTATGAGCTACTTTGGAACATCGGCTCTAATGATGGCTACTTGCAATTAGTCGGTATCATGCAGAAATTTGTCGACCAAGCAATTTCAGCGAATACAAACTATGATCCAAACAGTCAGCCAAATGGCAAAGTACCAATGAAGCTATTGCTTAAAGACTTGTTAACGGCTTATAAGCTAGGTCTAAAAACATTGTACTACCATAACACCCGTGATGGCGCGAGCGATTCACAAGGCGATTTAGCTCAAGATGATGATTGTGAAGGCGGCGGCTGTAAAATATAAATAGCCCCTTCAATATTTAGCCCGCTTTCATTGCGGGCTTATTCATTTTTTAATCATTCATATCAACGCCCATAAATACGAATCTATGTATTGATAGGCATTGCTATTATAATAGTAAGAAACAGAAAGCCCTTGCATTCTTTTGGCTTTCATAAGATTGAGGTTTACATGGCGTACAGTACTTTTCGACAAGAAAAAAACGATCAATTAAAAGAACCAATGTTTTTGGGTAATTCTGTAAACGTTGCTCGATATGATCAACAAAAATTTCAAGTATTTGAAAAACTGATCGAAAAGCAACTTTCCTTTTTCTGGCGTCCTGAAGAAGTTGATGTTTCTGGTGATCGCATTGATTACAATAATTTACCTGAACATGAACAACATATATTCATCAGTAACCTTAAATACCAAACACTGCTTGATTCAATTCAAGGTCGTAGCCCTAATGTTGCCCTACTTCCTTTAGTTTCTCTTCCTGAACTAGAAACATGGATCGAAACATGGTCTTTTTCTGAAACGATTCACTCACGTTCATACACACATATTGTTCGTAATATAGTGAATGACCCAGCCATTATCTTTGATGATATTGTTGAAAATGAAGAAATCCTAAAGCGCGCAAAAGACATTGCTCATTATTACGATAACCTGATTCAAGCCACTAACGATTACCACCGCTTTGGCGAAGGCACTCATACTGTCAACGGTGAAGAAATTATCGTTTCAAAACGTGAATTAAAGAAAACGTTGTATCTTTGCTTGATGTCGGTAAATGCACTCGAAGCCATTCGTTTCTACGTAAGTTTTGCTTGTTCTTTTGCTTTTGCAGAACGCAAATTAATGGAAGGAAATGCAAAAATAATCAAACTGATTGCTCGTGATGAAGCCCTTCATCTAACCAGTACTCAGCATATGGTAAATCTACTTCGTACCGGTCAAGATGATCCTGAATTTGTAGAAATCGCGGCAGAATGTGAACAAGACTGTTTCGACTTATTTAAAGCCGCAGCAGAGCAAGAAAAAGAATGGGCTAATTACCTATTTAAAGACGGCTCTATGATTGGTTTAAACAAGGATATTCTATGCCAATACGTAGAATATATTACAAATTTACGTATGAAGGCTGTTGGACTATCAGGCGCTTACGATGGTGCAACTCAGAATCCTATTCCTTGGATTAACTCATGGTTAAGCTCTGATAATGTACAGGTTGCGCCACAAGAAACAGAAATCAGTTCATACCTTGTTGGACAAATTGATAATGACGTGAGTGCCGATGATTTAGGGGATTTCGAACTCTAATTTGAAATCTTTCATCTGCATATTAGCCGAGTTAATTAACTCGGCTTTTTTATATCTTATTTACAACAATGATAAAGCGCACAAAAATCATACTAACCCCACCAAAAAATGAGACATCACTTCATGTAACCCTACCCTTATGACATAATATCTTGTAATTATACAAGGACTATAGATTGAAATTATGGCTATTAATCAATGGAATGGTTACTTACTTGAGCAAGTACGCCAACTGCCAATGGCATCATCAAAGCAACAATTGCAATTTCAACTCAACACGATTGAAGTGGAAGCATCGAAGCTAAATCGATTGATTCCTCAGGAATTTGAATTAATTTTCACAGCCTATATGCAAGCTAGAACAGGTAAACTCATCGCCGCTATCAGTACTTTTTTTGATGCGATCAGTCTTGCTCAACAAACCAACCAAGAATTTTTGATCTGCTTTTGCCATTATAATATTGGCACCCTTTATGGCATGCTCGGTAATTATTTCTATGCGAATAAATTTTTAACGAAAGCAGAAAAATCACAACAATTTTGCGATCATTATATCTGCGCTATTATTAAAAATAATATTGGGGATATTTTTCGTCAGCTTGGTAACTTCACTGAAGCACTCACTTATTTATCTTCCGCCGCAGAGACCTTAAAACAATATGGTCCTCAAGGATCAGCCGCGCTCCCTCTGTTTAATATTGCAGAAATTAAAGCCAAACAATTCCACTTTTCAGAAGCCGAAATAATTTTATCTTCTTTGTACCCAGTAATAAAAAATGAAGCCAGATACTTAGGTTTTTATTATAAAATTAATGCAGAGATTGCAGGCAGCCAAGAAGACGGTGACAAAGCAGAAGAGTACCACCTACTTTCAATTGAAAATATGAAAGCATCTAACAACGATTATTATCTATCAGAAATGATTTTAGAATATTGCCATTTTCTTACGAGTAACAATAAATTTGATGCCCTTGATGATTATATTCAACAGGGGTTAGTCATTGCTAAATCGTTAGAGAGTGATAAATTAATTGATGGTTTCAACGATATCATTCTACTTAGAATTCAAGATATTAAAGATATTACAATTAGAGAGGAGCACTATAAAACACTCACCTCCTCTCTTCTTAATTCAAGACGTGAACTCCTAAAACGCGAAAATGAGTACCTACAACAATTATATCGTTTAAACACCACTAAACTTGAATTAAGTACAATGAAAGCCTTATCAGACAATCTGGCGGTTATTAATAAAATTGGCCAATATATTAGTACCTCGACTGATATACAAAGTATCTTACCAAAGATACAACATGACCTTTCTTCATTATTTCAAACAGACACTCTCGCATTGGGGTTTTACGAACAACATAGAAATGAGATAGTCATTCATTATTTAGATGACTCTACTATTGTAGACGCTCCTTATGTCACTCATTGTGATAAAGAAGCAACTTACATGAGCTATTGTATTAGTACCGCGACCCCATTTTATTTTAATCACATGACTTGTGAAGAAAAAATAGCCTTACTGGGAGATAGCTGCAATAAAAAAGTTAACTTTCACTCTGCGATGTTTGCCCCTATTTTTATTAATAATGAAGTAAATGCGGTATTTACAATTCAAGCAAAAGAGAGCTACCAATACCAAGCCTTTCATTTTGAGTTATTTTCTCAACTGATTAGCTACATCTCTATATCACTTGAAAATCAACAAAACAGACAACAACTTTTAGCGTTATCTCAAACCGATCACCTTACGCAAGTTTGGAATAGAAAATCCCTAGACATTCATTTTCATCAATTAATGTCTCAAAAAATAAAATACTTCACAGGGGTAATGATTGATATCGACCATTATAAAGAATACAACGATACTTATGGGCACGTTGCTGGCGACGAGGTATTAATTCAAGTCAGTAATATCATCAAAAAATATTTTTACAGCTTAACCACAAATGTCTACCGCTATGGTGGGGATGAGTTTTTTGCTTTATTAGAAGGTATTGATCAAGAAAAAACACAGCATAAACTATCTTGTATGCTTGAAGAGCTTACATCTCTGCAAATTCCACATAAAAACTCAACGTGCTCAACCTACGTTTCAGCGTCAGTTGGCATTGCTTATTTATCTGATAATGAAAAAAATATCACGCTAAATCAATTGATTGATGAATCAGATAAAGCGCTTTACCATGCAAAGCGAAACGGCCGAAATCAGTTTTGTGAGCGGTCTCAATTTACCAAATTAAACGCTGAAACCTTAAGGCATTAATTCATTTTTAAACTATGTTATAGTCACTAATCTATTTTTATCATCCTTAATCAAACAATGAAAATACATATAAATAAAACTATAACGATCACCAACCAACCAAATATTTCGTTGCTAGAAGTGATGGAACAACAAGGCATGGTCGTCGAATCACACTGCCGTAACGGTGATTGTGGCACTTGCCGGTGCACGTTAGTGTCTGGAGAAGTCAGTTACTCTACGTTCCCACTTGCTTTTTTAGCCCCTAATGAAATATTGCCTTGCGTTTGTACAGCAAAAACAGATCTTGTTATCGACGATCTTACGTTCCAAACTCTCGCAAAAAAAGCATAAAAAAAGCGACCCTTCTAGGATCGCATTATTAGGTTATCAAGCACACCAATACGTTAAGCTATAACGCACTCTGTGGTACGTAAATTTCTGATTCACGATTTATCGATTCATATTGACCAAACATCGGTTTCTTTTCTAAACAACGACGCAGCATATCTAACATAAGTGTCGAGACTAATGAACGCATATCATTATAATTATAATCACGCTTTAGGCTGATTAACTGTCCCCATTCGCCATAAGCCGTTGACAATGCAACAGCAACTTTGCCATTAAACATAGGACCAGAAGCTAAACCTATTGACGTTTGAGTTCTCTCTCGTGTTGCCGCCGCCAGTGCTAAAGCAGCAGCCAGTGGATCTTGCCCTGCCATTTGCTGATCAATTTTAGAAGATAAAATCCAACCCTGCTTCATGCAAGAACGAATTTGTTCATCTTCTTGCAACCAATTGGTTAACCACCCACCCGTCGCCTGCTCCGCAACCGTAAAGTTCAGCATAAATTCAGACAGTAATGCACCTACATTAGGGAGCATTGACTCATCAACACTAACAACATTGTCCCCTAGAAGATGATATATCGTCTCTAACGTAGGGAACCGTCCATCATGATTTGCCGGACCAAATAATTTCACTTCAATAAAAGGTAACGAAGATCGGTATCCAATTTCAAAACCATACGGAAGTCGTACACTTTGAAGCTTATCCTGAATACCCGATTCTGATAAACCAAACGTAAACAATCGGCTGCATTCAGACGCTTCAGTCATTGGATGCCATTGTTTCATACGTGGCAAGATTTGATGCTCAACCATTACTTTAAACTCCGATGGGACGCCTGGAGTAAAAATAACGATTGTTTTATTTAATTCAATGAAGAAACCACACGCAGTACCAACAGGGTTCTCAATCAACTGAGCACCTTCAGGTAACATTGCTTGTTTAATGTTACTCCGTGGCATCTCTTTACCCTGCTCTAAATAACGAGCCTGCATACGATCTAGCCAATATTGTGACATCACAAGTGGGCAATTCATTACTTTCGCTGCCGCTTCACCAGAAATATCATCAGAGGTAGGGCCTAAACCCCCATTTACAATCACAATAGAGGCATTTTGGCTTTGATGCTGAATTTCAGAAACCAATGAATCTATGTTATCCCCAACCGTTGAGCGGTTAGATAACTTAAACCCATGCTGATAAAATAACTGAGACATCCATGCTGCATTGGTGTCAACAATGTCGCCATGTAAGACTTCCTCTCCTGTGCTGATCATTGCAATTTGCAACATGCACTTTTCCTCTTTGATATTTCTATAATTGTCTCTAATTTATCACATTAGGCTATTCAAAAACTATGATGTTGAGTAAATATTAACGTTATTAAAGCCAACCCAACACTTTGTAATTAAAAGTTTACACCTAGTGTATTCTTATTTTTACAATAATTTGAATTAGAGATAAATAGGCAGTACATTCGCATCACTAACAAAGTATTACAGAAGAAAAGAGACAGTCTATGAAGTCAAAAGTATTCGGAAGTTCACTTATAATTGCAGGAACGACTATCGGTGCAGGCATGCTAGCCTTGCCATTAGTCTCCGCAAGTCTTGGATTCTTTACAGCAAGTGTATTAATGATAGCCATTTGGGCAGTGATGAGCTATACGAGTTTGCTGATGCTAGAAGTTCATCAGCACAGTGATCGTTCAGCAACATTGCACAGTTTAGCTTTGCAGTTTCTGGGAAAGAATGGACAACGACTGGCTACCTTTTCGATGCTTTTTCTTTTTTACGCTTTATGTGCCGCTTACATTGCCGGAGGCAGTGAGCAATTTCACACCAAAATTAATCAACTTTCTTTTATTTCATTATCGAAAACGAGCTCAACGATTCTATTCACCCTTATTATCGCGTTCATTATTTCACTAGGCACAAAAACCGTCGATTTTATTAATCGTGGGTTATTTAGCTTAAAAATCGTAATGCTAATTGCAATACTCTTCTTCTTAACCCCGAATATTAGTGGCGAGTACTTATTAGCATTACCGGTTGAACAAGGCGTCTTCATTACGGCCTTACCTGTTGTGTTTACCTCTTTTGGTTTCCACGGAAGTATTCCTTCGATAGTGAAATACTTAGAACTTGATATTAAGAAAATTAAAATCAGTTTATTGGTTGGATCATCAATTCCACTTGTCATTTACCTTTTTTGGCAAGGCATTACACTTGGTCTATTGTCGCAAAGTGAATTCTCAACAATAAATAGCTTAACAGCCTTCATAACGACGATTCAAAACTCGATAGATAAAGCTTACATTCAACAAGCCTTGTCCTTATTTGCCGATCTCGCTTTGATCACGTCATTTATAGGAGTCAGTCTTGGATTGTTTGACTTTTTACGTGACTCATCTAAAAAATGGCAACAATCTACCATTATTACGGCATTACTAACTTACACACCTCCCTTGTTATTTGCTTTGTTTTATCCACAAGGATTTATTATGGCACTAGGGTATGCCGCTATTGCACTTGTTATTTTAGCGTTATTCTTGCCTGTTGCTTTGGTTCTTTCTGCACGAAAAGTACATACAGGTACTCATTACCAAGTAGCAAGCAAGAACTTAGGGTTAATCGTAGCGGTCATCCTTGGAGTAACAATAATTGGCTGCCAAATAATGGTATCACTCTAAATATAATACCTAATAATAGTTTTATTAACCGAAGTCTGAACTATCATTAAAAGTTATAAACACTCGTTTTTATGAGTGTTTTTACTTTTATGTTTTGCATTTTATTTCTAATAGTAGATAATTGTGACCTAGCTCGTATTTAATATAGTTAAGGACTTTCAGTGAAAAAACAAGCAATAGCCAGTTTGCTTTTAGGGTGCACTGCGTCAACACAAGCATTTGCACTTGATACTAACAGCGCTTATGACATCGATTATAAAAGTGATTGTTCTAGCAACATTTATTCAAGCTATTGCTCTGCGGCTTCATTTGATTTCTCCCCGGTACGATTAGCGGGTGATGTGACGCCATCAAAAAAAGCGGATAATAACGATTTCGCGACAGAACAAGTCCCCCATTATCTACGCGTATCTGATCAAAGAGATTGGGATTACTTACTCGCGCAATCCTATACAATCCTTGGCTTAAGTGTCGCCACTGTTGGTTTAATGACATTTCTACCAGAAAGTATCACTAAATGGGATTCTGAAGATTCAAGTCTTAAAGGTCTTGGCTCTAAATGGAAAGATAATGTCACTGCGGGTCCGGTTTGGGATAAAGATGAGCATTTCTTAAACTATGTAATGCACCCTTATTTTGGTGGTGTGTACTATACCGCAGCTCGACATGCCGGTTTTAATGAATTTGAATCATTCCTATACTCAACAACGATGTCTACTTTTTTCTGGGAATATGGTGTAGAAGCATTTGCTGAAGTCCCATCAATTCAAGATTTATTTGTAACGCCTTTCTTTGGTGCCGTTGTTGGTGAACTAATGCTGCAACAAGAGCTTAGTATCACTGCAAATGGTGGCGAAGTATTAGGATCAGACACATTAGGTAGCGTCAGCTTATTCTTCTTAAACCCAGTGGGTCATATTCATTATTGGGTAACCGATGCATGGGGTGGAGATACTGAAGTTAACCTTGCTTATAATGCTTGGTTTAGTAATGGTGATGCTGCACAATTTGCTTATGATGCAGGCATGCCTTACACCGACCAATTTGTCGGCCTTGAAGTTAAATTAAAATTCTAAGCGTATCGACACTCAAAAGAAGACATCCTAAGCGGTGTCTTTTTTTATATCTAAAATTCGCCCTAACCTAATCCTGATTCCAGTCGTTATCTTTTCATTTTTAATGATTAATCGCGACAGAATAAATCGCTCATCTAATTAATGTCATATGAGTCTGATTTTAACAAAGAAAATAATCTGGTGTTTATGTTAATTAGAATGCTTAGCTTAGTTAGATTACAAACACAAAGTTACAGACACAAAAAAGCCGAGGCAATCTCGGCTTTTTTGTGTCTTAAAGCTACTTACTAAAACATTACGCTGCTTTGTAAATTACTTTATTACCAGCAAGTTGTTCACGTACAACAAGGTTTTCTTCAACTAGCTTTTTCAAGCCACCTGTCGCCCATGCTGCCGCTTTTGCTTCTTCTTGACCAGCTGCTACGCCAATCTCTTTTGAATTGATACCTTCAGGATTCTGGCAAACAATATCAAATACAGCCTTTTGCTTTGGCGTTAGAGCGATGTCCGTCGCTACTGCTGCCACTGTAGGTGCTGCAACAACTACTGCTTCCACTTTTTTCTCAACTGGTTTAGCTACTTTTGCAGGTTTAACTGCTTTTTTCACTTCAGTTTTTGGTGTAGTTGCTTTAATGCGTTTATGCAGCTTTGACTGTACTTTACGTTTGTGAGCAATTTTCATGAAACTTAAACTCCGTTGCGCTATATCTATTTTAAAGCAATAAAGCTCGAAAACGATAGCGGAAAAAAGATGTCAATCCCTAAAATGAAACTCAAATAGTTGTATCGGAATTGGCGAAGCGCGTTTTATACCAAAAAACGCGCAATATTTATAGGCATGGCTGCACTGTATGGCGAAAAGTGCGGCACTTTTGCCAAAATACTTACCAAAGAGGCAATTCATCCGCTACAAATGGATTTGTTTTACGTTCATAACCAAACGTAGACTCAGGTCCATGTCCCGGTACAAATTTCATCTCATTACCTAAAGGCCACAGTTTTGTTTTAATTGATGCAATTAATGTTTCGTAATCACCTTTAGGGAAATCAGAACGACCAATCGCACCTTTAAACAATACATCACCAACAAATGCCATCTTAGCTTCTTGATTAAACAGTATTACATGACCGGGAGTATGACCCGGAGTATGCAGCACATGCAGTGCTTGATTACCAAATTCAACAATATCGCCTTCCTCTAACCATTGATTGGGTTCAAACGCATCAGTATGTGGAAAACCAAATCGTTGACTTTGACTTGGAAGCCCTTGTAACCAAAATTCATCTTCTTTATGCGGACCAATAATTGGAGCACCCGTTAATGCAGCTAAAGGCTCTGTGCCACCAACATGGTCTAGGTGACCATGAGTTAATACCAAACTAACCACATCGATATTCAATGCGTCTATCGCTTGTTTTAGAAGGTCTACATCACCACCAGGATCAACCACCACACCTTTCATTGTTTCATCACACCAAACAATAGAGCAGTTTTGCTCATAAGCCGTAACCGGAATAATTTGATATTGTAAGCTCATGTTTATCTCTTCTTAAATAAATTATCCTAAGAATAACATGACTATTATTTAAGTGGTATTCAGACCAGAATTTTACTCCAATGATTATCCCACATCACCGTTGTTTGATGGCTTTCAACCTCGCCACTTTCGGTTCGCCCAACCACCTTTCCGGCACCTGAACTAATATACCACCGTGGAATATCTTTATAATTACGACTTACCACCACCCCAGAGGCATCAACTAAAGTCACAATCTCAACCAAAGCATTTTGTTTTAAATCCCATACACCATAGCAATTCCCTCTAGGAGACGTTGCAATCACGTGCTCACCCAATACGGCGATACTGGCAATGTAATGATTAAATCTAAGCCATTCTTCTGGTTCTGCATTTAATTGAACTAACGGTTTACCACGTTCATGGATGGCCACTAACGGCATACCATCTTCGGGTTCCCCACGATATTGTTGTCCGCACAATACTCGCCCATCATCCGCTAATGATAAATGACGAATACTTAACTTATGATCTGGAAGCCCTACGCTTTCAAGGACCTCCCCTGTAACCGTCGACAGATACACCAATGCAGGAATCATCGTTTCAATATTCATAGGCTCTCTGTCTTTGGTATGCACACCACCAACCCCAATGGCCAATGTGGTGTCATCGACTTTTATAATTTCGTGAGGACCAATTCCAAAATCGGTAAATTCATGCACTTTCGTTAATTGGTTATTTGAAAGGTGGTAAACACCTACAATTCCCTTACTGGTCTCTTTCTCTCCCTCAGTGACATACAACGTCTTACCATCAGAAGAAAACACACCGTGACCATAAAAATAGCGATTAGGCATCGCCGCGGTAATTGAAAAACTCTCACCCGTTTTAACAGTAAACAATTGCATATAACTGCCGGGCCTACGAGCAAACGCAACCGCGAGCGAACCATCAGGGCTTATCGCAACACCATGCCCTCTTTCAGGTAAAGAAATAGCATGAATAGGAAGTCCCTCGCTGTCAGCCACAATCGCATTAAAGTGCCCATTAGCAGTACGAGCACAAGAGATCAGTGATGGCGAACCATTTTTCTCATGAGTATTGATTCCAGAGCAAGCGGCTAACCAAGGGGACAACGTAACCACCCCAACACCACCTTTCAATAAGCTCCGTCTTTGCTTATTAATCTCCATCAGTGGCATTAAATCCTATTGCGATGTTCAATTCGATGGCGACTTCTTCGTGGATTAAGTATTTCAAATACTCTAACTTATTGTATAAAGAGAGGGTTTGTTGGTATCCAGGTTTACTTTGTAATGTCGTAAATAAAGAAGGACTTTCAGGCCACGTTTCTAACGTAGATGAAAAATGATCAACAATACGATCCGCTAAATCTACATGCCCTTCCATTCTCAAATGATGATCTAATCCGAAACCATTTGCTAAATACAACGCCTGCATTGCTTCAACATTTTTTTCCAGCATAAATAATGAGGTTTCTGAACGCCATGCCTCAGAAAAATAAGGTCTCGGTTGACCTATTTTGGCTAACGGTCTGCTTATTTTTTTCATACTGTAATCAAGTTGATTCGCAAGCAACGCAACGTATTCATTTAACCACATGGTTTCATCTACTTCGTCCCACGGGTTAGTTTGCCACGCTTGTGCTATTTTCTGAGCGTTTAATGAAAAGTTACTCGTTATTGCACTGCCTAATTCGCACGAACCTTCACTTGGTAACGTTGAGGCATCATCAAATAACAACCACTCTATCGCCCCTAATCCTTGAGTTGTCACACTTTGCTGTTGGATCTCCGGGATATTCCACTCTTGATCTTTAGTCAGCAATTGGCTCATTTTTCTACCTGTGGTGTTTTTCTTATCAGGCCAGAATTGCATATTCCAATTTAATGATAATGCTGACTCAGGACCTCTCTCTTGTCCTTGTAAAGCCATCCACGCTTCCATTGTTTGTTGCCATTGTTCAGTTAACTCACCTTTATGCTGTCCACTAGTGCAATAAGCCGCAAACTTAACCGCCAATCGTTGGCTTGAAGCCGCTAAACGCTCAGCCGATTGTTTTTCAATAAAATAAACATGATCGACCATTTGAATGGAATCTGGTTGCTCACTCGTTGTACTTTGACAAGCCGTTAAAAAAACCACGGAGACGAATAATAAATAAAGAGGTTTCATAGCTAATCCCTATAGCGACGCTAAAAACGCTAATAATGCGTTACGATCTTGGGTTGATAGTTTGACGACATCATCACGGCTTTGCTGCGCTTCACCACCGTGCCATAGAATGGCTTCAAGGGCGTTTCTAGCACGCCCATCATGCAACATCTCTGTATGCCCATTCACTTCTTGTAAGTAACCTAACCCCCATAACGGTGGCGTTCTCCACTCTTGTCCATCCGCTAAAAATTCGGGACGATTATCAGAGAGCCCTTCCCCCATATCATGCAATAACATATCGGTGTAAGGATGAATGGTTTGATTCGACAATGCAGGTCTGTTCGTAATATTGGCTGTTTTAATATTCGACTGATGGCAACTTTCACATCCAATGTCTTTAAAGATTCTTTGACCGGCGATCACTTGAGGATCCTTTACATTACGACGAATAGGAACAGCAAGATGTTGTGAATAAAATTCAACAAAGTTTAGGATCTTATCACTCACTTCTGGCGTACCGCCATGGGGTAGCTTTTCACAAATAGTTTGAGCTTGAGTGCAATCATCTTTCGGGAATAAATTACTGGTTAATCCAAGATCACCATTAAATGCCGCCGCATTTTGTTGCATTAAACTCGGTTGGCCGGCTTTCCAGCCAAATCGACCTAAAACCAATGCTTCGTTTTTTACATCCCATACACGATTCGCTTTCCCTGAGATGCCGTTATTGTCCTGCTGCTGTTTCTTTGCAAACTCTAGGATCGTTGATTCAGGAATTGACTCTAGTAATCCTAAGCCAATCATGGGTGGTGCAACCCGTGCAGACATCAGCACATTTTTATCCATCTCCCCATAAGCTAACTCTTTAATAGATAAGTTCGGTTTACGAAGAGTGACAACGTCACCATCAGACAGCTGCACTTTCTTTTCACTGTAAGTAATGTGTATCTGGCCCTCAGGCTTTGCACCAGACAACGAAAAATCTTGTAACTGTCCGCCATAGATAGGTTCAGGAATAACACCCTCAATAATTACGCGTTTTTTCTGCTCCGGTGTTAATGCAGGAATACTTAAACGCACCAGCATTGAAACGGCATTAGTATCCCCTTCTCTTGGTGCATGACCTCGACCATCTTTAATATGGCAATTTTGACAACCGTTAGTATTGAATAATGGACCTAATCCATCTCTAGCATCCGTTGATGCAGGGGCTTGCACCCAAGGGTTACGAAAAAAGCTGTTGCCCACACTAAAATCTAAACGCTTACTCATTGGAAGATTGGCGGCAGGTAAAGAAAACGCATTTGCCCCTTCTTTTCGCACACTGGTTTTTCCTCCAGAAGCAACATCAGAAGAATGCACAGAAAAAGAAGTAACGATAAGCAGAAGAAGCGTTCCAGCGACTGAAGATTTCATGATATCTAAGATCCTGATATTCATTAGCAATAATTAACCAATGGTTAAACGAAAAACGGCTCAATCACTTTCTCGGGGAAGAAAAGTAATTGAGCCTAGGTACAACGTTACCGAATAAAGAGTCGTAAATTAAAACTCATGATCCGCGGTATCAGGATTTAAGCTTGTAATGCCAATGATATTAGCCGCACGCTCAATCGACGCCGTTTGAGTCACTAATGCCATAATCGATTGATTAACCAATGCATTCCCTGCCGCATTATTTGCAGCAATGAGTTGATCAAAATGTTGATTGTTTTCTTCTGCAGAAATCACCAATGTTTTCACTTGCTCGCGAGCTTGATCAAACTGTTGTTGGATCTCTTTGGCCGCTTTTTTGTCTTTTTGAGCCACCAATTCATGAATACTTGGGCCTGCTAATGTTGTTCCATCCGTACGTTTGTATGTACCGGTATAAACATTGTAGATGCCTTGTTCATTATAATAATGAGAGTTATGCGTGTTATCAGAAAAACAATCATGCTCATCTTCTGTCGAGTTAGCCTCTAATGCTACCTTCATACGCTCACCAGCAAGCTCACCTAAAGACAAAGAGCCCATACCAAATAGCATTTTACGAAGACCTTGCTTTGAAGACTCTGCCAGTAGTTCTGCTCGGTAATTTGTCTCGCCTTCTTTCCACTGTTTTTCCATCCAAGACAAATCACTGATCAATAATTCAGACGCCGCTTTTAAATATTCAGCACGACGCTCACAATTACCGTTCGTACATGCCGAACCGATGGCATAATCCGTATAAGGACGCTCACCAGCTCCGGCATTCGTTCCATTGAGATCTTGACCCCATAGAAGAAATTCAATCGCATGGTAACCAGTTGCTACATTCGCTTCAGATCCACCTAACTCATTAAGAGCAGCTAAGTGATCGGCTTTAATGTCGGTAACATCAATTGTTTCTGCTCCGATTTTAATGCTTTCAGAAGAGACAATATTTGCTTTGGCGCCATCATTACCTAATTCGTATTGGTAATCATCAGCCACATAATCAATCAACCCTTCATCAAGTGGCCATGCATTTAATTGCCCTTCCCAATCATCAACCACTGGGTTACCAAAACGAAAAACTTCGGATTGTTGGTAAGGAACACGAGCGGCTTTCCATGCGATTTTTGCTTGCTCTAGTGTTTTCTCTGAAGGGTTCGCTAAAAAAGCATTTAACGTGGTATCAAGCGATTGTGCTGTGGTTAATGCATCGCTATAAACCGCATGAGCGATATCTGCGTAATGTTCGACTACTTCAGATTGAGTTGCTGCATAGGAAAAAGTAGGTAAAACAAATAGTGATGCAGTAAGTAAATTCCGAGTAATGTTGACGTGATTCATGAATCATCCTTGTTGAGCAAATGAATTTTAGTCATTAACCTGCCTTTCTTGTTAGGAAGTATTAATGATAATTATTTTTATTTGCGTAATATACTAAAAACAAATATAAATGCAAATATTTATCATTAAGATTAACAATTATTACTTAGATATAAAAAAGCCCCATTAATTAATGAGGCTTCAACGTTTTTCTAACCACTCAATTGATCATTTATCTAAATCTAACTGATGTCCATGATCTACTTTTGATTGCAGATAATTCTCATTGCCTTTTTTTATATGAGCATGAGTATGAACCACTTCATCTAGCGTAATACCATAATCTTGAATATCTTTAATTTTCTTTGGATTGTTCGTCACAAGCTTAATTGTGGTGATATTTAACGCTCCTAGCATTTGAGCCGCTTCTTTGAAATCACGTAAATCATCACCAAAGCCTAGATGATTATTTGCCTCGTACGTGTTCATGCCTTTACTTTGAAGCTCATAAGCATCTAACTTATTATACAAACCAATACCACGACCTTCTTGGCGGAGATATAAGATAATGCCGCCACTTATCGCCATTTTATTGATACTTTCTTCTAACTGTTCACCACAATCACATCGTGAAGAGTGAAAAACATCGCCTGTTAAGCATTCTGAATGCATACGAACCAAAGGCGTTTTTTGTGTTTTATCTGCTTGATTAAAAACAATAGCAACGTGCTCTTTTTCTGTTTCTAACCCTTCAAATGAAAGCATTTCCGCAGGGATATTACTGTGTTGCCCTACACTTAACTCGATACGAGCTCTTACCTTTGTCATGCTGATTTACTGCCTTTTTCAATGAGAAGATGACTCTTCTACGATTTAATCAGATAAAAAGATCATAAGCATATCTAGTAAAAATGCAAGAATCAAAAAAAAGACCTAATAAATATTAGGCCTTTATTAATAAATTACTTATTTATACCAATAACATTAATTAAATGCTCAATTATTACGCAGGAAAGTCATTTAAGAGCAAGACAAAAATTATGATAAGTAGTTATTCTACCATCCTAATTTTTAACGCCGCTATTAAGTGAGTTAACCAGTAAGAATGAGCAAATAATTACTAAAATGGGTATTCTTACATTGCCGCTTTAAAAATGCTCACAATTTCGTCATGCGTTGCTTGTTTAGGGTTAGTAAATCCACACGCATCTTTAAGCGCATTTTCCGCCAAGGTATCAAAATCTTCTTCTTTTGCATTTAATGCAGTTAAACCAGAAGGAATACCTACGTCTTTTGATAAGACCTTAATAGCATCAAGAGCCGCTTGTGCGCCCTCTTCGTTCGTCATACCTTCTACATTTACGCCCATTGCTTTTGCCACGTCTTTTAGACGCTCTGAACATACTTTTGCGTTGTAGCTTTGTACATGAGGAAGAAGAATGGCATTACATACGCCATGTGGAAGGTCGTAAAAACCACCCAATTGGTGCGCCATTGCATGAACATAACCTAAAGAAGCGTTGTTGAATGCCATGCCAGCCATGAACTGTGCGTACGCCATTTGCTCACGGGCTTCAAGGTTTTGACCATCGGCTACTGCGGTGCGTAAATGCGCTTGAATTAGTTCCATCGCTTTAATCGCTACGGCATCTGTGATTGGTGTTGCCGCAATAGACACATACGCTTCAATTGCATGCGTTAATGCATCCATACCTGTAGCTGCCGTTAATGAGGCCGGTTTAGCAAGCATTAGCTCTGGATCGTTCACTGACATTAACGGCGTTGTGTGCTTATCCACAATCGCCATTTTAATGTGACGTGCTTCATCAGTAATAATACAGAAACGGGTCATTTCTGATGCCGTGCCTGCGGTTGTATTGATAGCAACTAAAGGCATTTGAGGTTTTGGCGATTGGTCTACGCCTTCATAATCTGCAATTTCACCACCATTCGCCGCAACTAAAGCAATACCTTTAGCGCAATCATGTGGAGAACCGCCACCTAAAGATATAACTAAGTCACACTGATTTTCTTGTAGGATTTTAAGACCTGCGTTTACGTTACCAATGGTTGGATTTGGCTGAGTGCCGTCAAACACCGCAACTTCTACACCGCGCTCAGCTAATAAATCAGAAACTTGCTTTACCATGCCGATAGCGACTAATACATTATCAGTCACGATTAACGCTTTTTTGTAGCCTTGAGATTTGATGCTGTCCATTGCTTCTGTAAGACAACCCGCACCCATTAGATTTATGCTAGGGATAAAAAATGCACTCATAACTTACTCCAATCTTATTTAAATAAATTTAATCGTTAGTTATGTTTTAACATTGATGCGGTTAATAACTTTTTGATCTAAAACAACTTCTGTAACGGGTTTATTTTGTTACAGTAAAAACGTGAACTAGAGCATTAGCACTACTGCGTTAAATCACATAAAAACACACTAATTTATTGATAATAAAAACAATAAAAGAAACACTTAAATGGTGATGCGTCGGTATACTGGCTTTCATTAGCGAGAGGGTGACAGTGACGGCGGGTTATCATTTTTTGATATAACAATTTTATATGCAGTATTAATAAAGAAGACTGGGACAAGTTAAATGCTGGCGACCGTTTAATTCTGCGAGGAGAATATTCGTTTATTGGTTTTAGCTATCAAAGTTACCAACTGGTTAGTGATGAACTAATACAAAAAATCATGACAAAAGAAACACAATAAAAAACCGAGCACTCATTGGCTCGGTTTTATTACATTCACTTTATGTAAATATAAGGTCTAGAACTAAGAACGCTTTGGCTGTTGGTACGTTTTTCCTGCCGCTTGGTACGTTTCTTTTTGCTTCATATCAAACATTGCATAGAAGAACCAAGCGATGAATTTAATTACATCATCGCCTTCGTTCATGATCCACTCTGCAAGTTCTTGAGTTTCGCCATTTTCGTCTTCATCATTAAATACATGATAAATACGTTGCTCGCCTTCTACTTCTGCAAGACGGAATTGACCTGCCAGTGACTCAGCCGCTTCAACGATATCTTGGTCTTCACATGCTTTTAATGCTTCTAGCACTTGAGGAAGGTTTTCTTTTTGACACAGTTCTTTAACCAGTATTTCAAATTCATTCTGTTGCATTTTTTAGTCAACTCTTATGTTGATACCAATTCACATAAGTATTTGGTCATTTTTGCTTGTTAAGATCGATGATAACTACGCAATTATCTGAACAACGACTTATCCGGGTTGGTATTATTCAATATTTAATGTAGATAAGCTGATTTTAACAGTAATACAAATTTATTCGACCTGAATTCCTTTTAATCCTTGATATTTTGGCTTCAATTTGGCTTTATGGAGGTATTGCTTACTTATAATTGAATGGATTCAGATGTCAGATAAATTAGATACTAAATATGTTACGGCAGGTCGCAGTAAGAAATGGACAAAAGGCGTGGTTAACCCACCCGTTCAACGTGCTTCTACCGTGGTGTTTACTACCGTTGCTGAAAAAAATCATGCGATGGCTAATCGTGCTAAACAAACTCTTTTCTATGGTCGTCGCGGCACTGAAACCCATTTTGCCTTGCAAGATGCGATGGTTGAGTTAGAGGGTGGCGCAGGTTGTGCCCTATACCCTTGTGGTACCGCTGCGATTGCGAATGCGATTTTGTGTTTTGTAAAAACGGGCGATCATATTTTAATGGTCGATGGCTGTTATGAACCGACTCGTGATTACTGTGACACCATCTTGAAGAAAATGGGCATTGAAACTACGTATTACGATCCAATGATTGGCGAAGGCATTCGTGATCTAATCAAACCAAATACCACAGTGCTATTCACTGAATCGCCTTGTTCTATCACGATGGAAGTGCAAGATGTTCCACTGCTTGCTCGTATCGCGCACGAATCAGACATTGTGGTTATGCTTGATAATACATGGGCTGCAGGTGTGAATTTCTCTCCTTTTGAACATGGTGTTGATATCTCGATTCAAGCGGCGACCAAATACATTGTCGGACACTCCGATGTGATGCTTGGTACGGCGGTTGCTAATGAAAAACATTGGGACCAACTGCGTGAACAAAGCTATTTAATGGGCCAATGCATCTCTCCTGATGATGCTTACCTTGCCATGCGCGGTTTACGCACCATGGGCGTTCGTCTGAAGCAACATGAGAAAAGCAGCATTAAAATCGCCAATTGGTTGGCTGAGCATCCGCTTGTTGATCACGTCCGTCACCCTGCCCTTGAAAGCTGTCCGGGTCACGAATTTTATCAACGTGACTTTACAGGCTGTAATGGCTTGTTCTCTTTTGTATTGAAGCAGTCTGATAGCAAAGCGACAACGGCATTGCTTGATGGCATGACACATTTTAGTATGGGATATTCTTGGGGCGGATTTGAAAGTTTGATCCTAGCTAATGAACCAAAAAGCTTTAATGCATTAAGAACAGTGGCTCATCCTAAATTTGAAGGCACATTGATACGTCTTCATATTGGATTAGAAGACATTGATGATTTGATTGAAGATTTAGAATCAGGTTTAGCTCGCTACCAAGAAACCTTGTCAGCTTAACTTTATGCTGTTTAGCGAAAATATAAAAATGGCGACTCTATTTGAGTCGCCATTTTTATATGTCTCTGTATTTAATATCTAGGTTGATAAAAAATTAACGCTTTCTTTCTTGCTTTGTTAATTCAAAATCAAATTCATCAGGGAAAAGTACTTGCCCTTCTTCATTTTGATTTGGGAAAACAACAACGGCCAATTCGTCATCTTCAAGACCAGTAGTCCAACGGCTGTGCCATTTATTTAGAGAGATAGATTCTGCTTTACAGACATCCCACTCGCCTGTTGCCCATGCTTCTGCAAATTCTTTGTTTGGCCATACAGGAACGCAATCTTCTTCTTCGGTATTCAACATCACACAACCGTGTTCATCAGTCAAAATCCAAATTTCACGATTAGCGACAACTTCTTTCATAAAGTAAGTAAAACGCTCTTCTTCATGAGAATTTACGATTTTGTCCATTGCTTGTTGATCTAGTTGGCTCATTACCAATTCCTATCAGTGGGAAAGATTATATTATACCAATCTGGATAAGTAGTTGAGCAGATAATTGCGTAAGAAAAATCGATTAGAGCAAGGCATAAATTGTAATAACTAGTGGATCTAATTATTGCGTAATTCTTGTAATAGAAAAGCATAACGCAGCTATAATCGATTTTAACAAGCAAGAATGATCAAATATTTATGTAGATTGGTATTTGGATAATAACAAAAAAAGCCCACACTGCGTATGGCAATGTGGACTTGATATCGGATTTAATGACTTAATCCTTAATTAATACTCTACAACCTTAATTTTATGGAACATACGATACAGCACCGGAACCACAATCAACGTAAGTACGGTTGCAAAACCTAAACCAAACATAATGGTCACGGCCATTGGTTTGAAGAAGGTATCCGGCAATAACGGGATCATACCTAGAATCGTAGTGATCGCCGCCATACATACAGGACGAACACGACTTAACGCCGCATCAACCACCGCATGATAGGGTTCTTTACCTGAATGTATCTCTATCTCTATCTGGTCGAGTAAGACGATGCCATTTTTCAATAACATGCCACTTAAGCTCAAGAAACCTAATAGCGCCATAAAGCCAAAGGGAGTATTAAGTGCTAATAAGCCAGTAGTTACACCGATGAGAGCTAATGGAACAGTTAACCACACAATAACGGACTCTTTCACACTATTAAAGAGGAACACCGTCACTAGGAACATGAACAAATACCCCATTGGCATGGTTTGGAACAGAGACGCTTGTGCATCACGTGATGATTCATATTCACCACCCCATTCTAAGCTGTAGCCTGTAGGGAAATCGATCGCTTCTATTTGTGGTTGCAAACGTTTTTGCAGTGTCGCCGCTGTTTCTTCACCTAGAATATCTGGATCTGCCATTACGGTTAACATACGTTTACGATTCTTACGTACTATCAGTGGATCTTCCCAAATGACATCGTAGCCTAATACCACTTGCTGTAATGGAATATACAATGATAATGCCGGGCTCCAGATCTTCATTCCTTCAATCGTACTGATATCAACACGTTCATTTTCAGGTAAACGCGTCACAATAGGCATTAACGTTGTACCATCACGGTACACACCAATCGCTTTACCCGCAAAGGCCATCTCAAGCAGTTCGTTCACATCAGTTTTAGAGATGCCGTAACGACGAGCCTGACTCTCATTAAACTGAGGCTCTAATACCTTAGTTCGCTCACGCCAATCATGACGAATGTTCGTCGCTGATGGGTCATTGTGCATAACTTCAATAACTTGCGCGGCTAAACTGCGAAGAACGGTTGGATCGGCACCCACAATGCGAGCTTCAACTTTAGCTCCACCACCGGGTCCTAATTCAATCTGCTTCAGTTTGTATTGGATCTGCGGATAATTAGTTTCAATATGCTGACGGAATTTAGCCATTAATGCCGGCAATTCGTTGTAATCATCAACACGAGTCATTATCTCGCCATACGCGGCGTAGCTCTTTTCTGGTGCATAGGTCAACATGAACCGCTGCAGACCTTTACCCGCCGTGGTTGTGACATGATCAATATGTTTCTGCTCTAGGATCCAATCTTCTAATTCTTTTAGCGTCTTGTTGGTTGAGCGAATGTCCGTTCCTTCTGGCATCCATACATCCACCAAGAAAATTGGCGTTGTTGATGACGGGAAGAACGACTGCTTCACTTTAGTAAAACCGTAGACACTACCACCAAGTGCAACAACAAGGATCAGCATCGTTGCGATTGAGTAGCGCATA
The DNA here is from genome assembly GCF_001691055.1 of Aliivibrio logei. NCBI lineage: Bacteria > Pseudomonadati > Pseudomonadota > Gammaproteobacteria > Vibrionales > Vibrionaceae > Aliivibrio > Aliivibrio logei. The sequence goes on from NZ_MAJU01000008.1 coordinate 532,098, forward strand.
CAGAACTCAAGAAAACGCTTATAAATAACAAAGATCATGCCATTATACGGATCTTTCTCTTCGTTATTTTCCCCTTCAACCTGAACCGTTTCTTTAAAGAATAAAGACGCAAAGAATGGCGTAAGAGAAATGGCAGTAAACCAACTCAGCATCAATGAAATCAATAGAACCGTAAACAAGGTTCCACAGTATTCCCCCGTTGCATCATCAGATAAACCAATTGGAGCAAAGGCTGTCACGGCAATAACCGTAGCGCCCAATAAGGGCCACTTGGTTTGCGTAACAATATCGGTGGCCGCTTGCATCCTCGTTCGGCCTTTTTGCATACCAATGAGGATCCCTTCAACCACCACAATGGCATTATCGACCAACATCCCTAGTGCAATAACGAGCGCACCTAATGAGATTCGTTGTAAATCGATGGCCAAGTACTTCATGAAAACAAACGTACCGCAGACGGTGATTAACAGAATTAATCCGATCAATAAGCCTGAACGCACCCCCATAAAGAAAAGTAAAACGATAATCACGATGGCAACGGCTTGGGCTAAACTCACCACAAAACCACTCACCGATTTATCAACTTCTTTTGGCTGGCTGTATATTTCAGAAATATCAATACCAATGGGCTGTTGGTTTTTTAACTCCAACATTCGTTGATCAACCAATTTACCGATTTCAACAACGTTTACCCCCGCACTAAATGAGATCCCCATATTGAGTGCAAAATTACCATTGAAGTTAATTAAATTACTTGGTACTTCAACATAACCTCGTTTTACGGTCGCAATATCTTTTAAATAAATAAGACCTTGCGCTCCACCTTCAGTAATAATTAAATCACCAAGTTGCGACACATCTTGAAACTCGCCCGTTGGGTGGATCTGTATGTATTCAGAACCAATTTTTACGGCACCCGCACTTGAAACGGTATTTTGCTCAGAAAGTAAACTGTAGAGTGTTTGAGGTGAAATACCTAAGCTTGTCATGCGTTTTAGTGACGCTTCAATAAAGACTTGCTCTTGTTGAACACCAGAGACTGAGACTTTACTTACCCCATCAACAAGTTCTAATTCACGACGTAAATAATCAACATAATCAAGAAGTTCTTTATACGAATACCCTTGTCCTGTAACGGCAAGAAGTACACCGTATACATCACCAAAATCATCAATAACGGATGGTTCTCCGACTCCCGGTGGTAACTGACGTTTTAAGTCATTTACCTTTCGGCGCAGTTCATCCCAAATTTGTGGTAAATCATCAGGGCCATAATTATTCTTCATGGTTACCGTAATTTGAGATAAACCACGACTCGATAATGAATTCACTTCATCAACATAGGTAAGTTGTTGAATCGCTTTTTCAAGCGGATACGTCACTTCCTCTTCAACTTGCTCTGGTGTGGCACCCGGATAGTTCGTCACAACCATTGCATCTTTGATGGTAAACGCAGGATCTTCTAATCGCCCTAAGCCAAAGAAAGCAGAGGTTCCACCAATAATGAAAATCAAAGTCAACATCCAGCTGATCACTTTATTTTGAATAAAGTACGCTGCAATTCCCTTTTCTTGACTCATTATTTCTCCTCCGTATTGATGATATTCACTTCTATGCCATCACGTAAGCGAGAAACACCCGCAATAACAATACGATCTCCCGTTGTGACACCTTCTACGACTCGTAAACCCGAAGATGTGGCCTTGGTTGTGATTATTTTTTGCTTTTTCACTTTATTGTCAGAGCCAACAAGCCAAACGTATTTTTCATCTCTATCAATGTTGTCCCCATCTTCATTAAAAACGGCTTCGATCGGAATAACCATACCAAATTGACTCGATGCACCTAGCGAACTTTGCTCAGTAGTGACTTCAACCGCCATACCATCCAAAATAAATTGATCTTTTGGCATTGGCATCGTCAACGTCACTAAGTACGCACCCGATTCAGGATCTGGCTCTGTGGTGAATTCTTTAACTGTCGCTTGGTACGATGAACCATCATCTAAACGAACAGAAGCTTTGATTTTATCGACTAATCCTTTATTTGGTTGTTTAGCATATAACTTATCAGGCACCTGAACCGTAATATCAACCGCGCTACGATTATGAATATTAAAGATTTGCTGCCCAACTTGAATGTTTTCAAATTGCTCGACACTCACTCGGGAAATGATCCCATCAATTGGGGCTTTTAATTCAGTAAAACTTAAACGTAATTTTGCCAATTCTAAATCAGCCAATGCAATCTGACGTTGGGCGGCTAATTCATCAAATTGCGATTTAGCAAGTAATCCTTTATCGACTAACGGTTTCGAACGTCGATACTGGCTGTTTGCCACGTTGTATCTTGCTCTCGCATTATCTACATCAATGTTGTAATCCGTCTTATCTAAAATCGCTAAAACTTGACCTGCTTTAACGGTTTCTCCCGAGCGAACATTTAACTCTTTAATCTCACCAGATAAACGAAAACTTAGATGGGAGCGATCAGCCGCTGTAGCGACTGCAGGAAGATAAAGATGATCACTCACTAAGCCGGAATTAATCGTTTTAATAATGACATCAGGTGCTTCTAACACCGTATCAATAGGCGCTGGTTTACAAGCCGTAAGTAATAAGGCAGTCGACAATAAAGAAAATCTCATTAATTTCTGCATAATTATAATCCTCTCTCCTTAACCCACTTACGTACTTTCATGCCTTCTTCTAATCCAGCAATTCCTGAAGAGACGATTTGGTCTGAATCATTAATGCCAGAAAGAATTTGACGCTTATCACTAAGCTCTACCTCTACTTTTTCGACTCTGCCATCTTCGGCCACTCGCCACACATACGTTTTATCACCTTCCGTGTCAATCGCCCCTATTGGTAATTTTTCACTTTCACCACTTGGGATCGTGACTTTTACTTGACCAGACATTCCTGGCAAAATACCTAATTCTGTTGGTCGAGCCATGCTCATTTTAACGGTGTAACTTGATGTTTTACTGTCCGCTTCGGTATCAATTTCTTCAAATTCAAGAGGGAATTGAAAATTAGGAAATGAATCAAACGTTACCGTTGCTTCGACTTCAGTAAAACTAAACCGTTGTAATAAATAATCAGGAAGTTGAAAAACCACATAAAAAATATCATTGGTTTGAATATGCATGATCGATTGCTTGGCACTTACGTACTCAAAGTTTTCACTTGGTAACAAGGAAATGGTACCCTCGTAGGGAGCAATTAATTTGGTATAGCTGAGATTGGCTTTTGCTTGATCCAAGGTCGCCTTGGCGGTTTTTCGGTTTGCTACTGCGGTATCGTAATCTTGCTCTGAAACAACTTGGTCTTTACGCAACTTCTTGGTTCGTTGGTATTGAACATCAATCAAGCGATATTGTGCTTGTGCTTGCTTTTGCAATAAACGGTATTCATCTGGATTTATCGTGGCAAGTTGCTGTCCTTTTGATACCATTTCACCCGCATGCACTTCTAAGGTATTTAATTGCCCCGGAACCCTAAACGCTAATACCGCTTTATCTCCGGCTTCTGCTTGGGCAGGGAATAAGCGTGAGGTGGCTTGATTACCGATAGATACAACCATTGTTTTCGCAGGTCTCGATTCTGGCTCTGCAATCTGTGGAGCCTTACTATCACACCCCATTAATAAAACAGAACTAAGTAGCGTTGCCACCGCTGTTTTTTTAAACATAAACAATTCCTTGTAATGATAATTTTTTATATAAAAGCATTATTACCTATAAATTCGTTCGTCCAGAAAATCTGAAATAAAATTAATAAACGTTATTTTTTATTTTTCTTATGGTTAACACCTTTCTCATATTCTTCTTTAAACTTTGGATGAGATTGGTCACACAAACCAAAGTAAGGTTCTTCACTTAACCCTAAGATATAAGGAACTTGGGTACAGTACACAATAGTACCTTCCTCATGACCCGAAAAATAGGCATTGTAAAATTCACCCGTAATCACCTCTTTAGGATTCATCGCCTCTAATTGCTCTTGAGTCTGAACCACAAATCCTTTCTTTGCTCTAAACTCGCCATAATTAAACCAATCATCTGCATTTTTTTCTTTTTCTGCTTGAGATGATGACGAGCATCCAACCAATAACAATGCCAATATCGCTGAAATAAATAATTTCATAAAATCTCCAAATAAATAACGTACTTTGCTTCAATCATAATAAAGAACCATAGTACACTCAATTAGTTAACATTAAAGATACACGCATAAAAAAGCACTCAATAATTGAGTGCTTCTCATAAATTATAGAAACTATTTAGTAAATTACTAACTTATTCCATTTCTGCTATTTTTACTTTCCACGTATCGGGACCAATTTGGTGTGCATTTGCGCCCGTTGAATCAACCGCAACAGTCACTGGCATGTCTTCCACATCAAATTCATAAATCGCTTCCATTCCTAGCTCTTCAAAAGCAACCACTCTTGCTTTTTTAATCGCTTTAGATACGAGATATGCGGCACCACCGACGGCCATTAAGTACACTGCTTTTTTGGCTTTAATAGACGCTACGGTTGCAGGGCCACGCTCTGCTTTACCGATCATTCCCATTAGACCCGTTTCTAACATCATGTCAGTAAACTTGTCCATACGAGTTGATGTCGTTGGACCCGCAGGACCAACGGCTTCGCCACGCACTGCGTCAACAGGGCCAACGTAATAAATGAATTTACCATTAAAATCGACACCTTCAGGTAAACCTTCGCCGCTTTCAATCATGCTTTGTAGACGTTTATGAGCTGCATCACGACCGGTTAAAATCTTGCCAGTTAGTAGAACCGTTTCACCTGTGCGCCATTCTTGTACGTCAGCTTTGGTCAGTCCATCAAGATTCACACGACGTGTATTCGCGCCCGCTTCCCATGTGATGTCTGGCCACTCTTCTAGTTTTGGCGGCTGAAGATCAGCAGGGCCTGAACCATCAAGGGTAAAATGAACGTGACGTGTTGCAGCACAGTTAGGGATCATGCACACAGGCTTAGAAGCGGCATGTGTCGGTGCAGATTTTATTTTCACATCAACAACCGTGGTTAATCCGCCAAGACCTTGTGCACCAATGCCCAGCTTATTCACACGATTAAAAATATCAAGACGCAGTTCTTCTTCTGCATTCTCTGGACCACGGTCAATCAATTCTTGAATATCAATGTGACCCATTAACGATTCTTTCGCTAATACCGCCGCTTTTTCTGCGGTTCCGCCAATGCCTATACCTAGCATGCCTGGTGGACACCAACCCGCGCCCATTAACGGCAAGGTTTTTTCTACCCATTCCGCAATATCATCTGATGGGTTTAGCATCACCATTTTGGTTTTATTTTCAGAACCGCCGCCTTTTGCTGCGATTTGAATCTCAACGGTATTACCCGGAACCATATTGATGTGCACGACCGATGGCGTATTGTCTTTCGTATTAATACGTTTGCCAGCAGGATCAGACAGTATTGATGCACGTAGTGGATTATCTGGGTTAAGGTACGCTTGACGAGTACCTTCATCGATCATTTGTTGAACGGTTAAATCCCCTTCCCACTGTACGTTCATACCAATATTAACGAAGCAAGTCACAATCCCCGTATCCTGACAAATAGGACGACGCCCTTCTGCTGACATACGTGAATTAATTAATATTTGAGCAATTGCGTCTTTAGCCGCTTGACTCTGTTCTCTATGGTAGGCTTTTTCAAGCGCTTGAACGAAATCAAGTGGGTGGTAGTAAGAAATATACTGCAGTGCATCAGCAACAGAGCTGATCACATCTTCATTACGAATAGTTGTTCTCGTTTGAGCAACCATTTCTTTATTAACGTTCGTCATAGGGCCCTCTTAAAATATATGCTTCCATGGCAATAATGTAATGTCGTTCTTTTTAGTAATGACGTGAGCAATCGTCATCTATTATTTTCTTTTAGAACTCTCAGTATGATACTCTTGCTCTCTATTCAAGGCTATCGTTGCTCATCACATTCTGGTCATAAAAACTCAAAATGAACAATCAATTAGACGCAAAATTACAAATGACATCCCTTGATTATCAATCCAACTCTTTGGTTGATTTGTTTTCTGCAATTGAATCTCAACCATGGTCGATGTTATTGCATTCCTCTGCGGTTGGTCATGTCGATAATCGTTATGACATCGTCGTTTCTGATCCAATAGCAACGTTACAAACTCACGATAAAATCACTTCTATTAATATAAAAGGAAGAGATCTTATAACCAGTGAGGATTGCCCCTTTGAATTGTTAGCTCACTATCAAGAATTCCTAACACCAAGCTGCGATTCCATCACTGATCTTCCTTTTATTGGCGGCGCTTTAGGCTACTTTAGTTATGATCTGGGCCGCCGAGTTGAATCGATACCTGATATTTCAGAAAAAGACATCCCCACCGCAGAGATGGCGATAGGGATTTATGATTGGGCACTGGTTGCTGATCATAAAAAGAAAACATTAACGTTAATTCAGCCAAACAACAGTGATCGCCTAGCATGGTTGCAACCGTTCACCGCCATTCAAGAAGAGAAACTGTCGTTCCAATTAACGACACCTTGGTCATCAAACATGACAAAAATTGAATACTCTGAAAAATTTGACGTTATTTCTGAGTATCTTCAATCGGGTGATTGCTACCAAATAAATCTTGCCCAGCGCTTTAGTGCACACTATGAAGGTTCTGAATGGTTGGCTTATCAAAAACTCGCGATAAATAACGGAGCCCCTTTTTCGGCGTTCATTAGAACACCTGAATTAACCATTATTTCCGTATCGCCTGAACGTTTTTTACACGTTAAAGACAAGCAGATAGAAACCAAACCAATCAAAGGCACTCGTCCTCGCTCAAAAGATCCAATAATAGATGCGAAAGAAGCTGAAATATTACGTAATAGCGCAAAAGATCGCTCAGAGAACTTAATGATTGTGGATTTATTACGTAACGATATTGGTCGAGTAGCAAAACCGGGATCGGTTAACGTACCGAGCCTCTTTGCGATTGAATCATTTCCTGCTGTCCATCACCTTGTTAGCACCATCACAGGTGAACTTAATACTGGTTACAGCGCTTTTGATTTATTAAAAGCCTCTTTTCCTGGAGGCTCTATCACTGGAGCGCCAAAAATTAGAGCAATGGAAATTATTGAAGAGTTAGAACCACATCGTCGTAATTTATATTGTGGCAGTATTGGTTATATCAGTCGCTGTGGTGCGATGGACACCAGTATTACCATTCGAACATTAATAGCTTATGACGATACTTTATATGCTTCCGCTGGTGGTGGCATTGTTGCTGATAGCGAAGTTGAACTAGAATATGAAGAGACATTACATAAGTTAAGTAAAATTCTACCGATATTATAACGTCACCTAAACTAAGGATCCGGCTTATGGATACACATTTATTTTCTCATTTATTACTCAATAAGCCGAATTCATACAGTGAAGATTTATTGCTGCACCCTCGCTTTAAAAACACAAATTTTAAGCAAGCCGCCGTTCTTGTTCCTCTCGTAAAAAGACCCTCTGGATTGCATTTAATTTTGACTCAAAGAGCCGCTCATTTACGTCATCATCCAAGTCAAATTAGCTTCCCTGGAGGCAAGGCCGAACCCTCTGATTTATCCTTAATTCATACTGCAATTCGTGAGACAAATGAAGAGATCGGTATTCAATTTGAGCACATACACCCATTAGTAAAACTTAACACAATACCAACAATATCCGGTTATAAAGTAACCCCTATCGTTGCACTTATTGATGAAAGTTATACCACCGCAATCGATTACGGTGAGGTTAGTAGCACATTTGAAGCACCACTCTCCCACCTTCTTAACCCAATAAATACGACAAAGCACAAAGTTTTTAACAAAAAACATACGTATGAGTTAATTTTCATTCCTTTTAATAAAAAACTCATTTGGGGAATTACCGCGGAAATCATTCATTCAATGAATCACATTTCAAATTAGAAAAACTAGCCTTCATTAATAAGTTTTCCTAATCCGAACTCAATACCTACTGTGATCATTATCAATAATCTTCAGATCTCCATTCATATTTTTTCATTTGTCGATCTGGGTCAAGGTTTTTCTTGTCAAAATAACGACAATAGCGCCGTTCCCAAAATTCCTGTTCTAAAAAAATTAAGAGTATAATTACTATGCAAACAACAACGACTGCATCGACAGGTGCAAAAAAAGCAAAGTGGACTTATAAAGATTTCACTTGGTGTCTTTCTCTATTCGGTACAGCCGTAGGTGCTGGTGTTTTATTCCTTCCAATTAAAGCGGGTGCGGGTGGTTTTTGGCCTCTTGTTATTCTTGCTCTAATCGCTGCACCAATGACTTGGTTTGCACACAAAAGTTTGGCTCGTTTTGTTCTTTCTGCTAAGAACCCAGACGCTGATATTACCGATACGGTAGAAGAGCATTTTGGTAAAACTGGCGCAAACCTAATCACTTTTGCTTACTTTTTTGCGATTTACCCAATTGTATTAATTTACGGTGTTGGTATTACCAATACAGTCGATTCTTTCATGGTTAACCAAATGGGTATGGAATCCATTCCTCGTTGGTTACTATCAGGTGTTCTTATCACTCTGATGACATGTGGCGTTGTATTTGGTAAAGAACTTATGCTGAAAGCAACATCAGCAATGGTTTACCCTCTTGTTTTCATCTTGATGGTTCTTTCTGTATACCTAATCCCTGAGTGGAACACATCAATGGCGTCTGTAGCACCAGATTGGAGCGCAATGCCTTCTGTTGTTTGGTTAGCGATTCCAATCATCGTTTTCTCTTTCAACCACAGCCCAGTGATCAGCCAGTTCTCTAAAGAACAACGTCGTGTTTACGGTGAAAATGCAGTAGCAAAAACTGACATGATCACTGGCGGTGCAGCAATGATGCTAATGAGCTTTGTAATGTTCTTCGTATTCTCTGTGGTTCTTTCTCTATCTCCAGAGCAACTTGCGCAAGCACAAGCACAGAACATCTCTGTTCTTTCTTACCTAGCTAACGTTCATGAATCTCCAATGATTTCTATCATGGGCCCTATCGTTGCTTTTGCTGCGATTACTTCAAGCTACTTCGGTCACTTCCTTGGTGCTCATGAAGGTCTTGTTGGTTTAACTAAGTCTCACACAAAAGCCTCTCTTGCTACTGTTGAGAAAGCGTCTTTAATCTTCATCGTTGTGACTACTTGGATCGTTTCTATCGTTAACCCAAGCATCTTAGGAATGATTGAGACAATGGGTGCGCCAATGATTGCCGCTATCCTATTCCTAATGCCTGTATTCGCAATGCGTAAAGTACCAGCAATGGCGAAGTACAAAACTTCAGCACCTGTGCAAATCTTCACAGCATTATGTGGTGTTGCTGCGATTACTTCTGTAATCTACGGCGCTCTTTAATCGTCATTCTATATTTTGATATAGACATCGATTATTCGAAGTAAAAATAATGATAATAAAAGCCCCCTATTAATGGGGGCTTATTCGAGGTAACAACATGATTAGTGTTTTTGATATCTACAAAATTGGGGTTGGTCCATCTAGCTCCCACACTGTTGGTCCAATGAAAGCGGGTAAAGAGTTTATCGACGATTTACGTGGCATGGGCAAACTGCGTGATATCACTAAAATCACTGTTGATGTTTACGGTTCGTTATCACTGACAGGGAAAGGTCACCATACTGATATAGCTATTATTATGGGTCTGGCAGGCAACACGCCAGAACACGTAGATATTGACTCAATTCCAGGCTTTATTGCTCGCGTTGAAGAAACAGAACGCCTACCCGTTGGTATGCATTGCCATACGGTAGAGTTTCCGAAAGATGGTGGGATGAATTTCCACAAAACCAATCTTGAATTGCATGAAAATGGTATGCAGATCCATGCGTGGATAGATGGTGAAATCGTTTACTCTAAAACATATTACTCTATCGGTGGTGGTTTTATTGTTGATGAAGAACATTTTGGTAAAGAAGTAGAATCATCAATCAAGGTACCTTATGCCTTTAATAGTGCAGAAGAGCTCGTTAATCTATGTAAAGAACATGGATTATCTATTAGTGCCTTAGTTATGAAGAACGAACACGCAATTCTTGCAGAAGATGAAGTTCGTACTTATTTTGCAAAAATTTGGAAAACCATGCGTGATTGCATGGAAAAAGGCATGAATACCGAAGGGCTCCTTCCTGGACCTCTACGTGTTCCTCGTCGTGCTGCGGCACTTCGTCAACAGTTGCTTACATCAGAAAAAACATCAACTGATCCTATGGAAGTTCTGGATTGGGTGAATATGTTTGCATTCGCAGTTAATGAAGAGAACGCTGCTGGTGGACGTGTTGTTACAGCACCAACAAACGGCGCATGTGGCATCATCCCTGCTGTATTGGCTTATTACGACAAGTTTATCCAAACAGTAACAGAGAAAGATTACATTCGTTATTTCGCAGCATCTGGTGCGATCGGTGGTCTATACAAACAAAATGCATCTATCTCTGGTGCTGAAGTGGGTTGTCAGGGTGAAGTAGGTGTTGCTTGTTCAATGGCTGCTGCTGGTCTTGCTGAATTAATGGGTGGAAGCCCTGAGCAGGTCTGTATGGCTGCTGAAATTGGCATGGAACATAATCTTGGATTAACGTGTGATCCTGTTGCAGGACAAGTACAAGTCCCTTGTATTGAACGTAATGGTATTGCTTCTGTAAAAGCAATCAACTCTACTCGTATGGCACTTCGTCGTTCGTCGGATCCTCGTGTTTCTTTAGACAAAGTTATTGAAACAATGCTTGAAACAGGCAAGGACATGAACGCGAAATACCGTGAGACATCTCAAGGTGGCCTCGCGATTAAAGTTATCTGCTAGACTATTCATTGATACTATTAAGGGACGTTAATTCGTCCCTTTTTTATTTTTTATTCATTCACACAACTAATTCCTTTCAATTGAACTATACTAATCATACTAAATCCTTCTTTTTTACAGAAAATTAACAATATAATCAGCATTCACTATTAACAATAAACTCAATTGCTGTAATATTACTATTAATACGTTTTCCGATAATATAATTATTATGAATAAGAAAAAACATACCCTATCTCCTAGAGCGCAAGAATTAAGAGCTGAATGGACTGGAATGAAAAGTGATTATCGCTTTATTTCTCATTCATTCAACTGTGTGAAAGTTCATATCCATACACCTGATGATGGAATGTATAACCGCTCTGTCGGCTGTTTAAAGCAAGGGCGAGATAAAGCCCTTAAAGAAGCAGTAAAACAGCGTAACCAAGTTGGTCGAGAACTCTGGGGCAACTGTTGGCATGCGGTTTTAAATACCCCAAGTCTATTTGAGCGCTTACCACACAGCCTTGAACCTGATGTCATAGAAAAGAAGCGTACCCTTCTTTCTGGTGAAGTCAGAGGTACGAAATACTATATTGTTCGCTGGAAAGAATTAGTTGGTGACGAATATAAACCGAAAAGTAGACTCTTCATACACGGAGACGACCGATTAGGTGCATACACCAAAGCGAAGAAACTAATGATAGAAGTACATAAAGAATTCATCCCAATTTTGAAAAAGATGGGACGCTTTAATATTATTAAAGTGAGCTAGTTTTTATACATACAAAAATGGCGGAATTCTATTCCGCCATTTCTATTTAGTGCTAAGTAACGTTACATTTTATCAGCGACTGAATGATAACCTCGTAGATAATCATACTTAAAGTTTTTATCGATGCCGTCACAAACACCGGTATAAACTCCATCTTTAGTGCCTAACTCGAACGCATCTTGCCCACAATATTCTTGAAGACCTTTTTTATAGCCGCTTACGTAAGCATCATAGTTAGACGCTTTTAACTCCGTACCATCTAATAGATCGGTGATTTGTTCTTTAGATTCAACGCTCCATCCTTTGACACCTCTATCTAACCCATAACTGTTCCAATCACTATCTAGTGTTGATGTCAGTGGAGCTAAACTTGAACAAGCCATCAGCGAAAGAGCAAACACAGTAATCAATAACGCTCTCATATCAGTACCCTCTTATTATAAATATACTTACTAATAGGAAACTCTACAGTTACATCTCGCCAGCAGTCGAATGTCTACCGCTACTGTAATCTTCCCTGAATGTCCAATCTATCACATCACAGATACCATTATAAGGTTCGCCTTTCACGCCTAATATGTAAGCATCTTTCTGACAATATTCAGCTTGCCCTTCTTTATATCCGGCAAGGTAGGATTGGTAATTTGTATCTTTAAGCGCTTCACCATTCAGTTTTTTGATCAGTGTAGATTCTGATTGAATAACTAAGCCTTTTAGAGCTCGTTCATACCCAAAATCTTTCCAATCCTTATCCATCATCGATGTTGGAACTGGCGTTGATGAGCAAGCCGCTATCATTAATGTGATAGCAAGAACAACTAACCTTTTCATAATCATGACCCTCAAAGAAAACACATTAAGTACTACGTTAACTGTATCAGGTCAGATCATTTCTGCTATAAAATTTGGCTAATTAATAAAAATAAACCAAAAAGAAGCGTTAAAACTAATGCTGGTTTGCCACCTTCAGCTTGATAAGTATGGCAGTCTAACTCGGTATTTCCTGCGGCTTTCTTTCTTACCGTAACCACCATGGCTAATGGGATAAACACAGCAAGGAAAACTAAAATAACACCAGCGTATCCCAATACAGATAAGAATTGATCAGCGGCAAGGCTTGCGCCCAACAATGGTAAGATAAAAGTACACACGTATGTAACTACTTTATTGTGTGAAATCATATCTTTATTCTGATTGTACAACGCCATCGCCACGCCTAAAAATGAAGTCAACAAGGCTAATGATGTAAATACTGACAATATAAATTCGATGTATTCACTTTTAGAACTGAAAGTTTGAATTAAATCAGAAATATTTGAGAAGTGTGTAATTTCTTCTGCATTGAGATTTCCAACAACAGCATATAGCCAGACAAGGTAACAGATAAGTGGGATCACCGATCCTAAGATAACCATGTTTCTAAGTTGTTTACTGGTTGCTTCTTTATTATAAGCGACTAAAGATGGGATCACTGGCATAGAAGCAAAACTAGTAAATAAAATCGTACTGGTATCAAATAACATCCCTTTATCGGTATTCGTTACTTGCATCAAGTTGTCTGTCGAGATTCCTGGAACCAATATGATCAACGTAATAAAGAGCATAGAAACCATAAATAGGAACAACACACGATTTAACTTATCGATAATTTGAGTTCCACAGACAACAAAAGCACTCGCAATTAATGTAAAACCAATCTGAGAAGCTTCAATGCTCATCTCAATGTTCGCCATTGAAAATATGCGTTTAATTAGATCGGCAGCTCCTAAAATGTAGGCAATAAGCATACAAATCAACAACAAATAAAATAAGCTGTTAGTGACTATTTGCCCCCCTTTACCCATCGTTTTATTTGCAACGGTATTGATGCCGAACGCTAATTCAGTTTTTGAACACGCTTCTGTGAGCAGTAAAGCGGAATAGGTAGTACCGGCACAAATAACAAGCATTAATAAGGTGCTATAAAAAAGACCAAATTGCGCTAAAACCATAGGAATAGCTAACATTCCAGCACCAAGAGCAGTTCCTGAAAGGATTAATGCACTACCAAATAATTTAAAATTCATTGTGTATTCTTAATATATAAAATGGAAAAACAGTCACAGTATAAATGAATGCCCTAATACCATGATTAGGGCATTAAAAGAGTTATAACACTTGAGAAACGAGTAAGAAGCTACCGAATGCAAAAGAGAATGCAAGCATTGCTACTCCACCTTCAGCTTTATATCCCTGTTCGTTCGTTGCTTTCTGTCTTAATTTAACAACCATCGCTAACGGTACAAAGACAGCAAGGAACACAAGGATGATCCCTGCATAACTTAATACGGCTAAGAACTTATCTGCCGCTAAAATGGCACCCGCTAATGGGAAAATAAAACTAATCACATAAGTGATCACTTTATTTTGCTTGAAAGTATCTTGGTTTTGAGTAAACAAAGCCATTGCCACCCCTAAGAATGACGTTAATAAAGCAAGACCAGTAAAGCTCGACAATACAACATTAATGAAAGCATGTTCTGCACTGAAAACCGAAATCAATTCAGAGACATTAGAAAACTCCACTAATTGCTTAGGAGTTAAATTACCAACAACCGCATATAACCAAACTAAGTAACACACAAGCGGAATAAGAGAGCCAACAATGACCATATTTCTCAATTGCTTATGCGTCGCTTCATGGTTATAAGAAACTAATGACGGGATCACAACCATAAAACCAAAACTGGTGAAGATAATTGAGCTGGTCTTAATAAGATCGGGCATATTAGAATTAGACACTTGCACCATGTTTTCAGCAGAAATACCAGGCACTAAGAAAACTAACGTCAATAGCAGCATACCTAACATCACCGCAAATAAAACTCGGTTCAATTTATCAATAACCGCAGTACCTGAAGCAACAATCGCCCCCGCGATTAAAGTAAATGCAATTTGACTTTGAACAAGGCTCAAGTCCATCCCAATACTACGAACAAGTTTATTGAGTAAATCACCTGCACCTAAGATGTACGCCATTAATAAGCAAATCAGTAATGCATACAGCAAACCATTCGTTACAACTTGCCCACCTTTACCTAAGGTTTTACGCGCAATCGTGTTCATTCCTAACCCACCGCCGGCATTAATACTTGCTTCAAGTAATAATAGTGCCGCATAGGTTGTACCGATACAGATAAACAGCATTAACGCTGTTCCCCACAAGAGCCCAAATTGAGCCAGTACCATAGGTATAGCAAGCATGCCTGCGCCTAGCGCAGTACCTGAAATAATAAGCGAGCTGCCGATTAATTTTAAATTCATTGTGTTTATTTCCTATATTTAATTCGAGTAAATTTATTTTATTTTTTATAAATTCAACGCATACAAAACAGCACCTTTACCAGGTGACAGCGTTAAAATTAAGCTTATTGATTACGAATAAAAACGAGGAAATCGAAAATACGAGAGAAGGAGAAAAGCGAGACGTTGAGACGAGAAAAAACGCGAAGACAAAACAACCGTGGATTTGATACGAGTTAAATGTGGTGAACCTTCTGTTGGCTCCAATAAAGGGCCTGTCGTTGCTTGAAATATCATGTGTACATCCTAATTAGTCACATTCCATTAAAATAATCCGTATAGTAATTCCTTTACTAATCGGAGCCACTTATTTAGCAGCTCACTCCATTTTATATAACAAGTCCCCTATTGCAACCCTTAACACGATTACTTTTACAGCAGTTAGTTCACCTCAACTAAATTATTTATCCATTTCTTACTTTTCAAACGGTATAAACAAGCAAACCACTGAGTCAGCACATCTTGATACAAGCAGAATTTCACATCAAAACGCCAACAACACCTCTTCAGAGAGTTGACCAAGCATAAAAACATCAATCAGGCTTTTACTCGATAAAAGGATACTTTGTAATGTGATAGGAAGAGCAATAATAATAAGTCGATAAAAGAAGTCACCCCTTGAATGAACCATGACTTGACGGAAAAATGATGCACTTTGACTCTTCATAACCAGAGATCACTAACTAATTTCAACAATAGAATTAAGTATACCGTAAGTTATTTTTCGTCTAATAAATAGTGAAGAAAACAGTTAAGCAGATTGCAATTATTAATAGACTGACATTGTCATTACTTTTCATGCGGTCTTTTGACGAAAAAATGACAACGTTATATTTATGCTAAAAAGGTATTTAAAAACGAGAGGATAAACAATAAGAAAGAGGAAACTGAAGAGAAGAAAAAGAAAAGCCACACGTCTCAGAATGTGGCTAGTTTGTAACTGTACGGGGTCATAACCGGACAAACACACTATCTAATATCACGAGATTAAATTCAACACTTCAATGCTCAATTAATCAAAATGATGTGTAAATTTTGAAGTAGATCTACACTTTTAATAAATAACGTTCACTTATTAATCAGAACATTAGAAGTATTCTCTCGGTGAATCACATCATTTAAAATGAATCACAAAGAAATTAGCTTACTTCAAATATTTTACATGTGCTTCCATCTCTTCACCAATCTGCTTTCTCATATTCATTAATGTAATTGCAGATTCACGTAATTTAATGTCTTCTTCTGTTTGTGGTACCCATTCAGTGACTTCAGTTGGTTTTCCATGTTCATCAACCGCAACCATAATCACAATACAATGAGTCGTCAGTCTATTTTCTAGTTCTTTCGGATCACTCGCTTGAACATCAATCGCAATATGCATTGATGACTTTCCGGTATAAATCACCTTACCCGTCACTTCAACAAGATTACCCACATGAATGGGTTGAACAAATCGAATTCCCCCAGCGTAAGCGGTAATGCAATATTTACCACTCCACCCGGCAGAACACGCATAGGCCGCTAAATCGACCCATTTCATTACGGCACCACCGTGAACTTTACCGCCAAAATTCACATCACTAGGTTCAGCAAGAAAACGTAAGGTTACTTCGCGTTTGTTCTTTCCCATTATTACTTCCTTTTAATCTGTATTATCATTTTTATTATGATGTTATGAGTAACAAGTTAACTGACTTTTTTATACTGTTTTTCTAGTTCACTCACGCCTAATCCACTGCGTTTGGTGACTTTTATTTGAACGGGTATGCGCTCTTTCATCGCCTCAATATGGCTGATCACCCCTATCATTTTCCCTGATGCATTTAGGTTATCTAGCGCATCAAGCGCCATATCTAACGTTTCACTGTCCAGAGTACCAAAACCTTCATCTAAGAACAGTGAATCGATACTTGTTTTATGGCTCACTAAATCAGAAAGTGCAAGTGCCAACGCCAAACTTACAAGGAAGCTCTCACCCCCCGACAAGGTTTTGGTATCACGAACCACATCCCCTTGCCATGTATCGAGTACTTGTAATTCGAGGCCATCACTGGCTTTGCGTTTTAATTCATAACGTCCGTGCAATCGAGTCAGTTGCTTATTTGCTAAATACACTAAATTTTCTAGTGTTAACCCTTGCGCAAACTTACGGAATTTATCCCCTTTCTGTGAACCAATTAATGAGTGTAAATATTGAATATCATCGTACTCAAATTGATACGATTCAATCTCATCAAACAAGCTTTTTTGATTCAGTTTACGTTCACCGTCTGAGCGTAGCGCTTGGGCGATTTCACCTTCGCGCTTCACTAATGTTTCAGATTGAAATTTCACTTGGGCTAATTCAGTCTCAACGGTTTCTTTTGGCATTAATTGCCACTCAGCGGCTTTGGGCTCTTGGTAATGTTGTTCTTTGGTTTGCTGTGCACTCTCTAGTAGAGCAATAGTTCGCTCAATCGCTTGTTGTATTTCAGTTTTTAAGCTTAATAGTTGTTGGCGATCTTCTTCTGAAATCAATGCAGCCTGAAACAGCTCAAGTGTTTCAAATGGACTGTGCGATAGTGCTTCCTTCCATACATCAGAACGCTCTACCGATAGCTTTTTACTGCTTACATGATTCTCTTTAAGGTTATTTAGTTTGCCATCTAAAGCCGCAAGCTCTTGTACTATAACGTGCAATTTCTGCTGTTCAACATCATAAGTTTGTTCTGAGGCATTCAACTTATCTGTCATTACAAAGCGTGCTGTTTTGATCTCTTGGGTACCAAATAGCTCAATACGTTTTGCTTGTTGCTTTGCTAACTCTGTAGTTAATACTGATATTTCAGTTTGAAATTGTTGTTGTTGGACATTAAATTCAACCAATTGCTCGGTTAAATGAGCATGATCACTTTGCACATTTTGCTGCTGTTGAATTAGCATTTGTTGCTGTTGAATTTTGTGCTGAATTTGTTGTAAGTCTTGCTCTTTTTGTACAAACCACGATTCTATTTGAGTCAACTCTGGTGCATTAAATCCTGCGTGCTCTATTTCTGTAATTAACTGCTGTTTAAGTTCCGTTTGACGTAATTGCAACTGTTCTAATTTTTGATTGTCATCTTGTCGCTGTTGAAGCGCTGCTTGATGTGATTTTCGGTCAAAGTTTAACGCGGTAGTAACAGTTTCAAGGCGATGCTGAACTTGTTGTAATTGGTTTTGTTGTACTCGAACCTTATCATCCGCTTGGCGTAATTGCTTTGCTTGCTCATTCAGCGCAGATAAAGAGGCTTCAGACTCACTAATGAATTGATTAATCGAATCAGTATCACCCAAAGGTAGAGTGAGTTGCGTTGTATTTAGTAACGTAGCCCACTGCTTTTGCGTGGCTTCAACCGTTTGTTGCCACTGCACTAATTGAGATTGGCAATGATCTTGTTTTACTTTGAGCGAATCTAATTGTTCGCGTACTGATTTACCTTGTTCGATAATCTCTACACGTTTCTGATCGGCTTCTTTTTTACGTTGTATTGTCGCACTCAAATCAAGCAATTTAGTTTGCTCTAATAGTGGATGATGCGTTGATCCACACAACGGACAATCTTGATCTTTTACTAATTCCGCTCGATATTTTGCAAGCTCGCCTTCTTGCTCAATTAAGGTGGTTAAATCGATAACTTGCTGCTCTTGTTGCTTAAACTGAGTCGCTAGTTCAGTACGCTGCACATCCAATTTTTCAATGTCATTAGCTTGTGTTTTCTGCACAGCGGCAAGCATTTGCTGCTCTTTTGTCGCACGTAAATACTCATTATTGGTATGAGTTAATTCAACACGATATTGATAACGAATCATTAGCGTGTTTATCTGCTCTGTCAGTTGTGCTTCTGACCCTTTATCTTGCCATTGTTGTAATGCAAGCTCTGCACACTTCGTCGTTTCCACTTCGTTATTAACAATAATTTGAGCTTGATTTAATTCTGCTTCTTTTTTATTTATACCATCAAGCAGAGTCTCTAGCGCTGCATTCGCTGAACCCAATTGACTATTTAAAGAGGAAATATCTTTATCTTGTTGTAAAATATGGCTAACTTGGCTCTTCCATTGACCTAAATAACGTTCAAGCTGCAGATCAGCTTTGTGTTCTTCAACATAACTTGCTAATAAAGAAAGTTTCTCTTTTATGTCAGATAATGTTGTTGTTAGACCTTGTTGCTTTTTATTACCATCCTCAAGACGCGCAGTAAGGTTTACGATTTGGTGCTGCTTCTCTTGAGATTGTTGAGTCAGTTGAGCAATCGCAGTATCTAACGGTTGCACTGAATCATTAATCAATACTTCTAACGCTTTATTCTCAACCTTAATCGAATCAAACTCTTGTTTTAACTGCGTAACATGAGACTCAAGTGTTTTTTTATCACTGGTCTTTTGTTGGTGAGATTGCTCTGTCGTCTTTAATTCTTTAACCAACTCATCAAAGCGAGTTTGCGCTTCTTGCCATAATTGATACGGCGCACGCAGTTTTTCTGCCGGTTCGCTTTGCGCTAAACGGTGCAGTTGAACACTTGCTGATTTTTGCTTATCCAACGCGAGTTGATTATTTTCGCTCGCTTGCTGCCATTGTTGTTGATTTTTAGTATCAGAGATCCACCACTCTAAATGAGCTTGCCACTCTGCAACTTGAGCTTGCTGTTGCTTTTGATTGGTTTGTAATTCAGTTTGTTCGTCGATTAATGCTTGCTTATCTTCTTCAGAAAGTAACTCCACACCTTCAGCCTTGGCTTTAAGCTCTGCTAACTTCTGCTTTGACGCACTGTAATGCTCATGCACTTTTTCGGAGATCTGCCCGTAGATCTCTGTACCTGTTAGCTCTTCTAATAAACCGGCACGATCATTGGCATCAGCATTTAAAAACGCCGCAAACTGACCTTGAGAAAGCATCATCGATTTTGTAAAGCGAGAGAAATCTAACCCTGTGATTGAGTTAATCAGCTCATCTTTTTTCTTCACTTGAGTTGCTAGTACTTTTTCAGAATCAACTTCTGCAAGCTCAACCGTCGCCGCTTGTAAGTTTCCGTCTACCTTGCCACGAGAACGACGTTGGCTCCAAAACGCACGATACGCTTTGCCTTTTACTTCAAATTCCACTTCAGCAGAACACTCCGCTGTACCACGCGTCATGATTTCATTGCTTGAGGTTGAGATGCCACCAAGACGCGGAGTTTTATGATAAAGGGCTAAACAAATCGCATCTAAAATTGTCGTTTTACCTGCACCTGTTGGACCGGTAATCGCAAATAGTCCATTTTCAGCAAAGGTAGACGCTGAGAAGTCAATTTTCCACTCACCTTTTAATGAGTTCAAATTTGAAAAACTTAGGCTTAAAATTCTCATGCATCACCTTCTTGTGAATCCGTATCTTTATGTTCTACTTCTGACAAGATCTGTTTAAATTTCATTGTCATTCGCTCTGCGCGTTGCTGCTCTTTTTCGGTTTCAAACGTCTCTTGTTCTATGCGTTTAGTAAACACATCAAAAGGCGTTAACTCCGCTAGCGTTTCTGTTTTTTCTTGCGCCAATGTTTGTTCGTTTCGGTTTCTCGCTCGACGCAATTGCAACACTTCCACATTCAAATCTTGAGTTAATATTTGAATACGTTGCTGTAGATCGGACAAGTAATCTTGAACTTCTACTTCAATACACAGCCATGTGGTTTCTTCGCACTCTTTAAATTGCGCTAACTCTTGTTCAATCGTTTCTAAATCGCCTTTTAATGCTTTCATCGCCTGAAACATTGGCACATTGATTGGGGTGATTTGACTTACTTTATCTTTATTAAACTCAACCATCACCACTTGTTTTTGCGATTTCAATTCATCAAAGCTTAATGGAATTGGTGAGCCTGAATAACGAATGTGTTCAGATTTAGCCACAAGTTGAGGGCGGTGAATATGACCAAGCGCGATGTAATCAGCAGGCGGAAAACCATCGGCAGCAAAGCCATCCAATGTGCCAATGTAGATATCACGCACAGAATCGGATTGTTTAACACCTAATGCCGTCAAATGACCCGTTGCGATAATAGGCACATTAAGATCTAACTCAGATCTTAGTTCGACCGCTTTTTGATACAACTGGTGATAGTGTTGTTTAATCGCTTCGCCAAGCGCTTGCTGTTTCTCAACTCCAGTTGACCCTGCCACACTAGTGACAACGTCACGAGGGCGAATAAAAGGCACTGCACATAGAATGGCACCCACTGTGCCATTTGAATTAGGCAGCGTTAATAATTGAGTTGATAAATCATCATTAGTATTCGCAATTACTCGTGCGTTTAAATGTGCTAACAGTTGTTTCGATTCATTTAGCGTCGATACCGAATCATGGTTACCGCCAAGAACAATTAATTCGCAGTTTACTTTGTTCATCTCCACCACAAATTGATTGTACATTTCACGGGCATAACTTGGTGGCGCGCCCGTATCAAATACATCTCCGGCAATGATCACGGCATTAATGGCATTTTCTTGAACTTGCTCAAGTAACCAAGCAATGAATTTTTGATGTTCATTACGACGGCTTTTTGTAAAGAAATTTTGACCGAGATGCCAATCAGAAGTATGTAAAATACGCATAAATATCAACTTGTTTGATGGATAAGAAACACAATAGTTCTTTTATACCATTTGAAGCATTCTAGTGGCAGTATTAATGGCAAATTCCGTCCCTAATATTCAATAGACAAACATAACGAACTAATTTGCGTATACTTATCAATATTGTCTTCAGTATTCATCCTGATTAAACCTTTCTATGAGATCTTAAATTTGTTAACGATTGAGAGCATCACTTTTACGACAATCAATATGTTCAACTTTGTTGAGCCGCCCAATGCGTATTACGATTTTGAAAACATCCTTACCCAAGAAGAGTGGCAGAAGAAGCAAGGTTGGTTTAAAAATAAAATTACAGCATTAAACTCTGATGTCATTGGTTTTCAAGAAGTGTTTAGCCCTGAAGCCCTTGAAGCATTAGTTAACTCATTAGGCTATCCGTATTTTTGTACGGTAGACACCCCAAAATCAGAAGATGGCTATGTATTCCATTCACCTGTTGTGGCGTTTGCTTCTCGCTACCCAATTGTGAGTTCTCAGCCTGTTATTGCGGAACCGACGCAATTGGCTAGATTTGGAATTGACTTCGAATTTAACCGCGTTCCTGTTCACGCCAGTATTGAATTGCCTCATCTTGGGATCACCGATTGCTACGTGGTGCACTTTAAATCTCAACGACCTAAAGATCCGATAGAGATAGATGGTATTAATGAACCAGAGGCGACCCCGCTTACTCAACTGCATGATGAGCAATTAGGTTCATGGCTTTCGTCTGCTCAACGTGGGTTGGAAGCAAATACCCTTCATCAGTACATTACGACTCAAAGAAAGAAATCGTCTCAACCCGTTGTGTTAATGGGCGATTTTAATAAACCTTTATTCCATAATGAATTTATCGGCTTACTCTCTCATCAACTAAGATACGATAAATTTAGTACTGATTATCTCACCACCTTTCAGTTAAAAGACAGCTGGGATATATACAGCCAGTTAAAGGGAACGGATTTATTAGAAGAACGCGTCAGTACTCATTATTATGGCGCGAAAGGTTCAGTATTGGACTACATTCTATTATCGAATGAGTTTGATAGCTCTTACTCTGGCAGTTTGTTAGAAGTCACTGAGTATCGTGTTGTCGACCTGCATATAGTGAACCCTAAATTCGACATCGACCAATTCAGTACCGATCATGCTTTGGTTTCTATTACTGCCCGTATTCGACAGGCATAAAAAAGGCGTCTAATAATAGACGCCTTCTAATTACTGGCTTAAAACCACATTCGATTACTGACCGCGGTAAGTACAACCCGCCGTACAGGTTTCTTTAATCTCAATCTTGCTTAATAAAGGCAAGCTTGGTTTTACTTCATTCCAAATCCATTTTGCCAAAACTTCACTTGTTGGGTTTTCTAACCCTTTAATATCGTTTAGATAGTAGTGATCAAGACGGTCATACGTTGGTTTGAATGCCGCTTTGATTTCTGAAAAGTCGATCACCCAACCGGTGTGTTGATCAACTTCACCTTCAACGTACAAGCGAACTAAAAAAGAGTGACCATGAAGGCGACCACATTTATGACCTTCTGGGACATGTGGTAAATGGTGTGCTGCTTCAAACATGAAGTCTTTATATAGTTCAGTTGTCATTAGTTAAAATCTCTATTACCTATATTATGAAGAGAGGGATATTACTCTACTTCACTATTAAGGAACAAGTAAGTTCCCAACAAGTCGTTATTATTGATGTTTTTTTCGCCTTTTTTATCGTAAAAATTGATTCTTATACTGAATTTTTACCTTTATAGAGTAACAACACTTGAAGCTATTAATAAGAAAGGTAATATGTCTTCTTGAAATAAAAAATATTCGTGCATGTAGCACAACAATGGAGAATGTAATTAACATGACTTACGCGCCTGTAACAGACGTATTAAGCGGCAAACTAGCGGTTGACAGTGAAGTAACTGTTCGCGGTTGGATCCGTTCGCGTCGCGATTCTAAAGCGGGAATTTCATTCCTAGCTATTTATGACGGTTCTTGTTTCGATCCGATTCAGGCCGTGGTTCCTAATGACTTAAATAATTACAATGAAGAAGTCCTAAAACTAACAACAGGTTGTTCTGTTGAAGTTACGGGGACTATCGTTGCATCTCCTGCTAAAGGTCAAGATTTCGAACTTGCTGCAACAGCAGTAAAAGTCGTTGGTTTAGTTGAAGACCCAGATACATACCCAATGGCGAAAACTCGTCACTCTATTGAGTATTTACGAGAAGTTGCTCACCTTCGCCCACGTACTAACGTGATTGGCGCGGTTGCACGTGTTCGTAACTGTTTGTCTCAAGCGATTCACCGTTTTTACCACGAGCAAGGTTACTTATGGATGTCTGCACCACTAATCACATCATCTGATGCTGAAGGTGCTGGTGAGATGTTCCGCGTTTCTACATTAGATCACGCGAACGTGCCTCTTGATGACAAAGGCAATGTTGATTATGACAAAGACTTCTTTGGTAAAGAAACATTCCTTACAGTATCTGGTCAATTAAATGCAGAAACTTACGCTTGTGCATTAAGCAAAGTGTACACATTTGGCCCGACTTTCCGTGCTGAAAACTCACACACAAGCCGCCACCTAGCTGAATTCTGGATGGTTGAACCTGAAGTTGCTTTTGCTGATCTAGATGATGTAGCAAAACTGGCTGAAGACATGCTTAAGTATGTATTCGAAGCGGTTCTTGCTGAGCGTCGTGATGATCTTGAATTCTTTGCATCTCGCATTGATAAAGAAGCAATCACTCGTCTAGAGCAATTTGTAAGTTCTGATTTTGCACAAGTAGATTACACTGACGCTATCCAAATCCTTATCGACTCTGGTAAGAAATTTGAATTCGACGTTGAGTGGGGCATCGATATGTCTTCTGAGCATGAGCGTTTCCTTGCTGAAGAACATTTCAAAGCACCTGTTATCGTTAAAAACTACCCGAAAGACATCAAAGCATTCTACATGCGTCAAAATGACGATGGTAAGACAGTTGCTGCGATGGATGTTCTTGCACCAGGCATTGGTGAGATCATCGGTGGTTCTCAACGTGAAGAGCGTTTAGACGTTCTTGATGCACGTATGATTGAAATGGGTATCGACCCTGAACACATGACTTGGTACCGCGATTTACGTCGTTACGGTACTGTACCTCACGCTGGCTTCGGTCTTGGCTTTGAGCGTCTAGTGTCTTACGTTACTGGCATGGGCAACGTTCGTGACGTTATCCCGTTCCCACGTACTCCACGTTCAGCTAACTTCTAATTGGCTTTTTCTTATAGGGCACCAGCTCTGTAAAAATTCGTTCAATAGAAAGCAATGAATACAAAAATGGCGACCATAATGGTCGCCATTTTTTATGTTTGTTATTTTTAAATACCGAGGAATTACCAGAAACGAACTCGTCCCGTGTCGATATGAACAAAGTTACTGCCAGGATAATACCCTACTCCGCCCGCTTTTAATGATAAGGCTGCTTTTCTTACTTCGATTAATGGCACGTCTTCTAAACGAAAATCCATGGCTTTACCTAGCATATGCAAGCTTTTCTTCGCTACACCACCATGTGATTTACCACGCAACATTTCATTGGTTGCTGGTGAGCGATAACCAGAAATGATTTGCACTTGGGTATCACAACCAATTACTTTTTGAATAGCCGATAATTGATCAAATAAACCAGTATCCATATCTATCGTTTCATTTCGACGAAAATCACGACATAAATGATTTAATTTAAGTAACTCAGAATTTGAATATTGTTGTCCATTAAAATATTCGCTTTGCAGTTTCTCACCAGTATGTAAATTCTTAAACGCCAATTCTCTAGGAGATTCAGCAAACTGTGACGCAAAAGAAATCGATGGGAATAAACTTAAACCAGCAGTGGCAACGCCACCAAGAAGAATTTTACGGCGTAACGAATCAAATTCAGGCATGTAAAAACAACTCACTTATAGATAGATGAATCAATAACTGAGCGCAAAGATACACACTTACGTTAACTTGGTCAAATAATGAACAATGCTAATTTGGCTTATTACCCCATTCAATCATGCTTACTTATTGAGCAACAAGGTTTTTATTGTTATGTAAAAAGTAGGTCAATTTTTACTCTTACTCCATTCATCATATCGATATACGTCATTTCTAAATTGAATGGTGTCCGCTTCATCTACCCACGCTGTTTGATAAATGGTATATACCGCTATTTTTTGCGATAACCCTACCGTATTTGTTTTTGGTAATCGATGATAGCCTGCATAATCTTTCGCAGTAAAATGCGATTCTTTCATTAAAAGTTGTGCAAATTCTGACGCTTTCTCTACCCGTATACACCCTGAACTGTAAGCACGATGTTGTTTATTAAATAAAGATCGTGACGGAGTATCATGCAGATAGATAGCATTACGGTTTGGTGTATTAAATTTATAGCGACCTAATGCATTTGCGTTGCCCGACTTTTGTCTTAATTTATAAGGAAAGTTATCAACGGTCATTTCCTCCCATTCAATACTTTCAAAAGGAATCACCTCATCACTTAACCAAGATGGAAGCACTTCGTAATTATGCGTTAATAAATAGTCTTGATTCTCAAGGGCTTTTGGTAGGATATCCTCCTTCATTATCTTTGTTGGCACTTTCCAATTAGGGTTAAATACGATGGAGTCTAATCGAGTAGTAAAGAGCGGGGTTTTTCTTGCGGGCTTACCTACGATCACTTTACTTTTAAAAACAAGCTCACCTTTCGACCAATACCCCATTTCATAAGAAGGTATATTTACGAGAACAAATCGAGCGTTCTTATTTTCCCATAAACGTAAACGCTGAATATTTAATGCCATAATTCGTACACGTTCATTTGTACTCATATTTAGCCAATACAATGTCCTCTTACCGACAATACCATCTACGACTAAACCATGTCGTTTTTGAAATGATTTCACCACATTTACTAATTCATTATTATATTTATCCCCTTCTTGGTTCAAAAAATAGTGGGTTTGTTCTTCATTTAATTCCCCTGATATTTGCAATCTATATACAAGTGATTTATATGGAATGTCTTGATTCGGTTTCAATAATCGTGAGGAATATAGTTTTGGGGCTTCTTGATGATAAGGATCATAATAACGATATAGTCGTGTGTATAAATCTTGATATTGTTTCGATTGAGGTTTTAACTGACTCACTAACGCCGTTAATGTATCGTCTTCAAAATGTTGATTTACTTTTTCAGTAAGAAATAAAGACGGCTTTCCAAAATCATTATTTAATCGTCCACCAAATAGCCACCGAGTACCGTACTTTGGTATTAATGATTGATAAGTAAGCATATATAGTAACGTATCTGTTGCTAAAACATCGTATTCAAGCCCTTCTGTATTCTGTAAATTTTCGTATCTTTTAGCTAAAGAATTATTCACGTCAGCAAGAATAAGAAGTGCGAATTGATTCTCTATTTCTTTTCTATCCTCGGCACGATTCCATTTACGTTGAGAGTTTGGATATAAACGAGACACATCTGAAGCATAATACAGCGAACCTTGATGTTTTCTTATGTAAGTATCAGCGTCTTCTGTTTGAGCAGATAAGGGAAAATAACAAAAAAGAAGTGTAAAAAATACAATATATCGGCTCATTTATCACCCCTTAAATATTAAGTCCTCTTTATGAGAGTAGACTCAAGGTGATGAATAGCAAGTTTCACTCTTAATATAAAAGCATTAGATATAATACTTATAAATAAGAACTAAAGAGCACCCTTTTTATTTAAATTAGCGGGCATAAAAAAGAGAACTGCCGAAGCTAACTCTCTATTTTAATTGGATTATAGGTTAAATATTATTGAACAATTTCACCACTTTCAATAACCGTTTTACGCACAATTTTGGTAAAATCGAGCACTTCCTGCCTGATCTGCTCTTCATCAACCGTCAGCATTTCACGATCTTTCATCAATATTTTACCATCCACAATAGTATGACGAACGTTGCCTGAATTCGCAGAGTATACAAGCGCTGAATAAGGATTATACACAGGCATCATGTTCGGTGCTTTTGTATCAACAACAATGATATCCGCTAATTTTCCGACTTCGATAGAACCAATTTTATCTTCCATATGAAGCGCTTTCGCCGCGCCCATTGTCGCCATATCAATCACTTTGATTGGAGGCATTGCGGCACGATCTTTATTCACTAATTTGTGTACTTTAGCGACTTGGTTGAACTCATCAATAATACTTAGCGTATTGCCTGACATTGGCCCATCCGTTCCTAAACCAATACGAACACCTTCGTCATACATTTTAAGCGCAGGAGATACCCCTTTTGCTGATTTGATGTTTGCACTCATATTATGAGCAACACCCATGTCTGATTCTTTTACTAGTTCAATGTCTTTATCATCAATCAAAATCATATGCGCACCAATAAGGTTTTTATTAAGCGCTCCGATGCTGTGCATGTATTCTACTGGAGACAGTCCGTTCGCACGTTCTGCAATGACTTCTTCTTCACGATGAGATTCAGCTAGGTGGATCATTACCGGAACATCCAACTCTAACGATAATTTAGCAATTTTTTGTAGCGTTTCAGTTGTATTTGTATATGGAGCA
The DNA here is from genome assembly GCF_001691055.1 of Aliivibrio logei. NCBI lineage: Bacteria > Pseudomonadati > Pseudomonadota > Gammaproteobacteria > Vibrionales > Vibrionaceae > Aliivibrio > Aliivibrio logei. The sequence continues at coordinate 560,338 of NZ_MAJU01000008.1, forward strand.
TGAGGGGCAAATGCTGGTGTGATACGAGGATGATCTTTATATTCTTCAATAAAGTTTAGTGCGTACTGAATACCCTCGTCTGCATTTGCTGCATCTGCAACTGGGAATTTAATGACGCTTTCACCTAGAATTGCACGCATACCGATCTTATCAACGGTTTTAGCTACTTCGTCTTCAAAATAGTACATATCAGCATAAGTGGTTACCCCACCCTTAACCATTTCTACATTACCTAAGTTAGCACCAATACGAACCATATCGCGTGACACTAACTTTTTCTCTAGAGGGAAGATATAGCGGTGTAAACGATCTGGAACGTCATCACCTAATGAACGAAAGACGGTCATAGAAGCGTGAGTATGTGTGTTAATTAACCCCGGTAAAACAATATCACCATCGACGTCTAATAGCGTTTTTGCGACATATTTAGAGGCAATGCTTTTATCGCCAACAGCAATAATTTTATTACCAGAAATAACAACAACACCATTCTCAAATATCTCTTTCGAATCGTTCATTGTTAGTAACGTTGCATCGGTAATCATCAAGTCAACTTGTTGCGCCGAACTTGCCGAAAACGAAAATAATGAGCTTGCAGCAATCGCAACAGCAAGCAGTGATTTTCTTAAATACATGAATAAACTCATCAATAGTAAAATATTGGCGTGAATGGTATACGCTATTATTTTTATATCAAGCATATTGTCAATAATATATATGGCACCCTTCACATTTCCCTTTCAAATGGTGACTCTATAGCAACAAAAACAAACCAAATAACGACAGCTGTCACATAACCAAGAGTTTATTCCCATATAAATCAAAATACATACAGTCTATCGAACCATAAAAAACACTCGTTAAGTGATTGGTTTTACAACCGCTAATTATTAATTCTCTCAATAAAAATAGTTCACATGCTCTTTTTGATGAATTAAACACCATTTTTATCACTTTTAATTACGTTAACGATATGTAAACATCCTGTTGATTTCTCAATTAATAGAGAAACATTACAAGGACTCACCTATTAGTGAGCACAATATTCCGGAGAAAAAGTACATAATGAAAAAATCACTTTCAAGTAGAATTTTTATAGGTTTATTCGCTGGCCTATTAATTGGTACCGCGATTCAATACATGTTTAATGGGGTTGCGTTTTTTGATTCGTTCCTACTAGGAGCAGCAGAAGGCGTTGGTGGGATGTTTGTTTCACTCATCAAATTACTTGTTGTTCCTCTCGTTTATGTCTCTATTGTTTGCGGTATCGTTGAACTAAAAGACATTGCTTCATTTGGTCGTCTTGGTGGGAAAACTTTTGCTCTTTACCTTATTAACACCATCATCGCGATAGCCGCAGCATTAACTGTCGGTATGATCTTTGCCCCTGGTGCTGATGCGAACTTAGCGGGAACCGTTGTCGCAGGCTCTGTGGAACTGAAAGCAACGGAAACACCGGACATCTTCTCACTCATTACGAATATCGTTCCTAGTAACCCTGTAGAGGCTTTTGCTAGCGGTAATATGCTACAAATCATCTTTATGGCAATTTTAACGGGGCTTGCCATTCAAGCGCTTGATCATCGTGGCGGTCCTGCGATTAAAACGTTTAAAGTTGCCAATGAAATCATGATGAAGCTAATTAGCCTAGTAATGAGCCTAGCTCCTTATGGTGTGTTTGCTCTGATGATTCAATTAGGTGCGACGTTAGATGCAAATACCTTAATGTCAGTTGCAGGTTACGTGGCTCTTGTTGTTTCGATGCTTGTTTTCTGGATTTTTGTTTTTTATCCAATCATGGTTGGTTTATCAACTGGGATTTCACCTAAAACATTTTTACGTGCAGTACGTGAGCAAATTTTATTCTCACTTTCAACAGCAAGTTCAAATGCGACCATCCCTGTAACGATGCGAACATTAACTGAAAAATTAAACGTATCTAAATCTGTGGCCGGTTTTGGTGTTCCATTAGGCGCAACCATGAATATGTCTGGTGTCTCTATTTATATTGCCCTTGCCGCTATCTTTGTTGCTAATGCTTTTGGTCAACCTATCGACTCTGCAGATCTATTTACATTAGGCTTCACTATTCTATTACTTTCCATTGGTGCTGGTGGTGTTCCGGGTGGTGGTGTTGTCATGGTCGGCGTTATTTTACACCAACTTGGTCTTCCGCCTGAAGGTCTTGCTATTGTGGCCGCGGTTGACCGTATTAACGATATGTTCTGTACTTCGTCTAATGTTGTTGGTGATACCGCAGTAAATACCATTGTTGCCAAATCAGAAGGTGAAATAGGTAAAGCAGAATCAACCACTGATGAAGTATTTACTGAAAAAGTAAACGGCTAGTTCTATATTTAGTATAAATATCAATAAAAAGAGAGAGCTAGTTATGCCCTCTCTTTATATTCAGACATAAAGCATTTATAATGTGACTACATTTTTTTTACATCTTTTGAGCTATGAAGCCTTATTTTCTGACCACTTTACTTTTTCTTTTCTTATCATCTTTTAAAAGTAACGCTGAATCCCTTTCTCTTTACTCTATGAATACAGGTTCATTCCTTTATCACCTCGTTCCTTACGATCCTGATTCACATCAATACTTTGGTAATCAATACTTTTCTGTCGAACGTAAGTTTTCTGAAGATTCAGATTACAGCTTTATGGTGGGCACCTTTCTAAATAGCCAAGCCAATCGCTGTATGCTAATCGGCGTCAGAAAAGACTGGTATCGTGTTAACGACAAATTAGTCATCAAAGGAATGTATTCATACGCTGGAGAGTTCTTCGTTGATGCTTTTGAAAATTGTGGTGACGGAGGGATCTATGAAACCGCAAAAGAAAAAGTAGGGATAGCTTTCGCCCCTTATATTTACCATGCCGCACAATACAATCTAACCGATTATTTTGGTGTTGAAGCTGGTTTTATTCTGCCGGGTATCATTGTGATGAGTATGCAGTGGAGTTTCTAATGTAGAAACGAAACTAAAATAACGCACATAAAAAAACCACGATTCAGTAAATGAAATCGTGGTTTTTATTATAGTGAGAAGAAAAAACGCTTATTCGCTTTCGTTTTCTTCATCTTCTTCTTCTGTTACTTCACCACGTAAATCAAATTGAACGCCTTGTAGGAAGTTACGTAAAACTTGATCTTTACAAATACGGTAGTGTTTATGATCGGCTTTACGGAAGAATGCACTCAATTCATGCTTACTTAGACGGAAGTTAACTAACTTCATTAAGTCTAATACTTCATCCGCTTTTAAATTCAAAGCAATCTGTAATTTTTTAAGAATAATGTTGTTCGTTAGTTTTTGCTCTGGCTTTGGTTGCTCGCCTTCACGCTTACCACGTCGATCATTGATGAAACCATTTAGAAACGTTGCTAATTGAACATCTTGACAGCTTTTGTAATCTTTATCTTCGTCTGATTTTAACCAGTTACATACTTCTTCACGAGTTACTTTAAGATCTGCTGCACCAAATAGGGCGATCATTTTTGTATCGTCGAAATCAAAAGTATAGCGAATGCGTCGTAGAACGTCGTTATTAGTCAAGGTAAATCCTAAATGTCTTAATATAAATTAGAGGCAGACTATAACTCGTAATGTAGATAGGTAAAAGATTTATGTCGTTTCTGGATATAAAAAACCCGAGAATAATCTCGGGTTTCATCACAATCACATAAACGTTAACAGTATTATAACTGACGCAGTGCGTTAATACGTTTTTCTAGTGGTGGATGGCTCATTAATAGCTCAGTCAGTGACTTTTTACCATTAATACCAAATGCCATCATAGAGCCTTCAAGTTGAGATTCTTGTCCCATTCGTAGGCGCTCAAGAGCCGCTATCATTTTATCTTTACCGACTAAATTAGCTGCACCTGCATCCGCATAAAACTCACGATGACGGCTGAACCACATCGTTAAGAAACTGGCTAAGAAACCAAACGCAATTTCTAATACCGTTGAGACAATAAAGTAAGTCATAAAGCTACCGCCTTCGCCCTCACCTTCTTCATCATTAGAAGTAAACCCACTCACTGCATTCGCGATCATACGAGATAAGAAGATAACGAAGGTATTCACGACACCTTGCATTAATGTCATCGTAATCATATCACCGTTAGCAATGTGGCTCACTTCATGCGCTAAAACAGCCTCTGCCTCATCACGAGTCATGTTATGTAATAAACCAGTAGATACAGCGACTAGAGAGTCATCACGTTTTGCACCCGTTGCAAACGCATTCATATCTGGTGAATCGTAAATCGCTACAGTCGGCATACCAATGCCCACTTGTTGTGCTTGGCGAGAAACGGTTTCCATTAACCAATGTTCAGTTTCATTACGTGGTTGTTCAATAACTTCACCACCCACTGAACGTAATGCCATTTTTTTGGACATTAATAAAGAAACTAATGAACCACCAAAACCAAATAATACGGCCATAACCAGTAAGCCAGATAGGCTACCTTGCTGAATCCCCGTGACTGCATAAACAATATTCAATACAATACTGAATACGATCATTACCGCTAAGTTTGTTGCTAAAAACAGCGCAATACGCTTCATTTATTCTTTCTCCGATTAATAATTTAATTCTACTCATTGATTTTGTTTTTTTGAGCAGACACCAAACGCATCTAGCACGTTTAATAGGTATATGCATAAGATAGTGTCATTTCCCACAAATACAAGGGTTTGACGCACTTTGATACACTTTCTTTTATCTATTCACCTTTCTATTCTCTTTCCGTTTCTCTTCACTCAAATAACCGAGAATAAAATCACTTTAGACTTTGGTCGTATTGTCAAAGCAAGTAATTCAACTTACTTTGTGATCAAGAAAAATCATGAGTAATAACATCAAGGATTGAACATGGCAGAACAACAAACTTACCTAATGGCAATTGATATGCTTTGCTGTCACCTAGGATTATCTAAAGAAGAAGCGAAAGCACAACTAGGTATTGAATCCACGAATGATATTGAAAGTAAGATAGCTGACACTCAAGAGGCATTATTGAGCCTATATCAATAACTAAAGCATCACATACAAAAAAGGCAGCTTACTAATTATTAGCAAGCTGCCTTTTACTATTCTATAAACGGTTATTTATAAGTTAACACTTATGCAGTAACAGTCGCTGCTTCTTTCGCTTTCATTTCACCAACAGGCAACACAGTACGACCGTACTCACCGTTAATGACTTGAGCCATAGAGAAGTACATTGCACTGAAACCACAGAATAGACCTACATAACCAGCCATATGGCCAATTACTACGCTACCTGTGAAATCGCGAGCTGAAAGCAATGCGAACAAAATAGTTAAGCTACCAAATACCACTTGCTTAGCACGTGGGTAATTAAATGAACCCAAGAACAAGAAGAATGTTAGAACACCCCACATTGCAAGATACCAACCCATGAAAGCAGGTGATGTTGCTTGGCCTAGGCCCATTTCAGGCATAAGAATTAGACCAACTAACGACAACCAGAAGAAACCGTAAGAAGTAAATGCAGTCGTACCAAACGTGTTACCTTTTTTATACTCCATGATGCCTGCAATTACTTGCGCGATGCCACCGTAAAAAAGACCCATTGATAAGATCGCAGTATTTAAAGGAAAGAAACCAGCGTTATGCAGGTTTAATAACACAGTTGTCATACCAAAAGCCATTAAGCCTAATGGTGCTGGATTCGCAAGTTTATTTGACATGCTGGAGCCTCAAAAAAAAAGTGTAATGATTAAAAAAGTATTTAGCGTGCGCATTCTATTTACGAGTGATGAACATCACAACTACCAATTATGGAATCTTATATTCCACTTATGCAATTCTTATAAGTAAACCTTCTTTTTACGACTCCGTAACAATAAAATAAATTTCTCCCTCTTCTATTTAGACTCTCTGCACATTTCCGATTACACTAACTATCCTGCTTTATATATAGAGACCCATCATGGAATTGGTGTTTTCCCTTTTACAGCAATTAAGCGTTTATCTTGTTCTTGCTTACCTATTAAGTAAAACGCCTTTATTTCTTCCTATTACGACGATTTCTGGTCGTTGGAGTCACCGCTTCCTTTGTTACATCATTTTTTCTGGCTTCTGCATTTTAGGCACGTATTTTGGACTCGCTATTCAAGATGCCATCGCAAACACCCGTGCGATTGGTGCCGTTATGGGCGGTGTATTAGGTGGGCCTTTAGTTGGTTTTTTAGTTGGACTCACAGGAGGATTACATCGCTATTCTATGGGTGGATTTACCGATTTAGCCTGTGCAATATCAACGACGGCAGAAGGACTATTAGGTGGTTTGTTTCATTTATACTTTCTGAGAAAGAATCAAATAGACCAGTTGTTTAGACCAAGAACGGTCTTAATGATCGCCTTTATCGCTGAATTACTTCAAATGGCGATCATTCTCATCGTTGCGAAGCCATTTGACCAAGCTTATGTACTCGTTTCATCTATCGTTTTACCGATGATTGTTGCTAACTCTATTGGTGCAGCCATGTTCATGAGTATTATCCAAGATAGAAAAGCAATTTACGAAAAATATTCTGCCGCTTTCTCTAATAAAGCACTGAATATTGCACAACGTTCAGTGGGTATTTTAAGCCAAGGCTTTAACCAAGAAAACAGCGAACAAATTGCTAAAATAATTTATGAAGAAACAGGGGTTGGTGCTGTTTCGATTACCGATAAAGAAAAAATATTGGCTTTTATTGGTATCGGTGATGATCACCATTTACCGGGAACCCCTATTGCCTCGGATTACACACGAAAAGCAATTATACAAAGCAAAGTGATGTACATTGATGGGGATGAGCATCCTTACCAATGCTCAATTAATGACAAATGCAAGTTAGGTTCAGCCTTAGTTATCCCACTCATTGGTGTAAATAATGAGGTAATTGGAACCATTAAACTGTATGAACCGAAACGTAAATTATTTTCCTATATCAACCTTACGCTGGGAGAAGGTATTGCTAAACTGCTCTCAAACCAAATTCTTGCGGGGCGATATTTACAACAACAGACCTTATTAACTCAAGCTGAATTACGGTTATTGCAAGCTCAAGTGAACCCCCACTTCCTATTTAATGCATTAAATACCATCAGTGCTGTTATTCGTCGCGACCCAAATAGAGCAAGAGAACTTATTCAGCATTTATCTCAATTTTTCCGCCGAAATTTAAAACAGAACTTTGAGCAAGTCACCTTAAAAGAAGAGTTACATCACGTACAATCTTATCTAGAGATTGAGCTCGCCCGTTTTGCTGACCGATTAACCGTAAATATGGACATTGATGAACGTTTATATTCATTAAAGCTGCCCACTTTTACGTTGCAGCCGCTAGTTGAAAATGCCATCAAGCATGGAACGTCAAATATGTTTGAAGAGGGAGAAATTACAATTAAAGCCTATCTTTCTCATCACCAAGTCATTTTAGAAGTTATCGATAATGCCGGGTTATACATAGAACAAGAAAACAGCGATGGATTAGGAACGAACATTGTTGATAAACGTTTAAAAAATCAATTTGGTGATGCTTTTGGGTTAACAATGTCCTGCATTGAAAACCAACAAACCAAAGCCACTATTCATTTGCCAGTAGAGACTATTACTCATGCTTAAAGCCATTGTGATTGACGACGAATTGTTTGCTCGTGAAGAGTTAATTGAACAACTGAATGAAATTGGTCACATTGAGATCATAGCGGAGTGCGGTAATGCCATTGATGGCTTAAAGCAAATTAACCAACGTAAACCTGACGTTGTATTTTTGGATATTCAGATGCCTAAGATCACAGGAATGGATCTTATTAGTATGCTTGATCCTGATACGATGCCTAATATTGTCTTTGTTACCGCTTATGATGAATTTGCAGTAAAAGCCTTTGAGGACAATGCCTTTGATTATCTCTTAAAACCCATCGACCCATGCCGTCTTAAAAAAACAGTCAAACGTTTATTAGCCGCAGAGACAAAACAAGATCTATCCCCTATCGCTCAAACAGAGATTGAATTGATCCCCTGCTCTGGTCATAACCGCATTCTTCTTTTGCCCTCTCATGATATTGAAGTGGCTAGCATTCAAGCATCTGGGGTTGAGTTGCTGACAAAAACAGAAAAAGCATGCACTCAACTGACTCTAAAAGTCCTTGAAGAAAAAACGCCATTGATCCGCTGTCACCGCCAGTTTTTAATTAATCCCCATTTCATTAGAGAGATTAAATTGCATGACAATGGCACAAGTGACATTGTAACGCAAAGTGGTCACGTGGCCCAAGTAAGTCGTCGGCATCTTAAAGAAATTAAAGAACGTCTTGGCATACAATGCTAAATTTATTTTTTATAACGTCATCGTTACACGAACAAAAACCACTTAACATTAAATAACACCACTTAACCTCTAATCTTAACCACTCACCTTTTTTGGGCGTGAACTCTTTACGCCCATCAGTATGATAACCAACATATTAATTTACCTATTATTACATTAGATAACTTTTACAAGGAATGAATTATGGTTTGGTTTCTAACTTGCGTTGCTGCACTGATTGGTGGCTACTTTATTTACGGCGCATTTATTGAAAAAATCTTCGGCATTAAAGAAGACCGAAAAACCCCCGCTTACACAAAAACAGACGGCGTTGATTTTGTACCAATGTCGACACCACGAGTCTATCTGGTTCAACTTCTAAACATTGCAGGTGTCGGTCCAATTTTTGGCCCAATCATGGGTGCCCTTTACGGCCCTGCAGCTATGTTATGGATTGTACTTGGCTGTATTTTTGCCGGTGCAGTACACGATTATTTCTCAGGTATGTTATCTATTCGTAATGGTGGGGCTTCGGTACCAACGATTACCGGAAAATACTTAGGCAATGGCGCAAAACACTTTATGAATGTGTTCGCGATTGTTCTACTTCTTCTTGTTGGTGTTGTCTTTGTATCGGCTCCAGCAAGTATGCTAACAAACCTAATGAATGACCAATTTGATTTAGGTGTCACGATGACATCAATGGTTGTTATCATTTTTGGTTACTATATCTTGGCGACGATCGTGCCGGTAGATAAAATCATCGGTCGCTTCTATCCATTATTTGGCGCTCTATTGATTTTCATGTCTGTTGGTCTAATTTCAGCCATTGCATTATCAAGTGATCACTCAGTTCTTGGTAGCTACGAACCGAGCCAAATGTTCACAAACATGAATCCAAATGATTTACCGCTATGGCCTGCTCTATTCATCACGATTGCTTGTGGTGCAATCTCAGGTTTCCACGCAACGCAATCACCATTAATGGCGCGCTGTATGGAAAATGAAAAAAATGGCCGTTTTGTGTTTTACGGCGCAATGATCGGTGAAGGTATTATCGCGCTTATCTGGTGTGCCATTGCTCTGTCTTTCTTTGATAGCATGGAAACACTTCAAGCTGCTGTCGCAAATGGTGGTCCTGGAAACGTCGTTTATGCCTCTTCATTTGGTCTTTTAGGTACTTTTGGTGGCATCCTCGCTTTCTTAGGTGTTGTTATCCTACCAATCACATCGGGTGACACAGCATTCCGCTCAAGCCGTTTAATCCTTGCTGAATACTTCAACATGGAACAAAAAACACTTCGTAACCGTCTATTAATGGCGCTTCCACTGTTTGTTCTTGGTGCAGTATTAACACAAGTTGACTTCGGTATTATCTGGCGCTACTTCGGTTTTGCTAACCAAACCACCGCAGTAATGATGTTATGGACAGCCTCAGCTTACCTACTTCGTCACAATAAACTGCATTGGGTAAGTACCGTCCCTGCTATCTTTATGACAAGTGTTTGTATTACGTTTATTTTAAGTAATCATCAACTTGGCTTTGGCTTACCAATGACGCTATCAACCATTACTGGTGTTGTTTCTTCGTTTGTTATTGCGGGCTTGGTCATTGTAAAATCAAAAGGAAAAGGCGAGATTGATTCTGAAGACGAGAGTTTGCAGTCTTAATCAATAAATAAAGCGAGTGTTATAATCGCTTTATTTCGTACATAAAAAACCGAATCACATTCATGATTCGGTTTTTTATTGGGTGTAATATCTCCAAAAAATGGAAACAAATAAAAACGGCAGTGATACTGCTATCACTGCCGTTTTATCAAAGATAATTAGATTAACTTAATTTATTTCTTTGCCGCGATGCTCGCGTAATCACCTAATAATTTAGACAAAATAGGCAACCAATTCAATGCATCTGTTGGCGGTTTCATCAAAATGGTTTCGACCAATTCACAGTGCTGCTCAAGAGTGACGGCTTCTTCTAAATTAAACAACATCGCATAAGCATGCCATAAAATAAGACGCATCATACGTAAACTATTCTGTTGTGAATTATCCGACTCAGAGAACGCGTGAGTCACCTCACCAAGAGCCACAGCAGCAAGACGAAGCATGGCATCAAGTTGAGCCGTTTGCATTCTGTCTTCATTCACTGTTTCTTCTTGATCAAAGGTAAAAATCTCTTTCATCGTTTCTTCTGGAACCATACGACTAACAACGCGATGACTGAATTCTTCTAAGTCATGTCGTGGCATCGTCACTAGGCATTCAAAAGTATAATCACGTTCCATTTTATAACCTTACTTTTTTAGCTTAGTAATGCCAGCTTTCTTCTGGATTGCATTTTTTAGACGCATACGACGTTCAGCAGATGACTGATCTTGGTTCGCATTAGTCGCATTAGTCGCATTAGTCGCATTATTTGTACGACCTTTACGATCTTTAAATCCTGCTTTCGTATTCACTTTTTCAATGTAAGATTCACGGCTTTTTGGTTCATAGCCAGGTTGCTCAACACGGTGAATTCGTTGTTGGATAAGTGTTTCCACTTGAACAACCGTTAACTCTTCTTCACGGCTAACAAAAGAAATCGCATGACCTTTTTTACCAGCACGGCCTGTACGACCAATACGGTGAACGTAATCTTCAGCCAAGAAAGGCATATCGTAATTAATTACGTGTGGTAAGTCAGCAATATCAAGACCACGAGCAGCAACATCCGTTGCAACCATGACACGAGCTTTACCTTCTTTAAACTCTTCTAGAGCACGACGACGAGCACTTTGTGCTTTATCACCATGACAAATCACCGCTTTAATACCATCAAGCTTAAGCTCTTTAACGATGTTGTTTGCGGTTTCTTTATAGTTAACAAAAACCAATACTTGTTGCCAGTTTTTACGACCAATTAATTCTGATAGTAATTCAGTTTTACGTTCTTCATCTACCGGATAAACAACGTGTGATATTGTTGTTGCCGTCATGTTTTCACGGTCAACTGAAATACGTTTTGGTTTACGTAAAATATCACTCGCTAACTTATTCATTTGCGCTGAAGACGTCGCAGAGAACAACATAATTTGCGGCGCTGAATTAACTTCCATCATGATATTACGGATTGCGTTAACAAAGCCCATGTCTAACATACGGTCAGCTTCATCGAATACTAAAAATTCAAGGTTAGCGATTGATACATTGCCTTCTTCTATATGTTCTTGAAGACGACCAGGTGTCGCTACTAAGATATCAACACCAGGATCAAGCGCTCGTTCTTGAGAAGACATCTTTTTGCCACCAAATACAGCCGTCACTTTTAATGACGTGTATTTCGTGTAGCTAATAATATTTACTGCAATTTGCTCTGCAAGCTCACGAGTTGGAGCCAGAATTAACGCACGAGCTGAACGACGAGTCGCCGATTTTTTGGTATCTAATAATCGTTGAATTACAGGCAATGCAAACGCAGCAGTTTTACCTGTACCCGTTTGTGCATTAGCCAGAATATCATGACCTTTACGCGCCAAAGGAATAGCTTTCTGCTGAATTGGGGTTAATTTTTGATAACCACATTCAGTTAATGCTTTTACGACTTCAGGTGCAAGACCTTGAGATGAAAATGACATAAAGTGGATTCCTTAAGCGAACAGTCTATCTATTCAGTGATATATAATTTAGCCGCGCATTATAGATGATTTATGGTGAGTTAGCGCACATTTTTTGTTACTCAATCATAAAAAAAGGCAGAAATACCAAAGTACTTCTGCCTTTTTACTCATTTATTTTTAAAACGACCGAATTAGTGAAGTTTTAGGTTTGGACGTAATACTCGATTAATACGACCAACAAGCACGATCAGTGCTGTTTTAAAGACACCATGTAAGGCAACTTGGTGCATGCGATAAAGTGAAATATACACAATACGAGCAATACGACCTTCAATCATCATTGAGCCTTTAGTTAGGTTACCCATTAAGCTACCAACCGTTGAGAAGTTGCTTAATGACACTAAAGAACCATGATCTTTATAAACGTATGGTTTCATTTCACGATCAGTCATCTTAGCGATGATATTCTTAAACGCATGGCTTGCCATTTGATGAGCAGATTGAGCACGAGGTGGAACAAAACTACCGTCCGCTTGTTGGCATGATGCCAAGTCACCAATAACAAAAATACAATCATCACGTGTTGTTTGTAATGTTGGTTTAACAACAAGTTGATTGATTCGATTCGTTTCAAGACCTGCGATGTCTTTCATGAAATCAGGCGCTTTAATACCCGCAGCCCATACCATGATTTGTGCAGGAATAACGTCACCATCTTTAGTATGTAAACCTTCTGAATCGGCTTTTGTTACCATCGTTGCCGTACGTACATTCACACCAAGTTTCGTTAATTCACTGTGTGCAGAAGCCGAAATACGAGGAGGAAGAGCAGGAAGAATACGTTCACCCGCTTCCACTAGGCTTACATTCAATTTACTTGAATCTAAATCACCAAATCCGTAAGAACGAAGTTCTTTAACCGCATTATGCAATTCAGCAGAAAGCTCAACACCTGTCGCACCCGCGCCAACGATCGCAATATCTACCGTTTTTTGTGTTGGATGCGAATGTAACTTCAAGAATTGATTATTCATTTCAGTACGGAAACGATTCGCTTGTTCAGGACTGTCTAAGAAAATACAATTATCGCGAACGCCCGGTGTATTAAAATCATTTGATGTTGAACCAATAGCAAGGATCAAGAAATCATAATCAATATGACGAACAGGAACAATAACTTCACCATGCTCATCTTTAATGACAGCTAACTTGATTTGTTTTTTCTCACGGTCAATATCGCACAAGCTGCCCATTTGAAAATCAAATGAATGGTTTTTAGCATGTGCACGGTAACTGATTGCATCAACACCTTCATCCAAAGACCCTGTAGCTACTTCATGCAGTAATGGTTTCCATAAATGGCTCGTTTTACGATCAACCAACGTCACTTCAGCACGGCCTTTGCGACCCAGTGTACGACCAAACTTAGTAGCAAGCTCTAAACCACCAGCTCCACCACCAACAATAACAATCTTAGTCATTGCAATCTTCCTCTAAAAAATAAAAAAGTGTATTAACCCGAATACTCAGATTAAAAAATTGATGCTCTCAACATGTTTTATTACATAGAGTAAAAGAGAGTCTTGAGGAAACGGCGTTCACGTCACACTAACTTAGAGCAATTTATGCTTCTTATCGTTCTATTTTTTCATTATATCTTTCTATTTCTGATGTTATCAAGCAGATATAGATGTTATGGAGAAGATTTTTTTTGAGGTGTAAAATAAATGACTAAATTGAAAGTTTTTGTAACAGAAATGAGTTTCTTTGGTTTAGATCAAAAAACCCCACGAAATAGTGAGGTTTTGATTATGTTACTAAAATAAGTTTTTGTCTTTAAATCAATGTTTCTTCGTCTTTAAATACTTTCATCGCTTGGAGATGTTGTGAGATTTTTTTAAATTTATGCCCCTCACTTTCATCCCAAATCACTTGGTAGTAAGGTTCAAGTTCTGCCGCCGTTTCAGCATTATCTCTGATTTCATCACTTCTTGATAAAATACATAAGCAATGCTCTTTATTCTTTTGACGGAACTTCTCAATGCACTTAGTTGCAATATCAGCGTATTCTTCAGGTCGATCAATTCGCCCTTCCATGTTCACTTCAGGATGCAAATTAGGATTAAACATCACTTGGCGAATACCACATAAGAAACCAATACGCTCCGCCCAGAACCCACCGAGGCCGACACCGCAAATAATTGGGTTTGGATCACCCGCTTGCTCTATCACTTTAGACACTTCTTTTAATAAGTGCTGCATATCATGTTTAGGATGCAGAGTGCTGTAATTAATAAAACGTACATCTTCATCAATGAATTGAAGCTGCATCACTTTTTCATGATTACCTGGGCTGGTTGAGTCGAAGCCGTGAAGATAAATAATCATGTATTCCCCCTGTTTCTTGAATAAGAACTTTCCATATAGTAAATTTAATCTACCATGAAAAATAAGGTTTTAAAGCCCTTAGCTTGAGCAATAATGAGAACAGTGATCTACCTTAGATTATTACTTATTTATTTCTGAATTAAAGATAATAATTTTTTTAGCTTGTTCATTTCTCGCTCAGCCAACTCTTGATAACAGTGATCTTTAAGTAATTGATGGCCTAGCGTGAACCATAGCGCCCCCATAAAGCACACCCAAGGTGTCCAATAGGCCACCGCTTTTTGCCAAGGTTCGATGTCAACGTTACGCTGCTGACAATAATCAGAAATAACCTCATCAGCATCAAACTGATTAGCAATAATCATCGTTGTTAAATCTTGACTCGGATCACCGATAGAAGCGTACTCCCAATCAATTAAACCATAGCCTTCTTCCTTTACAATTATATTATAAGCCCCAATATCATAATGACATAAACAGGTAGTGAACAAAGCCTGTTCTTCTTTTGTAGAAAAATAGTCAACGTAAGTTTGCATTTCTCTTGTTTGATTTTCTGTTTTTAACGCTGACCAGTAATCCAAAATCCGTGATTTCAAACTCATCACATCATTTTTAAGCTCATCAGTGAACCTATCTATTGTCAGTTGGTGGACGGAGACTAATAGTTCGATCGCAACACCTTGAGCTTTATCAAGAGCAATCACTTCCCCATCAAACCATTCAACTAACAAACCATGTTCATTTGAGTCATGTACTCTTGGGGTTGAAGGGACTGCATGTAACGCTGTTAAAATGTCACGTTCTTTATCTCGATCAGCACCAAGTAACTTCGCTTGCTCTGAAACAGGACGCCAAACAAAAGTCCCCTCTTTCGCTTCTACTTTTAAACAGGCATTAGTTAATCCCCCCGTAAGTGGCTCAACATGAATAAGATCTAATTTTAGCGTATTTAAACTCATAGGTATCCTAGACTCTTTAAAATGGAAACATGGTTTTATTGTTTGAATTTAGAAGTTCAAATAATGCTTTTAAACCCTTTTTAAATTTCTCATCTGAATTAATTGACATTAAAGATAAACGAACATGGTTCAAGTGCGTATCTGTAGCATTAAAATAGCTACCACTACTTACAATTAATCCTCGATTTTTTGCCTCTAAAACAAATTGATCTTGTTGCCAATGCGCCATAAGCGGTAACCAAACATGATAACCATCTGTTTTTAAATAACTATTGCCAAAAACTTCATATACCATCTCTTGTCGGCGTAAAGCTATCTCACGTTGATAGTTTGCTAGTTGATAAGCGACTCCTGTTTCAATCATATCACTCGCAGCAATGTAATTAATTGGAGAAGATAGCCAAATACTGGCTCGAATTTGAGCACCAACATTTGAAATATATATATCAGGAACCTTAACAAAACCACATCGAATTGCAGGGCTTATTGCTTTAGATAAACTTGTAATATGAAAGCCTTGTTCCGGTAACCAATTACAAATAGCAGGAATAACTTTTTCATTCAAAAAACCATAAATATCATCTTCAATTAGATAAATATTATTCTTAATAATGACGTCTGCAATTTCTTTACGACGAGCTGTGGGCATCGTTATACCAGTTGGATTTTGAAAGCTAGGAATAACGATGACTAATTTAGGTTTATGCTGTTTAATAACTCTAGTTAAATCTGTTGGGGACATCCCTTTGTCATCAAGCGCTACACCCACGATTTGCCTACCAAGCAAACTCGCAATAGCAATAATTCCGGGATAAACCAACGCTTCAATAGCAATGGTATCACCGGGCTTAGTCAATACCTCAATCAATAAAGAAAGAGCATGTTGTGCGCCATTTGTCAGTAAAGTGTTATTGGCATTACCGCCAACTAAACCATATTCTTTCGCCCAATTCACACCTGCTAAACGGTGAGTTTCATGCCCTGAGTGCTCCGTATATCCAATGAGATCTGAGGTTAATTGACTAGCTGCTTTTTCTAATGCTTCTTTTAACGGTTGAACATTATGGCTCAAGCAAGGTTGTAATATTGAAAAATTATAGTCTCCATTGTCTTCAGAAGATTGAATCACTTGATCTAAACGTGACTCACCACATACAAAGGTTCCTCTGCCTACAAATGGCTCAACTCTCTTTTTATCAGCAAGCAATTTATAAGCTTTCGCGATAGTAGCAGGTGTTGTCGATAACTCATTAGCTAGCTCTCTATGAGGAGGAAGTTTAAAGTTTGGGGGATATATACCGTCAATAATTCGTGACTCAATAGTCTCCGCTATTTGCTTAAATTTATTTTCACTCATCTACTCACCGGCACTAAATCCAAATATGACAACATTATGACCTAGTTTATTACTAGCAGATTATGAATGAAATACTTTAATACAATTTAATTGACATATGTCACTAGGTTGTTTTATAGTCAAATCTCAGTTGGCAATTAACATATAGGACATACGGAAAGTGTTCAATTTAAAAAAAGAAAGCAGCCAAGAGCTGCTAAAAATAATAGAAATTCATATTCCTTACGATTCAGCAAGGAAATTAAGCAGCGCATTTTCTCACTTGAGATTAGGAGATGACAAATCATGGCTAAGAACTAGCCACTGGTTCGGAACTACAATAAGGCATTGTTTAACAAAAGAACTTAATTATACAATTTCTAATTTCAAAGAAAATAAAGATCAACAGGCATTAATTATTAGAGGCTTACCTATTGATCAAAACCTTTGTAAAACACCATATAATGGCTATGTTTCACCAAGTAAATTACCCATCATCAGCGCCATTAACATTGGCATATATCAATTAGCTAAAATTGAACCAACTTCATATCAAAGTGAAAACGATGGACTGCTATTTAGACATGTCGTTCCATCACTAAAAGGGCGAAATGATAAATCCTCACACGGTTCAAAACATACTTTTGGTCATCATGTCGATAATCCTGATCTTCCCCTTACTAATGAAAAAATAACAGATAAAAGTGGCTGTCCAGAGTTCCTATCTCTAATGTCACTACGCTCAGATCTAAAAGTTAAATCTAATTTCATACTCGTTGATGACGTACTTAATCAATTAAGTAGCGGAGTTATTGAACAGTTGAGTAAACCTCACTTTGAAATTTCAAGACCGGATTCATTTAAACAATCTGTTAAAACGATTCTCCCACTTATCAGCTTTGATAATGATGGATTGGCCTACTGCCGTTACGACAAAGAAAATACAACACCACTCACAACAGAAGCTGCAGCCTCTCTTGCTATGTGGGAAGCACAACTCAAAAATACAGAGTTAAATAATGCCATTACTTATCAACCTGGCGATTTCTTAATCATAAAAAATCAACGCTTAATGCATAGCAGAGAAGGATTTTCACCACGAGATGACGGAACAGATCGCTGGTTAATTCGCTTATTCGGCATGAGCTCATTAGAACGAATTATCCCTATTAATGAAGAAAATAAACATATTGCACAAGACTAGGAGCATAGAATGGAAGCACAAAAAGTAGCATTTATTGGATTAGGTGTAATGGGATACCCAATGGCTGGGCACTTACAACACTCGGGACTAGAGACAACTGTTTATAACCGTTCTTTAGATAAAGCCCTTCAATGGTGTACTGAATACAAAGGTTTTTTAGCCTCAAGCCCTGCTGAAGCAGCTAAGAACTGTGACATTGTATTTATTTGCGTAGGAAATGACGATGATGTCCGAAGCGTTGTTTATGGGCCAGAAGGCGTACTGGAAGAAATGAAAGAAAATGCCATTCTTGTTGATCATACAACAGTTTCAGCTGACTTAGCGATAGAGCTTGCGCAACAGTGCAAACAAAAAAAGATCAACTTTATTGATGCTCCTGTTTCTGGGGGGCAAGCTGGTGCAGAAAATGGAACTCTTACTATTATGTGCGGCGGAGCAAAAGAAACCTTCGACCAAATTGTTACTACAATAGATTGCTATGCAAAACAAGCAACACTATTAGGAGATAATGGGCAAGGACAACGATGCAAAATGGTTAATCAGATTTGTATCGCTGGTGTATTAAAAGGACTAAGCGAAGCTCTACTTTTAGCAGAAAAATCAAATCTTGATATTGAACAAGTAGTTAACGTACTTAAGCACGGTGCTGCTGGCTCATGGCAAATGGAAAACCGAGCAGTGACTATGGCTGAGCGTAAATTTGATTTCGGCTTTGCTATTGATTGGATGAGAAAAGATCTCTCTATTTGCTTAAATGAAGCTAAGCAACACAATTTATCTCTACCTATGACACAAGAGATTGATAGGTCATACGCGATCTTACAAGATCTCAATCTTGGTCGTATGGATACCTCAATTTTGATTAAAAGTTATGATCAACCTACTACAAATGAATTAGCAATTTAAGGAGGCAATAATGGAATGGATAAGTAATGACATCACACTATGGATTTTAATCGCGTTAATGTTATCTGCATTTGCAGCTGGATTCATTGACAGTGTTGCAGGCGGAGGAGGTTTGATCTTAGTGCCCTCTTTTATTCTTGCTGGACTTCCACCTCAAGTCGCTTTAGGTCAAGAAAAAATAGTCAGTACATTAGGGACTATCGCTGCTATTCGTAATTTTATTCGAAACAAAAAAGTGGTATGGGCAGCAGTAACAACAGGGATCCCCGCAGGATTATTAGGCGCATACATTGGCGCAGAAGCCATCTTGTATTTTGATCCAGATACGATAGGCAAAATAATTATGGGCATGCTACCTATCGGTATTGTTCTATCTTTTATACCTAAAAAAGCCAAAGAAGTTAACCAAAGTGACATTAACCCTAAAATTATTCTTTTTGGTGTCCCTACTGCTGTTTTTGTAATTGGTTTTTATGATGGATTTTTTGGACCAGGAACTGGTAGCTTTCTTATCCTAGCTTTACACTATTTACTTCGCTTTGATCTTGTATCTGCATCTGCCACATCGAAACTGTTTAACTTTGCATCAAACATAGGCGCTTTAATTGCATTTACATTATCTGGCCATGTTCTGTACTTATTAGCAATACCTTTAGTTATCATGAATCTATTAGGAAATCATATAGGAAGCTCATCAGCTCTCAAATATGGACCTAATCTAGTAAAGAGAACATTAACCTTATCACTCACTTTGTTGATGGGTTCCTTAGCTTACAAATTCATTGTCCTTTAAAAACTCAGCCAGGATCTTCCTTTTGATTCTGGCTTCACTTCTTCATTTTTATCTTTACTAAAATACCAAAAAGTACAAATGACCCCCATCATAAGATTTTAGTATTCTTATTTCCTTTTTTGAATTACTATCCGCGCGCAATGAGCCTCTTCTGGATAAGTTCTTACAAAGTTACTTATCTAACGCACTTCTTTTATACCTCTCAAAATAAGCAGTTAATTAAACACTTAAAAGAGATTGGTATTGTTATGGATAAGTACAAATGTCCTCTAACGCTTTATATACTGATCTGTCTGGTTACTACGATTTAATGTGTGCAGACATCGATTATCATGAGCAAAGTAATTATGTACGCCGAATTCATCAGATTTTCGGTAATCAAGGAAGAAACTACCTTGATTTAGCTTGTGGGACAGGACCACACGTTAAACACTTTATTAACTATGGTTATCAAGCAAAAGGCTTAGACATTAATCAACCGATGCTTGATCTTGCAAAGCTGCGTAACCCTGATGCTGAATTTATTTTGCATGACATGAGTAACTTTACCGTTGATGAACCTTTAGATTTAATCACCTGTTTTCTTTATTCAATTCATTACAATGCAAATATTGAAAAGTTAACAGAGTGTATTGCAAGCGTTCATGCCGCATTAAAAACCGACGGCGTATTCTGCTTTAACTCGGTAGCAAGAAATAAGATTGATAATCGCTCATTTGTAAAGCACCCAGCAGAACATGAAGGCAGCCAATTTACGTTTCAATCAGGTTGGAATTACAGTGGCCAAGGGGATGGGCAGCATTTATTGTTGAAGATCGAGAAAACAACAGATGGCGTAACCGAAATTTGGAATGATAAGCATCCAATGGTTGCGGTAGATTTTGAACAACTGCAAGCGCTGTTAGAACCGTACTTTGAGGTTCACTTGTTTGAGCATAATTACGAAAAGATAACGTCTCTTGAGACATCGTCAGGCAATGCCATTGTTGTTTGTATCAAAAAGTAGCAACGCAATAACCATATTTAGAACATAAAAAACCCGCCTATCTAAGGCGGATTTTTATTAAACCTAAATACAGAAATAAAGGCTTATAAGTAGTTTGCATCAACCAGTTCACTGATCTCAACTTTACTAACTTCAGGACGACTGTCCAACCAGTTAGCAACTAATAGTTGTTGTTCAGCCGTTGCTGAGTCATAACGCTCAGTTGAACAAACAAAACCTTCAAATAACTCAAGGCCACCACCACAAAAACATAAATCAATGCTGTTGATGTAATCAATAAATTCATCGACGAATACATCATACTGATCAAAGTCTTTAAACTCAGTCTTACAGCTTAGTTCAAAACCAAGAATCGCAAACTCACCTAAGTAAAGTTTCTTACGAATACGACGATTTTTGTTTTCTAACTTTTTAACTTTCATGGCATTTCTCTCTTTGATTTATCTACCTCTATTTATACTCCTTTCCATCACTTTTCCCAAGCTTTGATTGAAAGAAATCAAGAAATTCAAATACAAAAATGCCAGAGCAGTTACCTACTCTGGCATTCAACGATTAAATAACAAAAAGTGAATTATCTGTCACTCATAACCGGTGCAGGCTCACCTCTGCGACTTGTTGCTTCATCGACAGGGTATTGCTCACCGATAACGTTTATATCTAAGACAAACTTTGGATAATAATCAAAATCAAAAAAACCTTTAATATCGGTAATTTCCTCAATTTTGATATTTGTATTTTGTTTTAAAAGATCGAGTACTTTGGCCATATCGTCATCTGAATTAAAAAACACATAACTTCGTGAACGAGTTTGATCTCTTGAAATTATAGTATGCGCTGTATCACCGTAATCACACATATCAAATCGATGATATAGTGCTATTACGTTTCTTTTACGATTAAATTGCGCATAAAGAAACTGCTCTGTTGAAGAAAAACGATGATCAACATATACGGTTTGTTTCTTCGTCATTCCAAATGCAAGCAACAATGAGCCCCCAGCACCAACTAATGCCATCGGGCCAATAACAATAACGGCAAGGACACAGAATACACAAGCGACATAAGCGACTTTTTGAGCTATAGAATTAATGATTTTTGGTTGATCGAGTTGTTTTGAATAAGAGAATCCTTCGCTAGAAAAAGAATATTCATAGCGGTCATCTAATGCAAATACGAAATAATATATATAATTTATTATTATAAGTATCGGGATAAAGCCATACCCTAACTCGTTTTCAAGAGTCCATACTTCAATATCAAACCCAGTAACAAAAGCGATAAGTAATATACTAAAAGCAACGCAACCTGACCAAAACAACTTACGGTCATAGCGGTTTTTATGTTCAATATTTTTAGCTATCCACTGCATTGAACCTACAGAATGTTCAATTTTTTCTTTATTCTTAAAGCACTCTTGTTCAAACTCTTCAGGTGTAATGTAAAAAGGAAGATACGACATCCTTAATCCTCTAATTTTGTATGATCGATGACAATATCTGCCGATTTATTTAGCAATTGAGTTCCCCATTTATTCAATTTCTCACTATCACTAATCGCGGTATAGACAGCTTTTTGCGTTACAGCATACTGGAATTGATAGCTGTATTGGATCTCTTCTTCACTATTTTGACTTAACATCAAATAATCAATTTGAACGGCAAGATAATTCATCTCACTGCTTATTGGTAAAGTGACTTGATAAACATCACGTTGTTCACTCAGTATTGGTTTTTTATTATCTATTTGAATTTTTTCTAATGTCACTAAATCAACATTAGATAGCCATTCACCACTTTCCAACTCTTCCATGCTTGCATTGCTATTAGTGGTAATGCGCAATGATTGACTTCCCATCCCACGAGGTACCGAAAACCTCACATCAATCGCATGGCATAGTGCAACGGCTGCAGGGTAACTCTGTTCCGATTTAACATACGTCAATTGCGGTTCTTGGTAGATAACAGGTTGTAACTGTATACGTTTTAAATCATTCAATGCCGTATTCAATATATTGGTATTCTCTTCTAAACGTAGAGAAACATCTTTTGATTCACTCCATTTCACCCGCTTAGGGTTGGTTCCCCATGGGAGTAATGCCAACCATTTTTGGTATTCATCTTGTTTGAATTTATCCAATTGATACCCAAATGCGATATAAAAAATAGTGAGTACTAGTAAGGCAGCCATGACTCCAGGGCCAAACATTACTCCAATAGCAAACCTTCCAGAAATAGCACCAATAGCTTGAAAAGCACCAATAGTTGATAATCCGCCTAATGAGTAAACTTTGCCATACTGCATCGTTTTTTCTATGCCATACATATCCTCTAATTTATCGGCTTCCCTTAACAGTTCAGTAACAGATGCAATCGTTCCTAATACAGCGGTCACACCTAACCATCGTGTAAATATTTTTGCGCTTTCCAATGGTAATTTGGCTATTGAGGATGATTGCCTAAGTACATCTCCCTTTGCTTTCTCTATAGCGCTAACGGTAGACTTTAGTAGTTCTGGGTTTCCTTGAATCTTAGCCCATGCAGTTCCAGTTCTAATACCCGCCCATGCAGATGCTGTATAAGCGACTTTTTGTCCTATTTCTGCATAATTATCTGCTGTGGCTAGGCCATCTTGCCTTATCGTTCTCAAAGAATCATTCAAGCTAATTAGATTAAATACCAAAGCAAGGAAACCTAAACCACCGACATCAGCAAAATGATTTTTAGCACTTACCACAACGCCTTTTAAACGCTCTTCACTCATACTGTGAATAGCACCTTTAATATCTGATGGCCATTCAAAACGTTGAGGAAAACCAACGACATTAGCCGCTTTAACTTTTTGCAGGCGAGTTATTTCTTTTAACGCCGCTTGCTTTTGTTTTACTGATATCGATTTATTTTCCACTATTGTCGTTGAAGTCTTTATATCGACATCAACCTGAGCCATTCTCTTCTGCCACTTATCGAAATTTTGTGCAAAGCCTTCAGCAACATTGATGCCTATTTTATGAGCTAATTTCTCAGCAAACGTAATTCGATAAAGAGAGGTTGTTCGTGATGCATACCCAGTAGGCATAGCAGGTAAAAGTAAAACAGAGGCTTGCGCGATGGGGCTAACGCCTAATTTAGCTACATATTGAATTAATCCACCAGAAGCAGCGATAAGAACGTGATTCAATTTCTGAATCGTTTCCCCAAGCTTTTTAAAAATTTCAGTTTCACTTACACTTGCGTGCGCCATAAAATCCACAATTTTACTGTACATCGTCGTGGTATTACTCAAACCCGCGACTTCGATATAAAACCCATCTTGAATTGTTTGTGGTGTGTCTACACCCTCAATTATCGATTCATGATTTGATTTATTTTCCCCATCATTATCATCATGCTTAGGGAGTAACTCTTCTAATTTCTTAAATAACGTATGACTAAAACCTGCGGTGTATAACGGAATAATACTGGTTGGTTTTTCACATTGTGCGGTTAGCCACTCTTTATCTTCTACGGAGGCTAAAAATGTAAAGGCTTCTATGAAATGCAAATTAGCGTCTTGGAGTTCTGTCTGGGTTTCTTCTCCCCACAGATCGCATTGTCGTTCGATCATAAAAGGAGTGAATGCGTTAAGAAAATGTTTAAAATCTTTTTTAGCCTCAAAAGCCTCTTTTTCTAACTCATCCCTTTCTTTTTGAAGTTCATCCATTTCTGTTAGCATCACCTCCCAATCAAGCTGTTTACGCCATTTACTTTGAGCTAACCAGTTTTCGTATTTATTTAAATGGCTCGCAGGAATGCTGTATTTTGATTGGATGGATTTGGCTATTTCTGACTGTTCGCCCTTATAAATGCGAGCTATTGCATCACTTGATGGACTTTGTGATTTATAGGCGTTACTTGTTTTCTCTCCTGCATCATAGAAACGAGACATATCAAGGTAAAATTCAAGCTCCTTATTGTTTCTTGTGACTGATGGTGGAAATTTAATGTCATCCATAGACCCGAACAATGTCATTTGCATTGCCGCCTGCATTAATGTCCATTGATTAGAGAAATTTTCATCAAAGAAACGATATGGTGTGGCAGCCCCAACAAACTGCGTAGCAAGATCACGACAATCAACCAAGTGGTCATTAACGGCAACAACGTAAGCCACCTCTTCTTCTGGTATCTCTGAAATGAAATCAGACACAGAGGCGACTGGCTTTATTTCAGAGTACTCATGTTCATCGCCTTGTGAATCAAAAGTACCAACATAACTCGCAGAAAAACGACCATCATCAATCGCAGATTCTTCGATATCGGCAACTTTAGACAACAATTCAATGTCTCCCACATGCGCAGGACAACCGTCTCGGCTTAATACCACCGTTTGCATATAACTTGAGTAGCGACCAATATTTTCAAGTACGTCTTGAAACATGATCCAACTCCAACGGTGCTTAGAATAGAGTAATGAAAGCACACTGTTGTTGGGATAGCTTAAAAAGCCCGTAGACGCTTGCTTTTGACCTCTTTCTTTGTTGCTTGGGTCTTCACTATCACTTAATTTAAAATGAGTGAATTGAGTCCCTTCGACTTGATATTCATCAATGGTTTTTTGTTCATAGTTATAAACGTATAACCAACCATCCCTTAACTGGCGAAGTGTGTATTGATTAGAGGTTAATCGCCTTGCCGCCAAACCATTGCCATTCCATCCTTCAGGCAAGCCAAATGGAGTAATCGACCCATCGTTATTACGTTGTTGATCTATGGCATAACGAACTGGTACAAAATGAGCATCAGCATTTGATGCCTCCTCTTTAGAGGTGAAATCAATCACTTCAGGTTCATTAGAAACGACGTCTGTTTTATTCGTCTCTCCTGTCCAATACATGCTTTTTTCATTAGGTAAGCCATTCGTATCATCAGCGGGTGCTGTCGACATGGTTTTCAAAGAGAGTAAATTACCATCCTTATCGAAAGCTTGAGCGGCCTCTTCATAAGAGAATTCTTCAGTGTTCCAGCACATAGAATTTTTAGGTTGAAATGGGTAATTGTGACTCATGGACAGATCCTTTGATAACCAAACATCTACATAAGCAAAAATAAAGCCACAATTAAATCATTTAAAATCAACGCATTACCTAATGCGTAATTTTCAAAAAGACAACAACTTGTGATTTTAACCAACTTATTGTTTTTATTTCTCATACAAAAATGCCAGAGCAGTTACCCGCTCTGGCATTTATTACAAACTCAAGTTAGCTATTGGGTGGTATTACCAACCTAATAGGCTTTTCTCTTGTTGCTTACGGATTTCAGTTTCATCAGCCCATTCGATCAGACCTGTTTCTAAATCCATTAAACGCATTGTCATTTTGTAATATACGTCTTTATCGCTACCTGCATTTTTCACGATGCTAGAAAGGTTACCGTAAAGCATGTATTGAGCACCAACCATTTTACCGAATTGAATCGCAGTATTTTGATTTACTAGCTCATCCGTATTTTGGAAATTCAGTTGCGTACGAACCGCTTCTACACGATCCATATCAACAAAACGGAATTTACCCGAGTTAAGCAATTTAGTACTGATTGAGTCAGTTACTGATTCTGTATCAATGTGCTCGCTTGTTTTGTTTTTAATGCTTTCAACAAAAACAATTGGACGATTACCTTGAGTGATTTGTGCTACAGAGCCAGATGAAAGCATGCTTTCTGTCATTTCACCGGCAATTTTTTGCAAATCAGTCGAACCAAAGTCAACCGTTGTTGTTTCAACAGCTTGAGCATCACCGTAACTTACTTTATTAGAACAACCACCAAGTAGTACAGCTAAGCCTAATAATGCAACAACACTTTTTTTCATTTTATTTTCCTCTAAATAAGTGGTTTCTATCTTCAATAAAGAAAGATTATTCTAATGTACGAATTTGAATACGGAATTGCGTCGCTTCTGGTTTCATTGCAACACCTTGAACGCTCATCGTGTCTAAACCACGAACGATAAATGTACGCCACGGTGAATCAGAACCATTCACTTCTAGGCCTTGATCGTCATACCAATAAAAACGGTATTGAAGTTGTTGATCGCCACTGAATTTACTCGTTAGAGAAACAATGCCGCGAACTAAACCGTTATTGTCTTGAGTGCTGATCTGATCAACAGACAGTCGGCCACCCAATACGTTATCACCAAAGACAACCTTCTGAGTGCTACTATCAACACTTATGCCTGATGTTTGACCAGAACTACATGCTGCAAGTACCAACGGTAGCAACAATGCAATAAACCATTTTTTCATTATATTTCTCCTAATTGTTTATGCCACCAGGTGACAGCATTTCCTTGTCTAGATACCCAAACCACCACGGTGTGACCTTCTTTTACACTAAAGTTTAGTTCATTACCTTGATACTCAAGTGTATTATTTCCTGCTTCAACGCTCATATTTGTTACGCTGATGATTGCTGGCAGTGTTTGCCAACTTCGAGTGTCTGGTTGCTCGGTTAATGAATTGAATATCGTAAATAACGCATTGGCTAACTCTTCTTCCTTTGTATTACGCGATGTTTTACGTAATTCATCTTTAGCAACAACACGTAGCGCTTGGCGGATCACCATCGCTGGGATACGTTCACTCAAATCATTTTCGGCCATTAACGTCACATCAGCCAGTTGATCGGAAGGCAAGGCTTTATCATTCACTCGTAATGGAGGGAAAGTTTGTCGCTGCATTTTCTTATAATAAGGCAGCGATAAGTTATATTGAACAAAGTTGCCATGGCTATCCCACATTGGTAACCTTAAACGCCAATCATCTAGCTGTGGCAAAATACCTTGTTCATCGATGATAATTACTCGACTATCAGTGCGATTTGGTACTTTATAGGCGCCGTATTGTTTTTCTAGTGTTTGGATATCATTTTTCATACCCAATCGACGAGCTAGCCGCTGAACGGATTCAATCACCGTTTTATTATTTGGTGCCACCGCTAACGCTCGCTTGTAATCAATGTAAGCGTCACTAAAATTTCGGTTTGTTTCAAATAATAAGCCAGAATAGTAAAACAAATACCCATTTTGCACGGCTTTAAGTGTTTTGCCTGCATCTGGATAATTCGCTAATATTGCACCTACATTTGCGTTTACACCCTTTTTCTTCGCCTCTTTCTCGGCTGATTTCAGCTCTTTCTCTCGGTCTTTTCTGGCTTGTTCTTGGATGTAGTTAGCTTTTCTGACTTCAACCAACGCCCCTTCTAGATCATTATTTTTTAAATAGTTTAGCGAAAGGTATAAATGCAAATAACCCAGTTCATAATCCGCTGGTTTATAATCGATAAGGTTATCGTTAGTTACTAAAGAACCAACTTGGTTCGCAGAGCCTGATATTGTGATAGTCGCTTCATCACTTTGTACTCGAGCAGCTTGCTCTGCAATTTCAAAATCGGATTTACTCTCAGCGTATTGCTCACTTAATAAAGCAATACGACCTAACTCTAAATTATCTAGAATTGGCCCTCCGGTATCCTCTGCTGCGTCTTGATAAGCCAGCTTAGCTTCCCCATTCTTAACTAACTCATACGTATCTTGAGTTTGAGCAGAATAATGACTAAACAGATTTCCAACCGATAAGTTGGCACACCCTGACAATATCAAGGTAAAAGAAAGGATAACTGATTTTTTTAAGACTGATTTCATCAAAATTAAAGAAACTCGTAGTAAGAAAAAAGTAAGGCTCCGATCATGGGAGCCTTAATATTGTCTATTAACTTAATAGCATCGGACCTAATGGACGCCCGCCCACAAGGTGCATGTGAATGTGGTATACCTCTTGTCCACCATGGGGGTTACAATTGACGATTAAGCGGTAGCCCTCTTTTGCGATGCCTTCTTCTTGAGCGATTTTCTTAGCTACAGTAAACAAACGTCCCATCACTAACTCATCTTCTTGCTCAAGATCATTGGTTGTTGGGATGAGTTTATTCGGAATGATCAACACATGACTTGGTGCTCTAGGGTTAATATCACGAAATGCAGTCACCAAATCATCTTGATACACCACATCTGCTGGGATTTCTTTACGAATAATTTTGCTAAAAATAGTTTCTTCAGCCATGACTCATCTCCAATAAAACACAGTTTTTTATCTCTAATTCTCTCTAGTATGCGTTACAAATTTCTCGAAAACAATCACTTGAATGATAACTTAACGACAAATTAACCCTTCACATACAAAAAACCATTAAATAAATGAGAGTGATCTCTCTTTATATATTATTAATTTTATAGATATGGTCACAGCAGGCGTTAACTAATAATCATAATATGAATAATTGTTGTCATAATTTTGAGACTTTTCTTATTTACTTTCTAAATTCTAAGTCTTGCATTACTTTTAAAGAGAGAAGAGAACATGAATAGTTCGGTTGTACGTCGCATGTATGCAGGTTTTTCACTCATTGTTATCCTGTTTATTACGACAGTCATTTTGATGCTCAATGGAACGAGCAACATCCACAAACAAATGCAATCGGTCTCAACAGAGTCCATGCCCCTTGTCAGTTTATCAAACGAAACGAGTGTTGCCTTACTTGCCGCCGACAAATCCTTTAAAGATTTCCTAACCACTCGTGATCCAGTTCAGATGCAACAAGCTCGTCAGCAATTCTCTGTTGCAGAAACAACATTTAAAAATACCTTTCAACGCTTAACCGCCGCCGCACAGAAAAACAGTACCACCGCACAACAAAGCGCAGAGTTAGCATCAATCGAAAGCCAATATTTCACCGAAGCGCTCGTCGCAATGGACAACTACCAAGATTTATTAGTCGCAGAAGACAGCAAACAAAAAGCAACCCGTAACTTTCAACGTTTGTATACTGAGCTTAGTGTACGAATGAAAGAATACATTGACGGCCAAGAAAGCATTGCCGTAAAAATGATGGC
Organism: Aliivibrio logei; assembly: GCF_001691055.1. NCBI lineage: Bacteria > Pseudomonadati > Pseudomonadota > Gammaproteobacteria > Vibrionales > Vibrionaceae > Aliivibrio > Aliivibrio logei. The sequence continues at coordinate 589,810 of NZ_MAJU01000008.1, forward strand.
AAAAAGCTACTTTGTAAAACTAGAAGATGCTGAGTTAATCACATCAGATGCACTAGCAAGTAATGACGTTGAGTTCGTTAAAAAAGCCGTAAACAAAAACAAGAAAGCCGTGACTCATTTAAACTACGCTTACCGTGGGTTAAACAATCAACTGCCAGAATTAAAACCTATTTTTGATGATTCAGTGAACAAATTCAGTCTTGAAGTCGGTAAAAAAGAAGGCATTCTTAATACGCATTTCATTTATTTAAACGCCAAAGAAACCTTATACACCAACATCTCAAATTTAGCTCATCAAATTGATGCAGGGCTAACGCTTCTTAACTCATTCAATAAATCAGCCAATCAAGGTTTACAACATTCACTAGAACAGGCTGACGTCATTTATCAACAGAGTTTTTATAAAGCGGTTGTTCTCGGTGTGGTTGTCTCGCTACTTGCAACGGCTATTGGTTTTCATCTTGCTTCATCAGTACGAACGCCACTCAATAATATGCTGCGTATTTTAGAATCATTAACCTCTGGGGATATGACACAACGAATTGCAACAAAGCATAACTCTGAGTTTAGTCGTGTATCTCGCCATATTAATACGTTAGCGGATAATTTACAGAAAGTCTTATTACAGCTAAGTGCGGCTTCTGATGAACTTACGACGGTTGCACAAAATAACAGTTCTACCGCAGAAAAAGCCAAACAGCAGCTACTAGAACAACGTGAAAAAACCACCAGTGTCGCGGCCGCAATGACAGAAATGGAACACTCTGTAGTTGAAGTTGCATCAAGCTCAGAAAGCTCCCTGCTTAAAGTACAAGAAGTTGAAGCGGCTTCAGAGCACGGTCAACAAGTAATGACAAATAACATTGCAACGATAGAGCAACTATCAAGTCGCTTAGATGAATCTGTACATGCCGTTGCAAACTTACAAAAAGTCAGCAGTGAAATTGGTTCTATTCTCGATGTGATCAATAAAATTGCAGCACAAACTAACTTACTCGCTTTAAATGCCGCCATTGAAGCCGCTCGTGCTGGAGAGCAAGGTCGTGGATTTGCCGTTGTTGCCGATGAAGTTCGAGTGTTAGCAAAACGCACCGCAGAATCAACCTCTGAAATTGAAACGATGATTGGTAACCTTCAATCCAGTTCAAAAACCACCACCCTCGTCATTGAAAGTTGTGTCGAAGATATGCAACAAAGCGTAACTCAAACCAATGAAGCCAATAATGCCATGGTGATGATTCAAAACTTAATTGAAGAAATAAGTCACATGAGTAACCATATTTCTCAAGCAGCAAATGAGCAGAGTGCAACAACCACTGAAATTGCACGCAGTTTGGAAGACATTAGTCACATTGCAGAAGAGAATCAAACCGCAATGAATGATATCGCCAATGTCAGTTCAACGCTGAATGAGTTAGCCCATCAGCAAAGTGATATTGTGCATCAATTTAAAGTGTAGATTGAAAGGTAATTCCGTTATTCAATATGAGATAGCATAAAAATATAAGCCAATACCTACAGAAGTTTTAATTACTGTCCTACTATTTAAACATACCGTTAACAATGATGTGTTTATATAATTAAAGGACTGAATATGAAAAAATCATCTTTGCTCGTTGCTGTAGCTCTAACTTCTGTCGGTTTTTCTTCGCCTCTCCTAGCTGAGGCTTATTTTGGGGGGAAAATAGGTTTAGGGCTCATTGATGATGCTTGTTCTGCCTCAGGTCCTTGTGACGATGATGCTTTTGGCTTTGGTGCATACGGTGGTTACCATTTCACTGAGCGATGGGGGCTAGAGCTTGGGTTTGATTCTATTGGTGAGTTTGAATCGAGTCATTATTACAACAACACAACAAAATATGTTGATAGCCGTCTTACTGCCCTTTCATTAGCGCCTCGCTATACTTTTAACGCTACCGATACCATCGATGTATTCCTCAAAGCGGGTGCCGCTTACATGGATTACAGTCGCGCAAATGATGTTGTATTTACAGCGGGTTTAGGCAGTGAATTAGCCATTAGTGAAAGCTTAGCTTTGCGTCTAGAATACCAATACTTTGATGATATCGATGATAGTTATATCTATGATCTATCATCCCATTTCATCTCTTTTGGTCTTACTTATACCTTTGGGAATGCTTCAAACTCAGAACCCCAAGCGGCCTTAATTGAAGAAGAAGAAGAAATTGAAGTTGTCGCAGAGCCAGAAAAACAAATGGCAGAACCAATGGAAGAGAAAGTCGTCGCGCCAGTAGAGCCTGTCGCTGCAAAACAACAACAATCTAAATCACATCAAAACCTATTCAAAAACAATGGTTCTAAGCTTGCGCCAGAAAGCCACGCAGAACTTGATACGATTGCACAAACACTCATTGATCATCCACAAGCTACCGTCAACATTGTAGGACACACGGATTCATCAGGATCAGCCGCTTATAACCAAAAAATATCTGAAGCCCGAGCGGAATCAGTCTCTGCTTATTTAAAAACAAAAGGCGTTAAAGAGAGTCAAATTAATGCCAGTGGTGAAGGTGAATCTAATCCTATTGCTACAAATAAAACAGCCGAAGGAAGAAGCGAAAACCGTCGAGTTGATATCGACATTCCTAACTTCGAATATTAATTAATCGATATTCCTAACTCAAAGGGTTGAATGCATATTCACACATTCAACCCTTTTTCTTTCTAATCAACGACTCATTTTTTAGCCATACTGTCATTGTTTACACATCGATTAATGACACAATAAAAGATAAGAATATTTAGGAATACTAAACACAAGCACGCCTTCTTTTTTCTGACACAATTGATTGGATGAAAACTCTCTCCACTCACTGTCCGATGACATACTCACTTCAATATTCTTGTTCGATTTATTTAACGCCACGATACCTCGATCTCCTCGTGCAAAAACAAGATGATCGTCACTCGCTTCAATCAAAGTTTGCCCTTCTCCATACATACGATGATGAAAATGAATCAATTCTGACATTTTTTCTTCTTTCCATGCATTTTTCCAGCGTGGGGAACCAAATGAATTAGTGATACCACTGGTATCTAAATCCGAATAAACCAACGGGATCCCCCCTTCTCTTCCAAATAAATACGCATAAGCTAACCACTCGTTATGCTCACTCATCACCAAACTTTTAAATACTTGGTTATTCGGAATATCATGAGTAATGGCAAAAGTAATCGCACGTAAAGGAGACAAAGCTAAGCCATAGCAATAAGGATCGATTAATGACGTTAACGACCCTTTTTTCTCAAACGCTTGATAGAGAATATTAAATAAAGGGAAGTCGTAAGCACCTAACGTGGTTCCCATTAAATAGGGACTTAAAAACGTCTCGTACTCTTCTTTTGTTGCTCCACCGTCAGTAATTATTTCACCAAAGATATGTACATCATTGGTTATATCGTCAGTCCATACTTTATTTAGGTGTTCAAGGCTCATGTGCTTTGCTGCATCAATACGAAAACCTTTTACTCCCATCGACTTCAATGCAAACAAATAAGCACGCTGTTGCTCAACAACATGTTCATTATCAATTAAGGTAGGTAAACCTGGATCATGAGGTCCCCCGGATATGCGGCCATTTTGAACTTCCCATTTATCATTCCAATTCTCGATACCAAAAGCATCAACAAAATCAGGTTCAGTAAAAAGAGGTTCAGAGAGATCACCAAACAGCGTTAACGCATTATATTTTGTCGGGTCTTTTTCGTAATCCTCTCTATCCCATCGATTTGGGTATTGAAGATCCGCTCGAATGTCTGATTCGTTTGCCATGTGATTAAACACAACATCGACATAAACCCATAAATTAAATTCAGCAAGACGCTCTATCATATGTTTAAAATCAGAGGTATTGCCTAATGGGTTATCAATCAAACGATAATCTTGAGGCTGATAGCGCTGCCACCACTGAGTACCCGAGGGTAATTGAAGTGATTTCATTGCAGGGGAAACCAACACAGAACGATACCCTAGTGCGGCAATCTGCTCTGCTTGTTCAGCAATGCTTTGATAGGTCCAGTCGAACGCATGAAGAATGACATTACTTACTGCGGGTATATTATGTAATTGTCCCGCCATTCCCTGACTCATTTGTGTATCCCTTTTTGTATAACGTCATTCTATTATAAAAAAGCCGTTCACCTTACTCCTCCTCCCTTACTCTATAAAATACAGTAGGAGCAGTAAGGCGTAGAAAACAAATTCAGAGAAAAAATACGACGGCGAACCCCATAAAACATCCCTGAATTTCTTTTATAACAATAGATTACCTTCGATTGGAATAAAGCGGTCAGCGGCATCAATTAATGCATTTGCGGTTAAATCTGCAACGCCATACACTTCAACTTCTTTGTTAAAACGTGACTGAATTCGCTGAACGAGTAATTCAAAATCACCATCGCCCGACAGAATAACCACGATATCCGCCTGCTCAGCAAGCTCGATAGCATCTAACGCAATGCCTACATCCCAATCGCCTTTCGCTGAACCGTCACGACGTTGAATAAACGGTTTTAACTTTACATCAAATCCAATGCCACGAAGAATATTATGAAACTGCTTTTGCTTATCATCACTACGAGCAATGGCATACGCGTTTGCACCGACAACCTTACGGCCATCAGTCACTTTTGCCCATAATGCATTGTAGTCAAAATGACGTTGGTATACGTCACGCGTAGTGTAGTAGATGTTTTGCACATCGACGAGGATCGCAACTGTTTTCATATTTCACCTTCCTAGGAAATTATCTAATGAGTCTATATGAATCCCTTTAATTTAGGTATACTTCGCCCAAATTTTGTATTGGAAAGACAGTAATAATGACGAAAGGTTACTCTTGTATTGGATTGGTAAACCCAAAAACACCTGAAAATGTAGGCTCAGTAATGCGAGCGGCAGGTTGCTATGGCGTAAACTCGGTATTTTACACGGGAAGACGTTACGATATTGCCAAGAAATTTTGTACTGATACAAAAAGTCAGCACCTAAATGTGCCACTTATTGGTGTTGAAGATCTTAAAGACATCATTCCTTTAGATTGTGTTCCTGTTGCTGTCGATCTTATCGAAGGCGCAAAGCCGTTACCAGATTACAAGCACCCACCTCGTGCGTTTTATATTTTTGGCCCTGAAGACGGTACATTGAAAAAAGAAATCACTGATTTCTGCCGTGAAACCATTTATGTACCTACCAATGGCTGCATGAACTTAGCGGCTGCTGTGAATGTGATCATGTATGATCGCATGGCGAAAGGCGAAAACTTCTCAAACCATAAGTAGCCTACGTTTAAACTAAATAAAGGAACTCGAACATGTTTGATTTATCACGTATTTCGGGTTTCGAAAACGCATCAATTCGCCAGACTGACACCTTACAAACCTTGTGGGGTGGTTATGGTGAATTGGTGCGTTTGCATTTAACACAAGCTCCAACCTCTTCTATCATCATCAAACAGATCACGTTACCAAAACCTAAAGTACATCCTAAAGGGTGGAATACTGATCTCTCACACCAACGTAAACTCGACTCCTATCAAGTTGAACTCAATTGGTATCAAACTTACGCCAATTCGGTTTCTACCCATTGTCCTGTGCCGCGCTGTTTATACGTAGAGCAGCGTGATAATGAGCTGATCTTAGTATTGGAAGATTTAGCGACCTGCGGATTTCCAATCGTAAAAACTGGATCATTACAAACTAGCGCCTCAATAAATGAAACCAAAGCCTGCTTAACGTGGCTTGCAAACTTTCACGCCGAACATCTTAATGTTGAACCTACAGGATTATGGAAAACAGGTACGTATTGGCATTTAGAGACTCGCCCTGATGAGCTTCAAGCCTTAACGGATTTACCCTTAAAGCAAGCGGCAGTTAAGATTGATGAAACACTAAAAAACACCCGTTACCAAACCTTAGTGCATGGCGATGCCAAGTTAGCGAACTTCTGTTTTTCTGAAGGTGGTAATCAGGTAGCTGCGGTTGATTTCCAATACGTAGGTAAAGGCTGCGGGATGAAGGATGTGATCTTGTTTATCAGCAGTGCGGTTATGCCAGAACAATGTGCAGAGCTTGAGAACGAATTATTGGATAATTACTTTAGCCAACTTAAAGCCTCCCTATTGCGTTTAGGGCGCACCGAGGCAAGTGACGATATTGAGCAAGAATGGCGACCACTGTTTTGTATAGCTTGGGCTGATTTTCAACGCTTTGTAAAAGGCTGGAGTCCAGAGCATTGGAAGATTAATGGGTATACGGAAGGGCTTAAAGAAAGAGCCCTTGGGATTTTGTAGGGAAAGGTCGCAATAAGCGACCTTTTTGTGTGAGAACTTTAGTGAGCAATTTGCTTTGAACAGATACGAGTTTCGGAAATCAAACATTAGCAAATCACGGATAATGTCAGGTATGGAAAATCTATATTCTATTAAACGTCATTACACTTTAGCGAAAACTGGTTATTATGTTCTACCATATATTTTTCAAATCGCTCACGATGCTCAATGCTCAAATTGCTGGTACAAAGCTCGTCACCGTTTTGAACTCCCATCCCCTTTAATAGTGCTAAGTCGAGCATAGGCGATAACTTAGAGATAAATTTTGCTTTCTTCTTTACGAAAGTTAATAAGTGAGCATCAAATAATTTATCGATATGGGCGCAAAGCAAAATGCCATTTGCACCATCTAACCTTTTTTCATTACTGTCACATTGTGACCAAGGTATAATGTGTGATGCAATTAGAATCTCTCGTACATTAGTTAGAGTTAGCGCACAACACTCACCATTACCCCAATAATTAATTACATTTTGTCTGAACTTTCCTTGTCCAATCCGCGAGAGAACTAAGCTCTCGCGTTCAGTTTGTTCAATTGCAGAGTCGAATATGTCAGTCACATCTTGAGCTATACTGGAACTGTTTTTTTTCGAGTGTTGCACGCTATGTGTTCCGACTCCATAATAATTGCCATCTATATGCTCTAGGGACATTTCTGAGAGTGCTGCAACATAGTCCTTTATCTTAGCTCTTCCCGTACCTAAGTTGTTGTCATACTCTTCATCTAAAATGATGGGGAAGGTTTGAAGTGAGTAACCTTCGTTTTCAACAAGCTTGATATACTCCATAGCTTCGCCAAATGCATTTTGCTTACGCCCTAACTCATTTCGCTCCCAATCCATTGATAATATTAAAGCTCTGTCAGGCTCCGTATTTACATCCCAAGCACCAAAAATAACTACTTTGTTTTCATGATTTACAAATGCCCAACCATAGCGATCGTTGCGATTTGTTGCTCCATGGGATGCCATAAATTTTTTTCGGGACATTTATCACCCTAATTATTAGTTAAATAATCAATTCAGGCTTGAATTGATGCGTCACCCGCTCTTGGCTACTAGTTGCGTTATCTTCACAATAGCAAACCGGAAGCATCTATTCTGTGTTGAAGTTCATCTAAAAAGATACTTTGTCCATAACTTAGGGCGCGTCCTCCTTTAGTCAAGAAAAACTCAGATTTATAGAAGTGAACGTCATATTTTGCTCTGGTTAATGCCACAAAAAACAGCCGTCGGCTTTCTTGTAAAGCTTTAGGGACTGGATAAAACCATTGTTTTTCTGGGTACTTCCATACTAATTTGGGGAAAACTCCATTGTCTAACCCTAGTGCTATAACAACATCATATTCACAACCTTTACATGAATGGTAGGTGATTAGATTCAGTTTATCTGACTTAGATCGATTATTGCCGAATACCTCGATGCTTAGACTCGCTAACACCCCATGACTAGACAACGCTGATTTCATTTTTAATATTTCTTTGAAATCATTAGATAATTCGGGAGGAACTGAATTTGAAGGGAAGCATAAGCTCATCAGCTCAGTCAAAAACTCGAGTGGTGCAATTTCAATATGAGTATTTTTTGAAGCCCACAAATAATCTACGAACCTCAAAACGTTGTGGTGAGTATCGTCTAAATTAGATTGACTCAGAAAACTATTAAATGTTGATATCAAATCACCCAAATAGATCGTTTTTTTAGCTTGAACCCAATCATGAGTAACCCAAGATGCACAATTCTCGACAAAAATAGTTAACGGGTTTTTCCTATAAGGCGCTCTACTGTCAGTCCTACTATAATGTAAACCTAGCTCGTGAGCCTTCTTCGCTACAAGGTCCCCAATTTCCGCTGTGGGATATAAGATCGCAACATCACTCAGTGTACGATTTTCAGATAGTGAAACATAACTCAGAGCTTTGTTTAAAGCTTGCTCTACTTGTTCATTGAGCCCTGAAGAGCAAAGATGGTAAGCGATAGTAGCGATTCGTTCATTGTTATGAGCCAAGATACCTCGTTGTTCACCTGCAAACCCATCAGATAGTGATACGACATTTTGAGCTGAACGGTAGTTTAAGTTCATTGTTACGCTGTCGAAATCAACGCGAGCGCTCAAACTATTCAATAACTCAGGGTGGGCACCAGTAAACCCGTAAATTGACTGATCAATATCTCCAACTGCGATAACCCTAACACCATGTTCAGCTAAAGCGATAACCATATCATGCAGAGGTTTACCAAGGTCTTGGTACTCATCGATAACGATGACGGGAAACTTAGCTAGTAAAACGTCGCGAACCCAACTGTGTTCCAAGATCAATCTTCGAGAAATTAAAATTAGGTCATCAAAGTCAACCAAACTACGTTGTCGCAATTCTTGCTCGTAAAAATTAATCAAAGCTGCAAGTGTGGGATTTGTCTCAGTGAACGCTTCCCCTCGTTCTAAATAAGTCATTCTGTACTTAGTCATCGCGGGCATTCCAAGATACTGAGTATCTTGTCCAACATTTTGCTTTGCTAAGTTGAAAACTTCATTTTGTTGGGACTCACTAGCGATTGAATAAGTTTCAGGTAAGTCCGTGTCGACTAGATGGGACAATGAAGAAACGATTTGGCTTAAACAAAAGCTATGAACTGTGCCGATGAAAAGTTGATCTGAGGAGGATAATCCCAACTTATGAAACCTAAGCTCTAGTTCTTTACAGCATTGTCGACTATAGGTAATACAAGCTACTTTCCCATTGTGTGAAAGGTCTTCATCAATGATACGAGCTACTTTCAAAACTAGAGTTTTGGTTTTGCCGCTACCGGGACCGGCTATGACTGCACAATTGCCGGTAGAGCTATACGTTTGCATTTGTCCGTTTTGGTTTAGTTCTAATGCTTCGATTCTGTATCTGCTCGGTATACTACGTTCTTTCATAAACATACTCGATTGCAGAGGTGATGTACTGAGGGCAAGAGTTCGATGGTAGGGCATTAGCAAGTTTTTTTGCGAATCGACCTTTTCCAATTTCGCCTATATAACGAAGTAAAGCTGCGTTATCTACTGGAGAAATATTGTCACGCCATAATCTGATTGTGTTGCCAACGCGAGGTCTATCGCCGTGCTTTTCTAATAGAATCTGGCAAACAGCAGCCTTTAAAGGTGCAGATGACATAAGCTCAGTCTCTAACGTCTCGTTGTTCGTAAAAATACCTTTAGTTTGACCAATTGTAATAATTGATGCTTCAGATTGTAGAATAGTATGAGTTGAATCTATCAGCTTTAACAATTCATCGATTCTAGTTATACCCAGAGGGGTATCTCTGTCTAATGGGTCTCTGTCAGTGATAATGACAAATGGAGTTCCTATACATCTTAGAAATTTTACATATGGAGCGAAATTGGTACCCGCTACAGAGCAAACCGAAATTCCTTTTTTATCCAGATCGTAATTAAGCTTTCGCGCTAATTCAGGAATAAGGAACTCTTCCGCATCTCCTTCTACAAGAATTACACCTCTGGCAAAGAGTACCTCCCCCCGTGTAACTGTTAAATAACGACTCATATCGTCAACGTCGTCAGAACTAAGCGGAGAATTAACTAAAGAATACCCCTGTGTGGAAACTAACCCGCTAGTTTGATTATGTTGCTCTTTTAGGACTATTAGTGACTCAATAGGTGCGCTACTCGCAATATGTGGTGAATGTGTTGTGAGTAATGTATTGAGATTAGCAGATGAATTATAGAAGTATTCAAACAATAAGCGCTGAACGTGGGGGTGTAGATGAGCTTCTGGCTCTTCAATACCAAGGAAGGTAAAGTCTTGTTCACCTACGTTCATCGAGTGTTGAAGGTTAAGTAGCTTGAGAGTTAGGAATAATATGTTAGAACTACCGGTGCTAGATTGACTGATAGTACGTACACCAGAGTCAATCAGTAACTGTAAAGATTTAACAAGCTTGTTGATATCTTGAGGGGCTAGCTTAAGTTGAACTGGTGAAACGTGACTGCTTCCTACTATAGTGTCAAGCATTGAGTTAATGTTCTGCTCAATATCAGTAAGGCTAGATACTGCACTTAATGCACTTTGAGTCTGTTCGAAGCCAGTCAAAATGGAAATCTTTTCTGACTCTGTCAATGTATCACTAACTGAATCCAAGAAGGCTTTAATTGGTGTTCTATTCGTATTCTTTAATTCTCTTTCACAATCACGTAACGCATGAAAGAGTTCCATTTGAATAGATCTTCTAAAACTTCTATTGATAGACCTTTCAGTATCATTGCCTAAGTATATGTAGAATTCATAGTCGTTTATTGAATGAATAGAAACATTATCTTTAGGTTTAAATACATACGTAATTTTAGCTGTATGGGTTGCTACATCTATTAGTCCATCGGCAAGTATTGATAGCGTGGTACTCGAATGATCTATGTTTTGCAATTCCAAAGATACTTCAATCGAGCTTCCTAACTTACTATTACCAAGTCCATCCCAAAAATCATCAAGACTCAAAAATCGGTCTAGATCTGATAAAGATGGATCGAGTAACAAGCGGAGAGCAAATAGAAAATTACTTTTCCCAACTTTGTTTTCACCAACGATAACCATGTTACGACCAGTTTCAATTTCTAATCGCTCAAAGTTTCGAAAGTTTGTTATATGGATTTTTGATATATGCACGAAAGGCTCCCAATGGCAATTAAATGTTATATTTATCAATAAGTAAAGCAGTAGATTTAGAGAATTCAGAATACAAGACAAAAGTTGAAATGAATAAGATTTTCATTCAGTATTTTTATTTAATATGATTTAGAATAAATAAATCAGTTCTTTGTGCTTTGGTACAAGGGTTCGGTCGAGTTTGTCTCCGTGATATATAACTAAGCTTTACAAAAAACTGCATAGTAAGAGTAGATAACTTTTGGTAGGGAAACGCACTTAACACAATATAAACGAGTACTAAATCTAGCGTGTTTGGGATAGAAACAAGCTAGATAACCCTGAAATAACTCAGTATGGTAATAAATATGTATTATAAAAATAAAGAGCCCTCCTTCCACTATTGCTGTGATTCATTCAAGAAAATTATCTCCTAGTTTTACTTAACGTCAAACGCCCCCAAATAGGAGGATTTAAAGTTGCAATCACCAAGAGTTAGCTGATTACTTAGCAAGTTGATATTCGCAAATAAGACTCTCAAGTGGGATGTTCAACTTATGATTTAAGTTTCTAATCATGGTGAGTAAACGTCGTCTCTTTCTCTTTAAGCTCTCTGTAACTCAGCTACGCTGCCCTAGGCTTCAATTTTATAATAAAAGTTTTCATATGCTTCAGCTAAAATGGTTAAAACTTCTAATTCATCAAATTCAATATCTGGTAATGCATCAGAATCGCCGCTAGTAAGTTCGCTGATACGAGTCATCGCTGCTTTGTAATCATCTTTCGCTTAATATTCATAATTTATTACCTCCGCATTGTTATTGCATATTTAGTGTTCGAGACTCTCTAAAAAGCAAAAGCTCCCTAGCACAAAGTACCAGAGAGCTTTACTGTAAATCTAATTCTTAATCTAATGATTAGCTAACGCAATTACTTAACTTGGTCAGTTGCTACTTTTGGTTTATCAACTTCCGTCAATAGCCCTTTAAACAGACTCACACTGCCCAATAAAAGAATTATCGTAAACGGCATTGCGGCAATAATGGTAATTGATTGCAAAGATTCAATAGATTGAGTACCACCAATCCACAACATAACCATTGCGATAACACCAGAGATAACCGCCCAAACTACTTTCTGTTTAACGGGTACTTCTAACTTACCACCGGCGGTCATGCCATCAATAACAATAGAGCCTGAATCTAACGTTGTCACAAAGAAAACGATAATCAGTGCCACGGCAATAAAGGATAGAATATCCCCAAATGGGTAAGCGTCTAACATATGGAACAAGCTTAAAGAAACATCGCTAATACCTTGTTGAGCGCCCAATAATCCAACTTTATCGATAACTTGTTGAATAGCCACACCGCCGAAGATAGACATCCACGCCGTGGTTACCATTGTAGGAATAAGCATTACACAAAGAAGGAATTCGCGAACGGTGCGTCCTCTAGAGATACGAGCAACAAACATACCAAAGAAAGGAGCATACGCAACCCACCACGCCCAATAGAACACAGTCCAACCGTGCAACCACGCTGTATCTTCACGACCCGAGGTTTGACTCAATGGAATAATATTTTTCACATAACCCGTTAGAGCCGTAACCAAAGAATCCAATACGGTAGTGAAATTCAAAACAGCAATAAGGCCAAGGAAGACAAACGCAATAACCATATTAAGGTTACTAAGAAACTTAACGCCACCATCCATACCACGGAGAACAGAAATGATCGCCAGACCCATAATCAATACGATAACGGCCTGTTGAAGATAGATGTTATTGTCTATTCCGAAAACATGGCTGATACCACTAGCCGCTTGTGTGCCTCCTAAACCAAGGGAAGTCGCTAGGCCAAACAAGGTAACCAATACGGTTAAGATATCAATCACATCACCTGTTCGCCCCCAAACTCGATCACCCAATAATGGGTAAAACACCGAGCGCATTGAGAGTGGTAACCCTTTATTGTAAACAAAATAGGCAAGACAAAGTGCTGTCATGCCATAGATAGCCCATGCGTGTAAGCCCCAGTGGAAGACCGTTGCACCCAGTGCAAGTTCACGCCCTGCTTCTGTAAAAGGTTCTACATTAAGCGGAGTTCCAAACCAGTTGGTAAAGAACGCGGTTGGCTCGGCAACACCCCAAAAAATAAGCCCAATACCCATACCGGCAGCGAATAACATCGAGATCCAAGATGCTTTTGAATAATCTGGTTTCGCGTCATCACCACCTAAGCGAATTTTACCCAAAGGCGAAAATGCTAAAATAATGGCGAAGATTAATAAGATGTTAGCGCCCCACATAAAGAGGAAGTCAAAATTTGACAACACAGAACCTTTAAGTGAATCAATGGCTGCTTTTGCGTCTGCGGGAGGTAATGCGAGAAGAGTGATGATGAAGAGAAGAGATAAGCCGACTGAGGCTACAAAAACGGTGTTGTGGACATCCATGCCCCATTTACTGATGTTATCTTGACCGACTTCATAATCCGTCGATTCAATACTGTACTTTTCTGATTTAAAACTCATAAACGATAATGTTCACATATCCGGCTAAGCGAACAGCTAGACGAATATAAGGACAACTCCTTATCCAATTACTATTTGATTGAGTAGCGGTACCATATAAATAAACATGATAAGAATCACCACGGTAGGTGATTAATTGCTCTTTTTCTCAATCCCAAGTGTCGTATTGTAACACAAAATAGCACTCCTCCGTTGAATACTAGGGTTTCTCCGTATATAACCGTCACTCATAGCTGAAACTTAAGTCAGTATCAAAGCAATTAAAAATAAGAGAATCTGACCGATATTGTATCGAAAAAGGATCGAGCCCTGACTATTTGAAGATTCATGGTTACACCGATAACCTCATACAAAAACCATCCGATTAATTAACTTCAAACCAACAATCTATCGAGCAAGTGTAAATAAAAACAGTGCAACCCCCTACCTATAAAGTTGTATTTTTACAATAATTCCTTTCCAACATTAGTGACAACATCCTAAGTATGACTGACCTATTCGATTATTTTCATAGCACTCGCTTATAGGTTACGTGACATAAAACACACTAATGGACAAATTATAAATGTAACGAACAAGTTTCATTTTAGATCTGCTAACCTGCTCGCACTTTGAAAGTTGTACAAAGTAATTTAATGGAGATTAGTTCATGACGAACGACAATAAAAAAATTAAAAGCTCTTTAACTGCTCGCATCATTACCGGCATGGTTGCTGGTATTTTATGTGGATTTTTGATCCGTACTTTTTTAGGCGACAATAGTTTTATTAACGAGTACCTAGTCAATGGTTTGTTTGATGTTGGTGGGAAAATTTTCATTGCCAGCTTAAAAATGCTCGTAATTCCCCTTGTCTTTGTTTCCCTTGTTTGCGGTACAAGTTCTTTAAAAGACATGACAACATTAGGTCGATTAGGCGGTAAGACTCTCGCTTTCTATATCGGAACCACTGCGTTAGCCATCTCTTTAGCGCTCATCATGGGTATCTTCTTACACCCAGGAGCCGGTGCCGATCTAACCTCTGCGGCTTCTTTTAGCACAGCAGAAGCACCTTCATTAGGCCAAGTTATTGTTGGCATGTTCCCAAGCAACCCGATGGCTGCAATGTCTCAAGGTAATACGTTACAAGTTATCGTATTTGCGGTGCTATTTGGTATCGCCATCAGCCTTGCTGGAGAAGCAGGACAACGTGTTTCTGATTTCTTTAGCGACGTAAATGAAGTAATCATGAAGCTGGTTACGCTGCTAATGAAAGTAGCGCCTTACGGTATTTTCTTTTTAATGGCGAAACTGTTTACTGGTTTAGGTTTAGATTCAATCGCAAACCTAGCGGCATACTTCTTAGTTCTCGTTGCGGCACTGCTTATTCATGCCTTTGTCACTTACAGTATTCTTCTTAAAGTTCTTTCAGGCCTAAGCCCTATCGTGTTTTGGAAGAAGATGAAAGATGCCATCATGTTTGCCTTTTCTACCGCCTCTTCTAATGCCACTATTCCAGTGACCATGGAAACGGCAACACATCGATTAGGTGTCAGTAATAAAGTCGCTTCATTTACCATTCCTCTTGGTGCCACCATTAATATGGATGGTACGGCTATCATGCAAGGTGTCGCAACGGCCTTTATTGCTCAAGCATTTGGCGTAGATCTAAGCATTGGGGATTACATGACAGTGATCCTAACAGCAACGCTTGCATCTGTGGGTACCGCTGGTGTCCCTGGTGTTGGTTTGATCATGTTAGCGATGGTATTAAACCAAGTAGGCTTACCTTTAGAAGGTATTGCACTCATCATGGGTGTTGACCGCTTACTTGATATGATCCGTACTGCGGTAAATATTACCGGTGACAGTGTGGTGACTTGTATTGTGGCTAAATCAGAAAATGAGTTAGACATTGATGCCTTTAATGATCCAAAAGCAGGTGAAGCTGAACTCGCACTAAAAAGAAGTGCTTAATTAAATACGCATCACTCGCTTAACCATAAAGGCCTCAACATCATGTTAAGGCCTTTATTTTTCAACTCATTTATTTATGTTTAAGCAAACGGATCTACTTTCATATTCGCGAGTGTAAACGCGTAGATGTCGGCCATTAAATCAATCGATTTAGATATTGGCATTCCGGCACCATGCCCTGCATTCACATCAATACGGATCAACACGGGATTCTCACCAGTTTGTTTTTTCTGTAATTCAGCAATGAACTTATAAGAATGCGCAGGTACAACGCGATCATCATGATCCGCCGTCGTCACTAACGTTGCAGGGTATTCAACGCCCTCTTTAACATTATGAACCGGTGAATAGTCTAGTAAGTAATGAAACATCTCCTCACTTTGTGCTGAGGTGCCAAAATCGTACGCCCAACCTTCACCCGACGTAAACGTGTGGTAGCGCAGCATATCCAACACTCCGACAGCTGGTAATGCGACTTTAAATAACTCAGGTCGCTGAGTCATACACGCTCCTACGAGTAATCCACCGTTTGAACCACCACGAAGTGCCAAGTGTTCTGAATCGGTATAACCCATTTCAATTAAGCACTCAGCTGCCGCAATAAAGTCATCAAACACGTTCTGTTTTTTCTGTTGAGTCCCTGCGTTATGCCATGCTTTTCCATATTCACCGCCACCACGAATATTTGGTACGGCGTATACCCCACCTAATTCTAACCAGCTAGCCATCATGCCGCTAAAACTTGGGGTTAGGCTGACATTAAATCCGCCGTAGCCATAAAGAATCGTCGGATTTTTACCATCTAATACAATCCCTTTTTTATGCGAGATAATCATCGGAATTCGAGTGCCATCTTTTGATGTGTAGAACACTTGAGTCGACTCGAACCCTTCACTGTCAAACGGAGATTCAGAGGCTAAATACAGTTCTACCTCTCCTGTATTTGCATCACATTGATAAATTGTTGGTGGCGTGACGTAATTGGTAAACGTAAAGAACAAATTGGTTTGCTCTCGTTTACCTGAAAAGCCAGATACTTGCCCTTCTCCCGGTAGCTCAATCTCTCTTAACAAATTACCGGAGAAGTCATATTGCTTCACTTGGCTTAATACATCGACCATATAACTCGCAAACAACGTACCACCACCCACACTGATCTCAAGCGGTTGTGGCTGCTCTGGAATAACATCAATCCATTCACTCGTTACCGCATTATAAGACACAATTTTACCGTTTGGTGCCTCTAAATTAGTGAACATCAGTAAACGAGAATCTTCGTTCTCAATCACATACGTATCAGAATCAGTATGAGCTAACACCGTAATTCGTGTTGGATTATTAACGTCTAATCGTTCGATAAATAGCTTATTACCCGAGGTCGAGGTCGCCGCAGAGATCACCAAATACGCATCATCTTCTGTGGTGTAGCCGCTAACATAACGATGTTTCTCTTCTTCTGTCGCACCAAATACAATCACATCGTCAGATTGCGGTTTACCCACTTCATGATAATACAATTTATGCTGATCAGTTCTTGCCGACAATTCACTGCCTGTTGGCTTGTCGTAACTCGAATAATAAAACCCTTTATTTCCTAACCAAGAAATACCCGTGAATTTTGCATCAACAATCGGCGCTTCTACTTGCTCTTTGGTTTCTGTATTTAATACAAAAATTTTACGCCAATCACTGCCCGCTTCTGAAATAGAATAAGCAACAAGAGACGTATCTTTAGAAAAACTTACCGAGCCTAATGACGTTGTGCCTTCTTCAGAGAACGTATTTGGATCAAGAAAAACCTCAACCGCTCCACCTTCTTTTGAACGATACACTACGCTTTGGTTTTGTAAGCCGTCATTCTGATAAAAGTAGGTGTAATCGCCACGCTTAAATGGCTGTGAGGTCTTTTTGTAATCTTGCCCTGTCGCAATTAAATCACGAATAGCGTCGCGATTATCAATGTGAGAAAGGGTGTCAAACGTCACTGTATTCTGTTCTGTCACCCACGCTTCTGTTTCTGCACTGGTATCGTTTTCTAACCAGCGATATGGGTCAGCAATGTTATGAGAAAAGTACTGGTCAACCGTTGAGTCTTGCTTTGTGAAAGGATAAATCATGGTACATCCCTATTTATAATTAGTTATCTATTTGTAGAATACGCTCATTAAAAATAGGAATACAACGGTTTGATGGTTTAAGGCTAGTTATTGACGCGTTGGGTATTAATATTCAGTCTATGGTGGATTCATTAAGGGTTTTGGTCAGTTTAGGATGGTTATTAAACAGCTGATTTTTCTGGTTAAATCTTTATGATACCTTGATCACACTTTTTATAAATTCAAGAAATAAGTTTGTCGACAGACAGGCCAATTAGCACTATTTTATCTTGAATCCAGATTAATCGTGATTTGGATAATTTTCGAGCACTAAATTACTCACAAAAAACCGTCCGCCTACAATATTTTATACTCTACTAATTTAAGTTAAACCTGTCTGATCTCCTCAGTACGGGGAGTTATTTGTGCGCGCACTTAATTAAATCTGTTTTTATTACGGACAATAAAAATGAAAAAGCACTTCGAGCTTATCGATAAACCAACATTCTTCGGCGCACTATTACTACTTTTTTCAGTTGTTACTCCCTTACTGGTATTTCCAGTTCAGGGCGCTGAATGGATTGCCGTTGCTAAAACATTTATGACCGACAAATTAGGTTTTGCTTATTTAGGTCTAGGTTTAGCGGCATTTTTCTTCATGATCTATATCGTTTTCTCTGATATCGGCCAAATCAAACTGGGTGATCCAGATGAGAAGCCAGAATTTGCATTGGCGTCTTGGGCGGCCATGCTATTTTGTGGCGGCATCGGCGCTAGTATTTTGTACTGGGGCACCATCGAGTGGGCATATTACTATCAAAACCCTCCGTTTCAACTAGAAGCGGGCAGTGAAGAAGCGGTACGTTGGGCTGCCACTTATGGTCTGTTCCACTGGGGTCCAATTGCTTGGTGTATCTATATGATCCCTGCAATTCCTATCGCTTACTTCTTCTATGTACGTAAACAGCCTGTACTAAAAGTATCTGCTGCTTTAATGCCTGTTATTGGTGAAGCTAACAGCTTTGGTAAATTAGGCAAAATCATTGATGTTCTGTTTATCTTTGGTTTATTAGGTGGCGCAGCAACAACGTTAGGTTTAGCCGCACCACTGATTAACGAAGGTATTAGCTATCTATTTGGTATTCCAGCAACAACGGGCAGCCAGATCTTAGTATTGATGGTATGTACCGCGATCTTTGCTTACTCGTCGTACATGGGCATGGATAAAGGCATTAAGATTTTAAGTAATATTAACTTCTGGGGTGCGTTAGGTTTACTGCTGTTTGTCTTAGTTTGTGGTCCAACAATCTTTATGTTGGAAACAGGTTTAGATTCAATCGGCCGTATGTTATCTAACTTTTTTATTATGGCGACTTGGGCTGAACCTTTCGGTGGTATGGGGACTTTTGAAGATACTCACTTCCCACAAGATTGGACCATTTTCTACTGGGCATGGTGGTTAGTATTTGCACCAAGCATGGGCCTATTTGTTGCTCGTATTTCACGCGGTAGAACGATTAAGCAGATGGTCTCTGGTGCGGTATTCTTCGGCTCTCTAGGCTGTTCAATGTACTTCATCATTCTTGGTAACTACGGTTTATCACTGCAATTATCGGGTGAGTTAGATGTAGTGAACATTCTTAATGTAGAAGGGCCAACTCGCGCCATCTTCTCTATCTTAGAAACACTGCCATTTAGTACCTTCGTCATTGCTGTATTTACCTTGTTGTGTGTGATTTTCACCGCGACAACATTTGACTCTATCTCTTATATTTTAGCGTCAGTGGTACAAACGAATGTGACTGAAGAACCAATGCGTTGGAACCGCCTATTCTGGGCTTTCACCCTTTCATTCATGCCATCGACATTGATGTTTATGGGCGGCTTAGCAACACTACAGACAGCGGCAATTGTGGGTGGTTTACCGCTATTAGTTATCGCAGTAATGCTAATGATTTCAGGCGTTAAAGCAGCGATGCTAGACTTGGCACACCAAGATGATTACGTAGATCCAGTAATCAACATATCTAACCTGCCAGATGTTGACCCGTGGAGTAAAGAAGGTCAAGCATTGGCTCGCTTTGAACAACTACGTGACAACGCAATTGAAGCCGCAGATCTTGAGCGTGAAGCGAACGATGCAATTTGGATGCTGAAAAAACAATTACGTAAAGAAGCGTTAGCACGTGGAGAATCAAGCGTTGATTTAGGCGATGCGCCTGATGATATTATTGAAAATTTACGTCAATTAACGGATGACTCAATGAATGCTAAAGAAGCTAAATTGGCGGCGTCAGTACTTGCTCAAGAAGCGCGTGTTTCCTTTGATGCATTAATGTCTCAAAAGGTCGAAGACGAAGCTTTGCAAGCAAACGAAGACGCTAAATTGGCGATTAAAACAAGATTGAATTCACCAAGCTAACTTAACTTTGTGGTTGATGTCTGCTGAAAATACGCAGGCATTAACTCACATACTAAATACAAAAACCTCTCAATCTAAGAGCGGTTTTTTTGTTTATTAATTCAGTCGTTATCGATAAAAATAACGACTCAAACTCAATATGATTAGTGTTACCACTCCATCTCGCCCGTATTCACTTTCGCACTTAATGATAAATCCTCTTCACCTGCTAATGATGGGTAAAGATCTTTCATCATTTTGATGACATCTTCGGACTTGTTTGATTGAGATAACGCCTCTTCAAAATGCTTTAAATAATTAATCACAAACGAAACTGCCTCCGTTTTTTTCGGTATATCACCAAGATAATGTCCCGGAATAATGACTTCTGGATCTAATTTAATCATTCGCTCTAATGATTGTGACCATTCATGTCTTGCTTCTTTTGTTTGTGAGTCCGCAGTCCACACGTGCATTCCAGAAGACACCGATATACCACCAAATACAACCTTCGTTGATGGTATCCACAAATAAGCTTGATGTGTATTTATCTCTTTTACTTCTATTTTTTTGCCATCAAGAATCAGCGTCTTATCATTGAAAACCTCAGGAACGATGAGCTTTGTTGGCGCTCCATCGCCTAAAATTGGTCCCCAATAAGCGAGTTTAGCATCCATTGTTTTCTTGATATGCTTTACCACCGCTTCACTTGCTACCACTTTGACATCAGGAAACGCGTTAACTAATGGTTGTAACCCAAAGTAATAATCTGGATCACCACCGCTGATGTAAATCATACTGAGCTTCTTATTCCCTTTTTTAATCTTGTGAACTAATGCCTCACCATCCTTAATGCTAAATTGCGCGTCAAACAAAATGGCTTCTTTTTCACCACTAACAAGCACTGACGTCGTTGGAAAAACGCCATCTTTACCTGGATTGTACGGTGAAATATTAAGATCTGCTGCGGATGCATAGCTGGTCAATATCAGTGCGCTCGTTAAAGTGATTGCAGAAAATGTAGTCATAATTTACCTATATAAGTAGAAACAGTCAGTGAATACGTCACGATTAAAAGACTATGTTATTAGATTGTATTTCGTTGAAATACCCGATAATCTGACTTTCACCGTTTCATTTTTCGAGCATATAGATTTTAGGTACAAAGTGATGGATAGACTGACCGCGTTACATGTTTTTGTCACAATCGTTGAACAGAAAAGTTTGAGTGCAGCAGCTGATCATCTCGACATGTCACGAGCAAAAGTGTCTCGTTATTTGGCTGAGTTAGAAAATTGGATGGACGTTAGATTACTGCATAGAACCACAAGAAGCCTCAGTCTAACCACGCCTGGGGAAGAAACGCTTGAGGCCGCACGAAACCTATTAGCGTTAGCGGGTACTTTGGATGGCATTCGAAATCAAAATACAGTAAAGCTGAAAGGACAACTACGAATAACGGCAAGCTATTCATTAATAGACAGTTGTTTAATTGATGTGATTGATGAATTTGTGACGATGTGGCCAGAAACCTCGATAGATATCCTTTCTACTGACGAATCGGTAAATATTATTGAATCTCGTATTGATCTGGCTATTCGCATCACGAATGACGTTGAACCAAATGTTGTGGCTAAGCGTCTAGGCGAATGCCGCTCTATTATTTGTGCTTCACCCACCTATCTAGCCAAAAATGGCACGCCTCAAAATGTACAAGAACTCAGTCAACATAACTGCCTTTCTTACACTTATTTTGGCCGTTCTGCATGGGTGTTTGATGGTCCTAATGGGCCAGAGTCTGTTCCAATTACGGGGAATATTAGCGCAAACCTGTCAGAAGTATTACTTGCCGCGACATTACGAGGAAATGGCATTAGTCAACAACCCTTACCTACCGTTCAACCCTTGATTGATCGTGGTGACTTAGTGCCATTACTGCCTGAATGGCAGCCAAAAATCTTAAACGTTTATGCGATTTACGCGACACGAAAACAAGTAACACCTTTACAGAGAGCCTTCATTGATTTTCTAACCGAAAGAATGAAAACGTCACGGTATTGGTAAGTTAGCGTTATCTTAACGCTAACACAATCGCTGCGACACCAGAGATCGAACACATCACTAAAGACACTTTTCGAATCGTCTCTTTGTCTATTCTATCCACCACTTTCATTGCGACTAAATAACCAACGTATGACGCTGGTAATAACGGTAAAGTAAGATACAAATGCGACATGCTCATATAACCAGCAGGGACTTGCACCGCTAGCGATATAAGGCTACTCACAACAAAGAAAGCGGATAAATTAGCGCGGATTAAATTCGCCTCTTGGTGCTGTAATAACAACGCCATTGGCGGACCACCAATACCAGAACTCGTACCGAACAAACCAGAGAAAAAACCAGCAATTGTCATTCTTGAATTATTTGGTTCAATGCGAAAAGGCAACAAACTCACCACAACCGCAAGCAATACGACAACCCCAATCCAAAGTGACAAGAGTTTTGCGTCAACATAATAAAGCAGCAAACCTCCAAGAATCGATCCCGGAATTCGACCTAAAAATGCATAGCCTAAGCCACGAAAAGAGACATTCGCTTTGTATTTATACGCATTAATAATGGATAAAAACAAACCAACAATCACAATAGGCGCAGGAACGTAACTCGGCGAGATAAGAAATAAAAGAGGTGCCGTGACAATCGCTAAACCAAAACCAATCGCACTTTGTACAAATGACCCGATAAAAATCAAAATCATCGCAAACAACAAACCTAAATCCATTAGAGGAAGCTCCATAAAAAATGCCTTCTATTATGATAGTCATATCAGAAGGCATTATGAACTAGATGTTAGAAAGGAAACAGCAGTATTACACGCTTTACCCTTTCGAATTTATTCAACCGATTGCAAGGTTTCCCATGTCACTTCGCAGTCACCTTTCGCAGCTGAAATAAACGCTGAATCGCCTGTGATCATCACTGACATTTCCATCGTTCTTTCTAACAATGCAGAAAATGAGTGTATTTGAACAGAATCAAAACGAACCACATCAACAGGATACTGTTTGAATTTACTTTGGTTTTGCTTCCACCACACTTCAGATTTTGAGTTAAAGCTGTACACCTTAGTCACTTTAGACTGGCGTGACGCTTTTTTCATACGCTCAGGATCTGGCTCACCTGCATCAATCCAAAGAGAAATCGTATCATCGTATTCACGAACCCAAATATCCGGCTCATCAATCGCAGACAATCCTTTCGTAAACGTTAAACGCTCTTCAGCATTCAAACAAAATGCCAATACACGAGCCATCATACGCTCTTCACTTTCTGATGGGTGCTGAGCAATGGTTAAGCTTACTGAATCATAATGATCACGATTCAAGTCTGTTAACGCGATACGAAATTTGTAGATGGTTGGTTTGATAGCCACTGGCTTTCCTAACTATTGAGAATTGAAGGCATTGTACGCGATTCTTGTTGCTTAGCTAGGCATAAAAAAAGACCTCACAGTGGTACCTGCGAGGCCTTAACGTACTTATAGGGGAAAGTACTTATTCGTTCTTTATTTTTCCAATACTAAGCTTAGCTCAAATCTACATTTTTTGTGCCAAAGAACCACGTTGCAATAAAGCCAACCGCATAAGAAATCACTAAGCCGGCAGCAAACACAAGCATACCTGCAAAAATACCCGCGCTTGATGTCATTAATGGTAATGCGACAATACCTGATGGACCAAATACCGTATTCAAACCTACTGGTAATCCCATGTAAGACACTAATCCGATAAAGAAACCACCGGCAGACCCACCAATACACGCCGTAATAAACGGTTTTACTCGTGGTAATGTCACACCATAAATCAGCGGCTCACCTATACCTAAGAAACCAGGAATAATGGCACCCTTAACTTGAGTTCGAAGTAAGGCGTCTTTTCCTGCTTTAGCGTACAAAGCTAATGATGCACCGACTTGCCCTGCTCCTGCCATTGCTAGAATTGGGAATAATGAGTTGAAACCTTGCGCATCCATCAGTGCAAAATAAACCGGAACGAAACCTTGGTGAATACCAAACATCACTGAGATTAAAAACAACCCAGCTAAGATGGCACTACCAAACGGATTGCCATTTAAGTTGATAAACAACCATGACATGCCTTGGAATAACACGCCACCTAGCGGCATAATCACCACAAAAGTAACCGCACCCATTATCAGCAGAGTCACTACCGAGGTTAAGATCATGTCTAGGTTATCAGGCATATATTGACGAACTTTACGCTCAACACCCGCGCCAACAATAGCGGCGATTAATACGCCAATGATGTTACCTCTCGGGTCGATACCATGCCCAAAGAAATCGGTCATGCCCGCATAAATTCCCGTCATTGCTTCAGGATCGTAACCCAGAACAAACAAAGAAGCTAAAATCGCACCATTAACCCCAGAACCGCCAAACGCCTGTTGTGCGTTATAACCAATCAGGATACTTAAAAAGCTAAATAAGCCTTTACTGAACACTTTCATATACAGGATCAAATCAACCAAATTGGCATTTGGAGATTCATTTCCCATGATATAGAGTTGGTCTAATAGCGTAGCAAAACCCAATAGCAAACCAGCGGCAATGAAACCCGGAATTAACGGAGTAAAGATGGTCGCAAATTTACTTAAAAATCGCTGTGTCGCACTCGTTTGTTTCTTTTTTAATTTCTGTTTATGCTCAGAAGCAACGTCTTTCAACTCTTTTTGTTTTGACGAATCAGGCGTGTCGCTATTGTCTTCTCCCTCCATCATTTCATTCATCATTTCAGCGGCAGTTTGTGCTTTGCCTGGGCCTAAAACGATTTGAAATTGATCATCACTTTCAACCAAACCCATCACGCCTGCAATGCGTTTAATCGTATCTCGATTCGCTAAGCTGTCATCATGCAAAGTAAGACGTAAACGCGTCATACAGTTGCCACATTTAATGACATTATTTTTGCCACCAATTGCGTTTAAGATCTCTTGTACCATTGATGTCGTTATCTTGGCCATGCCATTTTCCTTTCTCAATCTAGAGGCTATTGCAGACCATATTGATCTGCATAGTCTGGTTAGCTATTAGCGAGTGCATCGCGAATAAATCCATTATATTCCGTCAATTTGTCTGTCGCACTTTTCGCATCGAGCCCAGACAACACCATAAGAATCGCTGTCTTACAATGGTTATTACATTGAGATAACGACTCTGCGGCTTCCGTTTCTGAACAGCCCGTAGCCTCAATAACAATATTCTTTTGTCTCTGTACTAATTTTGCATTGGTTGCTTCGACATCAACCATCAAGTTACCAAATACTTTACCAGTGCGGATCATCGCTCCGGTTGTTAACATGTTCAGAACCAATTTTTGAGCGGTTCCGGCTTTCATACGAGAAGAGCCAGTTACGATTTCAGGGCCAACAACTGGTGTCATATTGATGTCTGCCAGCTCTGTCATTGGGCTATTTGGGTTACAACTCAGCGTTGCTACGGTTGCACCCACTGATTTTGCGTATGCCATCGCACCAAGAACATAAGGAGTACGTCCACTCGCGGCAATACCCACTAGCACGTCTTTCTCGTTCAATCCCAAATCTTGCAGATCTGATGCGCCTAATTCACGGTTGTCTTCTGCATTCTCTACTGCTTTTAAAATCGCTTTATGACCGCCAGCAATTAAACCCACAACCAGATCAGGATTAGAACCGTAGGTTGGAGGGCATTCACTTGCATCCAAAATACCTAAGCGGCCAGATGTGCCTGCACCGGTATAAATCAAACGCCCACCACATTGAAACGCCACAGCAATTGCATCTACAACTTCTGCGATTTGAGGCAAAATAGCTTCAACGGCTAACGCCACTTTCTGGTCTTCTTTATTAATAACCGTCAACATTTCTACGGTTGATAACACATCTATTTGCTCACTTGCTTGATTACGGCTTTCTGTTACCAATGTGGTTAGATCAATTTTCATAATGGCGTTCTCTTCAAAAGATAAATTCTCAATTTCAATGATTGCCATCATAAAGAATAAAAAATTCCATTTAGTGACCAAAATCACAACAAAAGTTATTCTAAACTCTCAAAATAAGTGGAATAAACAAAATTAACAATAAGATAGAACACGTTAAACAACAGAAACAAACCATTAATTTTCAATAAGATAAAAACAAAAAACCAATCAAGAATAATAAGAGTAAATTTGGAATAATTAATTCAAAAAAAGATAGGCATTATGAGTATTTTAGAAAAGATACAAAATCAAAGAAGCAATTTGTCAGCCAATGGCATTAAAATTTTAGATTTTATACTAGAACAGCCCACGGCAATCGGTGCCTACTCTAGCCAAGAATTGGCAAATAGAGTTCAAGTTTCTCAATCTAGCATCATTAAGCTAACGCAAAAATTGGGCTTTAAAGGATTCACTGCTTTTAAATTGGCAATAATCGAAGACATAGGAAGAAAGCACGCCATCCTAGAACCAGAAAAGCCAATCCACAATAAAATCCACAGTGATGATTCTTCATTAACAATGGCCCAAAAATTGGTTCAAGAAAAACACCACGCCTTAGTTGCTACCACCAACGCCATTGATTACCAAGAGTTTGAACACATTATCTCGTTATTAAACAATGCCAACCGAATTCAAATTATTGGTATTGGAGGATCCGCATTAACCGCAAAAGATCTGTCCTTTAAATTATTAAAGATTGGAATGACGGCGTTATCAGAGCAAGACAGTCATGTTCAAATCGCTACCGCGAATACGCTATCAAACACAGATGTACAAATTGTGATTTCTTATTCAGGAAACAGAAAGGAAGTATTAGTCGCTGCGCAAATGGCAATAGAAAAAGGAGCGACGGTTATTGCCCTTACCTCTACGAAGAAAAGTCCATTAAGGAAAGTCGCAAGCTATTGTATTGATACCATTGCAGATGAACGTCAGTTTCGCAGTTCATCCATTTCATCTCGTACGGCACAAAACGTCATTACCGATTTAATTTTTATGACCTTATTTCAACTAAGAAGTGACAGTGCCAAATTACTTATCGATGAAATCTCATCAACTATCGACAGCATTAGATAATCTAGATCAACATAAGGTGTTTTTCTCTAGCAAATAACATTAATTGCCTATGGATTTAGGCAACATGCCTCTCTGTAATTGAGTATAATTCAGCTCCATAATAATTGCCCTGTTGGTAATTAAATAGACCGGTAATATAAAAATGAAAGACATCTTATTTTCTTTTCAAGGACGTATTAGTCGCAAGCAATTCTGGCTAGGTACATTATTCATGATCGTTCAATCATTAGTACTTTTTGGACTGTTATCAATGACATTTGATGTAGAAACTAACGCACCAAGTGCCGCTGGATTAATCGTTATTTTAATCGCATTCGTACTAAACACTTGGGAATCATGCGCGCTATATATCAAACGATTTCATGATCGTAATAAGAGCGGCTGGTGGATGTTAATTGGTCTTGTGCCATTTATTGGTGGCTTATGGTTATTGGTTGAATGTGGCTTCTTATCTGGTAATGACGGTGACAATAATTTTGGTAAAAGTCCTAAATTGAATTAAGTTTATCGCTAAACTATCACCACACCATTAATGACGAGCGTATAAAAGCGCTCGTATCTCTCTTCTCTTCTTCTCTTCTTCTCTTCTTCTCTTCTAAAACATTAAATCGTGTCTAATAAAGTGTCCGCAATTAAAATTCACCGCACTCTCGCTTATAGCATCAAAAATACAGAGACAAAAAAGGCACGAACAATCTGAATAATGTATTCATTGTTCATGCCTTCAAATTTAGAAATATTGGTTCTTTATGCCGTCGCTAGATCTCTAAACGCCATCAATAATTCTTTTTGCTTATCCGTTAGATTTGTCGGAGTCGCTACGATAATCTCTACCATTAGATCCCCTGTAATTCCTTTACGGCCTTTCACGCCTTTATCTTTCATTCGGAATTTACGACCACTTTGAGTACCTGCAGGCACTTTCAATTTAAAGCGGCTTTCTAACGTTTGGATCTCAACTTCACCACCAAGGGCTGCGGTTGCAAAATCCATTGTAACAGGGCAAATTAAATCGTTACCATCACGTTTTAAAATCTCATGAGGACGAGTATTAATTTGAATTAATAAATCCCCAGCCGGACCACCATTGGCTCCAGATTCGCCTTTACCAGAAAAGCGAATTTTCTCACCATCATCAATACCCGCAGGTACTTTGACGTTGATTTTTTTATTCTCACCATTAATTGGTAATTCGATGACTTGCTCACACCCATTAATGGCATCCGCAAATTCAACTGTTAAGTTAAACTGACGATCTTGGCCTTTTTGTGGACGAGGACGACGTTGTTGAGAGAACATGTCTTCAAACCCACCACGACTGCGCCCGCCGCCACCAAATGCACCACCAAAAATATCTTCAAATCCGCCGTAGCCTTGGCTCTGACCACCAAAGCCAGCACCACCGCCACCTGAGCCACCATTTTGGAATGCAGCGTGACCATAATCATCGTATTGCCCGCGTTTATCGGCATCCGTTAAAATTTCATACGCTTCTTTGATTTCTTTGAACTTGTCTGCGGCTTGTGGATCACCCTGATTCTTATCTGGGTGGTATTTCATCGCAAGACGTTTGTACGCTTTTTTAATCTCTTTTTCTGTGCTGCTTTTAGAGACACCAAGGACTTCATAATAATCACGTTTAGACATGACTTAACCTCGTCAATGAATAGAAACAGGCGTCAGAGAGAGCTCAAACGCCTGTTATAAAATAATACTAATCAATGGAGTTTATGTCCTATCAGATTAAGGTCAAGATCTATCTCACATTATGCGGTAAGTTCTTGCCATTTATCTTCTTTACATTGCCAATTTCCACACAAAATCACTCTATTTACGTATTAATAAATAGACTCAATAAATAAAAATAATCATTTACTCTTTGCTGAAAGAGACCTTATCATTTTGAGAAGATTGGCAATCGTGGGCTGATGTGTATGGAATCGAATACCAACCGCCTCAAAATGTTATTCAAGTTGAGGATCAAGTTTCCGTTATTCAAGCCGCGGTTAATGATGCGGGAATTGCACTAACTTGGGATTGGCATGTAAGGGAATTAATAGAACAAGGGAGGTTGGTTGCGTTAACCAAGCCGGTTGAATTTAACACGAATGCCTTCTTTTTATCGGTTTCAGAAGACAGTGATCATTTCGCTTCTCAACTCTTTGTAGATTGGATTATTTCTACTGAACGTATCTATTTGAATTCATAAAAAAGCCCTAATAGAGGTATTATTTCATTAGGGCTTTCGTTGTGTATGTTTGTTATTCACATCAATTTACAAGAATCAATTACGTAACGATTTCATTTGTAATTTAGAGAAAAATTCATCATCAATAATGAAATCGAAATGCGCTTTATTAATAAGAATTTCGGTTTTATAACCCGATTTATTGGCAGGGATCATATCGATACGAGTGGCAACATTGCGGCCATTAAACTCTTTAATATCATTCGTTCTCATCGTATTAACTAATTTATTAAACTCATCGTATGATTCGACTTTACGTTGAATAAACGTCTTTTGTGAAATCCATAAACGCACTTTGCTCAACATGATAGGGGCATCTGGTTTTGCAATGGCATCAATCACCCACGTTTTATCGCCGTCAATCACCTCTTCTTTGATGATTTTTTGATCATAGTCGGCCACTATCGATGATTGGTTGATCACATCATTAGTCGTAAAGTCCGATGCCAACCAAAATCGGTCTAATTTTGATGGCACAATTTTACTGACCTTCTCAGCTCTTGGATCCCAATTCCAAATCTCATTGTCACGTTTCAGAGACGCATTTCCCCGATCTTCTGCGGGAGCGGTAACAAGCACTAAAGAAAGGTCTTCTCCTTTATTCCAACTTTTCATACTCAGACTTCGTGTCGAATCAGGACGGATGACGTTCATGGTCAATTCTATGTATCTTGACTCTCCTCGCATCTGCTTATCTGATTTTTCAACAATCGCCTTTGCAGACAGCGTTTCTGCTGCAAAAACATGCCCAACGACTCCAAAAAATGCAAAAAACAGAACAATTTTAATAATCAGTTTGATTTTATTTTTCATAATACACCTAGCCATGATGCTTAATTTATGAACTTATTTTAATCCGTTTTGATGAATAATTTCGTGACCTCTAAGACGAAACAACTCAAAGAAAAGTCAGAATAATGTCAAAAATTAAGGCATTGTGGCAATGAGACGTTCAATTAAAATAGTTAATGCTTTAGGTTGAAATTTTCGTTGTTTATACACCAAAAAAGATTGTCTTGGTGGGAACTTATGATCGGAAAATATTTCGATAAGATCCATCTCAGGCATGATCAAATGATAAGGTAATGTTGCAGCACCTAGCCCTTTCACCGTGGCATGAAGCACTTGACCAATATCATTCACTTGCAAACGAGGGTGAATGTGGATCTGCTTTAATGTTTGAGTTTGATCGGTATATGTCATGGTCTTTTGATCGTCTAATCGAATCCAATCAAGTTCTTCGATTTGAGCGACTTTATGCTTATCCCAATAAGACGTTGCGACAAAGACACCATGCTGAGCTAAGAATAAAGGACGAGCAATCATGTCCTCTGCTCGGCTAATATCAAACGTAAGCACTAAGTCTCTGTCTGTTTTTGGTAACGCATCTTCGGCGCATAAATTAATTTCAATTGACGTTTGTGGGAACTCTAATAAAAAATCAGTAATTAATTCTCTAACGTAGAAATTGTAAAAACGATAAGGCAAAGACAATCGAATATTTCCAACAACCTCTTCAACCTGTTCACTCAATTGGTGGCAGTTACTTTCTAGTAGATTAAATTGGTCTTCTAATAACTGATAGTAATGTTGGCCTGTTTGAGTCGGAACAAGCTCTCGACCTTTCTTCTCTAACAATCGAACATTCAGCTTCTCTTCCATTAATGATAAACGGCGTGAGACGGTCGAAACGGGTAATCCCAATGCTTTTGCGGCTGCTTGTTGAGATCCCAGTTGCACTACTTTACAAAACAAAAACAGATCATCAATAGTTCCAAATATGGAATTCATACTTTTATATCTCGCTACTTTTTATCATTAATGAAATTAATATACTTAATCTCATTCAAACAATCACGATAACAATCAAAAATAGAGAGATGATGATGAGTAAAACACAATTCTGGGTATCTGGTACCATTTCAGCAATTAGAATGAGAGGAATAAGACCCAGACCGCACCATACTAGTGAGGATATCCCCTAGTTAAAACCAACGCTTCACCTGATTGGCATACACTTTAAAGTCCTCACCAAACAGTTTAACCAGCATTTTTTCTTCTGGTTCAATTTGAAAACGATTCATATAAAGAACAAAACCTAACGCACTCACTAAACCAAGTGGATGTTGGGTATAAGCAACACTACTCAACAAAGCCAGTAGTAACCCAAGGTACATAGGATTACGGGTGTATTGATAAATACCAGAACTGACTAATGAAGAACTGCTTTCTGGTTTAAGTGGATTAACCGTTGTTTTTGCCTCTCGAAATTCTTTTACTCCGCACAACGCAATTACCCCACCTAAAGTAATCAAACCGAGAACAAGAACGTAGCTCAACAAAGGCAAGTAAAACAGGTTAAAAGGAGCAAGGTAGTCAAAAATGAACACTGTTGCCATAAACAACAACATGACTAGCGGGGGCGGAACTCTCAGTTCTAATTTTGAGCGCATTTGTTCTCCTTTCACACGGTGATTCTCTGTCCATATAAATCCAGCGCTTACTTTAACAGTCAAGATTACAATGTCACTGGCCTTTTCTTAATTATTCAAGAAATATAGGTCAATAACGGCACAATGCTTAGTCTTAATCCTTCCTTCTCAAAATTGACCGTTCTATTTTCTAATCCCTTCACCTCAAAAAAACTCAATAAAACAATATCTTTTTTATACTTTTTTTGTATAATTTATTGATAATAGTTATCAATCGTATTTGAGTAAAGTAAAAATGAATAATGAGAATTTAAAAAACTTACGTCTTAAAGATTTAGAAACAATGATCAAATCGCATCACTTTTGGCGATATTTAGTCGCAACTACCCTTGTTGTTTTTTGCATGGATTCATTATTACAACATCGTGATTATTTCGGATTCGTTGAATTTCGTCCCCTGTTTTTACTTATCACCTTCCCTTTGTTGTTCTTATCAATTAAAAATCATAATGATTCCGTTAAAACGGACGAAGAAAAGAGCAAAGATATAAAAAGATGGGAGATAAGAAATCTTGGCCGTTACGAATTCATCATTATTCTATTAATCATATTTCTCTTCGTTCCACTGACATTTTTTGGTCAATACACTGCTTTTGTGCATATATTTAAAGCGTCTTTAATTACCTTTGCGATTCAATGTCTTTTAAAGAAAAGCAATAACAAAGTGAATCAGAAATAATTCATCAATCTACGTACATTCCTCACTTTAAAAAAATGACTGCATTGTGATGTAAAACAATACCGTTATGGGTATTTATATGTTTATATATACATAAAGCTCTTATGCTAAGTCGTTATTTTTAAAGAAAAACCTTTATAATTAAAAGGTTAGAAAGGAAATTGATTATTATGTCATCTGATTTTTATGGCTCTAGTAGCACTTATGCCCGTCAAGAAAGTGGTTACCGTGAAAAAGCATTAAAACTATACCCTTGGGTTTGTGGTAATTGTGCTCGTGAATTTGTGTATTCAAACCTACGAGAATTAACGGTTCACCATAAAGATCACGACCACACCAACAATCCAAATGATGGCAGTAATTGGGAACTATTATGTTTGTTCTGCCATGATCACGAGCACTCTAAATACACAGAGCACGATCAATATGGCTCAGAGATTAAAGCAGGTGAAGATGATCACCAATCAGCAACGCACAATCCGTTTGCGGCTTTAAAATCGATGATGAAAAAGTAATTATTAATTATCATCAGCGCCTTATATGACCTTTCTAACTAACAGAAAGGTCATTATCTTCCCCTCTTCTTTTTATATTCAAACCTCATCATGAAAATCGAAAATAGCCCAGTAACTCTACATCAATTCAATGGTGTCGATTTCTATTTAAAACGCGACGACCAACTTCATCCCCAATTCTCTGGTAACAAAGCTCGAAAGTTCATGGGACTATTAGAAGGTGACTTTCCAAATATCACGACACTGATTGGCTACGGCTCACCACAAGCAAATTCACTGTACTCATTAGCCGCATTGGCGACATTAAAAGAATGGCACCTCGATTTTTATGTTGATCATATCCCCTCTTTTTTAAAAGAGAATCCCAAAGGAAATTACCGCGCGGCGTTAGATCTTGGGGCAAATATTATTGCTCTAAATTCACTTGAAAGTGCAAAACAAGATGATGATTCAGTCTTAAGCAGTTTGGATTACATTCAACATATAAGACACCCTAAAGAACATGAATTATTTGTACCTGAAGGTGGTCGTTGTGGTCTGGCAGAAAGTGGCGTAAATCAATTAGCTCAAGAACTTATCATTTGGAAAGAAGAACAGGCACTCACCTCTCTAACGGTTGCTTTACCATCAGGTACAGGAACAACCGCACTCTTTCTTCATAAGCATTTAAAAGCACACGATATCAAAGTTATTACCTGTGCTTGCGTTGGAGGAAATCAGTATCTCACAGATCAATTTCTGGAGCTTGGTGAAACCGACCATCCTGAAATATTAACACCAACTAAAAAACATCACTTTGGTAAATTATACCGTCACGATTACGATATTTGGAAACAATTACACGACCAAACCAATGTAGAGTTTGAATTGCTGTATGACCCATTAATGTGGCGTTGTCTGGTTGATTGGCTACCCAATAATCCCAATACCACACTTCTTTATATCCACCAAGGCGGTTTGTTAGGTAATGAAAGCATGCTACCAAGATACATAAGAAAATATGAGAACTAATGACATGATACGTAAGACGGTTTTGCCCCTATTTTTTATCTTATTTATGCTATTCGCCAACACCTCAATGGCTGCATCACTTAATGACACGATAATCGCTCTTGAAAAACAAACATCCGGTGACATTGGTGTGGCCGTTTTAGATACTAAAACAAACCAAATATGGAGCTATAAAGGCAATCAACGATTTCCAATGATGAGCACCTTTAAAACACTTGCTTGTGCGAAGATGCTGCATGACGCAGACAAAAAAATCATTAATAAAAAAACAGAAACAGCCATCGCACAAAAGGATTTAATCCCTTGGTCTCCAATAACAGAAAAGTACGTAGGTAAAAGCATTTCTACAGAAAAAGCCTGTGAAGCCACAATGCTCATGAGTGATAACACCGCCGCCAATATCGTATTACAGCAAATAGGCAGCCCAAGTTCGCTAACTGCTTTTCTTCGATTAATGGGGGATAGCACGACACAACTGGATCGCATTGAACCTACATTGAATGAGGCAAAAAAAGGCGATATCAGAGACACAACAACACCTATTGCAATGGTTAATACCATTAACAAACTTCTGTTAGGTAATACACTGACCACCACCGATAAAGTGACACTGAAAAAGTGGATGATGGATAACAAGGTGTCTGATCCCCTATTACGATCTATTTTACCAATACATTGGTCTATTGCTGATCGCTCTGGGGCTGGAGGTTATGGGTCTCGTGGGATCACCGCAATTATTTGGAATGAACATCGCTTACCGTTGATCATCAGTATTTATCTAACTCAAACGGACCTTACATTGGCAGAGCGTAATGACATTATCGTTCACGTTGGCTCCGCATTATTTTCACACTTCAACGTAAAATAGAACTCGTGAAGCCAAAGTTCACTTAATTAACGCCTCGGTTCACTGATTCTCGTTTTATGAATAATGCCTTTTCTATATAGCTTGAAGAAGTAAATGCGTATACTGTCGCTCCTTAATTTTTAACTTACACGGTTACTGAAAGATGATTATTTTAACTACCAACTTTGGCGATATTCATATTGATCTTAATAAAGAAAAAGCACCTGTTAGCTCAAAGAACTTTTTAAAGTACTGCCAAGACGGTTTTTATGAAGGTACAATTTTTCATCGCGTGATTAAAGGTTTTATGATCCAAGGCGGCGGGTTTACTGCTGATATGCAAGAGAAAGAAATGCGCGCCCCTATTGTTAATGAAGCAAACCGCGGTTTAAAAAACTTAAATGGTACAATCGCGATGGCTCGTACCGATGCGCCTCACTCTGCAACTAGTGAGTTTTTTATTAACATCGCGAACAATACCTTCCTTGATCACACAGCAACCACAAACGCTGGTTGGGGCTATACCGTGTTTGGTGAAGTGACAATAGGTATGGATGTAGTTAAGAAAATTGCCAAAATAAAAACAAAATCAATGGGTGAATTTGATGATGTTCCAAAAGAGAGTATCATTATTGAAAAAGTGACTATTATTGAAGAGTAACAAACGCATTACTCTCCCTTAAATAACACTAAAAACGGTGCTAATTATAGCGCCGTTTTAGATCCCCCTAATGTAATTTTCTGGGATAAACCAATATTAACGCCATAGATAAACACCAAATGCTTATCTAACAGAAAACGGAACTCAATGAATGTCTTTATCTAAAAAGTTAAAACATATTTCGGCCTCTTTGTTATTAATTGCGTCATCAAGTGCGATCGCTAATACGTCGCTTCCCCTCTCTCCAGAGAAAATAACCCAGCCTTATCCTGAGGTTAAAGTAGAAACAATTCACTCAGCACAATCTCTTATTAGTGAGTTTAAAGAGCATCAATACCAATTAAGCAACATTAAAAAAAATAATACGGTCCCTGTTTTCTTTGTTGAAAATCTTCCTGATAATTTAAATTCGTTACCAGTAGAAGAGAAAATATCAGGATTTATTCGTTTATTACTACCAACAATTATTGATGTAAATAAGCACATTATTACCGTTAGAAATGAAGCGATTTCATTATCCAAACAACCAAAAACAGAATGGACAAAAGAAGAAAGTCTGTGGATGAGTAATTTAATGGCGTCTTATGATGTTAAAACCAACAACATCGATGAGTTACTTCTTCATCTTGATATTATCCCAGTAGGCATGGTGCTTGCTCAAGGTATCGATGAAAGTGGTTGGGGTACAAGTTACTTCGCTATCAATGGTAATAGCTTATTTGGTGAACATCTGTCATCTCAAGGCGGTAAGTATTTAAGTACCCCTGGTGGGCATGTAAAAGTGGCCGCATTTGATAACCTTTTTGAAGGTACTGCGCGCTATATGTACAACTTAAACACAACATCGGCTTACCATGATCTTTGGACGTTACGTCAACAATTACGCAAAGATAATAAGTTATCAGGCTATGAGTTGGTTGAATCACTGTCTCATTATTCAACCCGTGGGCAAGCGTACGTTGATAATTTACAAGCACTAATCAAAAATCATCATTTAGACAGTTTTGATAATGTTGAGTTTAATTACACGACACCAATACGTATTCGATTTACAAAATAAAAAGAAAAGGTTGTGACTGACTAATGTTACAACCTTTTTTATTGACACATTTTTGACCAAATTAAACTGGACGGTTGGTATACAGGCCAGTTACACTTTCTAGCTTACTTTAGTAACAGGTAAATAATGATGAAAGACATGCGACAATCTATGCTCGATGCAGGGTTTACACTGATTAATGAACATGGTTTTGCTGGCGTAGGCTTGATGAAAATCATCAATGAAGCCGAAGGAACGAAAGGTTCGTTTTATCATTACTTCAAATCTAAAGAGCATTTTGGAGAGATCTTACTGAGTGACTACTTTGAAGAACACTTAGCTACGCTAGAATCTTTTCTGAATGATGAGGCAATGACTCGCAGTGAGCGTGTAAAAGCGTATTTCGAATACTGGGCAACCTCTAAATTGACCGAAGATTTCCATATTAAATGTCTAGTCGTAAAACTGGCAGGTGAAATCTCTGGAGCGTCTGGAAAAATGCAGATGGTTATGGCTGAAGGCGCAGAAAAAGTGATTCAACGTATGGCTCAGTTCTTTGAACAAGGCAATGCTGAGAACGACTTCACTATTCAAAACCCAGAAGACACCTCTCGTATGATGTATAGCTTATGGCTTGGTAGCACATTGTTAGCCGCAATGCAGAAACGCAGAGAAATCCTTGATAATGCAATGAAAGAAACAGTAATTATTCTTGAGCGTTAATCAATGTTATTGAAACTAATGTTAATAAGAAAATCAACATCATAATTAGCAGAATCAACATTAGCTTATTAGTGTAAACATAGAATAAGTCTATTTATTATAGGCTTTATTTTCTACAGTAAAATACGCCATGTTTTTATTTAATCCATAAATAAAACCCTATAAAAATATACACAAAGCGGAATTACAACAAAAAATCCGCTTAAATTAACTATTATTTATAATGAAATATATTAATTTTTTATTTCTACCCAAGGACCCCATTCATCTTTCCCAGGGATTTCATTTATATTCCACCATTTAGATAAAAATCGAATACTGTTGTATGACACTTCATTCCCTTTTAAATATATTTTATTTTTATCCCATTCTTCTAATGATGGTTTAGGTATATCTCCGGTGTTGAACAACTTAATTGCAGCACTCGCATCCGCCAATCCAGAACCACAGCCAATACATTGATTTGGATTTGGAAATTCACGTGAAGATTGCTTAATAATTTCTTCTACTTTAGCTGGAGTGATCATAGGATCGGCTTGATATAATAAAGCAGCGAGTCCCGCAACATGAGGCGCCGCCATACTTGTTCCTTGATAATATGAGTATCCTTCAGTTGTCGGTTCTTTTTTTCCATTATTAATCGTCGATAAAATGGCCTCTTTTTTCCCTATTTTTGTGTACTCCCCTCCAGGCGCTGCGATATCAACAACATCTCCAAAATTTGAATAATAAGAACGACTACCTAAATTATTAACGGCGGCGACAGTAATGACATTAGCACAACTGGCAGGGGTATAATTATGAGCATTACGATTACTATTTCCTGCGGCAACAACAATTGTCGTCCCCTTTTCTACCGCAAGATTAATTGCATTCTGAGTAATACGAGAGCAACTCCCCTCACCACCCAAGGACATATTAATCACTTGTGCAGGATTAATATTAATATCTGCTCCCGGTACGTCTCCTCCTGATGCCCAAATAATGCCATCAGCAATATCTGAAGTGTATCCACCACAACGACCTAATACTCTAACCGGAACTATCTTGGCATCGTAGGATACCCCAGCAATTCCTTTATTATTATTGACAACGGCAGCAATGGTGCCAGCAACATGCGTGCCGTGCCATGATGAATCATTCGCTCTTGAATTCTGTCTACACTGGCTTTCTAATACCCAGTCGCCAGGATCCGAAGCATCATTATCACGACCATCGCCATCATTCGCCATCATTGGGTCGGTAATAAAGTCCCAACCTGGTAACATATTCGATTCTAGATCAGAGTGAGATACATAACCTGTATCAATGACAGCAACGACCGTATTTTTACCAGTGTAACTTGACCAAACACCCGTAGCATTTATGCCCCCATCGTTCTTACCAACTCCCCACAACTCAGAAATACGAGGGTCATTCGGCATATCTAATGGATGTAGTATCAAATCCAATTCTGCGTATTCTATTTGGGGATCACCTTCTAAACCGTTTAAAATTAAACCTAATTCTTCACTGTTTTTCCATTCATCCAGTTCGTATACTTCTTCACCGGTAGAAAGTGTTCTGATATATCGACTCTTACTCCCTGTCGCAGAGTGTAATACGCCAGCCGTATCTACTTGTCTAATTTCTTGATTATCAACATTTAACACATCAGATGTAATTGGTTTATATTTAATTATAACTCGATTTGTCTCAACGATATTATTAATATCATCATTAACTTTATTTGCCAAAACACCGTTAGAACTCAATGCGATAGTGATACCTAAGCACATGAATGAGCGTTTAATATTTTTCATTTGTTATTTACCTATTGTTGAACAATAATTCATTTTCACAATAATTAATATTGCACATAATAAAAAGATCATTTATTACTAGATCTCAATAGGAAACTTTTTAACATATGAAATAATTAATTTCACCGCACTCACATTATCAACTCGAGTGACAACCAAGTATAAACAAATAAAGGAAACAAGAACTATTCTCATGAGTTTCAGGCTCATCATCTATCTTCTTTTCTATCAACACTCCCTATTTATCACCGATAACAACTAATATCTATATGCATCAATCACGTAGATTAAATAAATAATTGCGCATATTTACATCAGATAAAAATAATAAACGTAGCCAACTTGAATTTTAAATCAGTGTAAAAAATAAACATCGCGATTACTTTTTTAATTAATGTAAATATTATGGTATTTTCGATTGTTCTAGTCTTTGGTAAATGACTACAAATATACGATTAAATAAAGAATAACAATATCATCGAAATAAAAGATTCTAATCATACTTACACGTTAACTCACGCTCTAAAATTCATCCGTAAAAAAGCTCGTCATTGTGCGAGCTTTTTGCGTTTGAAAATATATTTCCTGTCTAGATTCCCTTTCTCAATGTTAAGCCATTACTTTCAATTAACGTCGAAAGTATCGGGTCTACATGAGTGAAAAATCGCATCCAACCGCTGCATAAATAATTCAGACCAAACTCGCCTTCTTTAGTGGTGTTAATTCTATTTTTAGGGCATTCACCATGACAAGCAAACAGGTAATCACATTGCTTGCATTGACTGGGTAATGACTTTTGTTTTGCAAAACCAAAATGCTGCTGTTCTGTTGAGAATGCCATTTCAGACAATGGACGATCGGTTATATTCCCAATTTTAAATTCAGGATAAACGTAGTGATCACATGAATACACATCGCCA
This sequence comes from Aliivibrio logei, assembly GCF_001691055.1. Lineage (NCBI taxonomy): Bacteria > Pseudomonadati > Pseudomonadota > Gammaproteobacteria > Vibrionales > Vibrionaceae > Aliivibrio > Aliivibrio logei. The sequence goes on from NZ_MAJU01000008.1 coordinate 629,850, forward strand.
TTGGGTTCGACTGCAATTCCTTTACCGCAAATGTCATTTAACGTACACATTGTGCTTGGTTTTCCCATCCACACGCCAACAAAATTCTCAAAATATGGGATCATGACATTCCCAAAATCATTCGCAAACCATTCATCAAATACCGTAACTAAAAAGTCTCCCCACTCGCTTGGTTCAACACTCCAAGATTCAACCGCTCCTTGAACTGGAATAATAGATTGATGACCATGCTCTAACCATTTTCCATTCGTCGAAGCCGCAACTTTATCGACCACAGGGATAAACTGCATTTGCGGTGACTTTACGTCATCTCGTAAGAATTTATATACTGCTAAAGGCTCCTTACTCGTGACATCATTCACACACGTTAAGGTCGCGAAATTCACTTGGTGTTTCTGTAGCAAACGGATCCCTCGCATGGTTTTATTAAACGTCCCACGCCCTGCTTTATTGGTTCGATGATGATTATGTAATGCTTCTGGTCCATCAATACTGATACCAACAATAAATGCATTCTCTTTAAAAAACAGACACCATTCATCCGTTAATAACGTGCCATTGGTTTGTAAATCATTACTAATGGTTGAATAATCAGGGCAGTATTTTTTTTGCAGTTCCACCACTTTTTTGAAATATTCGACGCCCAATAATGTTGGCTCTCCTCCATGCCAAGAGAAGATGATTTCTGGTGTATTTTGGCCTTCAATATATTGTGTAATATAGGTGTCTAATAATTCATCTGACATTATTGGTTTCTCTTTTGACGAATAATCCAATAACTCCTGCTTGCCTAAGTAATAACAGTACGTGCAATCAATATTACACACCGCGCCAATAGGCTTTGCTAACGCGTGAATTTTGCTGTGAGCTTTACCATTAAATTGAGGAACAGAGAGTGTTGTCATCAGATACCACCTTTATTTAAAATGAAGACGCATCCTTGTCTTTGCGTATTATGTTGAACATGGGCAACGCCATTATGTCAGCGTTGCCCTATCTAGTTAAAACCCTTATTTTACGTTTTCAAACGGGTTCCATTTCTCATCAACAGGGACGATTTTTTGCTTATTTTCATAAGCTTTATAATCGGCAAGCATCTCGTTAAATCGCTCTGGTTGCTGGTGACGTAAATCATCTTGCTCAGCAGGATCTTGTTTGGTGTTATACAAGTGCCATTCATTGTCGCCTCCCATTCCCGTTGAGATACGAATGATTTTGTAATCTCCTTTTAATAAGATACCGCTACCAAATAACTCAAACGGAATCGCATTATCATCACTATGAACTTGCTCTTTTTCACCCGCAAAGAAAGGCAATAAACTCACACCACTCATTGGCGCTACTTCACGGCCTTTGTATTCCGTTCCTGGGTGCTGAACATCGGCAATATCCAAGATGGTTGCGGCGATGTCTTTTACTTGTGACATGCTGTTAGTTTGCGTTCCTGCCGGTAAGGCACCCTGTTGTTTTTGACTATTTTTAGCTGGCTTAACAATGAAAGGAACACGAATTCCCCCTTCTGCTGTGTACGCTTTAAACCAAGATAAACCGCCAGTTGATGCACTTGCCCATTCAGGACCAAGAGAAACACTTGAATTGGCATTACCTACGTTTTCTGTTTCATTATTGAAGTGATGTTTTGTCCATGCTCGGATCAATTCACTGATGTTTTCCCCTGTAACATCCGCTGCTTCTGGGCCATTGTCCGCCAAGTAGATAACGTAGGTATTATCGTATTCACCAATCTCTTTTAGGTAATCGGTGATCTGTCCGATTTGTTGATCTTGCAATTCCATCATACCCATGGCGACGGCCATTTTTCTGCCATACCACGCTTGTTCTTTTTCCGTTAGTGAATCCCAAGGGCGACTTAATGAATTACGATCTGAGATACTGGCTTCTTTTGGAATGACGCCCATTTCTTTCATTTTATTAAAACGATCTTGGCGAACCTCATCCCAGCCATTTTCAACGTAATAATCAATTTTATCTTGATAAGCCGATTCTGGCGCTTGGAGTGGTAAATGGATTGCGGTGAAGGGAACATAAGCAAAGAAAGGTTTTCCGTCATCTTTGTTTTTATCGATCATATTAATAATTTCATTGGTGTAAACCTGATCAGAGTACTCTCCTTTATAAACATCTTTAACGACTTGTCCATTTCGATAAGTTGGTTCTACCTCAACACCTGGAATGTCACCTTTTTGTAAGGCTTTCGCCGTATTGGCATTTTTAGCGGGAAACATCATATCGCGGTTAAAGTGGTTCGATCCGCCAGCAAGAATGCCATAACTCTCTTCAAAACCACGATCATCCGGTAAAAATCCATCATCATGACCTAAGTGCCATTTACCGGCTAAGTAGGTGTGATAACCGCTGTCTTTCAGTAAGCTTGATACCGTAACGCCATTTTTAGTTAAATAGCCTTCATACCCCGGCTTACCAATGGCTTCTGGATAAACCGCATAATCAAATGTTCCTAGCCCGACTTCATGACTGTTTGCTCCAGTTAACATCATAGAACGCGTAACAGAAGACGTTGGCGAAGCGTGAAAATTAGTAAACTTGACGCCTTCTTCGGCTAACGCCATTAAATTAGGCGTATTTACTTCTGAACCATAAGGCTGAGTATCAGCAAAACCAACATCATCACCAACAATAACTAAAATATTTGGTTTATCTATTTCTTGAGCTGCATAGACACTGCCTGTTGCGGTGGCAATAGCGGTAAATAACACCGACTTTTTAAAGTTTTTCATGCGTATACCTTTAATTATTTAATAACATTAATTACGAGTAGAGCTGTGTTATGAAATGGCAAGTTAATGAGCGGCTTGTGACATCCAATGAAGTAAATCAAGCGCGTCATCGTGATCTTGTTTTGCTGCTTTTCCTAGCCACACTATCGCTTGAGAATAGTTTTGATTTACCCCTGTTCCACTTGCATATAACAGAGCCAATTGAGTTTGTGCTTCAGGGTCTCCATCCAATGCTGCAATCTCAAACCATCGCGCTGCTTTCTTTTCATCTTTCTCTACTCCATCCCCTGTTAGGTAGCGATGTCCAATTTCAATTTGAGCCGCTGAGTCACCGTAATAGGCTTCACTTAACGCCATTGTTGCTAATTGATTCTGGCTTTCGCTTTCTACTTTAGGACGCTGTTGTTTATCGAAATCACTCGCGTTCAGTTCAAACATAAATAACGATAAAGCGACAAGACTTGCAGCAGTAAAAGAGGCTCTAATATTCATTACATTCCCCTGTTTGATTAAGCAAAAAAGAACATAGGAAGAACAATCAACAGACCCGAGAACAATACGTTTTCAATTTTCATAACACACTCTCCAAAAAATGGAGCCAATCCTTAGCTATAATTCCTTCGATAACTTGTCACGCTAAATCAATAAATACCCCTACACCGCAGCGGTAATGATGCGATCAATTTTCTCTTCTGACATTGGATAAAACTGAAAACAAATGTCTTTCTTAATCGCGTCTGATATATCTGTTTTTACTTGATCAGTAATCGCCCATTGAGCAAAATTCGTTATTGCGCCAATGCGTTGTTGAAAAGACTTTAAGAAGGCAACCACACGCTCAAATACCATCTCATCAGTGCCTGTTGTCTCTAACGAAAACGCTTCAGCTAGCTTCTTCGCTTTCGGCAGATAAAACTCAGGCAGCGCTTCAATCACCAGTGGCATTAATACGGTATTTGCGTCACCGTGAGGAATGTGACTAATGGCACCAAAGGCATGAGCACAGTTATGAATAGGAATCCCCCCTAGCGATGAATAGAAAGCAGAGATAGCCATTGTGCTGGCTTGCAGTAGCTCGGCTCTGGCTGCCATGTCGTTAGGCTGCTCAATCACTTTAGGTAAATTCGCCACAATCAACGTTGCCGCTTGAATGCTGTAAGCGTCAGTAAATGCGTTGCTCATTGGCGACACAATCGCTTCAACCGCATGTGTTAAGGCATCCATCCCCGTAGAGCGCGTTAATGCCGCAGGTAATTTAGCGGTAAGTACTGGGTCTAAAATAGCGATATCTGCCTCTAGACCTGAAACCACTAAGCTTGCTTTAATATTTTCATGTTCATTAAAAAAGACAGCGATAGGTGAGGCTTCAGCGCCTGTGCCTGCGGTGGTAGGAACCGCGATGTGAGGGATGGTAATGTCTTCATTGTTAGGCCAAATTTCCATATGGCCACCGCCAGCAATAACCTCACGAATGTCCGCAATGTTTTTATGCAGTGCGTATTTTACGCCTTTTGATGCGTCAATCACGCTGCCACCACCAATAGAAAGAATCGCATCGGCTTTAACTGAACGAGTGAACTCAATGGCAGCATTGATGTTATCGCAAGTGGCGTCTGGTTCTATATCCCAATACACACCCGCAATATCTACCTCAGTTTGGGCTGAAAATACCTCAGTAAACTTTTCAACAAACCCTAAAGACTCAAGCCCTTTATCCGTAAATAGAACCACTCGCTTTGCACCTAAACGGTTAAAAAGAGCGGGGATATCTGTAATGCCATTTTCATGTGCATGAATGATGGTTTTAAGATTGAAACTAAAATTAGTGTTTGTCATTTTGGTCTTCCTCATTTGTTTTGATGAACAAACAATAGCCAATACAAACCGGTTGGTCTAGTCGTTATTTGTCATGTTTATGTCAATAAAGATCCTCCAGTCGGCACAAGTCAAATTTATAACGAACAATCAAGTGGTTATAAAACGAACAAATAAAACACAACAAAAAAAGCCTAGAAAGATTTCTCCTTCTAGGCTTTTAAATCAGACGTTACATAATAAAATCTGGTGATTATGGCTTATTTAAATTAACGCAAGTGTGCTGGCGTTTTTGATTTATCACGCGTTAAATAATAATATAGATAAACCAGTGAATAGACAGTAACAAAGCCATCTAATGCAAATACCCCACTCCATCCATAGAACCAGCTGTATTCATTAACACATACGTTATATAAGAATAATCCAACAAACATTGATTTCTCAAACGCACTGTAAATCATGGTTGAAGTACGTAATTGTTTGTATTTAGCAGAGAACATCAGCAACACACCAATACAGCCAACCATCACACCCCAGTGCTGGTAAGTAGCTTGGAGATATTCTTTATTCTCCATCATCGCTTCGTTGTAAAAAAAGAGGTTTTGCATGCTCCATTCTGGCGCTAAAAACGTCATGAATGCAGTTGCGGTTAAAAATCCTGTCCCCAATAAATAGGCTTTCATGGTTTTTTCAAAAAAACGTTCTAACATAATTCAACTCTCAAAAAGTGGTTATAAACTTAGTATAGGAATTACTTTCCAATAATACTCATTACAGCGGCTTTAAAATCGTTATTTTCAACTGAAAACAGATGTTTTATTTGGTGATCATCACCGCTTGTCATCACTGTTTTTGCGTGTGAAAAAGTAACGAACCCTTCGTGTCCATGATAATTACCTTTACCTGACTCCCCTATCCCACCAAAAGGCGCGTCATCGACCGCTAAATGGAATACACAATCATTAATACACATACCACCAGAGTGAACCGTGGTTTTAATTCGATTCTGTAACGCTTCATCAAATGACATCAAGTACAACGCCAACGGACGTGGCTTATTTAAAATAATATTAATCGCATCATCTATATGTTGGTAAGTCAAAATAGGCAGTAATGGCCCGAAGATCTCTTCCTTCATAATTGTTGATTCTAAACTTGGATTAATTACTAAGTGAGTCACTAAGCGATGTTGAGGCTCGTCAATGCTGTCACTGTGACACGCTTCGATTCGTGTGTTCGCCGTAATTTCTTCATTCAATAGCCCATTAATGCGCTCAAACTGACGTTGATTAGCAATTGAGGTTAAATTTTCCGAATGTACACCACGAGCAAATAAGGTTTGATACTGTTTTTTGTATTCAGTAATGAAGGCTTCTTTTTTATCTTCAGGCAGTAATACGTAATCTGGTGCAACGCACACTTGACCGTTATTCAAACTTTTTCCATAAATTATGCGCTCTACGGCTAATTCCATAGAAACATCGTCCGCAATAATCACTGGTGATTTACCTCCTAACTCTAAAGTCACAGGAGTTAAGTTATCTGATGCTGCTTTCATCACTAAACGTCCAACTTGGGTAGAGCCAGTAAACAATAAATGATCAAACGCTAATCCCGTAAAGTGTGCAGAGATACCCGCTTCACCTTCAATCACGTTCACTTCGTCTTTCTCAAACACGGTGCTTAATAGTGTTGAAAGTACGTGGTTGGTATTTGGCGTGAACTCACTCATCTTTATCATTGCTCGGTTACCGGCTGCAATGGCTGAGATTAATGGGCCAACCGATAACATGATAGGAAAGTTCCACGGAGTCACAATGCCAACAACACCCATTGGTTGATAGATCACTTCCACACTTGAAGACGACAATAATGGCCCTGCGTTTCTGACTGAAGGCGCCATCCATTCAACCAAATGACTGATGGTGTGATCAATATTTCCAATACAAGGCAGTAAATCTGCAATCAACGTATCTTGCTCACTGCGCTGACCATAATCACGATTCATTGACTCACAAATCTGGTCGCAATGATCGATCAAAGCCACTCTTAGCTTAGTTAGTTTTTCGATTCGTTGTTCAAGCGAAGGCATTGGGCTCTGAGAAAATGCCGCCTTCATTGTTGTCAATGAATGTTCCATACCTTCAATCATCGTTTCGTTATTCATAAGTCACCTCGTTATTGGATTGACTACAGAATACATAATACAAACCAGTCGGTCTAGCGTTTATTTGTCAGCGTATTGTTAATCGTTATGACTCATTATTTTTCTATCTCAGTCTGGATTTCACTTTTTTATACACTAGGCTTTATATGAAGAACAAAAAATAGCCTAAAAACAAGGATGTGAAAATGACCAGAATTCATGCACTTTCTACCAGTTTACTTGCTCTCTCTTTTGTTGGTACTTCTGCTATTGCAGAGGAAATGAATACAGAAAAATCCGGATGGGAACACAGTGTCGAGATCTATGCGCTTGCACTCAATATTCGAGGCGACAGTACGATTGGTAACCTTTCAACAGACGTTGATGTTGATCCTAAATTCATCATGGATCATATCGATATGGGGGCGATGCTTAGACTTGAAGGAATTTATAATAACCAATGGGGTTATTACATTGATTACAGTTACATGAACTTAAGCGCGAGTACCGATTCTGTGCTTAACAAAAATCGAGAATTACTTAAAGGCAAGGCTGAAATACGACAAGGGGTACTAGAAGCCAAAGGATTTAAACGTTATCAATACGATTTTGGCTCTATTGATTATATGTTTGGTGTACGTTGGTGGGATAACGACATTGATGCCAAGTTATATACCAGCGGTGGAAAACTTGGCACGAGTAAAAGCATAAATGAGGATTGGGTGGATTACTTAATCGGTGCTCGTTGGATAACCGACATTACCGAACAATGGCAATTTCACGCCAGTATTGATGCTGGGTTAAGTGGCGATACCAGCTTCACAAGTTCCGTATTAACTGGGGTGCGATATGAAATGAACGAATGGTCAGATTTAAACATGGCGTATAAATCCACTTGGGTTGATTATGATAATGAAGGCACATTCACTTATAACACCGCGTCTCAAGGTTTCCTTGTTGGTGTTGGATTGTATTTCTAAAGTCTCTACCCTACCTCTTAATAACGCCAAGACGAGCTAAAAAAAGAGGCACTCAATTGAGCGCCTCTGTTCTATTCTATGTGCTGCTGCGTGTTTCTATAAAGAAAGAATCACACCTGCAATCGCGGCACTCATTAAGTTCGCTAATACACCCGCAGTGATTGCTCGGAAACCCATTTTAGCAATGAACGAACGACGCTCTGGCACTAGACTTCCCAAACCACCAATCAAAATAGCCATGGTTGAAATGTTTGCAAAACCGCACAAGGCAAAAGTCACGATAGCCACTGAATGATCACTTAATTGATCTTTCACTTCCATCAATTGGATGAAGGCAACAAATTCATTCACGACGATCTTATTACCAATTAATGAACCCGCAAGGATCGCTTCGTTCCACGGCACACCAAGTAAGAAAGCCACAGGAGCAAATACATAGCCAAGGATCAATTCAAAGCTCAGATTAAACCCGAATAAATCGCCCACGTGACCTAATAAGCCATTTAGCAATGCAATCACACTCACGAACGCTAATAACGTTGTACCAACAGCGACTGCAATACGTAAACCAGACATTGCACCATCAGCCAACGCTTCAAATACATTGGTTGCGTGATCGATTTCTACCGATGTAATTTCATCGTCATTATTCTCTTCGTCACCCGGTGGCACCATCATTTTTGCCATCAATAAACCGGCAGGTGCCGACATGAATGCCGCAGAGATAAGGAAGTTAAGATCAACACCAAGTGATGCATAGCCAACCATTGTACCGCCTGCCACTGACGCCAAACCACAGGTCATTACAGCGAAGAACTGAGAATCACTCATGTGCTTCAAGTAAGGTTTAACGACAAGTGGTGCCTCAACCATACTTACAAAGATGTTAGCAGTCGCAGCAAGTGATTCTGCACGTCCTGTACCCAATAAGCGTTGTAAGCCACCCCCAATAAAGTTGATTACTTTAGGCATGATACCAAGATGGTAAAGCGCAGAAATAAGGGCAGAGAAGAAGATGATAATACCAAGAACATTAACGGCAAATACAAAGCCGACTTTACCCGTAGCTAAACCACCAAACAAAAAGGCAATGCCCTCTTGTCCATATTCAATAACGCCCGAAACGCCTGCGGTTACTGAGTTTAAAACTTCTTTACCTGCTGGAACGTAAAGTACCAACAGAGCAAATAAAATTTGTAGACCAAACGCCAAAGAAACGGTTCTCAAAGGGATATTACGGCGATCAGTCGAACATAGGTAAGCAAATAGTAAAATGGCAAAAATACCAAGAAAAGATGTCATGATAGAAACCTGTGCTATCGAAAATGAGCCTGCATTCTAATGCGCAAAGGTTTGCGTGCAAGTCGGGTTTGCTAACGCTCTGTTAATGAGACTTAGATCACGCTTTGTGTGATTTTATTAACTCGTTGATTTATAAAATAAGAAGGGAATATATAACGGGTATTGTTGCCATATGGAAAAGATATTTATTTCAAGGCTGATAATAGATTTAAGTCATTGATTAAAAAGGCATCATTGCACTGTATTTAATTTAATCAATGACAATATTGAACGCGTCATACTTTGATTATAACTTAACCCGTTTCATTAACGCTTTGTCCCAATATGGCTGTTGACCAATGTGCTCACGTAAGAAATCAATCACGGCACTTATCTTTCTTGGCAGGTGCTTACGGCTTGGATAAACCGCATAAATTGGCATTTTTTGACTCGCTTTCCAATCAGGTAATAGCTGAATCAATTTGCCATCATTAAACTCATTGGTCAGTAAGTAACTGGCTAAATACGCCACGCCCCACCCTGAAATAGCGGCATCTCTCACCGCTTCAGCTAAATCGACACGGTAATTTCCAGAGACTTTGACACACAGTGTTTCATTGCCTTTGCTGAAATCCCAATTGCTGTAATCACGATAACGACTTTGATACGTTAAACAATTATGCTCTGTTAAATCTTCAGGGTGATGAGGGACGGCTTTATCGATCAAATAATCAGGTGAAGCTGCCAGTACAAAATGCGAATCCGCTAATCGCTGCGCAACGTAACCTTCTGGTAAGTCTTCAAAATTAGTCACCCACAAATCCAAGCCCTCTTTAAGCATGTCTGCACGATGATCGAACAAACGAACTTCAACCTGAAGATCTGGATATTGATGACGTAATTTATCTATCGCAGGGATAATGTGCATAGTACCAAAAGACTGTGATAACCCTAAACGCAAGATGCCCGCGACATCATCACGTTCATTATCCATAATGGCACTGGCTTCGGTCATCGCACTGTACATCTTTTCACAATACAAATAGAACTGTTGCCCTGCATCAGTCAGTGTTAACGAGCGTGTCGTGCGCTGTACTAACTTAACGTTAAGTTCTGCTTCTAATATTCCCAGCTGTTTACTCACATGAGAGGTAGATACGCCCATTTGTTTTGCGGCAGCAGTAAAGCTACCCGCTTTGGCTAGGGCGTAAAATATCACCATTTGGCTGGCACGATCATGCATCTCTCTTGTCCTTTATTTCAAAGGGAATACGGGCGGCGGATAATAACACTTACTCGAGTAGTTAAAATAAATGATAGCAAAAATACTGCATTTAAAATGATTAGACTTAAATTAGAGGGGCTTTTAAACACATTCTAATTCTTTTCAAATGTTGCCGTACTTTTAATCATGAGTGATAAAAGCTCCGTCGATTCAGATTTATTCATCGATCCTTGCATGATGGTTTGGCGACTTTGATTTAAACGAGCTTTTAATTCTTCCATTTCCTTTTGAATCGTACTTGCTGATTTAGCTGCTGAATTTGTCATAATAATACCTATAAACTTCTCATTAAGTTCATGCATTATCATGTGAACTTTTGATACACTCTAGTTGGTTATTATCTGAATAATAGATGGTTGAGTATGTTTAATCTCCAGCAACTTGAAACTCTTGTACTTTGTGTCGAATGCGGTTCATTCTCTGCGGCTGCTCGAAAATTGGGAAAAGCACAATCAGCCGTCAGTACAGCTATCGCAAACCTAGAAATAGATGCAGGAATTGAGATCTTTGATCGTTCCACTCGTATACCCACATTAACGCCACACGGTAAGCGTTTATATCTTCAATCTCTTAATTTACTCTCGCAAGCGAAAGACATTGAAACGATGATTCATTCTTTCAGCGCAGGCGTAGAAGATACCTTAACCATCGCGATTAATGAGCTATTATTAACGCCAGCCTTTTATAAAGTAATTAATGAGTTTTATCAGCGTTTTCCACACACAGAATTACACATTAATACCGTTGAAAACCAAGAGATAAGCGAACAAGTGTCAAAAGGAAAAGCATCAATTGGGTTCATGTTGTCCGGAGATATTCTTCCAAAAGACGTTGAGTTAGGCTTAGTCGGTTATTTACCTGTTACTATTGCAGCGGCACATAACCATCCTTTACATTCTCAAAAATCGATTCAATTACAAGAGTTGAAATCGTTTCGTCAAATACTCTTTACTAATATGCATAGCCCTTGGAATACGCACTTCTCATCATCCGTCACCACCACCAATAATTTAAGCTCGTTACAATCATTATTACAGTTAGACCATTACTGGGGCTTTATTCCAAACCACATAATTCAGAATAATATCTCTTTAAAAATAGTCAATGTTGATTCAGAAGAGAAAAATTGGTTATTGCACATCGATCGTGTCGTGAGGAAAAACAAAAACGCTGGGCAAGCACACGCATGGCTTTATCAGCGTTCTGTTACGATGTTTGAAATATAAGCATCACGAATATGAATCACTTTTCTGTAAAATATTCTAACAAGATCTGATGCCACTCTGTGGTTTCACGAATTTGTAATAAAGCCCGGTTGATTTCTTCTTCGTATTCACTGTTTTCAATCAACACTAGGCCATAATTTTGTTTTTCTAACTGATAAGGAAGTACGACTAACTCGTTAAATAATTGCTTATTTTTACCTTGTTTTATCATGTACCGTAATACCGCATCATCCGCCACAATAGCATCAACCTGATCATTCTCTAATGCCAATAATAACTCATCCATGGTTTGATAATTTTCATGAGCAATACTGTGATCAGCCAACAATAGTGATGCCGTTGTGGCTTGCTTTGTTCCTGTTCTGAGCTTAGATAAATCATTCACGTTTTTCACATCAAATCTTAATTGTTCTAATGTGAGTGAACTGGTCAAAATAGCGGTGATACTGGCAATAAATACTGTGGAGAACATGGCGATCAATACCGTCATCACTCGTGCTGATAAGGTTTTAAATTCAAAGTAATTAAACGGCCCTTTTGTGATGAATAAAACCCCTAAGATCAACGCTTCCGCCAAGCGACCTTTCTTGGTTGGCATTGAATATAATTTGTCATTATTTTTTCGTTCTAACAAATAAAAGAACCCACCGACACTAATCGCCACAGTGAAAAAAATACCTATCGCTTTCCATAAGGTCGGGTTAGTGACAATGCTAATAAACGTATCGAAATAGCTACGGCTTTTCACCGCAATAGCCAGATGCGTTTCGTAGAAAGAATGAGAAAAATCGACCCGTGCCTCACGATCAGGCGTGATAGAGATACACGATATCCCAACGTCAATGTCGCCTTTTTCTGAGGCTAACAGCAAATCATCAAGTTCGTAGTTCTGTAAGGTATAAGTCGCGCCCATGATCTCAGCAATACGTTCCCACAACGTCATGCTTAGACCTTCAAACTCTTGACCTTTGTCGTGAAAGATAAACGGTGGGCAATGATATGTCCCTACTTTAAGCTCGGTATTCGCTTGGCTTTTTTCTATTCCTCCAATCATCGCCGCCACGAAAATAACCATTGAAATAACACAATGACGGAAACCCCTTTTCTCATCAAACATACCACTCTCCCATGTATCCTCAAAAACGCCCTACTGAATTGATTCTCTTATTAAAAGGTAGCAGTTGAATGGTGATTATTCGACTTATAGATCTCAATATTCAGCAATAGATACAAAAATCCCCTTTGATTCTGATAACCAAAGAGGATTCTAATTAAGATACGTTTTTTAATGATAAAAGACTAACTCTGGCTCACCCGCCCTCTGCCTTTCCATTGAATCACAATCAAACCCAGCATAATAATAATGCCGAGAAAACCGACACCAAAAGGATTAAGCATAACTAACGGGATGGTAAAAAAGGCCAATAACCTTTCAACTGCGGTTAGTGGACGTAATAAATACCCTTCAATAAAGATAGCAATCGCAATAATGATCGTCAGAGTTTGTACGATAGAAAAACCAAGATCCATCGCACTGGCATCAGAATTAACTAAATTGGTATACGCCATCATGATTGGAATAATGAATAACCCACCAGCCAATTTAAACGCCTCAACAGAAGACTTCATTGGATTAGCATTCGCAACACCGGCACCGGCAAAGGCAGCTAAAGCAATCGGAGGAGTCACATTTGAGGTTTGCGATAACCAAAACACAATAAGATGTGCTGTTAATAATGGTAAACCAAAATCACTTAACATTGGCACCGCCATTACCGCTAATACAATATAGGCCGCAGTCACGGGTAATCCCATGCCTAACACTAAAGCAACAAGGCTTATTAACCCTAAAGCTATTAGCATGTAACCGCCAGAGAAATCCATCACAAATTGAGTGAATTGCAAACCAATCCCAGTTTGTCCAACGACCCCAACTATAATACCGGCAGCACCACACGCAGCGGAAATAGGTAATGCCATTAAGGCACCGTTTTTCATGCCTTCAATGAATTTTTTCAAGCCAATTCGGCTGTGCTTACGCAATGCCGCAGTCACTAGAATAGCGGCACAACCAGCCACACCGACCAGTAATGGAGAGTAAGCCATCATAAGTAATGTTGTGATCAGTGCTAATGGAATTAAATGGTGCGCGCCATCTTTCATCACGCTCATTACGGCTTCTGTTCGACTTACGGCTTTAAGATCAAGCTTACACGCCATTAAATGCACGTATAACAAGGTACAGAAGAAATACAAAATCGCAGGTGCGATAGAGGCCAACATGATTTCGCTGTAAGGTACGCCTGTAAACTGTGCCATTACAAACGCACCTGCCCCCATGATTGGTGGCATAATTTGCCCGCCCGTTGAGGCCGCGGCTTCAATCCCTGCGGCTTGCTCTGGTTTATAACCCAACTTTTTCATCATAGGAATGGTGATTGAGCCTGTGGTTACTGTATTTGCTATTGCTGAACCTGAAATAGAGCCGAGCCCTGCCGAGGCCAATACTGCCGCTTTTGCTGGACCACCACGATATTTACCCGCAATAGAGAATGCCAAATCAATAAAGAATTTACCTGCGCCTGTGACTTCTAAAAATGCCCCGAATAACACAAAGATAAAGACCGTTGTTGCTGCAATGCCTAAGGCGGAGCCAAAAATGCCGTTAGCCGAAAATATTTGAAATTGAATGAGTTCTTGTAGAGAGTATGACTTGATTGCAAAGCCACTCGGTAATAAATCACCAAATGCGCTGTAGGATAGAAATAATACCGCGATAAGAACCATCACCCAGCCGACCGTTCGACGACATCCTTCCATTAATAAGAGAATTAACGAACACCCTGCAATCATGTCTGGCAGTTGTAGTCCATAAAATAGATGGTTGATGTCGTTATAATCAAATATCGACATGCGATAAGCTGCAAAAACAATCAAGCCACATAGCGCGAGATCAATGACTCGTCCTACAAGGTATAAATGGCTTTTTCGGTTACTAATTAATGGGTAGTGCAAAAAAATAAGAACAAGCACCCAACAAAGATGTATAGGGCGAAAATACGTCGCAGAAATGGTTGAGCTAATGCCCTGCCAAATTTGAAACATTGAGAGCGCAACAGCAATACCTAAAATGAGATACCCAAATACATTTACTGTTTTTTCATGAGGTAAATGCTCTATATCAGGTTGATTTTTATCGGTCATAATATCCATATTAATGCCTTTGGATAAAGTCAGAAAAGAAGAAAAGGCAAGCGAGACACTTACCCTTTCGTTTTGCGTGTATTTGGCGCTTATTATTTCATGATTGAATCAAGATATTTTTGAGCACCAGGATGAAGAGGGACACCTTGTAAGCGATCTGCATTTTCAGGTGTTGTCATCTCAGCCATTTTCACCACTTTACGAACATCACCGATATTTTCATACGCGGCTTTCGTTAAGTTATAGGCCATGTCATCACTCATTTTTGCGTTTACAACCAATACGTTCCATACGCTTAATGTCGATACTTCACCTACATTGTTGTATACACCAGCAGGCATATCGTACGTGCTGTATGCAGGGTATTTTTTCATGAACATTGCACTTTCTTCTGGTGTAATTGAAAGCACTTTAATTTTATGCGTTAGCGCAATTTGAGTTACCGCCCCTACGCCTTGACCGCCCACAATAAAGCCTGCATCAATTTGACCATTCGCAAGCGCATTAGTCGTTTCAGAATAATTTAAATACACGGCATCAATGTCTTTTTTCACATCAATACCTAAAGATTCAAGCAACGCAGCAGACGTCACAGCCGTACCACTGGCAGGAGCCCCTAAAGACACTCGTTTGCCTTTTAGTTGTGATAATGACGTAATGCCTGACTTTTCAAGAGTTAAGGTGTGCACCAAATTTGGATACAGTGCAAAAAGGGTGTTGACTGGCATTTTTTTCGGAAATTTACCTTCGCCATTGTAGGCATCAAGCACGACATTTCCCATTGCGATACCTGCGATCATATCGCCACGTACCACTTTGATTGTGTTCTCTACTGAAGCGGCAGTCACTTCCGCTTTCGCATTCACATCGGGTACATGTTCTGACCACACTTTTGCTAACGCACCACCAAACGGATAATAGATCCCACTCTGTCCACCCGTACCAATTGAATAGTTCTCAGCGTTCACCGCTGATGGCAATATAAATAATAAAGCCAATAGTAAGTTACGTTTAAACACAATCATCTCCTTGATTATTAATATTTATTCAGATAAAAACTCTGCACAAAATGTTTATAATAGATTCATTTATCAGCAAGCTCACATTACCCGCGGTGAAATGAAAGTCCAATAAGTTACATTGCAAATGTGAACTTAGTGTTAATTTATTGTGTCTGTCTAATTTTGTAAAAACAAAAAAGGCAACCAACACACGCTGATTGCCTTTCTCTCTGTCTTACTTTTATTATGGGGGGAAATTACATATCGATACGGTACACAGAAGTCGTCCCACTGACTTCATTACCCACAGCGATAAAATGATCACCTAAACGAGTAAAGTACTTAATGGATTCAGGCCCTAAATCCCCTGCTTTCGGATTGTAGATCCCATTTTTACATTCGCCCTCGGTATCAACTTGGGTACACACTGGTTCATCAAAATTACGATTATTCACATACGTAATAAAGCGAGATTCTTTCGGCTCTGTTACGTCGTATACCATCACGCCGCCTTGACGCTCTAGGCCAATAAACGCATATTGACGACCATTAATACTTGCTACCTCAATCGCTTCTGGCTCGGCACCTTTGTCATCACTGCGGTCATCAGCACTGCTGTTATTATCATTAGTACTATTGAAGTTTTCTTTATTCTTCTCAAACACGATACGAGCAAACTCATCGCCGCTATCAAAAACAAGTTCACCAAATTCATCCCATATAGAGAACGAACGGCTACCAAATGCTTGTACTTTTTCATCAGCGGCTAATGTACCTTGTGGCTTAACCACTTTTAAACGAGCTAACTGGTTTTTATCTTTTAATGCCGTAGCTAGCGGATGATTTTTATCAACATCCAGCTTTTTACCACGAACTTCATCACCATAAACAAGGCAAAAATCTTGTTTGGTTGCATAATCTGTCGTGCCCTTGTAGTCCTCACCATCCCATGAATACGATTCTTCATCACAACGTTGTTGGGTGGTTTGGAACCCATATTCTCTGCCGTCACCTTCATTCGCAGTGACTATATAGGCAGCGCCATTTACGCTGTAACTGGTTATACTGTCTGGCATATACAACCCTTCAAGCATTGGGTAATTTTGGAAATTCCCTAGTGTTTTATCTTTATTTGAAGCGTCTAATTGAGCGTTTTCCCATGATTTTCCACCCAAACCAAAAATACCATCAATCGATGCACTTTCTACATCAATCGCGGCTAATGCATTGTTCTCTTGTAATGCGACATACAACTTACCGTTATCGGCAAAAGTGAGGTATTCAGGTTCGAGATCTTGGGAAACGCTTGCCGTCGGTGCAGAAATACGAACTTTATCTGTTAACTCTGAATGACGTGAGCCCCCCTTGTCAAACGCATTAAAATCAAGTTGAATAACTGACGCATTTAATGGGCCATTAGCAATATCGATTAACGTTACGCTGCCTTCTGGATCAATTGAATAATCGGCATTCGGCTCCCCTTCATTCGCTGCTGCAATATAACGACCGTCTTTAGAAAAACTCACCATATCAGGCAAAGCACCTGCGGGGTATGTCGTGAGTAGTTCAAGAGAATCCGATCGGAACAAAGCAATAATGCCATTCTTCTGTTTATCTTTGTTTTCAACCGCAACAGCAACTAACCCATTATGAGCAGAGACACTGTTTGCTGCACCAATCTCAATACCAGAACGCTTCGCTGCTGATTGAAGATCAATATACCCTGCCGCCTTTGGTTGGCTATTAGCATCAAGAGTTAATACATCAATTTTTTTGGCTTGAGCGTTTACAACATACAACTTATCAGTACACGAGTCGTAACTGACGATCTCTGCAGCAGAGGTAACAAAGGGGGCATCAGCGATGGATGAACCAACGAACGTCAGTCCACGAATGCCTGAACTGCCGCGCTTTGGCTCTTCTTGTGATTTACATTGAATACCAAAAGTGTCTATTGCTGAAAATGTATTTTCTGATGTTGGTATATTTGATTGCTGGCTACAACCTAACAATGCTGAAGTGACCACCGCTAATGTGGTTAAAGTGAGAGTATTACGATTCATATATCCTCCATGATCAATTTGATTTGGCGATCATAGAATGGTTATGTGACAGTTTGTTTTCGGATTTATTGCGAATTAAAGACAAAAAGGCAATAGCTCGATGCTATTGCCTTTTTTATACCCATCACTTTTATAAGTCCGAGTTTTATATTCTTATTTTTATTGCTAGCCAAAGACGAAGTTAGTAATGGAAACCATTAATACTTCATTCCCGTGCATAATAACAACAAATAAGTACGACGTACAGTTTAATGGCTATTATTAATGACTATAGAACCATACTTGCAAAAACAAAACCAAATATGATACTAAAAACCATACTCAATAAACCAGGGATCATGAAACTGTGGTTAAAGATATACTTACCAATCTTGGTTGTTCCTGTTCGGTCAAAATCAATAGAAGCGATAATTGGACCGTAGTTAGGAATAAAGAAGTAACCATTTACAGCAACAAAAGTAGCTATAATCACTTCAGGTGGAAGACCCAAAGTAATCGCAACAGGCACAAGTACCGCAGTGGTTGCCCCTTGGCTGTTTACCATTACTGATAAGCCAAATAATGCAAAAGCAAATGTCCATGGCGCTACTTCAACTAACCCTGAAACCGCTTCTTTTACCATGATGTCATGACCCGCAATAAACGTATCACCTAACCATGCAATACCAAAGATAGCCACAATTGCACGCATACCCGCATGGAATACAGAACCTTGGGTTATTTCATTACCATCAGGCTTACAAAGTAAAATAATCAACGCTGCCATGGCTAACATGACGATCTCAATCGTATGTGCCATTCCCATAGGTGAGCCATTAAAGTTAGGACGTAATGATGGGAACGCGCCCATAATAACAACCACAATTGCGCCAAATAAGAATAAACCCACGGCTTTTTTAGCGCCCGGTTTAATCTCAATCTCTTCAACTTTAACTTCTGCTTCCATTTCCTTACGAAAGACAGGATCTTGCATACGACGCTGATATTCAGGATCGTCTTTTAGATCCTTACCTAGCTTGTTTACGATGACGCAAGCCAGTGCTAAACCACAGAAAGTTCCAGGGATCGTAATCATTAGTACATCAGCAAGAGTAATTCCCTGCGGCTCTAAAAAAGCAACCAAAGCAACAACCGCTGCCGCGATCGGACTTGCTACAATAGCAAATTGTGATGCGATAACCGCCATACCTAATGGGCGTTCAGGACGAATGCCACTACGACGACTCACTTCTGAAATAACAGGCAATACAGAATAAGCAACGTGCCCTGTACCCGCTAAGAAAGTAAACATGTACGTCACTAAAGGAGCAATAAAGGTAATGTGACGTGGATTTTTACGCAAAATACGTGATGCAATCTTAATTAAATATTCAAGACCGCCCGCCGCTTGCATGGCTGCAGCAGCTGCAACAACCGCCATGATCATTAACATAACGTCGATCGGTGGACTGGTAGGTTGTAATCCAAAAACAAAACTCAGTATGGCTAAGCCAATACCTCCCATAACACCTAAGCCGATGCCGCCAATACGAGCACCAATTAAAATACATACTAATACGATTATAAATTCGATTAAAAACACATCAATCTCCCTGATGATAGCTTTTATATACTTAATTTCTAAATTGCTGCGTTATACCGTCAGCAGTTTAAACTCCAAAAATCGAGAGGATAATAATCAGGTTATACATTCAATAAATAGCTGCAGATCACACATCATTAATAATTATATAAATAAATTAAACACACAAATAAACAACATTTAATTTACTTTAGTTACTATTTTCAATCAAAAAAATCATTATACTGAATACTATTCATGCCGTATTTTTCACTCTATAAATAATCATTGCCAAACCCTACCTTACTTGTCACTTAATTCATTCCTCTACAATAAGTAAACAAAAAAACGCGCTAATTTATTCAAATAACGCATTCTGTCGTAAATATTCAATGCTAATCATCATTGTTCATTCATACTCTTTTCAACATACGAAATAGGAATTTATTAATACTATGATCAGAAAATACAATGCAACAGACATCAATCAAGTGCTCAGCATTTGGCTTAACGCATCAATTAAAGCGCACGATTTTGTGGCTGAAGAGTTTTGGCAATCACAATGTGAAAACATGCGTAATATCTATATCCCAGCATCAGAAACGTATGTTTGTGAAAAAGATAACGCCGTCATCGGTTTTTATTCTTTATATGAAAATCATCTTGCTGCTATTTTTGTTTCTCCAGAACATCAAGGCAATGGCATTGGGCAACAATTAATGACGCACGCTAAACAGCAACGAAATGCACTAAGCTTATCTGTCTATAAACAAAACGAAGCCAGTTACCAATTCTACTTAAAGCAGGGGTTTTCAGTGAAGAGTGAACAAGTGGATGAGCATACTGGATACATGGCGTATTCGATGACGTTTGATGTGAAATAATAAGGGAGGAGAGGTAATTAACAACTACCTCTTCTTTTATTTAAGAAGCAAAACAGACAAAATTCTTATCTTCATTTTTAATACGATTCTGGAAATACAATTGATCATCATCAATCATATATTTTAGATCAAACTCAAATCCTTTTAGGGATTCAATATCTCGAATAAAAATAGGCGCATTCTTAGGTTGTCTATGCCAATCTATTTTCTTATAAACCAGTGATATTTTATTCTTAGCAACCGTTTTGTACCCTAATTCATAAAGCAATTCGTACTTTTCCCTCTCTCCGTTTTTAAACACTAATTCCCCGGATTGATAGAGTGTTAAATTCGAAGACGAAGCAAAATCAAATAAATCTCGTTCAAGAATTTCTTGATACTTTTCATAAGGTGCTGAAGTGAAGCCCGTCGACAATTCATTGCAAGACCAACGAGTCCCAGAAAACTCGGTATTTTCTGGCATCCATTTATAAATACCGGCTCCAATTAAAATTAAGAATAGAACTAGATTTACTATTCGCATATTAATTTCGCTCTTTTTAGGCCGTTCGCAATAATGGTTGGTAAATTTTCATGTGAAAACTTACTTAATGAATAATTGCTATTTCGGTTGCTGTTTTTTGCAACAATGTACCCTTTCAATGAGTAAGTATCGTCATCGTACACAGAGTCATACATACGGATATAAATTTCAGCATTACACTCAACTAAATTTAAAGACTCAAGACCCGATTGAATGGCCTCAATATTATCTTTACCTCTTGTGTTATTAAGTATGTAGAAATCTGTATTTTTGATCTCAAAATGATTGTAATTTTCTTTCACTAAAAAATAAGGAACAGACGATGCTTTCTCATACCAGCACACTGCTGCGATTAATGAGCATAAACAAAAAGCGATTAATGCCGATTTCAAAGAAGGCTTTGTTAATAATCGCACGCGAGAACGGCCGACTTCAGTCGTCGGCAACACCGGCACATCGTTACTGATTGCGACATTATCATTAACCATTAAGGGGTCCTCAGCTTGAGGAGACACCAAAATGGCTTTCGGTTCGATATTATCAATAACTGGCGGTATAATTTTGGGTTCAATTACCGGTTGCATAACGACGGTTTCATCTACGGTCAGTAAATACCCTACTTTACTAACGGTTTTTATCGCAATGCCTTCAGCCTCTAACTGGATAAGATTACGTCTTAATCCAGAGATAACATTCGTTAAGGCTTGATCGGTAACAATCGCCCCTTCCCAACAAACATCAAACAGTTCATCACGATCGATGCAATTTCCTTTTTGCTCTAACAATAATGTGAAGACGTTATAAGGCAAAGGCCTAAGTATAATTGCATCATCCGCATTATTACTTAACCTTCTTGTCGCGGGTTCTAAAACCAAATTTGCAATTGTGATTTTCTGCATTTGAGCCTAACGACAGTTAATTCTATTGAGTCATTTTGCTTATTTGAAAACAAAATCAGATGTAATGTAATTAAAATGAACATTTCGTTACGTTTTTTCTTACTAATATGCCAGTCTACCGAAAAAAGAATACAAATCAACGATTCACTATAACTTTGAAATGAAAATCTACGAATTATTTATAAAACAACGGATTAAATAACTTTCATCTTTCAACAGATTTAGTTATCAACCAATTTTGTTTTTTAAAACTGAGATAATAAATCAAACAAAATTCACATATTTGTATTTAGTGTGGAACTCATTTAGTTTATTTCCATCGTCTATTTACTATGTAGTTAACTTTACCTATTAGATTTATACGGGACAACAAAATGAAAAAATCGATACTATTATTAGCGTTACTGCCTGCTTGTTCATACGCAAATGCCGCAACAAATGATGTCTCTGGCGTTTACTTAGGCGGTGGTTTTGGTACGACTGATTTTGATGATGATGGTGGCTTTGGTGCAGCCAACATTAATGATAATGACTCTACCTTTAAATTAATTGGTGGCTACCAGTTTAACCGCATTGTTGCAGTAGAAATGCAATATACAAAATACGGTGATTTAAAACTTACCCATTATAATTCTCCTATTAACGGAACCGTTGAGCATTCTTCTGTATCACTTGCCGCAAACGTAGGTTATACCTTTGACAGCGGTTGGAGACCATTTGCTATTGCTGGCCTAGGTTCAATAGAACAATCAGGAAAAGCATACGGACTTTCTGATAGCGATAGCGGTACTTCTTTCCACTATGGTGCAGGTGTTGAATATACACCTAAAACATTAGGTGGCCTTGCCTTCCGTGTTGCTTATGAAGGCGACCTCTTTGTTGTTGATTCTGGCAGTAATAATATCGATGATGATTACGCAATGACAATTGGTACATTGTACGCTGGCGCAACTTACAAATTCTAATAATAACGATTGTTGACTAGGCTAGGATACGAATAAAAACGGGGAACTTTTGATTGCCCGTTTTTTATTTCAACTCGAATAACAATATGACGTTAAAAATAGACCTATAATTTATTTATCTCACCCAATGTCATTCCATTGAATTTTTCATCGACCGTTTGTTTAAATCAATAGTTAAATAACGCAACCTTAAACATATTAAGAGAATTTAAATGAAGATATTCCTTACTGGATTAACGTTATTGATTGCAGTTCCAACTCTTGTGCATTCAGCGCCATTAGTAACGCCTAATCAAGCAGGTGTTGCTCAAGATCAGGATTACTACACCCAAGACGTGCGTAATACTCGCCTTATTTTTACAGAAGAAAACAAACAACACGCCGAACATGCTGCAGGTGTTGAGAGCATATTACAGCCAGCTTATGAGGACACCTTTGGCTATCAAATGGATGACCGTTTAAATGTCGGCTTGATGTCATCTTATAATCAAATTGCCAATGGTTTTTCGACTCAATTCCCACTTAACCGACAAATCAACTATATGGGTGGAGCACAACTTCCCGACTATTTCTCATCAAGCTCTTGGCTCGATACCTTGTTGTTTCATGAAACCGCTCATGATTACCAAATGAACGCGAAAGATAACGTAGTCTCTAAGTCTATGTTTGCTGTGTTACATAATGGGTCAATTGGACCGATTGGTATTATTCCTGCTGTATTACCTAACTCAACCTCTTCCAGTTTTATGCTTGAGGGTAATGCTGTTTTAAATGAATCTTGGCATGGTCAAGGGGGGCGACTTTATAGTGGTCGATACCGAGCAATGACACATGTACACGCTAAAGCCGGTAACTTATCGCCAGAGCGCCTTTATAACGACACGCTTTTCTTTCCGTATGGAGAGAGTACTTATGTTTTCGGTTCTCAGTACCAATATTATCTCGCCGATACTTACGGTCTAGATGTCACTAATAAGTATTTCAAAAATCGCTCTCAGCATTGGTTATGGCCTTTTCAAGTTAACAAACCAATGAAGAAAACCGTTGGCGAAGATTTTGATAGCACTTTTGCCGCATGGGTTAAAAAAGAAACCCAAGAGGCAAAAGAGATGCAATTAGCACAAGGGAAGGTCATTGCACGCTCTAAATATTATGGTGAACTGAATACCCAGCAAGGCAATATTCTTTTCTTAACCAATCCGACCGCTGTTCGAGCCCCTACTCTGGTTCATTATGATTTAACCAATAATGAAGTAAAAAAAGAAAGTAGCAGCTTAGATATGGGGAAAGTCTATTACAGCCAAGATAAATACTATACGGTTTCAGGACGTCGTACTTCAGTTTGGCGTACCACTCAAGGTTTATTTAATAACGATGCTCAAATTAAAGAAGGCAGCGAAGGCCGAGTTCATCAAGGCTATATGAGCGATGGAAAAGACGTGTATTTCAAAACCACGGAGTCTTTTGTTCAACCTCAACTTTATGTTGGCGACAAGTTTTATAGCGCAGTTAATTCATCGGTCTTAGTTAAGAATGACAACCTCTATTACTTTGTCCAAAAAGGTAATAATCGAACGTTATATCGTAATAAAGAAGCGATCTTAACCCTACCCGCTTTCTATACCATCGTTAAAGATGTGGATAGCCAAGGCAGAGTTTACTTTATCGCAAACACTGAAACAGGTAGCTCTCTTTATCGAACTAAAGACGGGGAAATTGAACGTGTTCTTAGTGCAGACAACGTAATTGATGCTCGATTGATTAATGATGACAAAGTACTAGCAACAGCGATCTCTGCGGATGACTATTATTATGTTGTTGAAAATATGGAGATAACGGCAGAAGCGCCTTATCAAGTTAAGCTTTTTTGGGATGACAAAGGTGGCCTAGCCGATCAACAGCAGCAAAAATTAGCCAACCTTGAAGACAAACAGCTCAACACCGATACGTCTTATGGGCTGTTCAACAATATTCACTACAGCCGAGGGGCGTTAACGGTTGGCGCAGTGACTGAGAAAAAGGATAACGGTGATAGTAAGCAAAAATTACGTTATAACGCGACGTTTGAGTTTACTGATCCTCTAGAGCGTAGCACCTATAGCCTTTGGGCAATGAATGATGATGAATACAGTGATTTGATCGGTGCTGGTTTCAGCAATAACCAATTTTTCATTATGGGTGGTGTTCGTGCTTATTATGTCTTAAATGATAATTACTCTGATAATAATATCCAAAAAGATCAGACTCGCAGTAGCGGGGTTGCTGCTCAGTTACGTTTGCCCTTCCTGCAAACAGGGTTTTGGAATGCGGAAATCTCTAGTAATTTCTATCAAGATTACAAATTAGATGAACGTGAACCCTTATCTGCTCAGTTAGATATATCTCGTACAGAACACTACGGCAATAGCTGGTTATTAAACAAAGAAGCCGCGGTTTCACTTTATGGCGTTCAAGATCGACATGACATGATTCACGGTGCTTCTTTATCTTTTGGCACTGATTTACCTTCTGAGTTTTACATTAACCTATCAGGAAAGTATTCAGGCAGTGATACAAACAAAGCAGGGATATATGAGCGTCGAGGTGTCGAGCTAACACAAGGCAGTGATTTTATAAATAACGACCCTAGTAGCTTTATTATGCCGTCACTTAAAGACGATGCTTTTGCTGAAACTGCTAGCTTGGCTGAGTTAAAACTATCAAAAGTGATTAACCTATCAGCTTATTCTTTCAAAGGCCCAATATCATTGCGTCGTGAGATGATTGAATTTTCTTACCGACGTTATGATTTAGGAAATGTAAATACTCTGGGTGACGTAGCGATTAACCAAGGCGTTGTTGGGCTTCATTTTGATACCTTAATAATGAATGTATTGCCTATTGGATTTTACACTCAATATATTCACAATGATGAAAACCCAATCACCGATAAGAACAGCTTCCAAGCCGGATTATCCGTTCCATTATAATCGCTAGTCTATAAGTACCAAAAATCCCCTTACTCTCAACAAATAAGGGGATTTTTGTATTTATGACGAAACTTATTCAGTGCATATTTGAAGATAAATTAACGATCAGGATATTGGCGTGACTTTTTTCTTATCGAGGATCACATAAGCCATGTATCCTACAACAATGATATTAATAATGAATGCACCAAAACTCAGAATACTTGTACGGAAGATAATTTCATAAAGTTCAAAAGGGATATAGATAGCCCCGCTGACTAAAGCAAACCATTCAGTCCATACTTGTGCTCGCCATAGTCCATAAGCTTCAACAAGTCGAATGATTGAATACACCACCGCAGCAATGGTAAATAACATGATTTTAGCGTCAGTTAATCCACTCGCAGCATCAATAAATACACTAGGTAAATGACTTGCCGGATTTAAGTGTAAACGACTCACTATTAATTCAGCTAAATGGCGTAAATTATGACCCGCTAAAGCATGCACCCCAAAAGCAACCAATAGAGAGATTATCCCCTTACTGGCTTCCAATATGGCAACCGCACGTAGCCCTTTCTTTATTGTTGTCACATTAACCTCTTTCAACTCAACACTTTCTCTTATAGAAAAAGTCATTCAATAGCACGAGTATCCCCCCTAAATTCTATTTTTAAAAGCTTATAAATACACATAGAAGCAGGAAAAAATTTAGGTTGTAGCCCTATCGTTAATATTAACAATTAAGATAATAAACGCATTTACAATAAACATTTGAAAGTAACGATATGTTAACTAAACCAACGATTAACTCATAAATTAGCGATTTAAACACATTCTCAATAGTGAATGATCCCTAATGTAAACTCATAGGGATCTTATCTATTAACCGCTTTATTTGCCTTTATCTAGTCTTAGTTCGATGACTCTAATGCACTCGATTTTCGGTTTAGTAATAGACTAATAAATACGGTTATCACTACAGGTAAAAACCAACTCGCATGAGCCGAAAAGAGAGGAATATAATGAGTTAATGATGCAGATAAAGAATCAGACAATAAACCCAAAATATGCAGTGCATCTAACCCACCAAATACAACGCTAATCATCACAACACTAACGTATGAAATAGTATTGTGTTTTGTCGTAGGTAAAAACCACGCCGCTAATACTAAAGCAATCGCCACCGGACATAATATGAGTATAGCAGGTAAGCTGATAGCCAAGATTTGCTCTAATCCGAAGTTAGCAACAACGCCCGTCATCGCTGTAACGATAATCGCGGTAATCGCAAACGGAGTGCGGAACGTTTGTTGGCTGTACTCAGCACACGCATTCGTCAACCCTACCGTCGTCGTTAAACACGCCATAATAATAATACCTGCTAATAAGTATTGACCTAGTGGACCAAATATCTCAGCAACATAACGCGTTAATAATTCACCACCATTGGTTGCGCCTTCAGCAATAGACGTTGATGTCGCACCAACATAAGCCATCGCTAAATAACACGCCGACATTAGCAGCGCATAAATCAACGTGACTTTAAGCGTTGCTTGAAAAACATCTTTTGGTGATTCACACCCTTTATCACGAATGGCTTTAATGATGACCCAGCCAAACCCAACGGCCGCAATCGCATCCATTGTCATGTAACCTTGGATCAAACCGCTTGTGATGGCTTTATTCTGATAACTGGCACTCGGATCACCAAGAACACCTAATGGCGTAATAATGGCCGCTAACGCTAACGCGGCTAGCATAAGAACAAGCAGTGGCGTCATGACTTTACCAATGTAATCCACCAACTTACCTCTTTGGAAAGCCAACAATAATGTAGCTCCCACAAACATAACCGAGAAAAGCATTAAATGATCACCAGAAAAGAAAGGCTTGATTCCCATTTCATACGCAACCGTTACTGCTCGTGGCATTCCAAACGCAGGACCAATTGCAATAAAAAGTAATACCCAAAAAGCAATCGCCAATGGTTTCGGTAACGCTTGAGTTAGTTGACCACTGTCACTCAGTCGCCCTAAAACAATCAGCGTTAATGCTGGAAGTCCAACCGCGGTAAGTAAAAAGCCGAGCATTGCTGGAAAGAATTGAGTGCCAGCTTCAAGGCCAAGAAAAGGAGGAAATATGATGTTTCCTGCACCAAGGAACATGGCAAACGTCATTAGACCAATCGCAAGCAAGTTGTGTTTTTTCAATGTACAAGTCCTTATTGCTATTGGGCTGTGCCCTATTAGCTTTATTGTGGACCGTCAGATTGGCTGAAAAAAGAAGAAGAAAATTAAGAAGTCCTCCGTCAGCCTGGCTGACGGAAGTGCCGCCAGCCTAGTTAATAATCACTAGAATGACCGCAATAATAGTTGATGTTACACGCGACACAGCACCGAGCACTATTTGGCACAAAGCAGCAAATTTTGGGGCTGTAGAAGAAAACATGGATATATCCTAGTCATTTATCGTGGTAACCAAATCAATATATAAGTAATAAACCACAATGTAAACACAATAACAGTTAAAAATCTTGCCGCTATCACATGAACCAGTTTGATTCACTTTAAGTATTGGAAAATTCTATTTTTTCTGCCACCCAGTCCAAAAGTTTTTTTAATGCCTCATCGGGCATATCAAGTAGCGTATCGCCAATGTACCACTCAATCTGAACTTGATTCTCTAATGACGTGTATTGTGGATTACCAAACCAGACTCCTTTCTCTCTCGCTAATTGATCACGCATCATCGAGGCTTTCTCATAACTTAAAGGAAGATATAAATGCAACATATTCGCATTGGGTTTCGTTGGGTTAACCGTAAATTGAGAGTAACTATTTAATAATTCATACACAGACTTAGTGCGTTCAAATAAGCTAGGCATTGCTTTTATACGCGTCTCAAATTGCATGGCAGCAGAAACAATATATGGTGTTTTGTGATAAACATTACCACCTTGGCGTTTCATCCATATGTCTGCTTTTTCAATCATGGCTTTACTGCCAAGTAGCATTGAACCACCTAAGCCATTAATTCCTTTGTACAAGGAGACATACGTGCTTTCAAAACCCTTAGCGATCTCTTGGTATGACTTGCCATAATAAGCCGCACATTCCCAAATTCTCGCCCCATCCATATGCAAATGAATCTGTTCTTCTTTGCAATGCTGCTTAATTCGTTTCAGTTCAGACCATAAAGGCAATTGCCCTCCAATTTCTCTCATTGGTAATTCATATACCGCAGCCGCTATTTTATCCGGCCATGCTTTTAAATCATCAACATTCCACGTTCGAAATACATGACCAACAGGCAGAACGTTAAATCGATTTTGCAATTGATAGCCTTGACGTTCATGGCGAAAAATATGACAGGTTTCATGCATGGCAACAATATTGTTATTTTTCTCTTCGCACACCATTTCTAATAACGTGGGCTGAGTCATGGTACCCGTCATCACAAACAAGCCCGCCTCATAACCCAATAGATCCGCGACTTTTTGTTCGAAGGCTTGAATTAATGCTCCTTCACCGTACACATCATGATGAATATCATTATCTCTACACCACTCAGCCATTTTTAAAAACTCATCGGCTGGTTTGTTCTCTTTATTACCAGAAAGTTGAGTATGGCACTGCTGTCGTAATGTTACTGTCATCAAAAATATCCTTATTAACAAATGTGCCAGTTATTCTTAGGCCTACGTTATTGTGCCGTTTATAAACAAAGAAGCAAAGCATTGTAAATAGAATAAGGATTGCGCATCTTTTACTGCCGTATTTGCAAATTGATTACTATTTATCTACATTGATATCTCTTTCGTCATAAATAAAGGAATTTTCATGACTATGCTTTCCGACATCACTCTCACCCCTTTTTCAAATTCACTCAATGTTGCGATTCATTTAATGACCAAAGCCAAATCCCATTTTGAAACGCAAAATAGAGAGCAAAATGACATTGTGGGACTTCAATTAGTTAATGATATGCTTCCTCTTTCATTCCAAGTAAGTTCAATTTGTAAGCATACTCTTGGGGCAACAAAAGCCGTATTAAGCGGTGACTTTTATATTCCATCACCTTTAGGTGAAATTGATTTTAATGGCTTAATTGAATTACTTAAAAATACACAAAAAGAGTTGAGTGAAATTACAGAAAATGAGGTCAATTCACGCTCAGGTGAAACCGTTATTTTCCACTATCCAGAACGACCTATGCCGTTTACTGCTGAGAATTTCATTACCTCATTCTCAACACCAAATCTGTATTTTCATCAAACCACACTGTACAACTTACTTCGAAAAGAAGGCGTGCCATTGAGTAAATTAGATTTCATTGGTGCTTTATCTCTTAGCCCTTCAGAGTAAAGTTCACAATAGCCAATTAAAAAAGCCCTGTTTAGCAATCACTAAACAGGGCTTAAATAGAACCAAGGTATTATTAATCGGTTGTTTTTCTATCCAAGTCCACCACATATTCCAATATATCGCCTGGCTGACATTCAAGGATTT
This sequence comes from Aliivibrio logei, assembly GCF_001691055.1. NCBI lineage: Bacteria > Pseudomonadati > Pseudomonadota > Gammaproteobacteria > Vibrionales > Vibrionaceae > Aliivibrio > Aliivibrio logei. Next base: position 659,904 of record NZ_MAJU01000008.1, read on the forward strand.
CACACAGTTTATCTAATGTCGCTAAACGAACAGCCTTTGCTTTCCCATTTTTTAAAATAGACAAATTTGCTTCTGTGATCCCAACTTCTTGGGCCAAGTGCTTTAGGCGCATTTTTCGCTTCGCCATCATGACATCTAAATTTATACGAATGGTCATCACGAATCCTTAAATTGTATGCTCGTTTTCATCAGCAAGAATATACCCTTCTTTCATGACCCATGAAATTATTAACGTAATAAAACCAAATAGTAACGTTAAAAAATCCATACCAACAAAACTGATCGCTAATATGCGCTCACCGGGAGGATTATTAAATGATAAAATCACGGACATTGCTGCACCATAAATAACAGAAAACCCTACCCAATAAAACAAGCTATATCCTAATTTCTGATAACTCAATGCATTCTCAAGCGAGAAAATTTCATTACGCTCGTAGTTGCGAAACAAATGAATTAATACATTTAAAGCGTACATCACAACACTGCATAACAATAAACTAACGATGATGGCAAACATACGAGTTGTTAACGTTAGTGGTAATTGCGTATAACTATTAACATCGATCGTAGTCTGAATAATTCCGAATGAGGTAAGAAAATCATATTGAGTTTCAATGGTTAACCAATAATAAAGTACAGCTATCGGTGTAAAAACCAAAAATCCTTGAAAAAGTATACGTGCGCGGCGACTTTGTTTTTGAATATTAGACATAATGAATAACCTTATTGATTTGATACACAGACAATACAGTGCAAACAATGTCAAATCAATATAATTTTATCGCAAAACGATAATAAAATATTAAAAGTCGATATGCAAAATACAAAAAAGGCACTATTTCTCAAAATGCCTTTTCATAAGATTGACTAAATTTTTCCGGTAATATCGACAGTATGACTAATAATACTCGTCCCTTCACCAACGTTCCCGTGTCCAGGAACAACAAAATTTGCTTGAGGGTATTTCGTTAATACTTTTTGAGCAGACCCCGCCCATGCTTTCATATCGGCATCACCAGTCCACCCTATCGTATTCACCTCATTTGCTCGCATTAAACAGCCGCCAAGTAATACTTTTTCTTTTGGTAACCATACCACCGCATTATCTTTAGTATGGCCTCCTCCCGGATAGAAAACTTCAATCTTATTTTCTAACAACACAAAATTATCACCTGAAAATTGATGATTCGTCGCTTTCTTGTTATCACCTTTCAAAAATTTGTTCGTTAATGCAGACGCGTAAGTCTCAAAGTGATGTTCTTGCAGATATTCTAAACCACCAGTTTGATCTTCATGAAAATGAGAAAAGACCGTTTTCTTTAATGTTAATCCTCTGTTTTCAATCCACGTCATCAACTGAGGCATGTTCGACGCATTCCATGGCGTATCAATCAAATACGCATCCTTTCCATCAACATACACTAAAGAATTAGCATCGACCAAAATAGGTTTCTTTGGGCTCTGTAAGTTTTTAAATTCACGATACGATTTAACTAAAAACACATTATTCGTGATTTCTTCAAATTGAAGCGGTTTAACTACAGGCTCTGCTGCTGCATTAAAGCCAATAACCGAGCTTAGTAATGCGAGAGTAAGTTTAAACATAAATTTCATTCCTTTTTAAATATGACCGTAAACATACAATATTCTCCCTCTTGCTACTGTTAATTAAATGTAAAATATTCATTGAGATCAACACGGATTTTTCGTTTATTTTCAATAATCGACTTAATAAAAAACAGTTTTGTACAATCTTCATGTCGATTTAATGAGTTATTGTATAAAGAACTCAAGGATGAAAAAGAAAACTTATGACTTTATTTTTAGCAATGGCAATGTTTGCACTCATCACCTCCCTCTCTCCTGGGCCGGTAAATATTCTCGCTACCATTACTGGTGCTAATCATGGGTATGTAAAAACCATTCCCCATATTTTTGGTGCTACTGTTGGGTTTGTCTCTATTCTTATCCTATTAGGATTAGGGCTGATACAAGTCTTAGATAATTCCCATACGGCAACATCCATTTTAAATTACCTTGGAAGCACTTTTCTGCTTTATTTGGCTTATAAAGTAGCGACGAGCGATAGAGCAGACCAAGATAGAGATAATAAAGGCAATGCTCCAACGATGGTACAAGGCTTATTGTGTCAATGGTTAAACCCAAAAGCTTGGATTGTGTCTTTATCTGGCGTGACCATCTTTTCGAGTAACGGTGTGATTCCTCTCGAAGATCTTGGGGCGTTTAGTATGATATTTTTTATCGTATGTTACTGCTGTATATCGACGTGGGCATTACTCGGGTTAACGATTGGACGATATTTAGAGCACCCTATTCATTATAAAATCTTTAATCGACTTATGGGGTCATTGCTCGCATTAACCGTCGTTTATGTCTTCTTTATATCAAATTAACAATGGACGTTATATTGGCTAATTCAAAAACACATTTTTTACGATCATCCGTTCTTCCGTTTGAGTTACGTTATTCTGGTAATTCAAATGCCTGCTATAAAAAACACTCACATCGCGAATTTTCTATTGGTGTCGTAGATAGCGGCGTTAGTGAATACATAAATCAAAATTCAAAACAAGAAATCAGCATCGGCTCTACGGTCATTATCAATCCTGAAACCGTACATTCCTGTAATCCAAAATCGGGGACTAACTGGAGCTATAAAATGCTTTTTGTTGAACCTGATTGGTTAATACAGTTACAAACAAGCATCACTGGTAAAGAGTATAACGAGTTTCATCCCTTTCAACAAAATCACAGCCGGTGCCCTACTCTGTATCAGAATTTCCAATCATTAACGCAAGTCCTAATTGAAAACGAATCGTCATTATTAGTGGAAGAATCCGCCATCACTTTCTTCTCTACTCTGTTTATTAATGATCTTAAAGCAATGCCGTCCCACAAGACCATTCCCAAACAAGCAACTCATCTCGCATATCAATACATCTCTGATAATGTTGATAAAAACATGTCTATCTCTGAGATAGCGAAAGAGTCTGGTTTGAGCGATTTTTATCTTATCCATTCATTTAAAAAACAATACGGAATAACACCGCATGCCTACCAAATGATGATGAAAATAAATAAAGCCAAAGACTTATTAAAAAAGGGAAATGATATTGCGTCGATAGCCACAGATCTTGGCTTTACCGATCAAAGTCACTTTCATCGACACTTTAAAAGCATCGTTGCCGCGACACCAAAGCAATATAAAATAGACAAGCACTCAACGTTTAATGATTAATGATTAATGATTAGCTATCCACAATTTAGCTAAATCACACCAACCAAAACCGTTCATTCTTACCTCTTTTAGATTTTCAGAGGTGATGAGTTCAAACGAATCTTTCTTAACGATATCAATAACGCCTATCTGTTGTAACCAATCATACAGTTGCTCCAACTCTTCAACCGCTAACGCTAAATCGGGAGTATTTCTTATGTCAGATACCTTATTTAGAAATAAATCATAATCGACGTCTTTAACGATTTTGTTTTTAAACGGATAAAGAGATAAAAAAGCCAGACGACTGTATAACCGATCACTTTCTTCAAGAATGCTACACAGTGCAGTATCCGCTTGATGATGGTAGTCGCCATAAAAAACGTCTTGTAGTGTCTGAGATGAATATAATTTTTTGGCTAAGGCTTTGCATTCATTGTTGTTTTCATAAGTCACTATATTAGAGCAATCCAAGTTACTGCCTTGTTTTTTTATTATCATAAACAAAGAATCATACTTACTTTTATACGTAACTTTCTTTTCTGGAAATGACAAACTTAGCTGATTTTGCGCGCAAACTTTATCTTTTGCCCATTCTTCATACACCCACAAATCCACTCTTTCCAACAACGGTAACACTAAGACATAGTGCTCAAATCGGCCTAATCGGATCATTCTTGGTGACCACACTTCAACCTGAAATGGGCCAGAACCAACGATCTTATCTGTCGATACATGAATAGGATAAATAGAGGCTTCACTCCGAGCCAATAATCTTGGCAAATGAAAGTCGCCCTCTGATAAGGTGATTTCAATACACTCTTCAGAAAGAAACCTAATCCCTTTGAGGTTAGAATAAAGTGGACTCCAATAATAGTTGGCTATCAGTGTTTTTAAACAACGTACAACATCTTTTGCCGTTAACGGATTTCCGTCATGACAGACAACGCCACTTCGAAGATAAAAACGCCACTGTGCTGCAGAAGAATCATGCTCCCAATGATGTGCAAAATCAGGGTGAATAATATCGTTATCAATACTCACTAAACGCTGAAAAATTTGACTCACTAAATAACGCTCGGTACGACAGATTGCGTGATGAGGTAATAAGGAGCCAATCTTCCGATGAAAAGGCATACAAACCGAGCGTGGTACGATGTTATTGGAATGGAGAAGATACTTTTTAAGCTCAATAGAAGCATTACGTCCACCAAAACTGAGTATATTCAAAACAGAGTCAGTATTACCAGAATCGACTACATTAGACACGCAGTCATAACACGCTTCAATCGGTTCTTTATAACACGTTAATTGTGCTTTTTTACTGCGACCCGGCGTTGCTTTCCATTCAATCCAACCCGTATTAACCAATCTCTTAATCACGGTTTGAACATGACGTTCACTCACCTTCAATAGTAATGAAAGCTCTGTAATATTACAGCTTGATGCTACCGGTCCATACTTACGAAAAAGTATTTCATAAACCTCTAGTTTTCTTTTTATATTCTCCATTGCACCCAATTTTATCTTTTCGTTAAATGTGTATATCCGTTGGTGATTAACGCTTGCTCTAGTATAGACAATACCTGCCCACTGATTTCGGTATTAAGCACTGAGGAAGTTTGAGCATTGTTTAATAATAACTCTGAACAATGATCTATTTCATGTTCAAACCCTCCACCACTGCTATGCGTAATGGTGTGAGTATGACCGCTTAAATGTACATCAATTCGTGAAGGGTTCCACCATTTATCATGTATAACGATCTCAACACCATCGCCTTTTAAAATCGCGCTCCTTGGTAAGTTTTTTGAAATTGACGCCCCTATTTTTCCTTTAATCTTTCCATCAAATAAAAACTCCACGTTTTCATCAACTCTCCATTCAGGGTGTTCTGCGGTAATAGAGACCGACGGTGTTGGGACATCTTCACCAAAGAAATGGCATAAATCACAGTAAAACCAAACGCCGTATACTCCGACATCTAGTGTCGCTCCCCCTGACAATTCAGGATTAAATACAAATATATTAGGGTCATACACACTTTCATTACCGAAAGAGGCTTCTATGGAATCCACGACAATCTTGTGTTCATTCATAAAAGCCTTCAACTCTCGATAAGCGGGGAACACAACCGTTTTCATTGCCTCAAGCAATAACACCCCGTTATCTTTAGCAAGTTTCTGCATGTCTTGCCAATCTTGGTAATTAGTAAACGCCGGCTTTTCAACTAAAACGTGTTTATGGTGAGAAAGAAACAACTCAACTAAGGGTCTATGATAAGGATGAATTGTCGCGACATAAACAATATCAACGGTAGGATCCGTCGCTAATTGTTCATAATCACCATAATCAGATACCGCCTTATAACGGGTAGCAAACCGCTCTGCTTTATCAACATCTCTAGCAGCAACGGCCTGTAATTCTCCACATTGACTGTTGCTTGTTAAGTCTTGAGCAAATCTGTGCGCTATGTTCCCAAGCCCTGCAATGCCCCACTTTATTTTTTTCTCTGTCATTATCTCATCCTATTATTTTTAATCGAGACAGTGTAGTCATCTCAACATAAAAGAAAAATAGAACAAATAAGCACATTTGTTCCTATTTAAAAATAGCCAACGATCATTGTTTGAATACAAAGCGGTTCGTTCGTATTTATTTTTAGATGAAAATATAATCGCAACTTATGGTTCGTCATCATTGATAACTTCTACTATAACTGTTTCAATGTAGTTATTAACATCATAGTAACCAAAGGATGACGAAGAATGAACTTACGCTATTTACTTCTTACTGCCTGCATAATGAGTATGCCCGCACAGGCGAAGCTAGCAGAGAAAGAAGGGGTTAGTGGAGAAATTGCGTTAACGACAGGATTTACGTCTTCAACTTCCAATTTTAATACCGAAGGTGATGACACCATTACATCAAACAAACAAAATGCATCCACTGACAGTGGCTTTATGGCCTTTCCTCTTGGAAGCATTGCCTATACGTTTGGCCAAGAATTAAATCAACAAGTTCATGTCGGTACAACACGTCAAGATGTGGCAACAGGTACCGTTGTTCTTGAGGTCGGCTATAAATACCAATTTGAATCAAGAATGGCGATTGATGTTTCTATTCTGCCAACCATTATGTCAAGTAAGACGTGGGCAGACCCATACTTGGAAGGCTCTGCTCGTACAGAAACCGATGCTTCAGGAAACGCATTTCGTTTTAGAGTCGATAACATTGCAGGCTCAAACTTTACCATTGATACCGCCTATGCCACCAAAGACATAGAGAATGATGACGTCGAAGACATACTAAAAAGAGACGCGGATACGATCTACTTAAAAGGTCAATATCGCTTACCACTAAGTCGTACTTCATTCATCCTACCTTCTGTTATTTACCAATCTTCATCTGCGGACGGAAAAGCAAGCTCTTACGATCAATACGGTGCTGAACTGAGTTTTTTCAAGTTAATGCAAAGACACCAGTTGGTATTAACTGCTGGTTACAATCAACGAACATTCGGGGCTGAAAACCCTATTTATGGCGACACTCGTGAAGACAATAAATTAAGCTTCTTTGCTGCTTATGAATATACTAAATTTATGGATTGGCAAGATTGGTCATTCATTTCTTTTGCAGGCTACAGCTCAACCGATTCAAATATTACTTTCTATGACGAATCAGAATATATTGTTACTGTCGGTGTAAACTATAAGTTTTAACCACTTTACGTAAATAAAAAAGCCCTGTTTGATGAGTCTCAAACAGGGCTTTTTCATACTATGTTCTAATCGTATTTAATAAAACTTATAATCACTACTAAAGAAATTAATCAATTTTCTTAATACAATATCTCGATGTTTATCGTCTTCTATCAACATATCATGATACGAATCTGGGATTGTTTCTAAATGACAAAGATGACTGTTCTCATGAAAACTTCGCTGAGCCACATTACTCACAACAAGATCGTCTCCTGCTTGTAAAATCAGCATTGGAATTTTTATTTTATGAGCTTCAGCGATGCATTTTTTTCCTGCTTTTATTGATTCAGTGATCCAATGGGTACTTGGGCCACCTAACCGTAAATTCGGCATACTTTCAAACAGCTCAACAAACATTTGATATCTTATTTTACTGTGAGTTAATACGTTATCGTCATACTCGACTTTCTTAAAATGACTTTGCCCTAATGCATAGTTAGGCTTACTTGCCAACACATCAAGTAAGTTTAGTGTTTGAGTTTTTAGTCCATGCGCTTTCCCTGGTATATACACACCAAACATTGGTGATGTTGCCGCCGATGCCGTTACGGGATGATCAAATTTTGAAAGGTATTGGGCGGTCACCGCTCCCCCCATCGAATGAGAAAGCATAAAGCACTCTCCTTCTAAATTTGGTCGGACAACCTTTTCCATAAAGATATACAGATCCATCACATAATCATGAAAGTCATCCACATGGCCTAATTCGTGATCTTGCGTTATCCGTCCTGACTCACCTTGCCCACGGTGATCATACGTATAAATATTAAAATACTGACTTAACTCAAGAATGGCTTCTTTATATTTCCAATAACTTTCATTACGACCATTAACGATCACTAACGTCTGTTTCTTTTCACCAACGTTAATGTTAATCCACTTCAAGGCAATTCGATCAACACCGAGCACTTCACCGTGCGTTTTGTTGCTCCAAATCTTATCAATCGGATCTTCATAATCTTGTTTTCTGTTCTCTTCTTTCAATCGATCTTCGTGTGTTTTTACAAGAATATGCGGTTGCGGTGCTTGCTCTAAATTCAATTTAGGCGCAATCGCCTCTAGAAATAATTTCCCCACATCTTTACCGTGTTGATAATCGTTATCTAATTGCTCTTTGGTGCTTCCCAGTAATTTAGATTCAAGGTTCTTATTCGGTGAAATCTCATAAATAGTGACATCATCCGGTGGATTAGCTAAAAATGCCTGCGTTTTACGATAGCTTTCTTCGTGATTCATCAACATCACGGCCATTTGATTTAATTTGGCATTTTTAGTCATCTTGGCGACTTTCATCATCCAGTCGTGGTTTTCTTTAAATTCAACCGGAACAGTACGGATAACAACAATGTGACGATAACCTCTATCATAGGCTTCTTGTACGGGAATCGGCGTCGTTAATCCTCCGTCAACCCATTCCATTTTATCCATGATCACCGGTTGTTTATGCAACGCAGGAATCGCGCAAGAGGCACGTAAAATATCTTTCCAATTTGTGGTCGATAAATCAAAGTACTTAGTTTCAAAATTAGTAGCATGAGCAGCAACAGCAAGTACTTGTTTGGTATGTAAGTGCATTTCTCCTACTGTCCAGTTTAACGGAATATCGGCTTCGGTTTTATCGATTAACCAATCCAGATCCATCCCTTCGCCAGAGAGTAAAAAACGAGACAATTTAAAAAAATCAGGACTGCGGGTGATTTGATTAATGATCCGGTAAGCGTGTCCTTTATGCCCACAAATGTAAGAGGCCAAATTCAACGAACCTGCTGATGTTCCAATCAATAAAGCAAATGGATTGAATTTGGCTTCTAAAAACGTATCCAACACTCCTGCGGTGAAAATCCCCCTTTGACCACCACCTTCTGTCACTAAAGCAATCTTATCGACTTTTGTTTTAGGTACACGAAACACATCATAATTTTGTTTACTGATCGAATAATGTTCGCCCATTCGTTTTGCCCATTCTCGATAACGTAATTGTCTTTGTTCTATTATGGCATATCGCTATAAAGCGTGGGCGGTAAATAGAAGCACGATAAATAATGATTTTATAACTCTTTCATAACTAAGGAATGACTTTTATGAATTTATATAAAATTCTATAACTAGATAAAGCTACAATCACAAATTACCTATGTTAAGGTTCTTAAAAATGGAGGGCACATGATGAAAGACTATGAATTGTTCATAAAAATTAACGATGCCATCTTGCTTGAGTTTGATATATTTAAAGCATGGGAAAAATCATTACTTTTAAACGCTCAAAACCAATTGATGGACAGATTCCCTATTTCGGAACCACAGAGAGAACTGCTCACCAAAGTCTTAAATAAAAAAAGACCCAAGAAAAAAAGAGAAAAAAAGCCATATTGCTAATTATCAATATGACTTATCATTTCAGTCGTTCTTTCCACTCTCTTCTTAAGACTTTTTCTAATTAAAGAATCTACAAAAACAATAAAAATCGGTCTTAGTTCTTAAGATTAACCCGCTTCGCGTGGTGCGCGCCAATCATCATTACCTGCCGTACCACACGTTTCGTGAGTCACTTCAATTGCACGGTAAGTAAACTTAAGTACTTCTTCTGTTACACGATCTGACGTTGCAGCATCTTGACAATGAGCCATGCGAGTTTGCATATCTACAAGCAGTGCATCAATCAATTTGATTGTGTAATAGTGCTCTTGCTTACCAGAAATAGACGTACGGTAGAAGTTGATACTGCACTCTGGTAATTTTTCACCTGAAACTAATGAGTTAAACAACAATGGAGAACAACGGTCTTGTTGTTTAGTTACAATCACAGGACGGTGAACTCGTTGACCTGTTGGCTGGCCACTTTGAGGATCACGTGGAACCGTTAATACATGATCAAGTTCTTGAACAAGAAACTCATCAATGTGTGCTTCTTGCCACGTATTCCCGACTGAATCTGCTGAATACGCATCTTTAGTGATGTCGCCCTGAACTTCGCCTTTTATTAACATATACGCTGGAGTTGGCATCTATTTATTCCTTATTTTAAATTCGATTAGAGTCGTGTTAATCACGATATGAATGTAATAGAGCAAGATGGATGCCAAAAATAATAGCCAACAAAATCAGTAAATTAAAAAAATACTAATTTACAATCACAAAATAAAAACAATAAATTGGATCATTTCACAATAAGTTGAACATAAATAAACCTAGTCACGGTGGTGTTGACTAAAGAAATCCAACTCTGGCCCTTTAGGTATAATAAGTGTTGGGTTAATCGTTTCATGACTGCCGTAATAATGCGCTTTTATGTAGTCAATATTAACCGTTTCACTCACTCCGGGTTGTTGAAATAAATCACGTAAATAGCCCCAAATATTCGGGTAGTCAACAATGCGTTTTAGGTTACATTTAAAATGCCCAACATAAACGGCATCAAAGCGAATCAATGTCGTAAACAAACGCCAATCCGCCTCTGTGATCTCATCACCAATTAAGTAACGTTGAGTCGATAAGCGTTGTTCTACCGTCTCTAATGCTCCAAATACTTCGGCAACCGCATCATCATACGCTGCCTGAGTCGTAGCAAAACCCGCTCGATACACCCCATTATTAATCGTTGGGTATATAAATGCATTCAACTCATCAATGTCATTTAATAAGTGCTCAGGAGAAAAATCTAATTCAGTGGCACCAATATCATCAAAAGCAGAATTAAACATACGAATGATCTCTGCCGATTCATTACTCACGATCGTATTGGTTTTCTTATCCCATAAAATAGGAACTGTGACTCTTCCCGTATAGTCAGGAGCAGCCTTCGTATAAATTTCATGCGCATAAGTTGCATGATTTACCGTATCTTCAATAACGCCTTCACCCGGTTCAAATGTCCAACCGTCGTCTCCCATAAACGCATTCACCACAGACATCGAAATCATGTCTTCAAGCCCTTTTAGCTTACGGTAAATCACTGTGCGGTGTGCCCAAGGACAAGCCAGTGAAACATATAAATGATAACGCCCAGATTCAGCATTAAAACCTGACACTCCAGATGGGCCAGCCCTGCCGTCTTTTGTTATCCAATGGCGAAAACTGGACGCTTTACGCTCAAATTTACCGCCCGTTGATGCCGTGTCGTACCAATCCGTGTGCCATTTTCCGTCAATTAAAAGTCCCATGCTGTTTCCTCGCTATTCATTAAAGATAAAAATGTGTATTAATTACTAAAGACGTCTGTTTGTTAGTTAAAACGACCTTGGCTATAATCATCAAACGCTTGCAATACTTCTTCTCTGGTATTCATTACAAACGGACCACCACGCGCAATCGGTTCGTTCAATGGTCGCCCTGCAATCAATAAGAATCGAGTCTCAGAATCAGACGCCATCACCGAGACTTGCTCTCCTTCATCAAACACACCAAGAGATTTCTTTGTTATCTTCTGGGTACTGTCATTCGCCATGGTCACCGCCCCTTCAATTACGTAGATAAACGCGTTATGTCCAATAGGTAAGGCTTGTTCAAAAGTCATTCCTTCTGGCAATTTCACGTCCATATATGTCGGTGTAATGTGCGTATTCTTTACTGGTCCAGTCGTGCCTTCATTAGTTGTACCGGAAATTACTCGAACCTCTGTCCCGTTCTCTCTTAACTCTACTGGTGTTGATTCTGGTGGGTACTCTTGATATGCCGGCGCCATCATTTTTGAAGCCTTAGGCAAATTCACCCATAATTGAAAACCTTTCAATAACCCTTCTTCTTGCTCTGGCATTTCAGAATGCAATACACCTTTGCCTGCGCTCATCCATTGAACACCTCCGGGCTCAACAACCCCTTCATGCCCTGCATTATCTTTATGACGCATTTTCCCATTTAACAGGTAAGTCACTGTCTCAAAACCGCGGTGCGGATGGGTTGGAAAGCCACCGATATAATCCGATGCGTCATCACTTTCAAAACAATCTAAAAGCAAAAATGGATCTAAAATATTCAACTGTTGCGTACCAATAATTCGCGTTAATTTCACGCCATCACCATCAGAAGTCGCTATCCCTGGAAACACATTTTTTAGCGCTCTATTTTTATTTGTCATATTCTATTTTCCCGCTTAATTCTTTTATCTTTAGGCTTATGCCTATCGCTTGGTGTAAAGAATAGTCGTTGAACAAAAGTAGATAAACAGCAATACTGAGGAAACACTGTTCTCATATAAAGAACAATAGATAAATAAGGGGGCAGTAATGGGTCAGCTAGAAAGTATGCACATTTTTACCAAGGTGGTAGAAGCAGGAGGAATAACAAAAGCAGCGGAGCAGTTAAATTTGGCGAAATCGGCCGTCAGTAAACGGCTGAGTGAATTAGAGCAACAACTTGGTATTAAGCTCATCAATCGAACGACTCGTACTTCTAGTCTTACCGAAGCAGGGCAATCTTATTTCATAAAATGTAAATTAATACTTGAGGAAGTAGACGATCTTAACTGTCATGTGTCAGCCATTCATCAAGAATTAAATGGCACCATAAAACTCGCCGTTCCCCTCACCTTTGGTGTGATGCATTTGGTTCCTGCCTTAGATGATTTTGCAAAAGCACACCCTAAATTGAAACTGGATATTGATTTCTCTGATCGCAAAGTTGATTTGGTTGAAGAAGGTATCGATTTAGCGATTCGTATTGGTAATCTCACAAGCTCAACACTGCAAGCTAAAGCCATTGCCCCTATTCATCACGTGTTATGTGCAAGTCCTGCTTATTTAGCTGAACATGGCAATCCATCCACTCCTAATGCGCTTAAATCACATCAGCTATTAAGATACCGTCAACAGCCTTTATCTGGTGTTGAATTACGTGATAATAAAAACCAAGCGATTACGGTTCCAATGGAAACACATTGTATTGCGAATAATGGAGACTTCTTGAAAGCGATGGCGGTCTCTGGGCATGGGATTATTTTTATGCCGACCTTTATTGTTTGGGAGGAGCTTGCGAAGGGAACGTTGCTGCCTATCATGAGCGATTATCACTTCAACTCAGTACACGCTTATGCTCTTTATCCCAAAACCCGATATCTTCCTCAAAAAGTACGTAAATTGATCGACTTTTTAAGTGATTATTTTGGGAGTGAGCCTTATTGGGATAAGTAAATTGATGCGAAAGAAAGTTGCAATATTCGTATCGTAGAACCGAATATTGCAACTGTGTTATTTTAGTATAAGACCATGGTTAGGTAACCTAAGACCAGTACTATCATAGACGTTAACGCATAAGGCACCGGATAGCCTACCGCAGGCATATCACTTTGACATTCATCCTGAGCACCTTTCATTGCAGGTGTACTATTACGAGCACCAGCACATGCACCAGCAAGAATCGCAGGGTTCATTTTGCGGAAATATAAACCATAAATCCAAGCCAACAATGGTGGAAGTAACGCTGCCAATAAACCTAAGCCTGCAATCTTAATCACTACAATACCTTGGAATGACGCCAATATTTTAGGGCCTACTGCTGCTGCTAATACTGCAACAAACAAGCTCAAACCAATATCTTGTAAGAAGCTACGCGCGCCCTCACTCATTGGTCCACCAAACGCGGGATTGCGAGTTCTCAAGAACGAAAAGATGATCCCTGTAAGCATACAGCCCGCAGAGGTTCCTAACGCAAATGGAATGCCACTAAAGGTCACACTTAAGTGTCCGCACACATAACCAATCAATAAAGAAAGCGCTAGATAGAATGTTTCTGTCAACGTGCTCTCAACAATCGGATTACTGTTCAGTTTTTTAGCAGCTTGTTTAACACACCAATCAGAACCAGCGACACGAATAACATCACCGACTTCAACCACGGTTTGAGGTAGCATAGGAAGTTGGTGCCCTTGTCTAAACACCGCTTTCATATAGATACCAAAACCAACTTCTTTACTCATTTCTTCGATAGTTTTGCCTGTGTAAGCTGACTTACCTAAATGAATATCGGCAACTTCGATATCAACATTACGCGCTCTAGGCTCATCAACTTCAACACCGACAGTGGATTCTCCGCCTTCGATTAATACATGGTAGTCACCTCGGATACCGATGACATCTCCAAGCTGAAGTTGTGGGTTATTTACCGCATCAAACACCTCATCACCACGAACGACTTTAAGGATCGCAGCATGGGGATAACGATGAAATAACGCTTCTACATTCTGTCCAACTAATTCTTGGTGATCAACTCTGTACGCTCGAATATCTAGAGGAAGAACACCTAAGTTTGAGAAACCATTCGTGCTTGGTAATGCTTCTGTATCACCACCCGCACCAAAATCGGCTTCAGCATCTTTACCCGCTTTCACCGGATCAATACCAAACATCGCAGGTAAGTATTTAATAAGTAGAATAATGAAGACACTAGAAAGAATATAACTAATGGCATAACCCGCGGCTATGTTGGCACTAATTTGGTCAAGCGTCATTCCTGCAGGTGCTTTAACTGCCCCTGAATTAATGGCAGATTGAGCTACGCCCATCACGGCAGTTACAGTGTAACTCCCCGAAATAATCCCTGCCGCATAACCCGGTGCTAAATCCAGTAATTTAGAACCAAAGAAAACAATTAGGAAATTACTGAACACGACGATAAGACCAATAACAACAAAGTCTATTCCTCCTCGTGCCAATCCAGAGAAAAACTGTGGTCCTACTTTCATACCAATGGCGTACATGAACATCATTAAGAAGATATCAGACACCAAACCCGGCGCATCAATATGTAAACCATAAACAGAGAAAGCAGTTAACGCGATACCAACACCAACAACTAGAGTACCCGCCGTTGAACCTAAGTTGATGCCTTTAATCGTTACTTTTCCTAAAGGATAGCCAATGGCAATGCTTAAGAAAAGAAACACAAAAGGATTGTGGGCGATATAAGTGAACAGAAAACCAAATAATCCAGAGGCTTCATGTTGCGCTAACGCTTCAACCGATTCCGCAGCCATAAGACGACTAGAGAAGAGAAAAAGTGACAGAGTAAGTAATAAAGTCCGGCGTTGAGACTTCATCCAGTGAAAGACGTTACTCAATTGATCAATATTCATAATTATTTCCCATATAGAATAAAGATGAAGCAGGCTTCTACTGATATTGATAGAAGCGCATTAAAAAAATGGGCCGTAAAAACGGCCCAAAAAATATTAACCGTGATTAAAGCCTGAAGATTCAACTTCATCACTACCATGGGAGATTGGGTGCTTATCGAAAAACTCGATGCAATGTTTCAGATCGGCAACCAGTAGATCAGCTTGATCTCGGCTAAAGCCATGACGAACTAAAATACGCATAATCACCAAGTCTTCACGTTTTGGTGGCATTGCATAAGCGGCAATTTGCCAACCGCGAGAACGAATTCGATCTGAAAGATCAAACAAGTTAAACCCAGGATTAACACCTTCTTTAAGCGACCAACTCATTGCAGGGATACCACCTTTGCCATCATAAATAATGTCAAACATGCCCATTTTTTCGATTTCAGCAGAAAGATACACCGCCGTGTCGTAACACGCTTGGTGGATCTTACGGTACCCTTCTTTACCTAGACGTAAGAAATTATAGTATTGCGCTACAATTTGGCCGCCAGGGCGAGAGAAGTTCAACGCGAAAGTAGGCATGTTGCCACCTAAGTAGTTCACGTTAAAAATAAGATCTTCGTGCAATGCAGACGCATCACGCCAAATAACCCAACCCACACCTAATGGACTCAAACCAAATTTATGGCCTGACGCATTGATTGATTTCACACGAGGTAAACGGAAATCCCACTCTAACTCAGGATCACAGAATGGGGCTAAGAAACCGCCACTCGCCGCATCAATGTGCATTGGAATATCTAAACCAGTTTCTTCTTGTAGTTTATCTAACGCTTCATGCACTGCTTTTACTGGTTCATACTGACAAGTAAATGTCACACCCAACGTTGGAACTACACCGATGGTATTTTCATCACAACGTTTAATCACTTCTTCAGGCGTCATAATTAGACGATCGCCTTCCATTGGGATCTCACGTAATTCAATATCCCAATAACGAGCAAATTTATGCCAGCACACTTGAACAGGACCACAGATCATATTTGGTTTGTCTGTTGGTTTGCCAAGTTTTTTCATTTTTTCACGCCAAGCCCATTTTAGCGCCATTCCGCCGAGCATTGCGGCTTCACTTGACCCCGTAGTAGAACAACCTAACGTATTTTCTGCATCTGGAGAGTTCCATAAATCAGCCAACATATGCACACAACGCGCTTCAAGCTCTGCGGTTTGAGGATATTCATCCTTATCGATCATGTTTTTATCGATGCATTCGTCCATTAGTTTGTGGACTTCATCTTCAACCCAAGTTTGGCAAAAGGTCGCTAAATTCTGTCGAGAATTCCCATCCATCATTAGCTCATCATGAACAACTTGATAAGCATGACGAGGATCATGTTCGTGCTCAGGCATTTTGTATTTTGGCATAGATAGGGAAAGGTCAGTTGATGAATAAACATCATCAAGAAGATCGTCTCTGACTGTATCTTTAGAATGAAGAGGCATACGTTTTAGCTCCATTGAATTAAACAAACAATAAAATATAAACTGTCGAATTGATTGGATTCGGCCTTAATGAGTAAATAATTAATAACAGTGTCAATTACTTACTCATTAATCTTTAGTTACACTTTTATTCCCTTTAATTGATGATGTCAATATACTTTGCTACCCATTTTTTAAAACATAGGTGCTTTTAAAATCAATTTTCAGTAGCACGAACATTACGTGAAGCCCCTAAAAACAAGACACCTGCCACATAAACTGGAGAGTGAAAACCGTCTATTTTTGAGAGCGAATAATTTCTTCATCCACCCATTTAAGTAACTGTTTAATTGCTTTAGATAAAATCTGATTCTGCCTAACAATGTAACCTAAGCTGGTTGTTGGGAATTTCGATAATGGCGTTACTGTCGTTTTAAGGTTTCGCTTTGGGTGAATAGAAAATTCAGGAACAATTGCAACACCAAACCCTGCCTCAGCCCAATCAATCTGAGCATCGACACTGCCCACCTCCATGATTCGGTACTTAGGTAAATTCAAGGATGGCAACGCCAAATCAAGTAAATCTCGTGTTCGTGTATCATGACCTAATAATATGAGCGTAGGTTCACTGTCTAAAACAATAGTAGGATCAAAATTCGCTTGTTGCCACTTTTCAAGATTATTCCCCAATGCGCACCACTTTATTTTCTGAAGTTCAGTAAAATGAAGCGGTTGACTCTCTTTTTGAGCAATAACAAAACCCAAATCGGCTTCTGCACTTTTCACTAATTCTGATGCTTGTGATGACGTTGTATTAAGTAGTGAAAAATCGATCCCTGGAAATTCTTGTTTAAATAGTTGAAAAGGTCCGATCAATAATAAACGAGAAATAATATCGCTCGCTGCAATCGTCAACGTTCCACGGCTTAAATCATTAATGGCGTTGAGATCCGCTTGGCACACTTGCAGCTCCATTAATGTATTTTGACTGGTTTCTAATAATCGAACGCCCGCTTCAGTTAAATGAAATGGGTTTCTTTCAATCAACTTCACTCGAGTTGTACTTTCTAACTGCTTGATATGTAAACTAACGTTAGGTTGCGTCATGTGTAGAGCCGTGGCTGTTTTACCAAAGTGTTTTAACTCTGCCAATGTTACAAATGTTTTAAGCCAATGAAGATCAAGCATTCCCATACCCTCTTTTTGAATAGATTTCACGCAATATGTTATATGGATTTCTTATCAAGTCGATAATTATAATTAATTTCTCATATTGCATTATTGGGATTAGCATAGCGTCTTAATCATTTAGGAGTTTGTGTTATGCCGTCTATTGTTGTTGTTGGTGCTAATTGGGGCGATGAAGGTAAAGGCCGTATCGTTGATTTTCTTGCTGCTGACGCGTCTGCAAGCATTCGTTTTCAAGGTGGTAATAACGCCGGTCATACCGTGGTAAATGACTTCGGTACCTTTAAACTACACCAACTTCCAAGCGGTATTTTTAACCCAGATTGTACAGCGATTCTTGGCCCTGGCATGGTAATTAGCCCTGCGGCATTAAGTGAAGAAATCGCAGAAGTAAAAGCGGCTGGTATTACGGTAAAAATGCACATTTCTGACCGTGCTACGCTTTGTCTTCCTCTTCATGCTCTTGAAGATACATTAGAAGAATTACGTTTAGGCGATGGCGCTTACGGTTCGACTCGTCAAGGTATTGCTCCTGCGTACGGTGACCGTGTAATGAAAAAAGGCATCCTTGTTGGTTGGTTAACACAACCTGAAGTATTGCTTGAGCGTATTCAATTCATGCTTGATTGGAAAATGCCACAACTGAAAGCACTATATCCAACATGTGATTTCAGCCAAACCGCTGAAGAAATGACAGAATGGCTTTTAGAAGTAACTGCACCTTGGCGTAAATTCATCTGTAACGTGACTGAGCCTCTAAAAGTAATGCAAAAGAACGATGCAAACTTATTGTTTGAAGCACAGTTAGGCGCGGGTCGTGACTTAGTTTACGGTGAATACCCATGGACTACCTCTTCAAACGTAACCGCAGCTTATGCTGGTATCGGCAGCGGTTTACCTGCTTTGCGTCCTGAACGAATTATTGCCGTTGCTAAATCATTCAGTTCATCAGTGGGTACGGGTACTTTAGTAACCGCAATGGAAGAGCAAGATAACTTCCGTGAAGCGGCTAACGAATATGGTGCTGTAACAGGTCGTCCACGTGATATGGGTTATTTTGATGCAGTAGCAACACGCAACGGTGTTGAACTACAAGCAGCCACTGAAATCGCATTAACAAAAATCGATTGCTTAAGTGGCATGGCGGATCTTAAAATCTGTACGTCTTACGCTGGCGAACACACTGAGAACCCAATCTGGCCTCAAACCGCTGCATTAAGCCCTGTATATGAAAACATGGAAGCATGGCAAGAAGACATCACTGGCTGTCGTACTTTTGAAAGCCTACCAAAAGCAGCTCAAGCGTATGTATTACGTATTGAAGAGTTAATGGGCGTACCAGTAAGTATGGTGTCAGTAGGTCCTGAACGTGAGCAAATGATCCTTCGTTAATCGAGTCATATAAAACACGTACATTTGCAAACAAAGAATTAGAAAGCCGCACTCCCCTATTTTGTGAGAATTTTAGGGAGTGTGGCTTTTTTTGTATCAAATTGTCGCTTTTATTCAATCTTCTTTTTTCATTTATATCTACTATTACTCCTAAGAAATAATTCAAAATAATAAACAGATAAATGATGGCCTGATGCGTCATTTAGTCTTTCTCTATACAGGTAGAAACAATGATTAATGTAATAAAAATTGAAGAACTGAATGAACTTAGCACTCTAAAAGCAGAATATATAAATCAAGCAACAGCACCATTAGATGGCATGTGGCTCTGTGGTTTTGTTCCAATGGCAACTCATTTTGGTTTTTATAACAATGAAGAATTGATAGGCTTTTGTTGCGTCAACAGTGATGGTTACTTATTGCAGTTTTATGTAAATCAACGTCATTACGTACACGCGGCTGACATTTTCACTTCTGTTATTAGCAAAATAGAATCGCCAGTAGGTAAAGTGAATGGAGCTTTTGCAAGTACGGCTGAATCTCACTATTTTTCACTATGTCTTGATGAACAACAAGAAATGCAAGTGAATGGATTCATGTATCAACAAGTGAAAGCACTCACGACTCCTCAAGATTCATACCTTACCATGGCAGTGGCAACGCTAGATCAACTCTCTGAGTTTGTTGAATTTGCAAAAGAAAACATCGGCGCACCCGAAGAATGGGTATCTGGCTATTATGCAAATTTAATCAGTCGCCAAGAACTCTTTGGCCATTGGAATGGATCTCAACTTATCGCAGCAGGCGAACGTCGCTTATTTAATGAACATCAAACAAACTATGCGGATCTCGGGATGGTTGTTGCCACATCTGAACGAGGAAAAGGACTGGGTGCACAAGTATTAAGGTACTTAGTTGCATTAACAAACAGCCAAGGATTAGCGGCCATGTGCTCAACTGAAAAATCGAATATCGCCTCACAAAAAGCCATTACTCATGCAGGTTTTTCCTCATCACACCGTATTGTTCAGTTTGATTTTTAATCTTAGCGTTAATCACTAATCATCAAAAAAGCTAACCAATCAACTCTAATGGTTAGCTTTTTTATTTCTATTTATAACGACTCAATACCACCATAAATATCAATGGTCAAATCTCTGTTCTTTGCGTATTCCTTCGGCGTTACGCCCAAAGTGCTTTTTAAATAACGGATCAAGTGAGGTTGATCGCTAAAGCCAAATTCATGCGCAACCGTCGTCCAATTGATCTCGTGTTCTTCACGCTGATATAAGTAGGTAAGCATCGCTTCTAACCGGTTCATTGATTGACATTGCTTTAACGTAAAACCCGTCACGCGTAAAAAACTTCGTTCTAATGTTCTTTGCGAACAATGAAGTAATTCTCCTAACTTAGCAATCGGGGTTGTTGCTAATAATGGGATAGCCTTTCTTGTTAATACGTAGTGCTTATCTTCTTTTACCGCAGTAAATAAAGACTGAAAAAGATCATCTAGCTGAAGGCTTAATTGTTCTGAATCGCTCTTTGCCTGCTGCAATAAGAGCACTTGCTCTCCCTCTTTTACGCACAGAAAATCACTAATATTTGTATCTACAATCTCATTAACAACAGGTTGTTTTGGCTCAATACCTAATAAATACAATGCCCCAACCTGAAATTTTATCCCAATAATAGAAAACCCTTTCGTGTGATCCATTTGTAAGGTCTTACTGTAAGGGAACAGCCAATGACTACCCTGCCCTTTTTTTAAATCGGACTCAATATCATAATTATATCCTTGCGTAGAGGCCGCAATAATTAAATGTCCCGCAGGCTCAGGGTTCAATTTTGGAAATGGGTTACTGTCTGAATCATCCGTTCTTTCTAGAAACCAATAACAATCAATGTATTTAGCTACATCTGGGTTTTTAGGTGTCTGAATCCAATTAATCATTCAATGGCCCATAAATAGTAAGAGAGTCTCTATTCTAGCATTCACTTTTACTTATCTCATTAACAGCACACTAGATCGCAACAGAACGCTATATCATGTCGTCAATAGTTGAGCTAGAGATCTAATTTTGGACAAAAACTCAACAGAATTAAATGTAAGCATAACAAGATCAGGTAAACTCTGCCTCCTCACTTCTACCAAGGATAGGAAAATGAACACGATTCGTATTGGAGAAAAACGAATTACACCAAGTAAATTGTTGTGCGTTGGCCGAAATTATCATGCTCATATCAATGAACTAAACAATGCGGTTCCTGAGCAAATGGTCGTGTTCAATAAACCCAATTCTTGCATTAGCTCTACGCTGTCTTCTTTTCACCAAGAAACCTTACATTATGAAGCTGAAATCTGTTTTTTAATCGAAAATGGACAACTGTCTGCAGTGGCTATTGGGCTTGATCTGACTAAGCGTGAGTTACAATCTTATCTAAAAAAGAAAGGATTACCGTGGGAAAGAGCAAAAGCGTTCAATGGCTCGGCCCTATTTAGTCGCTTTATTCCCTTAGACACGATTGATATTAATACACTTCAAATTGAACTGTTTATAAATAGCATCCGCGTACAATGCGGCAACGTAAGCCAAATGATTTATTCTCCAGAAACCATCCTTGCAGATCTACAAAGTTATACTCAATTATATGATGGAGATGTGATCATGAGTGGAACCCCACAAGGCGTAGGCGAAATCCACTGCGGTGATATTTTTCTTAGTCGCTTAAAATCAGGCGATAAAACCCTAATAGAAACAGAATGGGTCGCAAGATAGCCTTACCCTATAAATACCCATAAATTCAGCACTAAAAACACCACCATGCTCACAATGGTCGTCAATAATACATTCTTAGTTTTCCATGCGATTACTGCCGCAATTAATGCGCCCCATAAGTACGGGTTAGAACCAGATAGAGACAACTCATTGTTTGGCATAAACACAATTGGAGCCCAAATAGCGGTTAACACCGCCGGACTAGAATAACTTAATAACCGTTGCGTTTGAGCATTAAGTCGCAGTGGGAGTTTAGGTTCTAAAAATAAATAGCGGCTTAAAAACACCAATGTCGTCATAGCTAAAATCGATAAAAATATCATGATTTACCCCCTCTTAGCGTTTCCGTTAAATACCCTAAACACATGCCACCAATGCTTGCTATCATCAAACTCCCTTCCACTGAGAAATAATTTAATACGACAGAAAGTACTAACGCACTCAACACTGAAACCAATACTGGTATGTTTTTTATGGTAGGTACGACAATCGCGATAAAGGTAGCGGCAACAGCAAACTCTAACCCCAATTCATTTAATAAGGGAAGGTAACTGCCTGCAATAATTCCAGCCAACGTAGCAACATTCCAAAAGAAATAGAAACTGAACCCTGCCCCTAATGCATACCACCGATTAAACTGTTTTTTTGATTGATGCCCGCATACCGCAAATAATTCGTCCGTCAGCAGAAAGCCCAACGACAAACGCCAACGAAGTGGCAAAGGACTGATCTTATCTCTCATCGACACGCTGTAGAGAAAGTGGCGTGACGTAATAAAAAACGTGGTCAATAACATCGTGGTTAGCCCTGCTCCTGCTTTGATCATCCCCATAGCAACGAGCTGTGCTGATCCTGCGAATAATATAGCGGAAAGTGCTTGGCCTTCAAAAGGCGTTAATCCAACATCTATTGCAAATGATCCTGCTAATAAGCCCCACGGTAATACTGCAATACTAAGAGGGAGCATAGCGAATGTGCCTTGCCAAAAAAGACGAGAATTAGAGTCGCTTAACGGGGGTTGAAAGGGATAGGTGTTCATCGTTATTCTTCACTGAATGATTATTGTCCATTTTGTCATTGTAACGCACTCTTATTATTTTTCTCATACAAAAAACACATAGAAGGCCGCGATAACAATCACATCAGTTAACATTGTTATCAGTATTTTTTAATATATCGTATTATTATCATCCGTTAATTTTTTAGCCATGGAAATTATCACTTCACTACTATAAAATCCGCTCCTTAATTTATAATTCAAAATATAATAATGATTGATATATCTATTCTTCCAGTTTATTTGACTGCAGTAATTGCCCTTTTATTACTGCCGGGCCCAGACATGTTATTAATTGCAAGCTCAAGCATGAGCTATGGCCGTAAGGTTGGCTTATTTGCTAGCTTGGGGAATGCTACATCTGGCATCATCTTAACGCTGCTTGCCGCTTTAGGCGTTTCAGCCTTAATTGCAATGAGCCCGCTCGCATTGAAAGCCCTGCATCTATTAGGTGGCATATATTTATTAAAAATGGGTTGGGATTGCATTCGGGCTGAGGCTGATGAAGCACCAGAACTTGCTGATAGTTCAAAAATGGCGACCACTTTTTACCAACGAGCTTTAGTCAGTAATTTACTCAACCCTAAAGCATTGGTTTTCTTTGTGATGTTTTTACCACAGTTTGTTTCAACGAATATTGCCGCAACATCTGGTGAGCAAATGCTAGCACTTGGCTTATTACTGAATGTACTTGGCCTGCTATTCAATTTACTTTTGGTTGCTTTAGTCGGTAGCCTTGGTAAATCATTAATTAACAACATAAAGTTTAGAACGTATCAACACAAATTCATGGGAGGAATATTTATTATTCTCGCCTTATGGATGTTGAGCACGTTCTTCATCGCGTAATAATGAAAAAAGCCAGTAACTGATTACTGGCTTTTTTCATTTCGACTCTCTATTGCTGAGTTATTTAAAAAAGTAACCAACTCCTCTATCGATTCCATATTCAAGGATAAATTGGTGTTTAAACGGTTCCCTACCTCTATAAAGTTATATAAGAATCGATACACTTTTACCCACTGCATTAAATAACGATGACTTATTTTTCTTGTACTCTCATTTGAGATCCATGAATGAAAACCATCCCAAAATAATTGATTCCAATCAGGGTGTGTTGGAAATAAAGCAATCAAACCATCAACCTTATCTTCTTTCTTTTTTGTTAATGATCCCACCGCAATTGACCACGTCTTATCATTGTATTGATGATTAAAACGATGCCATGTTTCGCCCCACCAACTTAGTGGCTTACCTAAAACAACATCATGAATTTTTTCTGGTAGCTGAATGGGATCTGGCCATTCATAAATATGGGAATAGTATAAATTAGACAGCCCTTTTTTACCTCAGAACTCAGCGTCGTAATTGCTGCACCTCGAATAAAACTTTCATGCTCTAAAACACAGATATAAATTTACATAATTACCTTTTGAGTTGGTAAACTTTTAAGCTGATAATAAAAAACGGTAAGCTTATACCTACCGCTTTAGATGTAATAACTCATATATCTTGAAGCGAACGCCTCGACAACTTCATCACCGCCCAGAAACCTAGGAATGACTGTTTATGACTTCACTTGAGGTTTCATTGCTTCATTTTTATCCCCTGTCATGACAAAACTTAAATCACCACCCGCTTTAAATTCTTTATGCTCAAAGAATAAACCGCTTTCAAGTTGCTTTCCGTTAATCGTGACCGATTTGATATACATATTTTCATCCGCGTTATTCGCGGCTCTTACCGTAAAGAACCCATTTTTAACAGGAAGACGAATCTCATCAAATAATGGACGTCCAACAGTATAGATAGGTGCCGCGCCATTCACTTGGTAAAAACCCATTGCAGACATCACGTACCAAGCTGACATTGAGCCGACGTCTTCATTACCAACAATACCTTCAGGTGTCGCGTGATACATTTCATCAAGAATGTAATCAACGACTTCTTGTGTTTTCCAGGGCTCTGAAGTCCAATTATATAAGTAAGGAATATGGTGTGACGGCTCATTACCAAAAGCAACTTGACCAATTAACCCCGACATATCGGCCGTTTCTTGGCCTGAAGGTTTCGCTAAAAACGTGGCATCTAAGTTTGTTAGAAACGCTTTGTCCCCGCCCATTATCTCTTTTAATCCATCAATATCGTGAGGGGCAAACCACGTCCACTGCCATGCATTACCTTCGGTATAATTCCCCGTTTCATGCGCTGTTCCATACGGGTCAAAAGGGGTCATAAAATCACCCGTTGCCATTACTGGGCGCATAAATCCTGTCACACCTTCTGAAGCGTATTTGTCTGGATTGTTATCAAAATATCGTTTAAATAATGCGGCGCGATCTAAATAAAGAACGGCATTTTTCTCATCCCCCACCATCTCTGCAATCTGCGAGATACACCAATCATAGTAAGCATTCTCTAACCCATAAGATACGGATTCGATTGTGTAATCGGGGTCCACCGCATTACCTTCTGCATCTCTTTGAATAGCAGGAGCAAAGCCAAACGCGGGGTCTTCAATGTATTTAACGTGTGTGGTTAATGTTTTATCAAGAACTTGTTTATCCCACTCAGGAAACTCTTCAGGCTTATACGTTGACGAAGCGATAGCCGCATTCAGAGCTTGAACCTTCTCTTCTTGCGAGAATTCTTCTGGGTACTTAGTCATGGCATCAGCAATAACAGCAACCGCGGGATAACCTACCATTGTTCCAGTTTCGTCACCCATATGCTCCCATTTAGGTAGCAACCCACTTTCCATTTGCTTTTGAACTAAGTTCTTCGCGTATTGAACCGCTCGGGTCGGCTCTGTAATCGTTTTTAAAGGATGCAGCGCACGAAAGGTATCCCATAAAGAATAGACCGTAAAATTAGGCTTTTCGTCAGTGGCGGTTCCATAAGTAATTCGGTATTCCCCCTCCCCATTACGCATAGAACCAACCCCCATTCCTCGGAAGCTATTATCTACGTCTTGATATACGATTGGGGCAATTTTAGTGTGGTACAATGCCGTATAGAAAATCTCTTTTTCTTCTTCGGTTCCGCCTTTAATAAAGAAGTTTAACGCTTTGCTCCATTTTTTAACCGCATTACCTCGGGCAAGATCAAATGGCGTTAACTTACCTTCCGTATAAGCCTCTGCATCGTGATTTCCTTTCGCACCTTCAGCACTCACGCCAGAAATAGCCACTTGTGCGTTCAATTCTTGACTGTCACCAGATTCAAATTCTATATAGGCAGTTACATCGGCTTTTGTTCGCTTAATTGCAACACCTTCATCGTTGTAAATCAGCTCAGAACGGTGCTCCGCAATCAAACCATTTACTTTAACGCCACCAGCTAATAGATAAACGTCTTTAATTTTCTTATCGAAAGTGGCATGGAAAAATACTTTTTGATTCTTCGCCCAACCAGAAAAGTTCGCCGAATCTTTTTCGCCCGTAATCGTGTAGCCGTCGTTACTTATCTGCAATTGATTACGAAGAGAGGTTGAACCCCAATCAGAATTTAAGATAGAGTTTAAATCTATCTTAAGCTTTATGGCTTCGCCTTTAGGGTAAGTATAACGGTGAAAGCCAACTCGTTCAGACGCGGTAAGTTCTGCTTTAATCCCATTGTCGGCGATTTCTACAGAATAATAACCCGCTTCAGCGACCTCTGTTGTTTTATCTAACTTAACAAATTTTGCCTTACGATAATCATCGGATTCATCAATGTACTTTTGATTCTCTTCTGTGAATGGAAGGAATTGAATATCACCAAGCCCTCCCATTCCCGCACCGCTAATATGAGTGTGAGAAAAGCCGAATAATGTATCTTTATCATAATGGTACCCTGACGCAGAATGCCATCCGACTAATTCAGTATCTGGAGATAATTGCACCATGCCTTCTGGTACAACAGCACCGGCAAAAGTATGACCATTAAAGCCTGTGCCTATAAATGGATTAATGTAAGCGACGTTCCCTTCAAGCGCTGGAAATGGCAATGTGACTGGATTATCAGAATCATTGGCTTCAGAATAAACATTATTCACGGTTTCGTCACCGCATCCAATAAGACCGAAAACCACAGCGAATGTTAAGAAAGAGAGTTTAAATTTCATGTAAATCCTTATACTTAAAAAAGTCACTGGCGCTGCATAAACAGCACCAGTGTAGGGTTATTTTAGATTCGCTTTCATTGCTTCTTTTTTATCGCCAGTCATCACAAAATGCAAATTACCACCGGCTTTTATATCACTGTGTGCGAATGAAAAATCAGTCAGTGGTTGGCCGTTGATCGTGACCGATTTAACAAATTTATTATGCGGACTGTTGTTATCCGCGGTAACCGTGAACTCCCCTCCTTTGACTGCCAATACTGCTTTATCAAATAGTGGGCGTCCAATGCTGTAAGTTGGATCAACAGGAGTCACTTGATAGAACCCCATCGCTGACATGATGTACCACGAGGACATTTGGCCAACATCTTCATTACCGACAATTCCGGTTGGCGTTGCTGAATACATTTCACTCATGATACGGTCTAAGTACTCTTGTGTTTTCCAAGGCTCATCAGTCATGTTGTATAGATAAGGAATATGGTGTGATGGCTCGTTACCATGCATATATTGACCAACATACCCTGTTAGATCTGGCAGTTCTTCGCCCGTATTTGCAGAGCTTGCATTAAAAAGTTCATCAAGATCTTCACGGAACGCCTTCTCCGGTGAGGTCTCTTTCCCTTTTGTAATATCGGCTTGATAGATGGCTTCTTTTAGCCCTTCAAAGTCATGCATCGGCTGGAACTTCCATTGCCATGCGTTACCTTCAGTAAAGGCGAACTCGTCTACATAATAGGGATCAAATGGTTCGAATATGCACTTTTCAACCCCATTATCCAGTCCACAATTAGCAATTGGATGGTTAAACTCTGAGGCGGGTTTTTCTGGACGAGTACTTTCTGGATGGTTTTTTGGACGTAAAAATCCAGTTTCCTCATCCCAATGGTTTTTCCAGTTATCAGCACGAGCAATAAACTCGTCTTGAAGTGCAACATCACCACTCATACGAGCAATTTCAGACATTGCCCAGTCACCATAAGCAAACTCTAATGTGTAAGAAGCCGAGTTCCAATAACCATGATGTACAAACCCATTTTCTTCATACACTTTTACTTGCACTACGTTCGCGGCACCTAAGTTCTGATCTTCTGTCCAGCCTGCGTTAACGAACTGTGCTTTCTCTTGGTAACGAGCCGTAAATTCAGCGGCTTCTTTTGCTTTTTCAGGATCAACATTAAGGCCTTTCGCCATCGCATCAGCAATAATAGAAATCGCAGGAAAACCAATCATCGTGCCCGTATAGTGACCATGCAATTCCCACTTAGGAAGAATGCCACCATCTTCATATTTACGAATTAAATCATTCGCGTATTCTTCTGCTCGCTGTGGATTAATGATGGTCTGCAATGGGTGGAATGCACGGAACGTATCCCACATAGAATAAATAGAATAATTTGGCGTTTCCCCAGCGTCTTTAATTTCCTGAGTACGCATTGCGCGATATTTACCATCAGCATCTTGAAAAATCATTGGTGCAATTGATGCGTGGTAAAGCGAGGTATAAAAAATCTCACGTTGTTCTTCTGTGCCGCCTTCAACTTTTATTTTGCTTAATTCTTGGTTCCAAGCATTTAAAGACGTATTACGAACTTTAGCAAAATCCCAATGAGGAATTTCAGTGTCTAAGTTACCTTGCGCACCCTCAACACTAACCGGTGAAATAGCCACTTTCATTTCAACGGGTTTATTTGATTTCGCAAACTCTAAATAAGCAATGGTATGAATCGCTTCGATACTTACGTCATTTTTAAGCGCGATTTCAATTTCAACATCATCAACCAGAGCGGTTGCTTTAATGATTGGCTGACTAAATTTTGCATAAAAATAAATATGCTGATTATTAGCCCAACCATCAGAACTTCGTTTACCGCGGATCGTGTATTCATCCACAATTTCAATATCGCCAATGGTCGTTCTATTTCCCCACGATTTATTTAAGGTATGATCAAGATCCAACTTAATAAAAGGGGTGTTTCCATCTTTAAAAGTATAACGATGATAACCAACACGAGGTGATGTTGTTAACTCTGCTTTTATTTCACCATTATTAAGTTCAACAGAATAATAACCCGCTTGAGCCACTTCATTTTTCTTATTAAATGTATTAAACGTTGCACTCGATTTATCTATAAACGGAAGTACAAGAACATCACCTAAATCCGTAATACCCGTACCCGATAAATGCGTATGAGAAAAACCATACACTGGAATATCTATTAATTTACCATGGTCAAAATAACCCGCAGCTGACCCCCAACCATCCATTTCGGTATCAGGTGATAATTGAACCATACCTGAAGGATATACTGCACCAGGGAAAGTGTGACCATCCGCGCCAGTGCCAATAAAAGGATTTACATATTTAGCAACACCAGAAACCTGTGGAATAGTGACAGAAGGTACATGGGGATCAGCATTAGTAATGTGATTCACAGTTTCATCACCACAACCGGTGAGACCAAAAGCGATAGCAAATGCGAGAAAAGATCGTTTAAACTTCATATGAGTCCTTCATTACTTATAGTGAAATGACACTGACACGCTACTGTGTCGTTGTATTCTCTAGATATTTAGCAAATAGGAACGAATATGAAATACGCCTTTCTCTTAAAAAATGACCTTATTTCTACGACATTACCTGACATGCTTAATTATCACGTTGGTATTTATCTCAACAATAAAGAGCACTAAAAAACGCCGCTCGATACTATTAAAAAATGTTAATTAAATTCAACATGGATTTAATTAACACAGAGATATTAAGTATTAAACAACCATATAGTAAGTTGATATTTAGACCATTTACTGGATTTTTGAAGCATCAAAATCAATTTGTGATACGTTGCCAAACATTCAAGTGACAAGTCAAAAAATAAGATATATAAATCACACAAATAATATAACGGGCGTAATTATGCTTATATTAGGGGAATAAAATCCGTTATTTATCACATAAAAAATGGCCTCAAATATAATTTGAGGCCATTAATGATTTAAGAAATAGATACAGTAGATGTATTTATAGACTTTTTTGATGCTCTGCAATTAAATGAGACATGGCTGCATTCGCTTTTTCTTGAACGGCAAGATAATCATCCCCTTCTGAAAAAGCTTGTACGACTTCATAGTAACATTTCAGTTTAGGTTCAGTGCCTGATGGACGGACAATGATACGAGCCCCATTATCTAGATGATAAATAACAACATCACTGGCTGGTAAGTCAATAACGTCTGTTGTTCCATCAGCCATGAACCTTAATGACGCGTTAAGATCGTCAGTAACCACCACAGTAAAACCCGCAATTTCTTTCGGTGGATTAGCTCGAAGCTTGTCACCAATAGACGGCGAGTTTGGCGCCAATGCAATACTGCGTTGGGCATTAACATATACACCGTGCTGGCGGTAAATCGCTTCTAACTGATCCCAAACAGTTTTACCCTGAGTCGATAACTCGGCCGCCAATTGAGCAAAGGCAACCAGAGCAGACAAACCATCTTTATCCCATACTTTACTGCCTACGGTGTAGCCAAGAGCTTCTTCATAAGCAAATAAAAATTGCTTTTCTTCACTCTGTTTTTGCATGGCTACATTCGTCAACCATTTAAAACCAGTTAAGGTTTGAAAGTATTCCGCCCCCATCGATTCGGCAATTTTTTTCAACAATGTCGAAGACACTATCGTATTGCCT
Source organism: Aliivibrio logei (assembly GCF_001691055.1). NCBI lineage: Bacteria > Pseudomonadati > Pseudomonadota > Gammaproteobacteria > Vibrionales > Vibrionaceae > Aliivibrio > Aliivibrio logei. The sequence continues at coordinate 690,652 of NZ_MAJU01000008.1, forward strand.
ACAAGTTGTTTACTCGCGTCAGTGTGATTCAATAAATAATGGCCAAACAAAATACCAACTTGATCACCCGTTAGCATTTGATAAGTACCATCGGCTTTTCTGGCCGCTAATGCAAAGCGGTCGGCATCAGGATCATTTGCACAAGCCAACTCTGCATTTACAGACTGCGCTAATGCAATCACCATATCCATCGCCCCCTTTTCTTCTGGATTGGGGAAGTTTACCGTTGGGAATGTTCCGTCTGGTTCTCTTTGCTCTGGTACGCTGTACACATGGTTAAATCCAGCATCACGCAACAAGGTTTCTGCCATATCAGCACCCACACCATGCATCGCTGTATAAGCGATTGAAATCGCAGATGGGTTTGTATGATTAGATAACAGTGGATTGTTATTCATGGTATGACGATAACTTTGGTAGTAATCATCTTCTAGCCAGATCAGTAGCCCTTGTTCTTTCGCGTCATCTAATGACAAATATGGAATGGGTTTTACAGAAGCCGTATCAATGTCACTTGCGATACCAGAGTCATGTGGGGGAATAATTTGTGCGCCATTTTCCCAATACACTTTAAACCCATTATATTCTGGTGGATTATGACTCGCCGTAACCACCACGGCACCTGCGGCATTAAAATGCTTAATCCCGTACGCGACAATTGGCGTTGCAGCTACGTTACTGGTTAAATAAACGCGGACACCTAATGCTGTTAATACACTGGCAGTATCATAAGCAAATTGTTGTGAATCTGTACGTCCATCATAACCAATCACAACACCACGTTGTTTCGCGTCAGTAATGTGTTCAATTAAATAGTGGCCAAGACCCGCTGCCGTTTCTTGTATCACTAAGCGGTTCATTCTATTTGGCCCAGCACCTACCATGCCTCTCAGCCCTGCAGTACCAAACTGTAGACGAGATTGAAAACGATCAGTCAGTTCTTCTGTGTTGTTTTGATCAACTAGCTGTTGAAGTTCTTCACGAGTTTTAGGATCTGGATCTCTGGATAACCAGTCAGTAATTTTCTGCATCATAATAGGAACCCTATATTTAATTGTTCAGTGAGGATAAATGATATCTATTATCAATTACTAGAACGCAATCGCTAAACTCCCTATTTATTCATGTATTTTCACCCTAAATAGCCTAGACCTGTTCATATATCAACCAATTATAGTTCTGAGATGCATTTTCACCTTATCTATTCTCTTATATTTATTCTAAATAGTGGTAAAGTGTAGGTAGACACTATGAATATAACCCATTTATTTGTAAGGATATTATATGAAAATCGCGATGTTTAGCACTAAGTCTTATGACGAATCTTCATTTAATAGTATCAATGAAAAGTATCAGTTCGAATGTCAGTATTTCAACTTTCAACTAAACGAAAGTACAGCGCCTATTGCCGATGGCGCTGACGTTATTTGTGCGTTTGTAAATGATGACTTATCGGCTCCCGTATTAAAAAAGCTGGCTTCTCAAGGCACTAAATTAATTGCCATGCGTTGTGCAGGTTTTGATCGGGTTGACCTAGATGCAGCAAAAGCCCTTGGTTTACAAGTGGTTCGTGTCCCTGCTTATTCTCCAGAAGCCATTGCAGAACATGCTGTTGGACTGATGATGTGTTTGAATCGTCGTTTCCATAAAGCGTATCAACGCACGCGTGATGCTAACTTCTCTCTAGAAGGCTTAACTGGATTTAACTTCTTTGGTAAAACGGCGGGCGTCATTGGCTCTGGTAAAATTGGTTTAGCGACAATGCGAATTTTGAAAGGTCTTGGCATGAACATTTTGTGCTATGACCCTTACCCAAGCCAAGTAGCGATTGATTTAGGTATTACGTACACATCATTAGACGATATTTTTGCTCAATCAGATGTGATTACTCTGCATTGTCCTTTGACTGCAGATAACACGCATCTTTTAGATACCGATTCTTTCGCTAAAATGAAAGATGGTGTCATGATCATTAATACCAGTCGAGGTGGGTTACTGAATTCAGCAAGCGCAATTGAAGCACTTAAAAGCGGTAAGATTGGCGCTCTTGGTTTAGATGTTTATGACCAAGAAAAAGAGCTGTTTTTCCAAGATAAATCGAATGACATTATTACGGATGACGTTTTCCGTCGTTTATCAGCATGCCATAACGTGTTGTTTACAGGACACCAAGCTTTCTTAACTGACGAAGCACTCGATAACATTGCATCAACGACATTGGGGAATATCAACGATTTCCATCACAATGAAAAATCAGGTAATGAATTGATTTAAAGAAATTACCTTCCTGTTCTGAACGATAAATTGACTCGCTTGCAGGTAACGATAATGCAAGCGAGTTTTTTATATCTCACATTAAAATACGATTAACGTAAACGAGCAAGTACCACTTGTTGATCTAAATGCTCTTGATAATCGGTATATTCCAAGCCTTTATCAAAAATATACTCCGTAATTAAACGTCGAGATAACGCTAATAACTCACTCGCATTCCACGGTTTCTCAATGTAACTTTCAATACGTGCTCGGTTAATTGCCGTAATAGTATCTTGATGTGTCGCCTGCCCGGTTAACAACACTTTCTTTGTTCTTAAAAAACGATAGTCTTGAGAAATTTCAGTTAACAGCTCAACGCCACTTTTCCCCGGCATAACATGATCAGATAACACAAGAGCAATATGCCCGCCTTCGTTATCCAACTCTTCCATTAAATCCAACGCCTCAGATGCTGATTCACAATCTTCAATGTTAATCCATGACTTCAATGGCGCTAAATCTTGCAGAACCGCACTCAACACTTCACGTTGATCGTCTACGCAAATCAGATTAATTTTTTCCATGACCGTCCTCGACTGGCAATTTAATTCTAAAAATGGTTTTCTCTTGATTGCTTTTTACTGCAATAGATCCACCGTATCCACTGATAATTCGTTTTACGATGGAGAGCCCCAACCCCAATCCAAAAGAGAGTCCGCCTTTTTTGGTTGTAAAGTTAGGCTGAAAAATTTTCCGTCTTGTCGCTTCATCTATTTCAGGACCATTATTCGCAATAGTCACCAGCACAAAACGGTTTGAAACACGGGTTGATATTTCAATAACAGGTTCGTCAATATCAACCATCGCATCACTGGCATTTTTAATTACATTAGCCCAAATTTGAACAAGCTCGGTAGCTGATGCTCTAATCATAGGTAATGCGGCGGGACTAAGATGTACTGACACTCGACGTAAATCACTTTGTAATAGCACGAGCGCTTTATTAATGCTGTCATTTACATCCAGTAGTTCATCGGTATCGATGTCTGTTCTACCAAGTTGTTTAACTGAACGAACAATACCAACAGAGTGTCTTGCCGCTAATCTCATGTCATGCAAATCACGGCCAATATTCCAATAACGAATGGCTTGCTCTGGGCTATTTAACCAATAATGAGATAACTCACCACTAGGCACCGCTCTTGCTAATTCACGTGCGGTGTCTCTATCAAAACCATAGTGACTTTCTAACTCTCGCCCTCTGATACGTACTTCAGAGGAGCTGATATTTTGTCCGTGTAATAAACCCTGATCAACAAACTGACTGGCTTCTGGGTGTATCTCTTCTAACAGCTCTAAAATAATATTTTGTAGCCGATCTGTTTTACTGCTTAATACACCAACCGCATTATTTAATTCATGCGCAATGCCTGCTGCCAATTGACCTAACGTTGTCATTTGCTCTGCGGTGTATAACTTTTGTAATGCGTTTTCTTTTTCAATCGCTTCTTTTGTCGCCCTTCGCTGCCTGCGAGATAGCTCATTAACGATAACAGGAGTAAATTGTGCACTTAATGGACCATAGCGATCAAAATCAATAGCAACGGTATTGGTATCTATCCAACTTAACTCGCTGTCGGTTTTACTTATCACGGTTGAAGATGCAATGAACGTTTCAGAAAATAAACTGTGTACGCCAATAAACGCCCCCTCTGATGCACTGAACACCTTAACGGAATGCGTCGCCTCTTCTTCCAGATAAAACCCCTCAAGCTCACCTGAACAAACATAATAGAGACGCTCATTATTCTCCCCCTGAACCAGTATCGTCTCCCCTGCTGGAATCATGATTCTACGTTCAGGTTGATTAAAATAAACATCAATAATACGCTGTAATTTCGCTTGATTCATAAGTTAACCAATGTGTCCGACTGTATGTAAAACCCACACCATAACAAAACTCAATAACACACCAACAATACCCAATATAACGCCCGTTTTTGCCATTTGGCTGCTTTCGACATTACCTGTTGCGTGCGCTAATGCATTCGGTGGCGTACTAATTGGTAACGACATACCTAACGACGCAGCAAACGTCACAATTAAGATTAAAGTAAGCTCCCCACCCAATGGCGTTAATGACGTCATAGACGTGCCTAGCGCCGCCATAATCGGCATTAATAAATTTGCTGTCGCAGTATGAGACATAAAGTTAGCCATAATTAAACACAGGAAGGCGGCACCAAATAAAACAACATAAGGTGAGTACGCATCAAATGGAATACTATGAACCACTAACTTCGCTAAACCGGTCTTATCCAAAGCCAAACCAAGTGCAATACCCCCTGATACTAACCATAGAACATCCCATGAAATTTTCTTAAGATCTTCTTTATTAATGATCCCTGTTATTGAGAATATCGCCACAGGTATTAAAGCAACCGTATAAGAGTTCATGCCATGACTTGATCCCATTAACCATAATAAGATCGTTCCAGCAAACGTAATGTAAACCATGATCGCTTTCGGTGTTTTTAAGAACTTACCTTTAATGTCTAAATTCATTACCGTCTGCTTTGCAGGGTATAAGTAGGTAATTAAAAACCATGCTAATGCCATCATGACGATAACAAATGGCACACCAAAGACCATCCACTCACCAAAGGTAATTAAATTATCTCCAACTAAGTATTTCAACGCTATCGCATTAGGTGGTGTTCCGATAGGAGTACCAATACCACCAATATTCGCCGCAATTGGAATACACAATGCAAAAGCAATACGACCTGGATCTTTAGGTCCAAATACGGCAATTACAGGCGTTAAGATAGATAACATCATTGCGGTAGTTGCGGTGTTAGACATGAACATTGAGAAAATGCCCGTAATCAACATCAAACCAAGCATGACAAATTTTGGATCTTTTCCAAATGGCTTCAACAATACTCTGGCTAAGTTAACATCTAAACGGTATTTCGTAGCGGCCATTGCCAGAAAGAATCCACCTAAAAACAACATGATAATTGGGCTAGCAAACGTGGCCATGATGTCGGTGTAATTAAGAAGCTCGCCAAATTGCGGCGCATCTTGATTCAATTTAAATATGAAAAGGCCTTTATCCGATACCATTAGCAGTTCTAAAACAATGATAACAACGGAAGTGGCGTAAATAGGGATTGGTTCAAATACCCAACATAATGCAGCGAGTAAGAAAATAGCGATCACCCGTTGCTGAATAACTGTCATGCCTTCAAAAGGAAAAGCAGACAATGGCATCAAAAGGATGATAAGAGGGATAATTGTTGGGATTAAATACTTCATGTATTGACGCATAACGCTACCGACTTCCATAGAACAATAAATGGTGATGGCTATTATTATCTACTTGAGCGCGCGTTCGGTATGACGTGTTAGATCAATCATTATTTCGAAATAAGAATAAATATGAAATTTTGTGACAGTGGTATCATAAAAAAAGAGCCGCATATCTGCAGCTCTCATTTATCTATTTCTGATTATAATGTCTTAATTATTAAGACTCTTTCTCAGCTTTTGGCTTTTTACGCTTATCGGTAACAGCCCATTTCCCATCAAGATACAACCCCGTCCAACCTGATGGCTTACCATCAGTTTCAGTACGAACGTAATTTTCTTTAGTCTTACGGCTAAAACGAATTACGGCTGGTTTACCGTCTGGATCGTGCGTTGGCGCTTCCGTTAAGTATAAGAACTTAGGTGATAGGCGATCTTTAAAGCGAACTAACTCTTCCACTAATGGCGCACGTGTTTCACGCGATTTAGGGAAGGTACTTGCCGCTAAGAATAACCCAGACGCACCATCACGCAATACAAAGTACGCGTCAGATTTTTCACATTCCAATTCAGGAAGGTGTACTGGATCTTCTTTTGGTGGCGCAACATCGCCATTTCTTAGGATCTTACGTGTGTTTTTACACGTCTCACTCGTACAATCCATGTATTTACCAAAGCGACCGTTCTTAAGTTCCATATCAGAACCACATTTGTCACATTCAACAATGGGTCCATCATAGCCTTTAAGTTGGAATTCACCTTTCTCAACAATATAACCATCACAGTTCGGGTTATTACCACAAACGTGCAGTTTACGATCTTGATCGATTAGGTAAGGGTCCATTGCTGTTTCACACTTAGGACAACGTTTTTTGGCACGTAATGCGGCCGTTTCTACGTCTTCTTCAAGAACATTTATAATGCCCTCTTCATTACCTAAGTTAATCGTTTTCTTACAGCGCTCTTTTGGCGGTAATGCGTAACCTGAACAACCAAGGAATACCCCAGTTGATGCAGTACGAATACCCATATTACGGTCACACGTCGGACACTTAATATCAGTTTCTACGATATTATTTGGTGACATGCCGCCTTCTGATTCATCAAGCTCAGCTTTTGCTATATCGTCAGTGAAGTCTTGGAAGAACGCATTTAGCACTTCTTTCCAATCTTTGCTGCCTTCAGCAATCTTATCCAAATTGCCTTCCATGCGAGCAGTAAAATCGTAATCCATTAAATCATCAAACGATTGATTTAGACGGTCAGTAACAATTTCGCCCATTTTTTCTGCATAGAAACGACGGCTTTCAACACGAACGTAGCCACGGTCTTGAATCGTTGAGATGATTGATGCATAAGTCGATGGACGACCAATGCCTTTTTTCTCAAGTTCTTTAACCAATGCTGCTTCAGTGAAACGCGCTGGTGGCTTAGTAAAGTGTTGTTTTGGATCAAGCTGTTCTAGTTTTAGCTTATCGCCAAGTTGAACGGCAGGAAGCAATTGATCTTCATTTTTACCCATTGGACGTTGCACACGAGTCCAACCATCAAACTTAAGGATACGACCTTTCGCTTTTAAGGTGAATTCATCGGCTTTTACGCTCAATGTGGTTGAATCATATTGTGCTGGCGTCATTTGACATGACACAAATTGATTCCAAATTAAATTGTAAAGTTTATGAGCGTCCGCTTCCATACCTTGCAGGTCGTCAACTTTCACATCCACACTAGAAGGACGAATCGCTTCGTGAGCTTCTTGTGCGCCTTCTTTGCTTCCATAAATAATTGGAGCAGCCGGTAAATAGCTCTCGCCATACTCAGAACCAATAAACTCACGTAACGTCTCTACAGCTTCTTTACTCAAGTTAGTTGAGTCAGTACGCATATAAGTGATGTAACCGCCCTCATAGAGGCGCTGAGCTAGCATCATGGTCTTTTTAACACCGTAACCTAAGCGTGTACTTGCTGCTTGTTGTAGTGTCGACGTGATATAAGGTGCCGATGGCTTACTTTTCGTTGGGCGATCTTCACGTTTACAAACTTCGTATTCCGCTTTTTCAAGAATACTTACCGCTGATTCTGTATCCGCTTGATTCAGTGGTTTAAATACCGAACCATTACGCTGTGCAACTTGCAGACGGAAATTTTCTTTTCCAGACGTCAGTGTATCAGCATGAATATCCCAGAACTCTTCAGGAATAAAGGCATTGATTTCACGCTCACGCTCAACCAAAACTTTCACGGCAACGGATTGAACACGACCAGCAGACAAACCACGTGCCACTTTTTTCCACAATAGCGGAGAAGCCATGAAGCCTACAACACGGTCTAAGAAACGACGTGCTTGCTGTGCATTAACCCCCGGCATACTTAATTCGCCCGGAGTTTCAAATGCTTGTTGAATCGCATTTTTTGTAATTTCGTTAAAAACGACTCGTTTATAGCGTGAATCATCACCACCGATGATCTCGCGAAGGTGCCACGCAATAGCTTCCCCTTCACGGTCTAAATCGGTTGCGAGATAGATAGTGTCTGCGTTTTCAGCCAGTTTTTGTAATTCTGCTACGACTTTTTCTTTGCCAGGAAGAATTTGATAATTCGCCGCCCAATCATTATATGGGTCGATTCCCATTTTATTGATCAGGTTCTTCTTGTCTCTTTCTTTTTTAATGCGTGCTTTATCTTCAACACTCATACCTTTGGTTGACGCTGCCGCCGTTTTCTTTCCGGTGCTTGTCGAACCCATAGGCAAATCACGAACGTGACCTACACTGGATTTTACGATGAAGTCTTTGCCAAGGTATTTGTTAATAGTTTTAGCTTTGGCTGGTGACTCCACGATAACTAGAGATTTACCCATAATGTCTCACTAACGCCCTCGTGCTGAAATACAAAACTGTCGAAAATAATATTATCCACAGCTATAAATTGAGATTTTATCTATATATTACTATTGAGGGTGTATGCCATCACGTCAACCACTTTTTTTACAATTGATGTTAACCGCTCGCACTTTGGACAGTTGTTAAAGGAATGTAATGGCCGATTACTTTGCTCAATATATACAATCATAACGCTGCGCACCTATTAGCATTTACTGACAAATAGCTCAAAAATATTGGTCCAATACCTTGCGGTTGCTCACAATAAAGTTCGATTTTCTCGCTCTTTTTAATTTTATTTACGATGATGTACATCAATTGTGATTTCGGTAAATTCAGCTTAAAATCCCTCTTTTATATCATTAACAATGAGTGACTTATGAGCGTGAAAAAATCCATTTCTGAGGCTGATTTACTGTTAATCGCCAATCAAATCATTCAAGATCACGAAAATTACCTCGAAGGTATGCGTGCAACTGGCGTTGAAGAAAAAGAAGAAGTACTCGTATTTAAAGGCGAGTATTTTTTATCAGACCAAGGCTTACCAACAGAAAAAACCACCGCTGTTTTTAATATGTTTAAATATTTAGCTCACCAATTATCAAAAGAATTTACCATTAAATAATGTCGATAAATTTGGCAATAAAAAAGGCTGAATCATTCAGCCTTTTTTCGTTAATTACTACAACTTAAAAATTTAAACAATCGGTCGTTGACCAATATTGATCATACGCATGAAGACATTTTCTGCTGACTGCCCTGCGATGCCCGCAATTTTTGCACCCAACTTTTTCTTCTGCACATAATGAATCGCTAATACTTCACGATCTTTACATGCTTGAGTTACATAATCATCAGAGGTTTGTATCGCATCAATGAGACCTAACTCTAGCGCTTGCTTTCCAAACCAATGCTCACCAGTCGCCACTTTTTCAAGATCAAGATCGGCACGATGTTCATGAATGAAGTCTTTAAATAACACGTGTGTTTCTTCCAATTCCAATTGAAACTTCTCACGTGCTTTATCGCTATTTTCACCAAACATGGTTAACGTACGTTTGTATTCACCTGCGGTCAGTTGTTCGAATTCAATATCATTTCTTTTCAACAACTTACTAAAGTTAGGCAATTGCGCCACAACCCCAATAGAACCTACAATCGCGAACGGTGCAGCAATGATTTTCTCACCGATACACGCCATCATATAACCGCCTGAAGCGGCAACTTTATCCACTGAAATAGTCAGCGTAATATTCGCATCACGTAGACGATCTAATTGTGATGAAGCAAGGCCATAACCATGAACCATCCCCCCACCACTTTCAAGACGAAGAAGCACTTCATCCCCTTCTACGGCAATCGCTAAAATTGCTGACACTTCTTCACGAAGGCCCGCAACTTCTTTTGCATCGATGCTGCCTTTAAAATCTAAAACAAATAAACGAGCATCACGCTTAAGCTCTAATGTTCCCGCTTTAGCGGCTTGTTTTATTTCTTTCTGTTTTGCTTTCTCGGCTTCTTTATCCGCTTTTTTTTCTGCTTTATCACGCGCTTTTAATTCTGCGTCATCAAACAAATGATATTCTAAATCAGCCACTGTCTCTTTATATTGCTCAGTCAGATTAGTGACTTCTAGTTCACCTTTTGCGCCAGTCGATTTTCCACTAACGGCTTTAGCTGCCACCAAAATGGCAATAATAGAAACAACCACTGTTGCTATCTTTGCTAAAAAGAGACCGTAATCAAACAAAAATTCCAATGTAATACCCTCTTAACTATGTTTCGTGTATTGTACCTAACTTAACCCTAAGTTAATTCATCTTATTGATAATAAATCGCACTAAACGCGCATTTTATATCAATTTATTGCGATGCTTACGTAATAAAGATCATCAAGATGAACGTTCAGATACAAGGATGACAAAGTGAACTATCACGTTTCAGCTAATGCACTAAAAAATAAAACAATTCTCGTTACTGGTGCTGGAGATGGTATTGGTAAACAAGCTGCATTAAGTTACGCAAAACACGGCGCTACGGTTATTTTATTAGGCAGAACTGTCGCTAAATTAGAAGCCGTTTATGATGAAATTGAAACCGCTGGCTACCCTACCCCCGCCATTATTCCTCTGGATCTAAAAGGCGCAACAAAACAGCATTATATTGATATGGCAGAGACCATTCAAAGTCAATTTGGCAAACTTGATGGACTGCTTCATAACGCTGGTCTATTAGGTATTCTTAGTCCTTTCGAACAATTTGAAGAATCTATTTTTGATGAAGTAATGCAGATTAATGTAAAAGCGCAATTCTTAATGACTCAAGCTTTACTGCCTGTCTTACAAAAATCCGACGACTCTCGCATTATTTTCACGACGTCAACGGTCGGACATCAAGGACGTGCTTTTTGGGGGGCTTACGCTATCTCTAAATTTGCGACGGAAGGAATGATGCAGACACTAGCGCATGAAATGGAAGGCACTCACGTAAAAGTGAACGCTATAAATCCAGGTGGTACTCACACCCGTATGCGTGCTCAGGCTTTTCCTGCTGAAGACATTAGCTTACTTAAAACACCAGAGGACTTAATGCCTTTGTACGTTTACTTAATGGCTCCTGAGAGTATCACGGTTAATGGTCAGTGCATTGATGCACAACCAAAATAATCAGTTGGTGTGATGTACTAACAATAATAGATTACACCAGACAGTAAAAAGGGTTGAAACCATGTGGCTTCAACCCTTTTTTAATTCATCGAGAAAGCGTTAATTAACGCTGTCTTGGTGCTGACTTTGGTGCTTTACCATTTGGTGAAAACTTAGTTCTGATCGGTTTTGCACCATTAGCTGAAGGTTTGCCCTTTGGCTTACCTTTACCGGCAGGTTTTGCACTTTCAATGCTTGTAGGTTTCTTCGCTGTTGGCAATGAACCACCGACTGGCTTTTTGTTATTACGGCCACGACGACCACCAGCGGTATTACGATCTTCCGTTGTACGCTCATCATGACGCTTAACTGCACGGCGGATCTTTTGAGATTTAGATTTAGCACGCTTACGTGATTCTTTATCTACATCTAATAAACTTTCTTTTTCGTGTGGTAATTCAACCATATCACGCAAGTAGTTTACTTCTTTAAGCTCAAGTTCCATCCAACCGCCACGTGGTAATGCTTTCTCTAAGAAAATATCACCGTAACGTACACGTTTTAGACGGCTTACTGTTACGCCTTGTGAATCCCATAAACGACGAACTTCACGGTTACGACCTTCATTAATCACAACATAGAAAGTGTGGTTCATGCCTTCGCCACCAGCGTACATTACATCTTCAAAACGAGCTTCACCATCTTCTAGTTTTACACCAGTAACTAGGTTTTTAACCATTTTGTCGTTAATGTCACCGAATATACGACACATATATTCACGTTCAACTTTGCGGCTTGGGTGCATTAGACGGTTTGCAAGTTCACCATCTGTTGTAAACAACAATAAACCCGCAGTGTTGGCATCCAGACGACCAACAGATACCCAACGAGAATCTTTAATTTTTGGTAAACGGTCAAAAACAGTACGACGACCTTCTGGATCATGACGTGTACATAATTCGCCTTCAGGCTTGTGGTAAGCAAGCACTCGACAGATCACATCAGTAGATTCTTTTACTGATACTACATGGCCATCGATGCGGATTCTTGCATCAACGTTTTCTAGGCGATCGCCTAATTTTGCTTTCTGACCATCAATACTAACTCGACCAGCTTGAATCATCGTTTCTAACTCACGACGAGAACCAAGACCAGCTCGTGCTAATACTTTCTGTAATTTTTCGCTCATTTTTTACCTTATGTCGCCTTCACAGGCGTCAATTATTTTCTTGTTAATCAAGGGCCTAAGTGAAAATCACTCTATCCCTCAATCACTATAAAATTCTATGGAAGCCGATTATACAATAAGGAGACACTAATCGGTAAGTATTTAAGAAAAAATAAATATTAATTTCTATTTAAAAGCGAGCAACGACCACGTAAACCCTTTGACTTATTTCGCTATACTGAAATCACTGAGATTCTCTTATTTCTCAGTGTTTTTAATAACTTATCTATCATTAAGGATTTACTATGAATAACTTAAAACACTTATTATCAACTTTCGATTCTCTAACTGAAAGTGAAGGAATCGAAAAAAAACCTGCAACATGAGTTTATAAAAGAACTTCATGAATATTGCCACCGAACTCAAAATTACAATCTGCTACAACATTTAATTTCAACAAGAGAAGCAACTATTTTATCTCGCCTTCATCATACTGATATTGGCAACTTGGGTCATAATTTCAATACACTACAAGCAACAGAAATTATAGGAAAACAACCTTGTGCCTCTCTTCCTGAGAGTTATTTTATTATCGAACAATTAGCAATGAAGATTTTTGGTTGCCTACTTATCTGCAGAACTGAATATGAAATATTCAAAATAATTCATCATTCAACTCACTCTTTACACAAAAAATCAGTGTCCACAAATCAATCAAGTCATAAAAATACAATAAATGAGAATTACCATTACGAGTTGGTTTCTGATATTGCGCTAGAACAGCGTTATTTCCAAACTGAATACAGTGACGCCCCACTTCTTCTTTCGGATGCCATTGTTCTCATTAACATTGTAACGTTCATTAAAGAACACAAGTGGTACGAAATGCTCAATCACTTAGCACTTTCATCGCAAGGAGAACATTTTATTTTGTACCAATATGAGGATCATACACATGCTCCAATGCTTATCTCTTCAGCATTGATCGAGTCTTACAAAAAAAAAGACGACTGGTTATTTTTTGATGACTTTTTCCAAAGTAATAAATGGGTAAGTGAAAACTCGTTCAATACAATATCGAGCTACTTTCCAAAACTTGACTCCCTATTAACGTCAACTCAAAAGCACTTATCTTTAGTCTCCGTTTCTGAACTAGAGAATGCTATGTTTCATTCAATAGAAGACAAAACAAGTATTTGTGGTGTAATTCGTTTCACTATTAGTGGTCAAACATCAAAAATTAACTATCATATGTACTTAGCACAAAAAGGGTTAGCTAATGCACTATACGATACAGGACGTGATATGATTTTCTCCATCATAGAGCAACCTGCAATGGTACTTTTTTATCAGGCAATGAATTCTGTCAACAATTCTAAGCCCCCTTTTTTATTTACAAGTTCTCAAGATATTAATCATACAGGCTTAGTCACTTATAAAGGCATTTGCTTAACAAATAATGCAAGTCATGCTTTTGATCAATGTAATTTCAAATCCTACAATGTTAATATCATTAGAAAAAGAAAGGAATTAAACAAAAGATGAGTGTTTTATAAATGCTAATTGGCTTCCCAAAAGATAAATTACTGTTATTTATCGCTGTATTCATTTTATTATGGGTAGCCTTTTTCATCCGTTCTTTATTCAAAGAGCGGATGAAAGTTGATCCTAAAATTTACTATCCATATATAGGGTATTCTATATTCATCGTTTTTTGGGTTCTAATAAATTACTATTTCCAATCAAATCTTTTACTTCATTTTAGTGAACGAGTTGCCACGACGATGGCTATTCTTGCTAACTTAGCCTCTTATTTTGCCTTTGCATTTGCATTTTTGTTCTCATGTCGCCTCTCATCAACAAGAAAGAACAAAAAGATGGCAACGTGGCAAATCGTTTTATTTTATGCTGAAACTATTTTTGCAATCACGATAAATACAATTCCAAACCAAACAGTTACAGGAGTGACCATCGTAGAGAAAGGCATTTTCACTATTCACTTTGGCCCCTTTGCTTCTTTCTTTTTTATCAATGCATTTCTTTTCATTGGATTAATTTTTTATAATTTTTTCAAACTAAGAAAAAGTACAATTCGATTAAATAAAGAAAAATCCATTTATTTACTCTTCGGAATTGTTATTTTTATGATTTCAACCATCATATCTCAAATTATCATTCCAATTATTTGGCAAGACTTTTCATATGCTTGGCTTCCTCCTGCGCTTTCAATTACTGAAGCTATATTAATAGGTTACACCTTGTTATATCATCGTTTATATAGCCTTCGTTACCTTGCATTTTGGATATTATCTTATTCCTTAAATGCACTTATTTATTTACTGCCTTTATTTTACATTTATAAAGGAACATCAGAATCAAATTTATTATACATGAGTATTTTCTTGATCGTATTCACAGGTTTATTCTGGGAAAAATCACTCAAAAAAACCAAGAAAATGTCTAGTTTACTTATATATAAAGACAGAAAAACACCAGTAGAAAAGATTTATGCCATTGCTGAAGAATTCAAATTTTCAAGTAATAATGCAATGGTAAAACTGGCTGAATTATTAAATACACCAAAAGAAGATCTTTTATTAGTTGGGAAAAATGCTAATTACAATGTTTTTATCCCTCATTTAAACCAAATACATTCAGCGCTAGTAAAAGATGAGCTCGATTATCAAATTCATTACGCTCCAGAAAAAGACAACTCTAGTCTGCATCAAGTACAAGAGAAAATGAATGAAAGCAAGACCGCTTTAATTTTACCTATTTTTGGAGAAAATAAACACATCTCACATTTATTAATTTCGTCGAATAAACGAGATGGTTCTACCTTTTCAAATGAAGAAATATCCGCCATTCAATGGGTCTTAACTAAGGTTCAAGGCTACATAGAAAGTGAACGAAAAGTACTTCAATCACAAGCACTTGCAAACTCTATTGCTCATGAAATGCGTAATCCACTATCCCAGTTACAATACCATTTTGAACGCATTAAACATCACTCAAGCATAGATAAAGAAAATAAAGAGTTGATTAATAATGAGCTGAGACAAGGAAGTTTAGCGATTCAAAGAGGCGCTCAGTTAATTGATATCATTTTAAGTGAAGCAAAAAACACGGCTATTAATGATGAATTATTTACCCATTACTCTGCGGCATTATTAACCGAACGTATTGTCGATGAATACGCTTTTGATTCTGATGACATGAAAAAAAGAATTAATATCGATCTTTCTCAAGACTTTATTTTCAACTTAAATGACACTCTATATAGTTTTATATTATTTAACTTATTAAGAAACGCAGTTCATTACTTTAGTGAATGTAATAGTACTATATCCATCCGTTTAGTAAAAGGGTTCGCTTCAAATAAAGTGATATTTAGAGATACTGGCCCTGGTATAGATTCTCATATTCTACCTAATATTTTTGATGATTTTTTCACTCATAACAAAGAAGGCGGCAGTGGTTTAGGCCTCTCTTATTGCTTACGAGTAATGCATGCCTTTGAAGGAAACATTGCCTGTTATTCTAAGAAAGGGGAATTTACTGAATTTGTACTTAGCTTTCCTTATATTGAAGGCGATCTCACTTCTTTAATTAATCAGCAAGAGCATCATGAGTCTGCATTGCCTTTAATTGATGTATACGATTCAGGGGATACGATAAAAACGATTCTTATTGTCGATGATAAAAAAGTGCAACGAATGTTAATCCAAACATTTATAGCACAAGATAATATGAATATCCTGCAAGCCGAAAATGGAGAAGAAGCAATTTCTATTGCGATGAATCACCCATTGGATATTATTTTTATGGATTCTAGAATGCCAGTAATGAATGGTATTGATGCTGCAAAAAGAATAAAACTCTCCTACCCAAATTTACCAATCATTGCGTTAACGGGTGAATCCGGACACGATGAAATTCAGCGTATCTCTCAAGTAATGGACGGTTATCTGACAAAACCAATATCAAAACCACAACTCATACAAACGCTGCACAAGTGGGTGTAATGCACATAAAAAAATAGCCAACCTCAGTTGACTATTTACTTCGCGATATATCAGCCGTCTTTATTCAAACGGGCTAGGATCGCCAGCGCCAACACGCGCAATCTTGATATCATCATCGCTAAAATCAATCACTGTCGTTGGTTGCTCACCTAAATAGCCACCATTCATGATCAAATCAACCGCATATTCCAATTGATCACGGATAGCCTCTGGGTCAGCTTCTGCCATTTCATTTCCAGGAAGGATTAACGTGGTAGACATTAATGGCTCACCAAGAGCTTCAAGTAAGTCTAAAGCAATTTTATTGTCAGGCACACGCATACCAATCGTCTTACGTTTTGGATTCATAAGGCGACGTGGCACCTCTTTTGTCCCTTTAAAGATAAAGGTATATGCACCTGGTGTATTATTTTTCAATAGACGAAACATAGTGTTATCTACACGAGCATAAATAGACAACTCAGAAAGATCGCGACATACCAGCGTAAAGTTATGCTTATCATCCAATCGTCGGATCTGACAAATTCGCTCTAACGCTTGTTTATTTTCAATCTGACAACCCAGTGCATAGCCTGAGTCTGTAGGGTAGATAATCACACCACCATCACGAATAATAGCAACAGCTTGGCTAATTAAACGTGCTTGTGGATTATCAGGGTGTACATAAAAAAATTGACTCATAAGTCCTCCTGCTCCGCAGGTAATAGTATAAACAGTGGTTTTATTTTAGTTTTTTATTCTAAATTCACTTTTCTATTCAAATGTAGGTAAAGCCCAATCTTGCCATACAGGAACAACCCCTGCTGGTAACCATAAATTTCGGCCTAATTCGGTCCACGGGGATGGATAATGGAAATCCGAACCTTGTGACACTAATAAGTCAAAATGAATCGCGTAATCAGCAAGTACTCGGCGCTCTTGAACCCCTTGCTGTGGTAAAGCGACTTCCATCGCGTCCCCTTTTGCTTCAACAAAAGCAGCAAGTAAACGCTTAATCCATTTTGCAGTTAAATTATAGCGGCCTGGGTGGGCTAATATTGCCGTCCCTCCTGCGTTATGTATTACCTCAACCGCTTCTTCAATAGAGCACCACTCTGGTGGAACATATCCAATATTGTTTCGAGTTAAGAATTTTTTAAAAACCGCTTGCATGGTTTTTGCGTAACCTTGATCAACCAACCATTTACCAAAATGAGCACGAGTTAAAGTCCCACCGTTAGCAAGTGCTTTTGCCCCTTCCAGAGCTCCGGGATAACCCGCTCTTTCTAGACGCTCAGCCATTTTCTCTGCACGCGCAATTCTGCGAGCTTCTTGTTGCTCAATTAACGCTAACAATTCAGGATGATTAATATCTAAATTCAACCCCACGACGTGAATATCTTTATTGCTCCACAGCGTAGAGATCTCAATGCCATCAATTAAATGCAATGGAAGATCTTTCTCTTTTATCGCTTTATGGGCCTCAGCTAAACCAGCAACCGTATCGTGATCGGTAATAGCAAAAACTTTAACATCAAAATTCACCGCTCTTTCTACTAATTCTGTCGGTGATAAGCGTCCATCTGACGCAGTTGTGTGACTATGTAGGTCTATTTTCATAATTATTCTTGACTTTTATTCCTCGCACTAGTTTACTAGTACGCAGTTAAACACTTTCTTATGTTTATTTATAATGATTTCTAATATAGGTACTTTATGCCACAGCACACCAAACAACAAGTGTTCTTAAATACATTAATGACAAATGGTCAACGTTGGTGGCACTACTTAGGGTAGTGTTTTTGTGCTTGGTTTTATAAATACAACATAAAAAACAACTGCCCGCCCTTTCAGCGGGTTTTTTTATGCCTAAAGCACAATGTAAAAGAGAAAATACAACATCGATGAAATAGTAAACATTCAGTAATTTAGCCCTCATAAGTTTTAACAAAAGAGTGGCAACAACAGTGAAATATGCGACTATGCCAATACAAAAGAAATTAACAGAAGATCAACGAATTAGCAGAGAGGCTATGATGCAATCATCACACTCAAAAGATGGTCAGTTAGAATTACTTTGCCTTGAGGTACCCTACGTTTCCGACCCAACGGAATTGTATTCGACACTGTGTGCAAACCAAGCCATGAGCTTGTTACTTGAGTCTGCTGAAGTTGATTCAAAACAAAACCTAAAAAGCTTAATGTTGATTGATGCAGCAGTCCGTATTCATTGTTTCGATAAAATCGTTACTCTTGAAGCATTAACGAAAAACGGAGAAGCATTATTAAAAACATTAAGTCTTTCTCTTCCTTCTTCGTTAGTTGATTTAATTTCCAGCTCGGTACTGAAGCTTCATTTTCCAGAGATTAATCAAGATTTAGATGAAGACAGTCGCCTAAGAGAGCTTTCTTCTTTTGATGCATTACGCTTTATCCAAAACCAATTCGATTTGACCGGATTACCGTCAAATGCACTCTTTTTTGGTGGTTTATTTGCTTATGACTTAGTGGCAAATTTTGAACAACTAGGCAGTGCAGAAACAACCAACAAATGTCCTGATTACTTATTTTATATTGCAGAATCTTTACTCGTCATAGACCATCAAACAAAAACATCGACAGTACAAGGCTCTATATTTACAAAAGAGTCCACGATCAAACAAAACATATCGACTCGTTTAGAAGCTATTAATGTTTTTTGTTCAGAACCTCACACCTTGCCTGATGCTCCAATATTAGATCGTTGTGAAGCTCTTCCAAGTGTCTCTGATGAAGATTTTTGTCAAACTGTTCTAGATTTAAAAGAATACGTTATTAGAGGAGACGTATTTCAGGTAGTTCCATCTCGTCGCTTTACGCTTCCTTGCCCTGCTCCACTTTCTGCTTACCGAGAATTAAAAATCGGTAACCCAAGTCCTTACATGTTCTACCTGCAAGATCGTGATTTTACTTTATTTGGGGCTTCTCCTGAGTCTGCGTTAAAATATTGTAAAGACAGCAATCAAGTCGAAATTTACCCAATAGCAGGGACTCGCCAGCGTGGGAAAAATAACGATGGTTCAATTAATTATGACTTAGATAGCCGTATTGAATTGGAACTACGTTGTGATACCAAAGAAAACGCAGAGCACATGATGTTGGTGGATCTTGCTCGAAATGACGTAGCTCGAATTTCAGCCCCCGGAACAAGATACGTTGCTGATTTATTAAAAGTCGATCGCTACAGCCACGTAATGCATTTAGTTTCTCGTGTTGTTGGACAGCTACGAGGGGATCTTGATGCCCTTCATGCTTATCAAGCGTGTATGAACATGGGAACCTTAACAGGCGCACCTAAAATTCGAGCAATGCAATTAATCCGTGATGTAGAAAAAACACGTCGAGGAACTTATGGTGGTGCCGTTGGTTACTTAACGGGTGATGGCCACATGGATACTTGTATCGTTATTCGCTCTGCTTATGTTGAAGATGGCATAGCTCAAGTTCAAGCCGGTGCAGGAGTCGTTTATGATTCTCATCCACAAGCTGAAGCAGATGAAACACGAGGTAAAGCTCAAGCCGTTATCTCTGCAATTCAAAAGGCGCACCTTGCATCACAGAAAGCAAAGGAGAAAAACTAATGACTCATATCGTATTACTGGATAATTTTGACTCCTTTACTTACAACCTTGTCGATCAGTTTCGCTCACTTGGTTACCCTGTAACTATATATCGAAACAGTTTATCTGCGATAGCATTTGAAGACGCGGTCACTAAATTAGAAAACCCTGTTGTTGTATTATCCCCGGGGCCTGGTGCCCCATCAGAAGCAGGTTGCATGCCTGACGTTATTCAGCGCTTAAAAGGCAAAGTTCCGATGATAGGGATTTGTCTTGGTCATCAAGCCATCGTTGAAGCGTACGACGGCATTGTCGCTGGTGCGGGTGAAATTGTTCATGGTAAATCAGCTATGATGACACATAACCAACACGCCATTTTTGATGGATTACCAAATCCACTTTCTATTGCTCGTTACCACTCTCTTGTTGCCACTAAAGTGACCAAGCAATTAACAGTAACGGCAACGGTTGACGATTTAGTTATGGCGGTCATTCAAGAAGAAGATAAAGTGTGTGGGTTTCAGTTTCATCCCGAATCCATTCTCACTACGCAAGGCGAACAACTTTTAATTAATACCTTGAATTGGGCACTCGATATCACTCAATCCCATTCAGAAAATAAAGAATAAGGATATTCTCATGACTCAAATTGAAGCCATTTTTAATAAGCTATACAGCCAAGTTTCTCTTTCAGAAACTGAGAGCCAAATCCTATTTGATGCCATCATCAAAGGTGAACTTGATCCAATCCTATTAACCGCAGCGCTAACGTGTTTAAAAATTAAAGGCGAAACGCCAAATGAAATCGCTGGGGCCGCAAAGGCATTACTTGAAAACGCGAATCCATTTCCTCGTCCTGACTATGACTTTGCGGACATTGTAGGTACTGGCGGTGATGGCTCAAACACAATCAATATTTCTACTACGGCCGCATTTGTTGCTGCCGCGTGTGGATTGAAAATTGCAAAACACGGTAATCGTGGCGTTTCAAGTAAGTCAGGATCGTCTGATTTACTGGATTCGTTCGGCATCAATTTAGCAATGTCAGCAGAAGACACTCGTAAAGCCGTTGATGACTTAGGTGTTGCCTTCTTATTTGCACCGCACTATCACGGTGGTGTTCGACACGCGATGCCAATTCGCCAAACCATGAAAACCCGTACCATCTTTAATATTCTAGGTCCATTGATCAACCCTGCTCGTCCTAACATCGAATTAATGGGTGTGTACGATGAATCCCTTGTTCGCCCTATTGCTGAAACCATGGTTAACATGGGCATGAAACGCGCTGCAGTTGTCTTTGGTTCTGGTCTTGATGAAGTAGCTATTCACGGTCCAACAACCGTAGCAGAAATTATTAATGGCGAAATAAAAGAATACACACTAACCCCAGAAGATTTTGGCTTAGAAACTCATCCCCTAGATGCGATTAAAGGGGGAGAACCAGAAGAAAATAAAGCCATTATTACTGACATTTTGACAGGTAAAGGCACTGATGCACAATTAGGTGCGATAGCCGTAAATGTATCGTTATTAATGCGCTTATTTGGCCATGAAGATTTAAAAGCCAATGCACAGAAAGCCATTGATGCAATGAACTCTGGCAAAGCATTTACATTAGTTCAGCAATTAGCGGCACGAGGATAGAGAAGATGACACAGCAACTGTCTGAGCATATCTCAGTAGAAAACACACAAATGGCAGAAGTACTTGTGAAGATCGTCAAGGACAAGGTCATTTGGGTTAGCGAACGCAAAGAAACTCAACCTCTTGATTCGTTCAAAAATGGCTTAACGGCATCTGATCGCAGCTTTTACAAAGCATTAAAAACAGGCAACACTGAATTCATTCTTGAATGTAAAAAAGCCTCGCCATCTAAAGGGTTGATCCGTCAAGATTTTGATCTCAATTACATCGCATCAGTGTATAACAATCATGCCAGTGCAATCTCAGTACTCACCGATGAGAAGTATTTCCAAGGCAGTTTTGATTTCTTGCCAATCATTCGTGACCAAGTCAATCAACCAATTCTATGCAAAGACTTCATGATTGACACTTATCAAGTTTATTTAGCTCGTCACTACGGCGCAGATGCAATTCTATTAATGCTTTCTGTTCTTGATGATGAACAATACTGTGAATTGGCGGCCGTCGCCCACTCTTTAAGTATGGGTATTTTAACCGAAGTCAGTAATGAAGAAGAGTTACATCGTGCAGTGGCATTAGAAGCTCAGGTTATTGGTATTAATAACCGTAATCTTCGTGATTTATCTACCGACTTAAACCGTACCAAAGAATTAGCACCTCTTCTCCCTAAAGGCACAACCATCATTTCTGAATCGGGGATTTACAACCATCAGCAAGTGAAAGACTTAGCAAAGCACGCGACAGGATTTTTGATTGGCAGTTCATTAATGTCGGAAGAAAACCTAGAACTTGCTGCACGAAAAGTTATTTTAGGGGAGAACAAAGTCTGTGGCCTAACGTCAATAGAAGATGCGAAAGCTATCTATAACGCAGGTGCGGTATATGGTGGATTAATCTTTGTTGAGAAATCACCTCGGTTTGTTTCTCTTGAAACAGCAAAAGCCATCACCCAAGCCACCACATTAAACTATGTGGGTGTATTTCAAAATGAAACGCTTAAAAACATCGTAAAAACAGCAAATGACTTATCTTTGTCCGTCATTCAACTTCATGGAAATGAGAGCGAAGATTACATTACTGAACTAAAACAACAATTACCAACAACATGCCAAGTGTGGAATGTTATTTCTGTGTCAGATGATGCCCAAAGCATTTCACTTCCGCAAAGTGTTGCTGATAAAGTACTGGTAGATTGTAAGGTTGGTTCTCAAACAGGAGGAACTGGTGTTAGCTTTGATTGGAATAAACTACCACACAATAACATCATTCTTGCCGGTGGATTAAGCCTTGAAAATACGAAAACAGCCTCACAATTAGGGTGCTTTGGACTCGATTTCAACTCTGGAGTAGAAACGACTCCAGGGAAAAAAGATCATAAAAAATTAAGCGCCGTATTTAGCGCATTACGAAATTATTAAGGAAAATATCATGGCGAAATTAGATGCCTACTTCGGCGAATATGGTGGTCAATACGTACCACAAATTTTAGTTCCTGCACTTGACCAACTTGAACAAGCCTTTATTGATGCTCAAGCAGACGAAGACTTCCGTGCAGAGTTCATGACACTGTTGCAAGAATATGCAGGTCGCCCTACCGCCCTTACGCTTTGTCGAAATCTGACAAAAGGCACAAAAACCAAGCTATACCTAAAACGTGAAGACTTACTTCACGGTGGCGCGCACAAAACCAACCAGGTATTAGGTCAAGCTCTACTTGCACTGCGTATGGGTAAAAAAGAAATCATCGCAGAAACAGGTGCAGGTCAACACGGTGTAGCAACGGCTCTTGCCTGCGCATTGCTTGGCTTAAAATGCCGCGTTTACATGGGTGCTAAAGACATAGAACGTCAAAGCCCTAACGTATTTAGAATGAAGTTAATGGGTGCAGAAGTGATCCCCGTTCATTCAGGTTCAGCAACACTAAAAGATGCCTGTAATGAAGCATTGCGTGATTGGTCTGCAACGTATGAAACTGCCCACTACCTATTGGGCACAGCTGCGGGTCCTCACCCATTCCCAACCATCGTTCGCGAATTCCAACGCATGATTGGCGAAGAAACTAAAATGCAAATCCTTGCTCGTGAAGGTCGCCTTCCTGATGCCGTAATTGCTTGTGTCGGTGGCGGCTCAAATGCAATAGGCATGTTTGCGGATTTCATCAAAGAAGAGAATGTAAGACTAATTGGTGTCGAACCGGCAGGTAAAGGCATTGATACCGACCAACACGGAGCACCATTAAAACATGGAAAAACCGGTATTTTCTTTGGTATGAAAGCGCCATTAATGCAAGATGAGCACGGTCAAATTGAAGAATCTTATTCTGTTTCTGCGGGTCTTGATTTTCCATCAGTTGGTCCACAACACGCTCACTTGAATTCGATTGGCCGTGCTGAATACGGCTCAGTAACCGATGATGAAGCACTCGAAGCATTCCAAACATTAGCAAAAGGCGAAGGTATTATTCCAGCACTGGAGTCTTCTCATGCGCTTGCTTATGCATTACAAATGGCACATTCAGAACCAGAAAAAGAACAACTATTAGTGGTAAACCTATCTGGTCGTGGTGATAAAGACATTTTCACCGTTCATGACATCCTAAAAGAAAAGGGAGAAATCTAATGGATCGTTATCAAGCCCTATTTGCTAAATTAGCAGAAAAAAACCAAGGTGCATTTGTTCCTTTTGTAACCATTGGCGATCCAAATCCAGAACTTTCTTATGAAATCATGGATACTTTAGTAAAAGCAGGTGCCGATGCACTTGAACTTGGTATCCCATTCTCTGATCCTCTGGCTGATGGACCAACAATTCAAGGTGCAAATATTCGTGCATTAAACAGTAAAACAACGCCTATCGTATGTTTTGATTTAATCGCAAAAATCCGGGCTAAATATCCTGAAACCCCAATTGGCCTATTAGTTTACGCCAATCTTGTCTTCGCAAATGGCATTGATACTTTCTATACTAAATGTCAGAAAGCTGGTGTAGATTCCGTATTGATTGCTGATGTTCCAACCAATGAATCAGAAGAGTTTAGAACAAGTGCAATTAAGCATAATGTTCACCCTATCTTCATTGCGCCTCCGTCAGCCTCAGATGAAACATTAGAAACCGTTGCTAAGCTTGGTGGGGGTTATACTTACCTTCTTTCTCGTGCAGGCGTTACTGGTGCTGAAACTAAAGCGGGCATGCCTGTTGCTCAATTATTAGCACGTTTAAACCAATTTGATGCACCTCCTGCGATTCTTGGTTTTGGTATATCGGAACCTGCTCAAGTAGAAGAAGCGATTAAAGCCGGTGCAGCAGGCGCAATTTCAGGCTCTGCAACTGTTAAAATCATTGAACAACATCAAGACAATCCAGCGGTGTTACTTAATGCACTTACGGCATTTACTTCTGCCATGAAAGCAGCAACACAAAAATAACCAAAACACCTTATTCATTATTTAAAGGAGCTCATTTTGAGCTCCTTTTTTTAATTCAATAATCTCGATTAAAAATAACTACGTTAATTATCAAAATGAAAAAGAAAGGAAAAACAATCAAAAAAACGGATTTAAGCATAAAAAAGCAACAATAAAGACACAACAACCTCCACAAGTTTGATTATATTCGATAAAAATGTTGCTAGTTGTAAATATTGCGTGTAAAACGGCAACCAATATATTTAACTAATGAATAGATACATTTTAAGGGCTATTGATTAGCTTTTATAACAAACACAACACAGAGGTAAAGAAAGTGCTAAATAAGAAAGGACTTCTAAACAATATCGGTATTCAAGTCGTTATTGCTATGATCATTGGTACACTTGTCGGTGCAACCATGGGTCAATCTGCCGTAATGTTCGCTCCATTAGGGACTATTTTCATTAACCTAATTAAAATGCTCGTTATTCCACTGGTTGCTGTTGCGCTGATCTCTGGTGCGGCTGGCCTAGGAAACAGCAGCAACGCAGGCAAAGTAGGCTTAACGACATTAAGCTATTTCGGAATCACTTCTGCTCTGGCTGTTGCTCTGGCTTTATTCATGGGTGAAATATTTGAACCAGGTAAAGGCATTGATGTCTCTGGCGTTGAAGGCATGTTCTCTTCCGCTTATGCTGCCAAAGGTGAACTACCAACCTTCTGGGCAACCATTACTGGAATGATCCCAACGAACGTATTCCAATCGCTAAATGAAGCTAACATTTTACAAATTCTCGTTTTCTGCTTATTTTTTGGTATTGGTCTTTCTAAATTAGAAAAAAAACGTCGTGAACCAATGCTTAATGCCGTGAACTCAATTGTTGATGTTATGGTTTGGATGATCAACAAAGTCATGATAATTGCTCCTATCGGTGTATTTGGCTTAATGGCCGAAGCCGTAGGCACGTTTGGTTTTGGTGCATTGATGGTTGTATTTAAACTATTCCTTGTTTATATCGCCGCTATTTTTATCTTTGGTTTTATTGCTTACCCACTAATGGTTGGTTTGTTAACCAAAACATCAGCGAAAAAATTCCTGATTGCGATGAAGAAACCACAAGCCGTTGCTCTATCAACTGCTTCTTCAATGGCAACACTACCCGTGACAATGGAAACGGTTGAGAAAGACTTAGGTGTGCGTAACTCTACCGCCTCATTTGTTCTACCATTAGGCGCAACAATCAACATGTCTGGTAACGCAATTTACTATGGCTTGGTTGCTATCTTCTTTGCACAGCTGTTCAATATTGATTTATCTATCGGTGCTTATGTCGCTATCATAATTACTTCAACGTTAGGTGCCGTTGGTCAAGCTGGTGTTCCTGGTCCATCATTTCTTGTTGTTGCCGTATTACTGGCGGCAGGTATTCCGATTGAAGGCTTACCACTGTTATTCGCATTAGATCGTATTTTCGATATGATCCGTACTGCACTGAACATTACAGGTGACGCAGCGTGTGCTGTAATTGTTGACGCTATGGTCGATGATTCTCCAGTAGAAGAGACGGCATCAGAGAAACAACAAGCGTAACGTTTTCTCACAAAAAGACTAAAAGCCTGCTTCTTGAACCAATTCAGAGCAGGCTCTTTATCTCAATTCAAATACTCCCTTCAATATCGCCTTTGTCATAAAATAATAAGTAAAATGTAACAAGCAATTTTTAGCGATTCCCTCTCCTCTCAATTTTAGATACACTCGCTGCATAATTTATTATTGGCTCAACATATAAACATGAAACAGATCTTAGATTTTATCCCACTGATTATCTTTTTTGCTTTATACAAAATGTACGATATCTACACAGCAACAGGTGCACTTATCGTAGCCACTGCCGTTCAATTAATACTGACTTACGTACTGTACAAAAAAGTAGAAAAAATGCAGTTAATCACCTTTATTATGGTGACAGTTTTTGGTGGCATGACCATATTTTTACACGATGATAATTTCATAAAATGGAAAGTAACCATCGTATACGCTGTTTTTGCTGCTGGTTTAATTGTTGCTCAAATTTTAGGCAGACCTATTATTAAAGGTATGCTTGGTAAAGAAGTGACTTTACCTGATGATAAATGGAATAAAATTAACTACGCATGGATTTTATTCTTCACTGCATGTTCTATTGCTAACTTGTACGTTGCTTTTGAAATGCCATTAGATGTATGGGTAAACTTTAAAGTATTTGGTCTGTTAGGACTTACTTTCATATACACCCTACTTACCGGTATGTACGTTTATAAACACATGCCAAAAGAGAAAAAAGAAGAACAAGAGTAAGTTTTATTACTCCCTCTCTTTTAAACCGTGTTGTTTACAACACGGTTTTTTTATATTTACTATTTTGTGATAGACTTCTAACAATTTCATTTTTGTTGTATGGAAATCATGTTGAACACCTCAGTAAATACCGACCAAGTTCCTAAAGGCCAACTTCTTTTACGTACCCTTTCGATGCCTGCAGATACGAATGCCAATGGTGACATCTTTGGCGGTTGGATAATGTCACAGCTTGATTTAGCGGGTGGCATTTTAGCAAAAGAAATATCTGGTGGTCGTATTGTTACCGTTTCTGTCTCTAGCATCACATTCAAGAAACCAGTAAAAGTTGGCGATGTCGTTTGCTGTTATGGTGAATGCGTTAACATTGGTCGAACTTCAATGTCGATTAATTTGGAAGTATGGGTAAAACCAATCAAAGAAGATGGCATTGGTGATCGCTTTCAAGTTTGTGAGGCCACTTTTAATTATGTTGCTATCGATGCTAAAGGAAAACCTCGTCCTATCCTCAAAAATGCGTAAGAAATAGAGGAATATCACCTTTATTTGTAAAATGCTCTGGTTTAACACCAGAGCTTTTTTTATTATGGTGTAAGCTATCTCAAATCAAATACAAATTATCACCAAAATAAAAGGATTCTATAATGTGGTATGTCATATTCTCTCAAGATGTTGAAAACAGTTTAGAGCGTCGTTTAAGCGTTCGTGAACAACATTTAGCACGCTTAACAACATTACAGAACGAGGGTCGTTTACTTGTTGCAGGGCCAATGCCTGCTATCGATTCTGAAAACCCTGGTGAGGCTGGTTTTACAGGTTCTACTGTTATTGCCGATTTTGACTCTTTAGCGTCAGCACAAGAATGGGCAAATAATGATCCTTACATCGACGCTGGCGTTTACGCTAACGTAATTGTAAAACCATTTAAAAAAGTACTTCCTGCATAATTGATATTAAGAATTTAAATGAAAAAAATACTATTCACCGCATTCAGTCTTATTCTACTTTCTGGTTGTGCTTCTAATGAACAGCAAAAAGAAATTGATATGCTTGCTGATTATAGAGCCAGCGTTCTTAGCAGCGTATTACCTTTAGAGATAGGTCCACTGACTCTACTTCGTGCAAAAGCAAAGCATGGCGTTGTTGAAATGATGTTTTTAGACAGTGGAAATGGAAAAGTCAGTACAACAGAAGTCATAGAAAAAAGTATTACTACTTTCTGTAAAGACAATGAAGTTCGCCCCGTGATTGATAAGGGGGTAACCTATCAATACATTATCCGTAACTCACGAGGTCAGCAGCAAAATAACATTATCGTGAATGAGCAGTCTTGTTTAGATCGAGAGCAAACAGAAAACAAATAATCTAAAACTAAAATGCCTTCTCAATAGAAATATGAAAAGGCATTTTTTAATTAAAACAACATCAGTTTCAGATGAATTAGCGAGTAAATCGCATCACTTTTAACCCACTTTCAGGATTGATATCAGCAAACTCAGGTGGATTATCTAAACGCTCAATATATTTCAACTCTGGTGCTTCTTCTGCCATACCATCAATTAAGAAATCCGTTGATACTGCTGGTGAATTCACACACGCCAATACCTCTCCATTTTCTGTTAACAAATCAGGTAGGCGACGTAAGATCTTCTGATAATCTTTAGTTAACGCAAAGCTGCCTTTTTGAAAACTTGGCGGATCAATAATGATCAAGTCATACAAACCCAATTTCTTAATCTTTCCCCATGACTTAAATATGTCATGACCTAAGAATTTTACTTTAGAAAGATCGTGTTCATTTAGCCGATGATTATCGCGGCCACGGCCTAATGACGCTTTTGCCATATCAAGATTAACCACTTGAGTGGCACCACCAGCAATCGCAGCCACAGAGAAACCACATGTGTATGCGAACAAGTTTAATACTGACTTGCCTTCGCTATGTGCTTGAACCCACTGACGACCATAACGCATATCTAAAAAGATACCCATATTCTGGTTCTTTTTTAGCTCTAGTTGGTACTTTAAACCGTTTTCTTCAACGACAGGAAACGTATTTTCGTCTCCCCATACCACTTGTGTTGGCGCTAGTTCTTGGTAACGATGTTGCAATAAGATAGAAGACCCTTTCGCATTCGTCCATAACTCTGAGTCTGCAAATGCTTTTAGTCTAGCTTCTAACTCTTCTACAAATTCAAGGTCTTGCTCTTTAAATAACGCCACCACTAGTTGACCTTGAGAGCCTTGCCCCTGAGAGTCTTTCGCTTGCAGCCAATCTACCGTGATTTGCTCTAATCCTTCAAAGCATTGGCCACGACCGTGAAATAAGCGGCGTAGTTCACCTAATGGCTGAGTCAGTTGCTGTTCAAGATGCGTAAATAACGTGTTTAATGCTTCTGCTTTCATTATTTCTTCTTAATCTCTGGCCAAGTTAATGTCCATGGCGCTTGCCATTGGGTTAATCCTGCTTGAATGGTTTCATTCTCCCATTCCGTACCTTGCTTTGGTAATTCAACAAACTCAAACGCTCGCCCTTGATAACTAAATCGTAAGGCATAAGCGTGTAAATAACCGCGGTCAGACGTTGATGAACTATAAATCGAGTCACCTAAAATACCAGAACCTACGCTTTTTAAAGCCACTCGAATTTGATGTGTTTTGCCAGTATGAGGTTTGCATAAAAACAAGCGGTTGCCATCATGCGCTGCTGTTGAAAAAAACTGAGTAATCGCAGGGTTTTCTTTGCTATTTATTAGCTTCCATGAAGAACGGCGTGAACGCTCCATATCACCAATAACTAAGCCTTGTTTTTTCTTTGGCTTTTTATCGCCAATCGCTAAATAGTATTTTTCAACTAAACGATTTGCAAACAATTGTGATAACTCACTGGCTGCTGATTGGTTTCGTCCAATAAGCAACAACCCTGACGTCATCTTGTCTAAACGATGAATAAGATACAGCTGTTTATCACCAGTTACTTTAGCGAGTTCGATTAATAATGAAGTGTCGCCATCATCTTTATGAACGCTAACATTAGGGTGTTTATTGATGATAAGAAAATCTGAATTTTGATAAAGGATATCGAACATTGGCGCTCCTAAAAGTAAGCGCTGAGTATAACGAGGTTGGTTTCTCAATTCCAACAAAAACGCCGATCAGATGATCGGCGTTATCTTTGAATCTAAGTCATTCAGGGCGATAGACTTACTTATGACGTTCTTTCAACTTGTTGATCACATCATCAAACGACAAGCCTTGATCTTGAAGCAGAACAAACAAGTGATACATCAAATCTGCCGATTCACACACTAGCTCCGCCTTGTCACCCGACGTCGCTGCAAGCGCGACTTCAACGCCTTCTTCGCCAACTTTCTGCGAAATACGCTTGGTGCCACGGGCGTAGAGACTTGCTGTGTAAGATGAGTCAGGATCAGCATTCTTACGCTCGGCAAGTAGCTGTTCCAGCTGATGAAGCCAAACTAATTGGCTTTCTTCTGTTTTATCGCCATCCCAACAAGTGGTTGTTCCTGTGTGGCACGTTGGACCAACAGGTTTAACTTTGATAAGTAATGTGTCGTTATCGCAATCTAAAGAGATATTAACCAAATTTAAGCTATTGCCTGATTCTTCACCTTTAGTCCATAAACGGTTTTTAGTGCGAGAGAAAAACGTCACCTTCTCTGTTTCTAATGTTTTCGACAGTGCTTCTTGGTTCATGTAGCCCATCATCAATACTTGGCTTGAACTAAAGTCTTGAATAATTGCAGGTACTAAACCGTCCACTTTTTCCCAATCAATACGTGTTGCAAAATCTTGTTGGCTCATCGGCGTACCTCTATTTTTTGTTGTGCTAAATATTCTTTTAATTCACCAATATTGATGATTTGCTTATGGAATACCGATGCTGCTAAAGCACCGTCCACGTTTGTTTTCTTGTATACGTCGGCAAAGTGCACCATTTCACCCGCGCCGCCTGAAGCGATAAGCGGAACATGACACACTTCACGCACCATGTTTAATTGTTCGAGATCGTAACCGTTACGCACACCATCTTGATTCATCATATTAAGCACGATTTCACCCGCACCGCGTTTTTGTACTTCTTGCACCCAATCTTTGGTTTCCCATTTGGTTGCTTTGGTGCGTTCTTCATCACCCGTGAATTGGTAAACTTGGTACTTACCTGTTTCTTTATCAAAGTATGAATCAATACCAACAACGATACATTGAACACCAAATTTATCCGCAAGCTCAGTGATGAGTTCAGGATTAGCCAGTGCAGGGGAGTTAATCGATACTTTATCAGCACCAAACTCTAAAATCTTCGCGGCATCTTCTGCTGTTTTAATGCCACCCGCCACACAGAATGGAATATCAATCACTTCAGCTACACGTGCGACCCAGCTTTTATCTACGACGCGACCATCACTAGATGCAGTGATATCATAAAAGACCAATTCATCTGCGCCCTCTTCTGCATAACGCTGTGCTAGAGGAACAATATCACCAATGATCTCGTGATTACGAAATTGAACGCCTTTTACGACTTGTCCATCTTTAACATCTAAACAAGGGATTATTCGCTTTGCCAACATTGGAATGCCTCCTCTGCGGTGAACTTGCCATCAAGCAGTGCTCGTCCAACGATGACTCCAGCAACACCTGAGCCTTTAAGCGCAACGATATCATCAAGAGAGCCAATGCCACCTGAAGATTGGAATTGCACTTGTGGGTACTGCTTACATAAGTCTACGTACAGCTCTACATTTGAACCTTGCAGTGTGCCGTCACGAGAAATATCAGTACATAAGACGTGCTTAAGGCCAACGGTTAGATAATCTTTAAGCAGTGCTTCAATAGTCACGCCAGAGTCTTCTTGCCAACCTGAAATAGCTACATTACGTGTGCCGTTTTCATCAATGTTGATATCTAGCGCTAATACGATTTTTTCTGCACCGTATTTTTCCATCCAACCTTTAACAAGTTCTGGCTGTTTTACCGCAGTAGAACCAATAACTACACGTTGTGCGCCGGCGTTCAATAAATCTTGTACATCCGCTTCGTTACGTACACCACCACCGATTTGAATATTGGCAGGCGTGCTTGCTAGCAAACGAGCGATCAAATCCAATTGACGTGCGGTAGTGTCTTTTGCGCCGGTTAAATCAACAAGGTGTAGCCAATTTGCCCCTGCTTGGTGATACAGATTAAACTGCTCTGCTGGTTCAACTTTGTACTCAGTTACTTGCCCATAGTCGCCTTGAAACAGACGAACCACTTGGCCTTCAATTAAATCTAATGCTGGAATGATCATAAATATCCTTATTAGTA
Source organism: Aliivibrio logei (assembly GCF_001691055.1). Taxonomy (NCBI): domain Bacteria; kingdom Pseudomonadati; phylum Pseudomonadota; class Gammaproteobacteria; order Vibrionales; family Vibrionaceae; genus Aliivibrio; species Aliivibrio logei. The sequence continues at coordinate 723,241 of NZ_MAJU01000008.1, forward strand.
GAATCGAGAAACGAAGCAATCTTGCATCTCGTCCCTACTCTTATAACTCCAAAAAGTTCTGAATAAGCTTTGAGCCCACTTTACTTGAGCGCTCTGGGTGAAACTGAACACCGTAATAATTACCCACTTGTAATGCGGCAGTAAACGGTTGTCCATAGTCACAAGAAGCAATCGTATAATCACCCACTTGCATGCCAAAGCTGTGTACAAAGTAAAAATAGCTGCTCTCTGGAATATCTTTAAATAACGGATGACCATCGACAGGCTTAATCGTGTTCCACCCCATGTGAGGCAGCGGTAAATCACCAGTTTGAAGCTTACGAACTTCACCGTCACACAAGCCTAAGCAATCCACAATTTGATCTGCTTTTTGGCCTTTCTCTTCAGAGAGCTTACCTAATAATTGCATACCTAAACAGATACCCAACAGCGGCTTTTCAACTTGTTTTACCAATTCAATTAGATCGCGCTCAGCAAGGTTTTTCATTGCCTCGCTTGCTGTACCAACACCCGGTAAAAACAATTTATCTGCAGCTAAAACGACTTGTGGATCTTTACTGATTGCTACCGTATAACCCAAGCGTTCAATAGCAAACTTCACCGAAGACACATTCGAGCAACCCGTATCAATAATAACGACGCTTTGATTTTTCATAGTCACTCCTACAATACGCCTTTTGAACTTGGTAGTTCATTACCTTCCACTTTAATTGCTTGGCGTAAAGTACGGCCAAAGGCTTTAAATAAGCTTTCAATAATGTGGTGGTCATTATGACCGGCAGAAGAAAGGTGCAATGTACAAGCTAATGTATCAGTAAGTGAACGGAAGAAGTGAACCACCATTTCTGTTGATAAATCTCCCACTTGATCACGACTAAATTCAGCATCAAATTTTAGGTATGGGCGACCAGATAAATCTAACGCACATTGCGCTAAACACTCATCCATTGGTAAGCTGAAACCAAAGCGACCGATGCCACGTTTGTCACCTAACGCTTCTTTTAACGCTTCACCTAATGCAAGCGCTGTATCTTCAATGGTGTGGTGATCATCAATGTGTAAGTCACCGTCGACATTGATCTTCATTTGGAAACCGCCGTGTGTGGCAATTTGATCAAGCATGTGGTCAAAGAAGCCAAGACCCGTTGAGATTGTATTACCGCCTTGTTCATCAAGATTAACAAAGACTTTGATATCGGTTTCTTTGGTGGTGCGGATCACTTCAGCAGTACGAGCATTTACCGTAAGATCTTTTAAGATCGCAGGCCAGTTCATTGTCTCAGGGTGATATTGAATACCACGGATTGCCATGTTCTCAGCCAATTGAAGATCCGTTTGGCGATCACCAATCACAACCGAGTGTTGAAAATCAACTTTTCCACCTTGAAGGTACTCTTTTACCATTCCCAATTTTGGTTTACGGCATGAGCAGTTATCTTCTTCAAAGTGAGGACAGATAAGAACGTCATCAAACTTCACACCTTGAGATTCAAAGAACTCCATCATCATATTGTGTGGCGCATCAAACTCATCTTGTGGATAGCTATCTGTACCCAAACCATCTTGGTTGGTTACCATGACTAAACGGTAACCCGCCTCTTGAAGAGACAACAGAGAAGAAATAACCAGAGGCTCGAATTTTAACTTATCTAAACGGTCTACTTGAAAATCGACAGGTGGCTCAACAATTAAGGTGCCGTCACGATCGATAAATAAAATCTTTTGTTGTTTGCTCACAGGAACTTCCTTTTAATTTTTCTAATTCTATTATTGATAGCCCAAGCCTCATTCCTAAGCTCGGGGATAAAATATACCAATCACAGTAAGTAAATGAGCAGTAATAGCGAAGGAAAAATGCTTGAGAACAAGGCAAAATTTTTCGATAAGTAGTTATTCTACAATCAAAAATTTTAACGCAGTTATCGAGTATTTTAACTAGCTAGGATGATCAGTTATTTACTACGATTGGTATTAAATTAATTGGTTACGAATAAAGCTTAATGTTTTTTCACATTCTTCACGATTACCAATGCTAATTCGCACACAATCTTTAATTGGTGAGTTACGCAAAACAATCCCATGATCCCACGCGGCTTTAAATACCACATCGCCATCAGGAAACTTTACTAGTAAGTAATTACCCCATCCTTCATAAACGGTAACCCCATTCAATACCATTAAACCTGCATGTAAATAAGCACGATTGGCACTTAAATCAAGGGTTTGATATTTCATTCGAGCTAAGCCAGCTTCTGATAATGCTTGAGTTGCAATGTCAGAAACAGGAACAGGAACAGGGTACGGAGCAATCACTTTAGATAACACATCAATCAACTCTTTATTTGCAAGAGTGAAACCACAGCGTAATCCCGCTAAGGCAAATGCTTTAGATAACGTTCGTAAAATGGCTAAATTGGGGTATGTCGCTAATAAATCAACGGTTGACACTTCCATACAAAAATCAATATAAGCTTCATCCATCACCACAATCGCACGATCTTTTGTCATCTCTAATAAAGACAAAATATCCTTACGGTTAATCACATTACCTGTTGGGTTATTTGGACTACATACAAAGACCAATTTTACATTATCTAAATTGCGTTCAATGCTTGGAAGATCAAGCTGCCATTCTGATGTTAAAGGGATTGTTTTAGTCTCAACCCCAATCGTCTCAGCACTGATGGAATACATACCATAGGTTGGTGGACAATATAAAATCGCGTCTTCATTTGGCTCACAAAAAGCACGAATTAATAACTCAATACCCTCGTCAGCACCGCGAGAAGTCAGCACCTGCTCTGGCGTTACTTTTGCATAAGCAGCATAAGCATTAATCAATTCTGGAGGCTGACACTCACTGTAACGATTTAGACGAGTAAAATTTACGTTATACTCATTATCAAATGGGGACTCATTAGCATTAAGCCAAACATCACCACTGCCACCAATACGACGAGCCGATAGATACGGCGTCAAGGCTTGAACTTGTTTACGAGCTAATTTTTCCATATCTATGGTCTCTATTAATTCAATTTAGCTAATTTTTCAATTCGAATAGTCACGGCACGTTTATGTGCATCTAGCCCTTCAGCATCAGCCATTGTGACAACCGTTGGCGCTAACCCTTTTAAACCATCAGCAGTTAACTCTTGTACCGTCATGCGTTTAGAAAAATCAGCTAAACCTAAGCTTGAGTGCGTTCTTGTATAACCATAAGTTGGTAAAACATGGTTTGTACCCGATGCATAATCCCCTGCTGATTCTGGAGAATACTCACCCAAGAAAATAGAACCTGCATTATCTAGCAATGGTAATAATTCACGTGGGTTTTTAGTTTGAACAATCAAGTGCTCAGGACCATAAAAGTTTGAGATTGAAACACATTGCGTCAATGATTCAGCAATAATCAACAAACTAGAACCTAGCGCTTGACGAGCGATATCCGCACGAGTCAGTTCTTTTAATTGTTTTTCGATTGCATCAGCAACTTGATCTGCAATGATTGGCGAAGGCGTGACTAAGATAACTTGTGAATCAGGACCATGCTCAGCTTGGCTAAGAAGATCTGCCGCAATAAAATCAGGATCAGCCGTTTCATCCGCAATAACCAAGACTTCAGAAGGTCCCGCAGGCATATCAATAGCAGCACCACGAAAGTCATTAGAAACTTGGCGTTTTGCTTCAGTGACGTATGCGTTACCTGGGCCAAAGATCTTATCTACTTTAGAAACAGATTCAGTACCATACGCCATAGCAGCAATCGCTTGTGCGCCACCAATGTTATACACCTCATCGACTTTACATAGTTTTGCAACGTATAAGATCTCATCAGCAATCGGCGGTGGCGAACAAAGTACCACTTTATGGCAGCCCGCAATCTGTGCAGGAATGCCTAACATTAATACTGTTGAAGGCAATGGCGCACTGCCACCCGGAATATACAAGCCGACTTTATTCACTGGCATCGTGATTTGTTCACATACGACACCAGGTTGAGTTTCAACTTTGATTGGCAGAGGCTTTTGTGCTTTATGAAACTTAGAAATATTACTATAAGCTTGTTGCAGTGCCGCTTTCATCTTTTCAGATAAACGTTCACTCGCCGCGTCAATTTCTGCAGCTGAAACACGAATTGAATCAGGCTTCACCTTATCAAACTTTTCAGTCAACGCTAACACACCAGCATCGCCGTCTTGTTTTACGGTATTTATCACACTGGTTACAGCCGCCGTTATATTTTCGCCTTCTGTAACTGCTGGACGTTGAAGCACCGTATCTTGTTGTGAGTCGCTTAATGATTGCCAAACTAAGGTTTTCATAATGGTTACTCCATCATCTTCTCAATTGGCAAGACAAGAATTGAACTTGCACCCAATGCTTTTAGTTGTTCCATCGTTTCCCAGAATAGATTTTCAGTACTCACTAGGTGAACTGCCACTTTCGCACCGTCACTTGATAGAGGAAGCACCGTTGGATCTTCCGCACCCGGTAGTAGTGATTTAATCGCTTCTAATTTATCGGTTGGCGCGTGTAGCATGATGTACTTAGATTCTTTCGCTTGGATACAGCCTTGCATACGAGTCAGTAATTTATCAATCAAGGCCGCTTTATCAGCATCGAATTCACCTTCACGTTGAATTAACGTCGCTTTAGAGCGGAAAATTACTTCAGCTTCTTTTAGGCCATTAGCCTCAAGAGTTGCGCCTGTTGAAACTAAATCAGCAATCGCATCAGACAGACCGGCACGCGGAGCAACTTCAACTGAACCATTTAAAATACAAGTTGAGAACGGGATATTTTGCTCATCCATAAAGCTTTTAAGCAATTGTGGGTAAGTCGTTGCAATGCGTTTACCAGCAAGGTCTTGTGGTCCGTTATAAACAGCATCTTTATCAATCGCGATAGACAGACGACAACCACCAAAATCTAAGCGACGTAATGTTGTAAATGCCGAAGGCTCGCCTAATGCTTTACGCTCTAAACGAACTTCTTCTAATTCGTTTTCGCCAATAACACCTAAGTCAACAACGCCATCCATGATAAGACTTGGAATATCATCATCACGAACCAACAATAAATCAATCGGCATATTTTCAGAATGAACCACTAAACGCTCACCTGATATATTAAATTTCATACCACAGCGCTTAAACAGCTCTTGGCACTCTTTAGACAAACGTCCTTTCTTTTGAATTGCGATGCGTAAACGTTGTGCTGACATAATCTCTTCCTTGTAAAAATGTAATTCTAAATTTGTTGTTAACTATCAATTGCTCAATTATTTAGTCATAAAACGAAAAAACCCTCAGAAGTTTTACCTTCCGAGGGTTTGAAATTTTATTCATCGGAAGGAAATTCTAATTGCCTTCCGGATATAACGTATCCTCCCGAAAGACTACTCAGGATGGTGATGGTGATGAATGTTCAGACCTTGAATACGCATAATAATAAACCTTTAAGTAACAAATTGATTTTGTTTTTAACCTTGTAAATACATTATCAAACTGTGGTTTTATTTCAACAAAAAAGATCTGTTTTTTTAAATAAAGTTTCAGGGAAGAGATAATAGATGGTGGGATATACAGATATTAAAGAAGAAAGAAGTCAGCAGATGTGGTTACAAAGTCAGGAAAATAAGTTGATTAACGTAATTATATTTTTATTTTACCAACAAAAAAAGCCAGTCATGATGACTGGCTTAATAATTCTATTTACTTTAAATCAAGAGATTAGAAGTAGTAGTAGCCCGCTGCGAATACGTAAGTTTCTTCGTCTTTAGTGCCAGCTTCAAGGTCTTGACGTACGTCGATACCCATATCCATGTTCTTAGCTAGTGTGTACATTGCTGCAACGTTCACGTAAGAGTAGTCAGTATCAACTTTCTTTTCTTCTTCTGTATTAGCAGCATAACCTGCAGCTAATGTTAGATCTTCAGATACTGCGTAACCAGCTGATACATAGTAACCAGTGTTAGTCATATCTTTAGCTGTTGTATCTGTTTCTTCGATCCAGAAGTTAGCACCAAGTTTAACTTCACCTAGTGTTACATTACCTGTCACAGTGTATACGTCGTAATCAGAATCACGAGTTTCGTAACCAGCATATACATTAAATGCTTCTTGTTCGATACCAACGTAACCATTCACGCCTTTCTCTGCGTCTACATGAACGTCATCAGTTTCAAAGTAAGATACGCCGTAAGCAAAACCGCTTGTTGAACCTTGGAATTTAACTACGTTGAATGCATCAGATGCATCACCAGCAGAAGCACCAAACTCGTATGTAAAGTCACCAGCGCCATCAACAGCATCTAGTGCAGTATCATTTTCCCAACCGTAAGATGCGATACCAAAACCAGTATCAAAACCTAACCAAGCTTTATCTACATCAGTCGCAGGGCTTGAATTCTTCTCAGTAGAAGAAGCATGCTTAGTTTCGCTGTCTGTTGTGTAGTTAAGCATGAAGTCAGTTTCAAAATAACCAACAATGCGGTTGTTACGGTAGTTAACAGCAAGAGTTAAACCAGTAGCCCAATCATCATAGAATGCTTTAGTACCAGTGTCGTAATAACCACCAACGCCCACAGAACCAGATACTGAGAATTGATCTTTATGCATTGCATCAAATGCAAACATTTCATCGTTTTTGCTGTTTTGGCTGCTTGTATCAACAGCAAAAGCTGAAGTTGAGATACTTGCGATTGCAAGCGCTAAAAGAGTCTTTTTCATAATATTCCACTGCCTTTTCTTATGAGATTGGAAATCCGATTTCCGGTTCCATTTTATATATCAACACAGAGCTCAACATCTAACGTGTTATAAATCTGTATCTCTTAAATCTGGCGATTACTTTGCTAAAAGTTCCTCAACATGTCAACGGCGAATGTCAAGGAAAGCAAAAAAAAATAAATACCACGAATACAAACAGTTAAAAAACCATGCATAAATACTCGACATATATCGCACTCAAAAGACAAGTGTTACATCTAAATTTACATATAAATAAAAACACAAAAAAACAACCAACACACTAATAAACAACAATAAAATAAATAAAAAAACATAATAACCAGACTAATCAAGTCGACTATTAAACAACAAAAACAAAAAGCACATCTTACATTAATTAACCGTCCATTTTTATCGAAAAACTTATGAATTTTTTTATCAAAAAACAATTTTAAAGAACATAAAATGGAAGCCTAACAAAAATTAATTGTGATCTATAATCCACTTTTTCAGGTCCACACATTTATCTTACGTCCAGTAAATCTATTCATACCTTACGTTCTAACGCTGAATTTCTTATTTTTTAACTCTAACTTTCGATTAAATAGCTTATTTAAATTAAAATTTACTCATCTCAAAAACGAAAAAAGCCGGTCATATGACCGGCTTTATTATTCTATATTATTTTAATCAGGCGATTAAAAGTAGAAGTATGCAGCTGCGAATACATGAGTTTCTTCATCTACATTATCGTAGCCAGAATCAAGCTCTTGTTTAATATCAATACCCATATCAATATTTTTAGCCATTGTATACATTGCTGCAATATTCATATAAGACTGATCTAAATCTTTCAAACCAGTAACTTCATCTGTGTTTGCAGCATAACCAGCAGCTAAAGTTAAGGCTTCATTCAATGCATAACCACCTGATAAATAGTAACCAGTATTTGTTTTATCAAGGTACTTACCGCTGGTGTCTTCAATCCAGAAGTTTGCACCCAGAGTTACGTCACCTAACTTAACATTACCAGTTACTGTCGTTACTTGATAATCGGCATCAGTAGCACTTACATTCTTTCTTAATTTACGAGTAGCTTCGTCACGCACTTCATAACCAGCATAAATATTAAATATTTCTTGCTCGATACCAATATAACCATTCACGCCTTTTTGGGCTTTCACGTGAACATCGTCCGTTTCAAAATATGAAACACCGTAAGCAAACCCACTTGTTGAACCTTGGAATTTAACAACATTGAAGGCATCAGATGCGTCACCAGCCGAAGCACCGAACTCATACGTATTATCACCAGCACCATCAACAGCATCTAACGCTGTATCATTTTCCCAACCATAAGAGGCAATACCATAACCAGTATCAAAACCTAACCATGCTTTATCAACATCAGTTGCAAACTCAGAACCTTCATTTAAAACTGGTGACGTTTTGCTGTCTGTTGTGTAGTTCAACATAAAGTCAGTTTCAAAATAACCAACAATACGGTTGTTACGGTAATTAACTGCTAGAGTTAGACCAGTAGCCCAATCATCATAAAATGCTTTAGAACCAGTATCGTAATAACCACCAACACCCACAGAACCAGACACAGAAAACTGATCTTTGTGCATTGTATCAAACGCAAACATTTCATCATTTTTACTGTTTTGGCTACTTGTATCAACCGCAAAAGCTGATGTTGAGATACTTGCGATTGCAAGCGCTAAAAGAGTCTTTTTCATAATAATCCACTGCCTTTTCTTAGAAAGATTGGAAATCCGTTTTCCGGTTCCCTGTTATAATTTATCTACATTGACCAACACATCTAACTGTGTGATTAATCAGTGCTTTTGAATTCCAGAGCTACTTTGCAAAATCTTGCAGATCATGTCAAACAAAACATAAATAAAACAAAAAAAATAAAAAACAATAAATTTCAACAACTTAATAAAAACAAAATTGAATTAACAACACCATAAACCAGAAAAAACCGTAAAAACATAAATAATTATTTAATACATAAAAAGAATTAAACTCCGAAAAATGATTCAAATTAACAATGAATCAACATTAAATTCCGCACAAACAAGAATACTCGCAACTTAACACAAACCAAAAATTAACAACCCACTCTAGAGATTGTATCATTCTCATTTTCGTGACGTGCGTCGCTCTTTAATTATATAAGATTCCATTATTTGCATGAGATCACACTCAACGACGCGTGTTACAATACGTTTTTCCTTTTTTCTGAGTAAAACAATGCTGAATAAAGCTGTTACTGATTCTATCCGCGAGAGCTATAAAACACTGCAAGACCAGCTTCCTGGCTTTATACCTCGCCGTGCTCAGAACTATTTAGTAGCAGAAATCGCTAAATCACTTGGTGGTGAATACAGTGTTCATCACCGTATGATTGTTGCAGAAGCAGGAACTGGCATCGGAAAATCACTGGCTTATTTACTCAGTGTGATTCCGTTTGCAAAATTAAATAATAAAAAAGTGGTTATCTCAACGGCAACCGTCGCACTGCAAGAACAGTTAGCGCATAAAGACCTGCCTTTTTATCGTCGCATATCACCCTTGCCTTTTTCTTTTATTATCGCTAAAGGTCGTCAACGTTATTGCTGCTCTCATAAACTGGCTTCTTTAGTTGAAAATAACAGTAGCGATACTCAACAGGTTTCACTGTTTACAGAAAAACCGAAAAAGAAAGATTTAGACCTTTTAAAGAGAATGTATAAAGCGTTATCAGAAGGTAAATGGGATGGCGATATTGATAATTGGCCAAGTACTATTCCTAACCCTATTTGGCAAACTATCGTTGCAGATAAATACAGCTGCCATAATGGTTTACCATTACATAGAGAGTGCTCTTTTCAAAAAGCTCGTGAACATTTAGATAAAGCAGATGTAGTTATTGCCAATCATAGTTTAGTCATGGCAGATATTGATTTAGGTGGTGGTGTTGTTCTATCAGAACCAGAGCAAACTATATATATTTTCGATGAAGCTCATCACTTACCAAATGTTGCACGCGAACATTCTTCTGCTGCGGCAAGTTTAAAAGGCTCAGCAACTTGGTTAGAAGCTCTTAACAAATCAATTAGTAAATTTTGTAATCTTGCCGATCAAAAACGGGTACATCGTTTTCAAAATAATTTACATGAATATGTCCAAGAATTAATTCCATCTTTAAATCAATTAAGTAAACAATTTGACCCAAGTTTATTTAATGATGATGGCATCTATCGTTTTGAACACGGAGAAATACCGGTTTGGTTAGCAGAACAATCAAAAGATCTAAAGGACCTTTCTACGAAAGCAAATCAAGCATTAGCAAAAATAAGCGATCTGATTTCTGAACGGATGAAAGATGGTGAACTAGCTCCGAGAATGGCAGAGCCAGCGCTTGCTGAAATGGGTTTTTATCTGCAAAGACTCGAAAATTTAGCTCAAGTATGGTTCTTAATGGCAAAACCTAATAGTGATAAAGGCGCACCCTTAGCCCGCTGGTTGGAAAAAAGTAAAGAACGAGATTTAGATGTCATCATCAATGTATCTCCTTTAGAAGTTGGTTGGCAGCTGGATCAGAACTTATGGAGTAGAGCTGCTGGTGCAGTCCTTGTTTCTGCCACAATGCGAGCATTAAACTCTTATTCTTTCTTTTGTAAGCAAGCCGGAATATCAGAGAAGCCAGAAGATGGGGTACGATTCTTGTCTTTAGCTTCGCCATTCAATTATCAAGAAAATGCACAATTGGTTGTACCTAAACTCCCAATGGAACCATCCGCTGCGGGATTTACCGATCTATTAATAGAAGAGCTTCCTTTCTATTTAGCCGATCAAAAGTCAAGTTTGGTTCTATTTTCTTCATACTGGCAAATGAATAAAGTAGCAGAATCACTTGAAGCCCTAGTAAAAAAACAAGGTTGGAGCCTTTTAATTCAAGGAAAAGAGTCACGACAAGAGATCCTAAAGAAACATAAAGCATTATGTGAAGCAAATAAGATCAGTATTCTATTTGGTACGGGAAGCTTTTCTGAAGGCTTAGATTTACCAGGGAATTTACTTACAAACCTCATAATTACAAAGATTCCGTTTGGTGTTCCTACATCACCAGTAGAAGAAGCACATTCTGAATATATCGAAAGTCGTGGTGGCAATCCATTTATGCAGATCAGTGTTCCAGAAGCGAGTAAAAAATTAATTCAATCTGTCGGGCGATTGCTGCGTAAAGAGGATGATTCTGGTAGAGTTGTGCTCCTTGATCGTCGCATTATCACTAAGCGTTACGGTAAAGCACTTTTAGATGCTTTGCCTCCCTTTAAAAGGGTAATCGAGTAAATATTTATTGCAATTAAACATCGCATATTGCGATTCTAATTATGCCTACAACTAACTAAGAGCTTATATGGAATTTCTTGAACCCTCGACCCTCATTATTTTAGGGTTAGTTGCTTTTGTCGCTGGATTTATTGACGCAGTTGCTGGTGGTGGTGGTATGCTGACGGTTCCAGCATTACTCTCTATTGGCTTACCCCCACACATTGCATTAGGCACAAATAAATTAGCAGCTACTTTTGCATCATCGACAGCGGCAATCACCTATTTCAAAAAGAAGCTATTTGACCCTCAGTTTTGGAAAGCCTCATTTATAGCCACTTTATTTGGTGCAACTTGCGGAACCTTATTAGTCAATTACATTTCAACGGAATGGTTAGAAAAAGGCCTACCTCTTATTATTCTAGGTGCCGCTATTTATACGATTTGGCCGAATCGTTTAATCTCAGAGCAGAATCAATTACCAGAAAAAACATCTAAGTTTAAAAAACAACAAATTATCCAAGGATTGTCTTTAGGTTTTTATGATGGTGTTGCCGGCCCTGGCACTGGTGCATTTTGGACGGTAAGTAGTATGGCACTTTATCGTCTTAATATCTTGCTGGCTTCTGGTCTCGCTAAAGCCATGAATTTTACAAGTAATATCACCTCGCTTGTCACCTTCGCTATCCTTGGCCAAATAAACTGGGCGCTTGGTTTAACGATGGGGGTTTGCTTAATGGTTGGTGCCTTCTTAGGTGCTCATTCTGCTATTCGTTTTGGTTCAAAATTCATTCGCCCTGTTTTTGTTACTGTTGTTTGTATTCTCGCGGCTAAACTCGCTTTTGATGCTTGGTTTTAAATCGAACTCTTCTTGAGTACTAAGGAATAATGATGGCTAACTATAAAACCATTGAAATCATGTTAGAACAATTGGCAAAAACAAGCGCAGAAATTGATCGTCGCCGTGGAGAGCAACGCTTACCTCTCTTTGATGAGCGTCTATTTGGTTGCCGAAGCCGCTATTTAATACCCTGTATTAATGAAACCAAAGCGACACTTCAGTCAATCCAACGCGAAGAAAAAGCAAATATGTTAACGCCTCAAAGAGCCGAGTATTTAACCCAGATGCTCCTTGCACAAATAGAAGCAATTCAACGGGAGATTGCAACACAGCGTATACGTTCACATGAAGTACGACCAAAAGGCAGTAATAAAAAGCCGATTAGCGATATGTACCAAGACCTTGCGCAACACCAAGAATGGTCTCGTCGCCTTATCCAAATGGTTCAAGAGCAAGAACAAAATGTAAATAAATGCTATTCCTTCTCACAGCAACAAGAATTACAAAAAGTTCTTCTTACTACAGAAAAGCGATTACAGCGTTGTAAAACCGCGATGATTCGTTTAGAGCAACAAATTACCTACAGAGAACAAAATGACTAATCTTAAGGTTAATGAAAAAAATACGATTGAAACGTTAATTTCAGAATCCCATGATATAAAACCACCAAGTCCGCTAGATAGCGCTCCTGATGAAATAAAGCTTGCCGTAGATTTAATTTATCTTCTAGAAAATAATAATGTTAATAAAGAGATTGCAATAAAAGCGTTAGAAATTGTATTAAATGATCTTAGAAAAAAGTGAACCAGATGTCTCAAAATAGAGATTGCGTTATTGATTTCACTCGATAATAAATAGATCTAGTTTATTAAATTACATAAAAACTTAGATCTATTTCCCAATTAATTTTTATCATGAATTATTCCACTTCCCTATTTAAAATCCTATCTTTACTATCTCCTCCATAAATAAAAATACAAGCATAAAATAAAATTACTATTACTATTACTATTACTATTACTAATTAATTAATTTTAAATATTAACTTTCTACAATGTTACTTTGCTAGGGTAATTATGTGTACGTATAAAAAAATTCTTTCTGACTTATCAGGAGAGGAGCACTTTGGCATAGATTTAAGTTATGAAACTGAATTTGAATCTATTGAAAAAGAAGTTGTAAAATCAACTGACATTTTTGCAACGACTAAAACTGACTGGTCAATAGTTAGATCTAACTCATTGAATTTGCTTAAATATAAAAGTAAAGACTATCGTTTGCTTCATTGGTTGTTATTATCAATAAAAAAAGAAAATGACCATAATACGTTCACCATTATGCTTCCCACAATTAATCAATTCATCATTAAATATAGCACGACTATTTATCCATTAAGAGAAAAACAGCTTTATTCAACGATTAATAAAATAATAGGAACAATTGATGATATAGTCAAAAACATAATTGACAATTCAATAAATACTGACGAATCAAATAATTTAATCACATTATTATCAATATTAGATACAACGATTGATAAATCATTTAATGCTAATACCGATAATTTATACTTAACAATTAATAAACTAAATATACATATAAAAAGAATATCATCAGAAAAAAAAGAAGGGAGTATTTCCTCATCTCCTTTAATTAATAATGAGGCTATCAAATCAATCGCATCCGTTTCTTTTTCTATCGATCTCATTACAAATGAGCGCGATGCAAATAAAGCATTTCGACATTTGCAGGATATTGCCCGTAACTTATCAAAATTTTGGCTTACTCAACGAATTAACAACGAAAAAGCCTATCAACTAAACCGTACATTAACATGGCTACACATCATCCAACTCCCGGCGAGTAACGATGAAAAAATAACCATGTTAAAACCGATCCCACAAACACGACTTCAATATTTCATCAAATTGAAGAATGAATCTGATCACGAAACATTATTACTTGAAATAGAAGAAAGCTTGTCAAAGTCGCCTTTTTGGATAGATGGACACCTTATCGCTTGGGAGAGCTTAATCTCATTAAACCATCCAGAAGCAGCTCAAATCATTCTCGACCAAATGGCATTATTAGTTAAAAAGATCCCTGAAATTATCACATTAAAATTTGATGATGGAACTGAATTTGCGAGTAATAGTGCAAAAAACTGGATCGCAGAACATTGCACCTCAGCAGCATCATCTCAAATAACAGCAAATACTTACAATGAAATAAGTGATGGCACAGATTGGGAAGACGCTTTACAAGCTGCACAATCTGTTCTCACTACCGACAATTTATCAGATGCGATTCTTCCTTTAATTACTGGACACAACCAATGCCGTTCAGACAGAGAAGTTTTCTTTTGGAAGTTTTCACAAGCCAAATTGTTATATCAAGCTCATAAATTTGACTTAGTTTGTGCCTTAACAAGTTGGTTAGATTCTCGCTACTCTCACTCAATCTTAATTCATTGGGATCCAGTACTAGAAGAGCGGTTATTAGAGTTATGGCTTTCATCTCAAAACAAGCTACCCAATAAAGAACAAGACACTCATTTAATGAATACATTACGAGAAAGACTCTGTTGCTTAAATCCAATGCGAGTTCTTAATTTTTAAATCTTAGGAGACATCATGTCAAAAGACGGATCTGTAGCGCCAAAAGAGCGCATAAATGTGACATTTAAACCATCGTCAGGTGATGCAGCGGAGGCACTTGAACTTCCTCTAAAAATGATGGTACTAGGTGATTTTACACTGCAGCAAGATGATCGAAAATTGGAAGATCGTAAGCCTCTCAACATTGATAAAAATAACTTCAATGATGTGATAGAAAAACAAAATTTAAACATTGAATTTGGCGTAAAGAATCGCCTTCAAGATGATGAAAATAAAGAGATCCCCGTCAACCTTTCATTCAAGAACATGACTGATTTTGACCCTAGCAGTATCGTAGAGCAAGTCCCTGAGCTAAAAGGATTAATGGATTTACGAGAGGCACTTGTGTCCCTAAAAGGCCCATTGGGTAATGTTCCTTCATTTAGAAAAGCAATTGAAGATGCGTTAGTCAATGACGAGGCTCGTGAAAAGCTATTAAGTGAATTAGGTTTAGTGACGGAAAAGGAATAACCAATGTCTGAAACAAGCACAGCCCAAGAAATACAAAAAGAAACAACGATAGGTCTCCTTGATCAAATCGTTGCTCAAACTAATTTAACACCAGAGGATGAAACCTATGGTATTGCTAAACGTGGCGTCAGCGCATTTATTCAAGAGCTATTGAAACCTCATAATCAATCTGAGCCGGTAAAAAAAGCATTAATCGACAAAATGATCACAGAAATTGATCAGCGCTTGAGTACTCAGGTTGATGAAATATTACATCACTCTTCATTTCAACAGCTTGAATCAGCTTGGAGAGGACTTAAGTTATTAGTAGATCGCACCGATTTTCGAGAGAACACAAAAATTGAAATAATAAACATCTCTAAAAAAGATCTACTCGAAGATTTTGAAGATGCTTCTGACATCACTCAATCCGGTTTATACAAACATGTCTATACGAATGAATTTGGTACATTTGGTGGTCAACCTGTCGGTGCTATTATTGGTAATTATGATTTTGGCCCTTCAGCACCCGATATTAAAAATCTACAAAATGTGGCGGCTGTAGCGGCGATGGCTCACGCCCCTTTTATTTCAGCGGCGGGTCCTAAATTTTTTGGATTAGATTCTTTTGAAGGATTGCCTGATCTCAAAGATCTTAATGATCATTTCGAAAGCCCACAATATGCAAAATGGCAGAGTTTTAGAGATCAAGAAGACGCCCGTTACGTTGGGTTAACCTTACCACGTTTTTTACTTCGTCAACCTTATGATCCTGAAGAAAACCCAGTAAAAACATTTAACTACCATGAGAATGTATCTGTAACTCATGAAGATTACCTATGGGGTAATACCGCGTTTACTATGGCCTCTCGAGTCACAGAAAGCTTTGCTAATTTCCGTTGGTGTCCAAATATTATCGGCCCTCAATCTGGTGGCACTGTTGAAGACCTTCCATTGCATCATTTTGAAAGCATGGGAGATATCGAAACAAAAATACCCACTGAAGTTTTAGTGTCTGATCGCCGTGAATTCGAACTAGCAGAAGAAGGATTTATCGCCTTAACCATGCGCAAAGGCTCAGATAATGCTGCTTTTTTCTCTGCTAATTCGGTTCAAAAAGCCAAATTATTTGGTAATTCTGAAGAAGGAAAAAGTGCAGAGCTAAATTACAGATTGGGAACTCAACTCCCTTACTTATTTATTATTAGCCGCTTAGCACATTACATCAAAGTACTACAACGAGAACAAATTGGCAGCTGGAAAGAGCGTACCGATCTTGAAAGAGAATTGAATACGTGGATAAGACAATACATTGCTGATCAAGAAAATCCACCAGCCGAAGTGAGAAGCCGTCGTCCATTACGCGCCGCAAGCATTGAAGTTATCGATGTTGAAGGAAACCCTGGTTGGTACAAAGTAAATTTATCCGTTCGTCCTCATTTTAAATATATGGGTTCTGATTTTACTTTGTCACTCGTTGGTAAATTAGATCAAGAATAACGAAATCGTGCGCCTTGTGCTTATTAATGACAATAAACACAAGGCAATATTAGCGTGACATCATTCATTTAAGGAAGAAAGAGAAAGTAATGCTTAAACAACGATTATTTGAACGTTTATTGGCCGGGAATGTATCGATGAATACGTCGGTATCAGTAATGACATTAACGGAATCCATTAAAAATCACGTCACTCAATTACTCTCAACAAGGCAAGGTGACGCAAAAATTCGCCCCGATTTAGGTTTACCAGATTTGAATATCTCACACATGACGCCTCATGATGCGATTCTGCACATTAAAAGAGAAGTAGAACGTGTCATCTCACAGTACGAAACTCGAGTTATCAATACCAAAGTTAATTATTTAGGTAATATAAACAGCCCTATACATCTTTATTTTGAAATCAATGGTGATATTTTATTAAATAACCAACTAACGCCTATCTCTTTTAATACTTACGCTCAAAAAGTTAATACAAAGCCTTATAGCTATGAAATTCAAGGCCTAGCATGAGTTTTAATACCTATTATCAAACAGAGTTAGCGGCACTGAGAGAGCTTGGGAAATCATTTTCAGAAGAGAACCCCGCCCTAGCTCCTTTTCTTGGACAAGAAGGGTTAGATCCAGATATTGAACGCTTATTTGAAGGTTTCGCTTTCTTAGTCGGTCGATTACATCAACGTCTTGATAATCAATTACCTGAGTTAACGCATTCATTAATGCGATTACTTTGGCCTAACTATGTTCAAGCCATTCCCGCAATGAGTACATTGCAATTTACACCGAATGCAGAAGCGACTCAATGCTCAACTATTCCCCGAGGAACTAAAGTAAAAAGTCAGTTAATTGATGGGGTTCATTGTCAGTTCAAAACCTGTTATGACGTTGAGTTGTATCCCATTAGCTTACATTCGTCTTCCTTTACCGCTAATGGAAATGGCGGGATCTATCAACTACGATTAGAATTACCGACAGGTATTGAGTTGCATTCTTTAAATATGAATAAATTAAGAATTCATTTTAATGGAGATAAAGCCAGTAGCCTTTCATTAATCATGGCACTTTGCTCGTCAACTACTCAAGCCGAATTTTGTGCATTAGATAGCGATAATGAGTTAATTAATCGTTCTACCTTTCCAACCAAGAGTATCAAATCTGTTGGTTTTTCACCGCAAGAAGCATTATACGATTATCCATTAAACACATTTGAAGGATACCGTCATATTCAAGAATTCTTTTGCTATCCAGAAAAATATTACTACATTGACTTAACTGAACTTCCAGTATGGCCAGCTCAGTTTAGTCAAGGATGTAAGTTCATCGATATCAAATTTACCTTAGCTCACATTACTCAACAGCCTTTTTATGCTACTCGAATACAACCCGCTCTTTTTTGCACACCCATTGTTAATTTATTCACAGCGGACACTCAACCGATTTTATTAAGCCATAGAAAAGATCAATATAAAGTAACCCCATCCTCTTTAAGTGACAGCAGCAGTACTATTTTATCCGTTGAAGAAGTACATGGGTGGACCCCTGGACAAAAAGGTCGTATTAACTTCTATCATTTTGAATCTTTTGAACATAATGATACAAATAAACACGCCAACTACTACAGCATCAAACAAGAAAAAAATATTGTTAATGGTCACTTTGATACGTACTTATCTTTTCGTTCATTAAATACATTTTCAAATAACATTACGGTATCGATTGGCGTTACTGCATGCAATGGACAACTTGCACAACGCTTATCCGTCGGCAGTATTACTCATGCAACGGAACAGACGACAGGATCAGCAACCTTTTCAAATATTCGCGCAGTCACGCCTTGTTATACTCCGCCAATTGAAAAGGATGGACTCTGGTCTTTGATCTCTAATATGTCTCTCAATTACCTCTCATTAACAAAGCCAGAAGCATTTAAACGCATTTTACTTGCCTATGATTTTGCAGGGCAACAGGACGACTCTAAAGGGAAAAAACATCGTCGATTAATTGATGGTATCAAACACATCACAACAAAACCTTGCGATATGCTTTATGAAGGTGCGCCTGTTCGAGCAATGAATACCCAATTATCACTTAACAGTAAGCACTTTTTATGTGAAGGCGAACTCTACTTGTTTTCATCCGTAATTAATGAATTTTTATCGTTATACACCAGTATGAACTCATTCAATAAACTCAATGTGACAAGTACTTATGGAGGCGACTATTCATGGCAACCACGAATGGGGCAACAACCTCTAATTTAAATCCAATGTCAAAAAATAAAACGATTGATATAAAGATAGAATACATTGGACAACTGTCGCTAATGAAAGCCTTAGATCACGTTTGTCATCAACTTATTCAATACCATCCTTGGTCTTATGATGAAGCTTATGATCGTATTCAATTCATCGCAAATCCATCGCAAGGCTTTGCACCAAGAGAGATACAAACCGTGACCGTACTCATGCAGGACGATGGTTTACCAAAAGTACTCTTAACGCTTAATATGCTATCGCTGATTGGGGCTTCGTCACCTCTGCCTCATTATTATAATGATTATTTACAACAAGATGAAAACAACATCATCAAACCATTTTTAGATATTTTCCACCACCGATTACATCGACTTATCCGTGGTGTCTGGCAAAAATACCGCTACAACGCTGCTTTTCGCAAAGGTGCTAATGACCCTTTTTCTCAGCATATTTTTGCATTATTGGGATTAAAAAGTGAAGAACTACGCGATGATGATTCAATCAATTGGTCTCGATTATTCCCATACTTAGGGTTACTCAGCCAACGAGTTCGATCAGCAAATACCATCGAAGGTCTACTTCGTTATTACTTTCAACACCCAAATATACACATTGAAGAGTGCATTCTACGCCATTGTAAAATTCCGAATCAGCAGCAATGCACATTAGGAAATACAAACTCCTCACTCGGAGGCGATGTTGTTCTTGGTGACAGCACGCCAGATCGTGCAAACAAATTTAGAATTCATATAACTGAATTAACTTGGGATCATTTTCATTCATTTTTAACCAATAAACCAAACTGGATCACATTAAATCGCTTAGTTCGATTCACGGTAAAAGATCCGCTAGATTTCGATATTCAACTTCATTTAAAAAACGATGAACCCCGCCCATTAACGCTATCAGAAAGTAATGAATGCTGTCTGGGTTGGACAAGTTGGCTCGGCTCAAAACCAAATGAAGGACGTATAACACTTTCAGGGAAGACATTATGATTAACGTAGAATTACCACAATTAATAAAAACATTAGATAAAGAGTCACACCTTGCTCTTGAGCAAGCCGCTCAACTTTGTGTCACTCGCGGTGGTCATGAAGTTCTATGTGAAGATTTTATTTTAGCCGCACTAAATAACCCTCAAAGCTTTTGGAATAAAGCCTGTATTCAATATGAGGTATCAATTGAAAATTTAATCGAAGCTTTGCAACATGGTCGTCGAAGTCGCCCCTCTGAAAGCAATAACCCTGTTATCTCTACTGCGCTTATTGAATGGCTTCAAGAAAGTTATTTATACTCAATGTTAGAAATGAAACTCTCTGAAATACTCTCAGCTAACTTACTGTTAACCCTACTCGCACACCCTAATAAATATGGCCATACTCCTTATTATCGTGCATTAAGTGTGATTCCTTTAACTGACTTAAAGCAACAAGTCGAAGGCTTAATCAATTCGGTTACTGAAAATAAAACAACCAACCATGAACATCAAGATGCACTTAGCGCCTATACCACAAATTACACACAATTAGCAAAAGACAACAAGATTGATCCCGTTCTTTGTCGTGACAGTGAAATCCGCCAAATGATTGATATTTTGGCTCGTCGCCGTAAAAACAATCCAATGATTGTTGGTGAAGCGGGTGTAGGAAAAACGGCATTAGTTGAAGGTCTTGCAATAAAAATAGCGCAAGGCGAAGTCCCTGACATTTTAGAAAATGTCTCATTACTTTCTCTTGATCTTAGTTTATTACAAGCAGGTGCAAGCATTAAAGGCGAATTTGAACGTCGTCTAAATTTAGTAATCAAAGCGGTACAGCAAAGCCCTACCCCTATTATTTTATTTATTGATGAAGCCCATACGCTTATTGGCGCTGGTGGACAAGCAGGAAGTAACGATGCAGCCAATTTATTAAAACCCGCCTTAGCACGTGGAGAATTAAGAACTATTGGCGCAACAACGTGGTCTGAATACAAAAAATACATCGAAAAAGACCCGGCTTTAGCTCGTCGTTTCCAACCGATAAAAGTCGACGAACCGACCGTTTCTCAAGCTATTACGATTCTAAGAGGGTTGGCTGATAAATACGAAGAGAGCCATGGTGTCTATGTGAGAGATGATGCCATTGTTGCCGCCGCTGAATTATCAGCGCGTTATATTACAGGTCGACAATTACCAGACAAAGCCATTGATCTGCTCGATACCGCCTGTGCACGTGTAAAAATAAACCTTAAAGCCAAACCTCAGTCTTTAGAAGCGTTATTTCATACTATTGCGATTACTCAACGAGAATTAAATTGCGTACTTAGAGACAAACAAGCCGGTATTCATATTGATGAAAAACACATATATGACCTTGAGAATAAACTGAAAGAAACACAGATCAAAGCACAATACCTTGAGCAGGATTGGCTTAATCAAAAGGAATTAGCTGAAGCCCTATTAACATCTCGTATTAATGTCGATCAATGTGATGATAGCGAAGAATGTGAACAACTTCTGAGTGCCCAAAAAGAGATCTATCATGCACTAATGAAAGCTCAATCAAGCCAAGTCTTAGTTAATTATGAAACCTGCCCATCACTTGTTGCTGAAGTAATGTCTCACTGGACCGGAATACCAATGAGTACCTTACTGCGTGGACAATCGTCTCAAGTATTAACACTTCATACCCAATTAAAACAACAGATCAAAGGCCAAGATCAAGCCATTGTTGCCTTACAGAAAGCAATTCAAGCCACGGCAGCAGGACTTAATAATCCCAATGCACCCACAGGCGTTTTCTTATTTGTAGGTCCAAGCGGTGTAGGAAAAACACAAACAGCACTAGCGATTGCTGATTTGATGTATGGCGGAGAACAATTTCTTACCACGATAAATATGTCCGAATTTCAAGAAAAACATACCGTTTCTCGATTGATCGGCTCACCTCCAGGCTACGTCGGCTATGGTGAAGGAGGCATTCTAACCGAAGCCGTACGCCAACGCCCTTATTCTGTCATACTGTTAGATGAAGTTGAAAAAGCAGATCCTGAAGTCATGAACTTGTTCTATCAAGTCTTTGATAAAGGGGTGGTAAATGATGGTGAAGGTCGAGAAATAAATTTTAAACAAACCTTAATTATCATGACCTCAAATCTTGCCTCTGAACACATCGAGTCATTATGTAATCAAGACGAGTTACCTTCAGTAGAATCACTCACTAAAGCCATTCGTCCAATTCTGAATCAATATTTTAAGCCCGCGTTAGTTGCTCGTATGAATATCGTTCCTTTTTATCCACTGGATTTAGAGAGCATGGAAGCGCTTGTTGATATTCGTATGCAACAATTAAGTCAACAATTACAAAAGCAGCGTATAACCCTCCACTACGATGCTCATATTATTAGCCATATAGCCAAAAGCTGCACGCTAACAGAAACCGGGGCTCGTAATATTGATGCCATTATTAATGGTCAGCTTAAACCTGCATTTTCATCTCAAATACTATTGGCTCTTGCTCAAAAAGAACCTTTAAAAGCAATCTCAGTGAATATTGATGAGGATGGACAAGTATATTGTCAATTTGAACAGCACGGTACAGGTGAGGAAGAAGTATGCCTGCCAAATTGATGAATATAAATCCGGTTAAAGACGATAACCTAATGAAGGTAACTCAATGTTGGCTTCAAGGGATAATTAAGCACAGTAAAGCGACCAAAGTGATTTGCTTTCTTTCTCAAACCTCTGGAGTGGAATTAATAAAAATAGCAGAAGGATGCAGTAATGACATTCAAACTTGTTTTTCAGAGCCGGTATCAAGAGGTCGAGATCAGAAAAAAAAGACAATAAGTACTGAATATAATCAATTTAATACACTGACCTTATGCATGAGTGAAGGACGTAATTTTAATCTTCACTTTAGTCAATGTAGCGATGAAATCAAAAACATTATCTTTACCCCATCAGAGCATTATGAATTAACAGATGGAGAAGTAGAGTTTATGCCATTAATTAATTCTAAAAAATGTGTTTCTGGCGTACTCGTTTTCTATTTCTCAGATTTTATTACGTACAAACAAAGCGATCGACAAACAATACAAACATTAAATTCTCTCGCAATCGATCGTGTCGCGTTAACGAGTAAACATCAACAAGAATTATTAGAAACAAGAATAGACAGTCCCTCACACACACAGTGCATTCCTGCTAATTTTAATATTATTGGCAACAGTAATGCGATGCGTGAAGTTCGACTCAATATATCTAAAGCACTCCATATTAACCGTAACATACTCGTCACTGGGGACACTGGCAGTGGCAAAGAATTAATAGCAAAAGCCATTCACCAATTTGGCAATCGTCGTAATGAACCTTATGTAGTACAGAACTGTGCCTCTATTCCTGAACATCTGTTAGAAAGTGAATTATTTGGTTATGAAAAAGGGGCGTTTACTGGCGCTGACCGTAATTATATAGGCCTAATACGTTCGGCAGACAAAGGCATTCTATTTCTTGACGAAATAGGCGACATGCCCAGCTCATTGCAAGCCAAATTATTACGAGTTTTAGAAGAAAAAAAAGTTCGCCCTTTAGGATCAACAACAATTTATGACATTGATGTCAAAGTCATCGCAGCAACACACCAAGCATTAATGAAAAAAATTGAACACGGTGAATTTCGACAAGACCTTTATTTTAGGTTAGCTCAATTCCCCATCGTATTGCCGCAACTCAAAGAAAGAACAGGCGATATATCATTGCTCGCTCACTTCTTTGTTGCGCAATATGCCATAGAACAAAATCAACCAACACCAGAGCTCAGTGATGGTTTTCTTGATTCATTACAAACGTATCCATTTCCTGGAAACGTTAGGGAGTTAAAGAATATTATAGAACGTTGCTGTATAGAAGATCCCCACGCACGACGACTAAATAAATCCATTCTTTTACGTGTTCTGAATGAATTCACCGTAATGTCCCCCATCGTGCATTCATCAAATAACTCGCAATTAACAGGCAGTCTATCCACTCAAATAGAACAATTTGAGAAAACGGTGCTCGTTCAATATTTAGAGAAACATCAGGGTCATCTACAAACCATTGCGAACCGATTAGAGCTATCAAAAGGCTCTTTAGATTATCGTCTACGCAAATTTAATTTATCTGCCAAGGAATGGAGATTCTAAGCATGTTATTACGTTTATCATTATTCACCACGATTTTAATGCTTAGTGCATGCAGTAACTATGATGATTACCGACCTGTTGGTAATCCGGCACCACAAGAACAAACAACTCTCGTTTCAGAGGAGAAATAAAATGGAACTCGCCTTTGATATTATTCAATCACAAGATTTACCTATCGATACCCTACCTACTTTTACCTTTAAAAAAGCAGGAGGCACCATTGGCCGTAGTCCCAATTCAGATTGGTATATCGCAGACAATAAACGCCAACTGTCGAATGTTCACGTATCCATAAGTTATGAAAATGACCAATTTTTCATTTCAGACAGTAGCACAAACGGAACTTATCTTGATGGGCAAGAGGCTTCACTAAACAACGGAGAATTGCACCCTGTTTCTCATGGTGATATTTACGAATTAGGTTTAATAAAAATTCGAGCTCGCTTGTTACAAGACCCAGAGAATTATATTTCACCAAGCCAAAACTCGCTTGATTCTTCCTCAAATGATGAACAATCTGTCTTTGATATGATCCCTGACGACAGTTTTTTAAGCAATGCGCCTATCGAAGAATTACTTAACACCGATGAAGACATTATTTTAAAACAAGTCGAAGATGCGGTACCCCCTCAATCTCAAATGGACGATACCTTACTTAAAGAACAATTCATTTCTCCCGTTTTATATGATGACTTTGATGAAGGAAATAATGCGACGTCTTATACCGGAGAAGAACAAATAATAGAAGACCACATTTTTTCTACTCAAACTAGATCTACGGATAACCCAATACCAGAATCTAAAGAAAAAACGATAGAAAAAGAGAATACTGCCGAACAATCTCAAGCCTATTTAGCCGCGTTATCAAAAGGCCTAGGGATTGAATTAACCAATCTAGAAGATCCAGAGCAAACATTATTTGATATTGGTAGCGCATTAAGAAGTTCGATCAATGGCATTCAACAGCTTTTACGAACCCGAACTGAAATTAAAAATAAGCTCACCGCGAATGCCACCACGATTCAGGCTCAGGGAAATAACCCCATTAAGTTCAGCCATGATGTCAATGATGCCCTTAATGTCATTATTCACCATAAACCCGGTTATTTACAGGGGATTGAAGCCATAAACCAAAGCTGTAAAGACATACAAGCCAACCAACTCGCCATTCATGATGCTTGCCAACATACCTTGGATGCACTCATAGAAAAGCTATCACCGCAGACATTAACATATCGGTTTGTACAGGATGGTATTCAAACAAAATTTACAAAACCAGACGCGTTGTATTGGCAAGCCTATAAGAAACTGCATGAGCAAATAAGTCATGATTCTGATTGGAGAAATGCCTTACTAGAACAAGACTTTGCGAAACAATACGAATCTCAACTGCAAATGTTATCTGCCGCTTTACGCGTGTAAACACAACTAATGATAATTAAAGGAATACATTCATGAAATCGTTGTTCGCTTTATTGACGATATTAATGTTCAGTGGCTGTAGCAATACGCCTGAACCAACCTACGTTGCATTAACCCTTAATGCTTCGGCAAATCTTAACCCTGATCATGTTGATCGTCCATCACCACTCGTTATCAGGATCATTGAACTGTCATCAATCACAAGTCTTGAGAATGCCGAATTCTTTGATTTATACAACAATGCAAAAGCCAATTTAGGTCCTGATTTTATTGCAGAAGAAGAAATAATCTTACGTCCCGGCGATAAAAAGATCATCAAACTAAAATTAAGTGAAAAAGGACAATACCTTGCTGTTATTGGCGCTTATCAAAATATTGAAAGTGCCGATTGGCGTTATATTTATACCGTTGAACCAGAAGAAGCTCAGAAAATAGAATTGATAGCGACGGATACCTCTATTGTAAAGCTGGAGCGCGTAAAGAAAAAAAACACAACCCCAGCTAATAACCCCCACATTTAGAGGACATCGCTATGCAAAAAGTAATATGGAATGAAGGCATGTTATTACGCCCTCAACATTTCCAACAAAATGATCGTTATTATAATCATCAATTACAAACGAGAACCCAACAGCAACACCGCTTCAATTGGGGATTTCATTCTCTAAGTTTTGATAATCACCACCTATCTGTGGGAAAAATCGTGATAAATCAAGCCAGTGGCATTTTACCTGATGGTTCCTTATTTGATATCCAGCATCAAGCAACGCCGATTATTTGGGAATCTGACGAACCAAAAACAAACCTCACATTATATTTGGCTTTATCTTTATCCACCGTAAATAGCCCGGAAGCTCGTAGTGATAAAGAAACAGGCATTAACACTCGCTATCTTTCTTATGATCTCACTATTGCAGATAACAACGCTCAAATACAAAACTTACAAACCATCTCTTGTGGTGAATTAGATTTTCATATCATTACAGAAGAAGAACTAGATAATCACTGGGTAAAATTGAAACTCTGTGAAATAAAACAAGTCACTCCTGAAGGCGCAATTCAGTTAAACCAAAACTTTGAAGCGAGTTTCATTAATGGTCAGCACTCTTCCTTGGTTCATCGCTCTTTGCGAGAAGTATTAACGTTAGTCACTCATAAAGCTGACATTCTTGCAGAACGAATTACTCAATCAGGCCATGCGACATCAGAGATCGGGGATTTTTTATTACTTCAATTACTGAATAAATACGAACCTCAATTGCATTACTTAAACCAATGCAATCAATATCATCCAGAAGAGTTGTACTTATTACTTTCCACATTACAAGGCGAATTAGCAACCTATGATTCAGCTCAACGTCGTGCAGAGTTAAGTCTTGCTTATAACCATAAAGAGCAAGGGGATTCCTTCGAGCGCCTTCTTTTCCGTCTTCGTAAACAATTAAACCAATCACTCAAACAAAATGCCTTTGAGATCCCACTTCAAAAACGTAATCACGGCGTTCTCATTGCTCCGATTTCAGATACGAGCTTGTTACAAGAAGCCTCCTTTATTCTTGCCGCCCGCTCTCATACGGATGCAGAAACGTTACGTAAGCAGCTTCCTCCACAATTAAAAGTAGGCCCTGTTGAGAAAATTCGAAACTTAGTCAACTTACAGTTACCAGGAATAACTTGCCGATCGTTATCGGTCGCACCGCGACAAGTCCCTTTCCATGGCGATTATTGTTATTTTACTCTTGATTTGAATGCGAATGACCGCTCTCAATTAACTCAATCAGGAGGTTTTGCGTTCCATATCGCTGGAGATTTTCCAGAACTGTCCCTCTTTTTTTGGGCTATAAGGAATAAATAATATGAGCAGCATGGATGACCGCACGGTACTTATTACCCAAGACCCAAATCAAGTTAGCCCTACGTTAACTCAGAGCCCCAATGCCCCAAAGTTTGATCAATTACAAAATCGAATGGTGTATGCCGCTCGTATCAAACCTGAAGAGTACAACTTTGCTGGCAACAACCCACTGATTAGCGCCGCATCGTCTTTGCTTTGCATTACGTGTGATTTAAAGAAAGAAGCGTATCAAGATATAGATCTACTCAAGCCTAAATTAGTCGAAGAAATTAAATCATTTGAATTCCAAGCCTTAAATTCAGGCGTTGAGAATAACTACGTCGCACTATCCCGCTATTTACTGTGCTCTTTTATTGATGAAGTGGTGGTTACTACACCTTGGGGAGCCGAAAGCCACTGGGCATCACAAAGTATGCTTAGTAGCTTTCACAATGAAACCTATGGCGGTGAGAAGTTTTTTCTGTTGCTTGAAAAGCTAAGTCGAAATCCAGCTAAGTATTTAGAATTATTAGAGTTAATGTATTTATGTTTAAGCTTAGGTTTTGAAGGTAAATACCGCGTTTTATCCCGAGGTTTAATTGAATTAGACGCCATTCGAGATTCGTTATACCGCCAAATTCGATCGTTACGTGGTGATGAAAAATCAAGTCTTTCGCCAAATTGGGAGCCTAAACAAGTGCAACGACATAAGCTGACAAGACAAACATCATGGGTAGGCATTGTCTGCGTAGTTCTGTTTTCTTTATGTGCTATCTATGGTGGTTTTTACTATGTCTTAGACCAGCAATCAGCTCACGTTATTCAAGCATTTGAACACATTGAATTATAGGATTGTCAGGGATGAAATCATTTTTTAACGCTTTATTAAATACGCTCAAGCAAACATGGTGTTGGTCTTTATTAATCGCCCTTCTTTTTTGTTTGTTTGGCCATTACATCGCGATAGCATCGACGCCATTAATTGAGTCGACGACAGGAAAAATATTAACCGTTATCGTCTGTCTTATTTTATGGGGTACCTATAACCTCTCTCTTTGGTGGTTAGAAAAACAAGAAGCACAAAAAGAAGAAAATAAAGACGCATACCAAGCCGCTCAAACAGAGTTGGCTTATGTACATGAACATTCAAACATACTAAAAGAAAAACTTGATGCGGCTATTGCCACAATTAAACGGGCTGGATTGTATGGAAAATTAAATAACAACATTAAATACCAACTTCCTTGGTACATGGTTATCGGCCCTCAAAATAGCGGAAAAACGACTTTACTAGAATGCTCAGGGCTCGATTTCCCCCTAAATCAAACCGATGGGCATTACACAAGAGACATCGAAAATAGCCAACATTGCGAATGGTACTTTGGTAATCATGCCGTATTATTAGATGCTGCTGGACGCTTTTTTGATCAACATGAACACGAATTGACCAACCCTATTTGGATTCGTTTTCTAAAAGCATTACAAAATAAACGCCGTCGGCGCCCTCTTAACGGCGTAATTTTAACCATTGATGTCAGTGCATTACAGTCACCTGATGAGAGTAGCATTGAACTTCAAGCTCGTTATGTACGCGAACGCCTACAAGAATTAAGACACGAATTAAGCTCTGATATGCCTATTTATTTTCTATTAACCAAAATGGATAAGGTCGAAGGATTTGAACCTTTTTTCTCCTCTCTTTCTCGAGAAGAAATGGATCAAGTTTTTGGAATTACATTCAACGAAGGCGAAGGGCAGAAAGCAGATAAAATAAAACATGAGTTTGAAAAGCTAATTTTACGAATAGATTCTCAAGTAATGGCTAAATTACATGATGAGCGAGACGTAATGAAACGCGCAGAATTGTTGCAGTTCCCCCGCCAATTAAGCTTTTTAGCCGAACGTTTAGCTCTATTCTCTGAATTGGCATTTACCAAAACACGCTATCACCAAGCCGCTCATTTACGTGGTTTGTATCTCACCTCTGTGCCAGAGCCAAGCCATCAACATACAGAATCGACAACATCAAGTATTGGACAAAACTTAGGGATAAGTTCTCGAGTATTACCGACCTATCAACACCAACGAGGCTTCTTTATTCGTAAACTATTAGATGATGTTATTTTCCCTAACAGTGAATTAGCGA
This sequence comes from Aliivibrio logei, assembly GCF_001691055.1. Taxonomy (NCBI): domain Bacteria; kingdom Pseudomonadati; phylum Pseudomonadota; class Gammaproteobacteria; order Vibrionales; family Vibrionaceae; genus Aliivibrio; species Aliivibrio logei. The sequence continues at coordinate 752,574 of NZ_MAJU01000008.1, forward strand.
CTCTTGATGATAATTATGAAAAGAGAATTAAAATAAAGAATGCCTCCATCTATGCATTTTCATTTTCAGTTATCATCGGGTTAGGCGCACTATGGGCAACGAGCTTTTTAAGTAACCATACTAAGCAACAGCAGTTACTCACATTTGCTGACGATTATAACCAGTCGATTGTTCATCTTTCTCCTCTTGCCACCTCTGTTGAACTATTACCGACATTAGATGCGTTATTATTGGCAACAAAAGTGTACCAATCAGATGAGTCTTCATTTACTGAAGGCTTCACCGGATTACAACAAAACAAAAAATTAAAAGAAGCGGCAGAGACAGCTTACCATAATCAACTTAACCATTTATTACTTCCAAAAATAACCAGTGAGTTAGAATATCAAGTAACGAATAATCAAGAAAATCGAGAATTTTTAACCCCTTCACTTCGCGCTTATCTCATGCTTAATTTACATGATCACCTTGATAGAAAATACCTTGAAGAATGGATGAGCTTACATTGGTCATATTTATACAGTGGCTCAGCAACCGAACAACAATCGTTGCAAACTCATTTATCTAATTTACTTAATATTGGTTTTGAACCTGTTGAATTAAATAATAATCTCATCGCGAAATCACGAAAATTTCTGCGTGAAGCCGACACATCAGAGTTAGTTTACCAACAGCTGAAACAAGACGCCAAAGAGATGAAACTGCGTGACATCAAAATCAGTGACCATCTAGGGCCAAATCAAAATCTATTTAATCACACCAATATTATTATTCCTGGGCTGTTTACTCAAAAAGGGTACCAAACCGTTTTCTTAAGCAAAGGATTAGACCAAGTAAAACAACTCATTGATGAGAATTGGGTCATCGGACTATCAAGCGATTTAAGTACTAATGAAATACGTAATTTATATTCAGAAGTTGAAGACCTTTATTTTCATGATTACATCCGCTACTGGAAAGATGCGGTCGATCAATTGCAAATAAAACCCTCACGTAATATTGATGAAGCGATCCTGCAGATATCAAACATCACAGGCTCAAGCCAACCTATATTAAAATTACTCAATTTAATACGTGAGAACACAACCTTTATAGACCAAGCTCAACTGGCTGAAAATACCGCAAAAACGGCGAAGAAATTACCGATAAATCACAAATTAAAAAAAGTCGCTTCTCTTGGTCTACATAGTGTCGAAGAGCGGTCACAAAGTGCACGAAAAGCAGTCAGTAATCAATTTGAACCGCTGAATTTATTATTAACTGATAAAGCGCAGGCGACGATCCCATTAGAAGATGCTCTTGTCGTAATAAATGAACTTGGGGGACGTCTTTCTATGGTTAAGTACTCGCCGAACCAAGATTCATCAGCCTTTAAAATTGCACGAGATCGCATGCAAGGAATGCCAAATGAATTAAATGATATTCGAGTCATGGCAGAAACATTGCCGCAACCACTTCAACAATGGTGGAGACAAGTTGCGAATAATACATGGGGTATTTTACTTACCCATTCTAGAAACCACATACAAATGGTCTACCAAGACAAAGTCATCAATCATTACGACGTCGCACTCGCAGGTCGTTATCCATTTAGAAACAGCAATCAAGACGTTAATATTGCTGACTTTGATGAATTTTTCCAAACTGGGGGGATTTTAGATCATTTCTACGATGCTTATTTAGCTTCATTTGTGCATCAACAAAAAGGGAAGTTTTTAGAGAAGCAACTAAACGGACGCTCTTTAGGCCTCTCTAACTCTTTTTTGAACCAATATTATTTTGGCTTAACCATTCAAAAAATGTTCTATGGCTCAAAAGGAAAAGAAGCAAATGTCTCCTTCCGAATTGCACCATTTGAACTGGATGCGAGTGCTCTGCAATCAACCTTCTATTATGGTAAAAATAAGTTTGCTTATCGTCACGGTCCTATTCAGAAGAAACAGTTCACTTGGCCTATTACAAATCAACGTCAATACGTCAGCTTTGTCTTGCAAGACTTAAGCGGTACAAAAGTAGTTAATCAACAAAACTCTGGTCCTTGGGCTTTCTTCAGAGTATTAGATAAGTTCAATGTAAATAAGTACCGAGGACAAGATGTCATCAAAGTCGATCTTAAAAACCGAGGGATGAACGCAAAGTACCTTATTTATAGTGACCGAACACCGAACCCATTTAATCGTAAAATTCTGACTAATTTCTATCTTCCAAAAAGGATTAATGGATGAGTCAACAATTTCAAATGGCTTATTTCTCTGCAGAAGGAAAAGTAAGGGACAAAAATGAAGATTCTATTTTGTCTCTTACTGAACAAGGGATTTGGGTCGTTGCTGATGGAATGGGTGGCTATGAACACGGTGAGATTGCCAGTGGCATGATCACCGATTCATTTAAAACAGAGCAGCTTCATGGAACATTAGATCAAAAAATCACAAAAGCAAAACGAATGCTTTTAAAAGTAAATCATCACCTAAGTCAGGAAAAAACGCTCTCTCGTAGTCGCATCATTGGCAGTACCGTTTGCATGTTAATCGCTCATCATGGGCACATGGCTTGTCTTTGGGCTGGTGACTCAAGGTGCTACTTATTTCGACATAAAAGACTGTATCAAATATCAAAAGATCACACTCAAGAACAGAATGGAAAAGAGGCTCTAACTCAAGCCATTGGAATGGGGAATAACTTGCAAATTGAACACTGTATCATCCCCCTTCAACATCAAGATACGTTCTTACTCACAAGTGATGGGGTACATAAATACCTATCAAATGCCATGATAGAAGCTTGTATGGCATTACCTAGTACGCTTAAGGGATGCTATCACCTAAAAGAGCAAGTATTACTGACTCCTGCAAATGACAATTTATCTGCAATAATGATTAAGGTGTATCGATGAATACTATGAATATAGATCAGTTTATTGGCGAAAATAATTCGATCGACAATGCAATAGACTCAACGAAACCTAAAAAAATTAAGCCCATACCTAAAGTTATTAATGGCCGCTATAAAATAAAACGAGTATTAGGCGTTGGAGGCATGGGAATGGTGTATCAAGTGGATGATTTATTACTTCATAGCCTTGGTATTGACGCGTGTGAATTCGCAATCAAAGTGCTAAATAGTGAGGCATCTGCTTATCATGACGCTGAATTAATTTTAGTAAATGAGTATTTACAAGCCAATCAACTGCATCACCCAAATATTGTCCCAATCTCACACCTCGCGTTATGTAATGAATCTCAGCGAGGTTTTCTTGTTATGCCAATGATAAAGGGAGATCTCTTATCTTTATTATTAGAATCCCCTTTTGAATTTATTCCGGGCAATGACCGGTTAAAATACGCTTATGTGTTAATTAATTGCCTCATTCATTGTCATAAAAGAGGTGTAATTCATGGCGATATAAAGCCGAGTAACGTACTTATTTCAAATAATAATGAAGTGTATTTATTCGATTTCAGTATTAGCCGAAATGTGAATTCTGAACATAATAAATTTGCGATTGATTTTAAAAACGTACATGCCTGGAGTGGTGATTATGCCGCTCCAGAAGTACTTCAAGGGAATGCGCCAACCATTAAAAGCGATCTCTACTCCCTCGCTATTTTACTTTATAAACTTCTACTAAAAACGCACCCTTATCAACAAAAAAAAGACATTTCAACTCACCGAACAAAAGAAGAACAGCAACTACATCTATTGTTGCTTCAAGCAATGAGAGTGGTTCCATCTGAACGTCAAATGAATATGAAAGCGCTATTATCCATAATTAAATCCATCAACACACAGCAATCCAAAACCAATAATATATCGGCCTTAAAACGAGTGACGTCAATATTCACCAAACGTTAAGCGATTTCTTTCATATCATCAGTACTAAAACACGATATTTGATTTCTGCCACTTGTTTTTGATTCATACAACGCAATATCTGCCCGCTTGTAAGAGGATTCATTACTGTGACAAATATCAGTAACCCCACCACTGATAGAAACTCTTATATCGGCATACAAACTCACTGCAACTCTGAGTCGATTTAATATTACTTCCGCTTCTTTAAGGTTCGTATTAGGCAAAATAACAGCGAACTCTTCTCCGCCAATACGAGCAATAAAATCATTCGGGCGACTCTCTTTTTGTAAAATACGTCCAACTTCAATAATGACCTTATCACCCACGTCGTGACCATAATTATCATTAATACGTTTAAAGTGATCGATATCCACAATGGCTAAACAACACGGTTTTGGTGTTACGTTAGTTGTAAACTCATGAATTATTGCTGCAAATTCACGTTCAAATTTACGACGGTTCCAGCATTGCGTTAATCCATCTTTTTCACTTAAATCACGGAGTTGATTTTCTAATTCTTTACGAGCGGTAATATCCACAAAAGAAGCGATATAAAACTCCATTTTTCCTTCTTTATTAAAAACAGCTTGGATTCTTAATATCTCAGTAAGAAGAGAACCATCTTTGCGCTTATTAATGACCTCTCCCTCCCAAAGACCATCGGTTTCTAATGCTTTCCACATCTCGATATAAAAATCTTGTTTATGATCACCCGATTGAAAAATAGAAGGCGATTTGCCCAATACTTCATGCTCTTCCCATCCGCTTAATCGAGTAAACTCATCATTAACTTTGATAATACGATTTTTTTTATCCGTAATGACAATAGCAGACATACCATTTAGAGCCGCTAAAGCCAATTGGCTCTCAAGGCTCGTTGTTCTATGTTTCGATATATATCGAGAAATAATAATGGAGAGAGAAATTATCAGAAGGAGGGCCATTATTGCTTCGTAAATGATAAACGTAAGCTTATGACTCTGCAGGTTACTCTCTTGAAGATGATTATTTTTTAATAATAAATAAAGCGTACTCTTATAATATGTTCCGCCTAACTCTATCTTAGAAAATGAATAATTCACGTCCTTATAATCAACGCTTCCACTCTTTTGAGATTGCATTAACTTCCACAGTTCTGGCCTTTCCACTAAAAGGTTGTACTGGTTACGTTCCGGAATAAGATGGCCTAAGGTTTTTCGTTTATCTTTAGATGCTAGGTAATAGCCATCCTCATTAATAAACTCTAGCGAATAGCCAGTATTAATAGACTGTTCAACTTGGGTAACGATGTTATAAGCATCAACATTAAAAACCAAATACCCTTTTCGTTCATTCCCTACCTCTACAGGTGTAAATAAACGCAATACTGGTTGTGGCGGAATAAGTGATTTCCCATTCTCCGTTTCTAAATCTACACCAAAAAAACCAATTTCACTTGCCGCTAGTGTTTGAGCGTAAATAAAATAATCTCGTTTAGATTTGTCTTGTAACTGATGTTCAGGGGTTATCGATATTCCATTAACACCATGATCGATGCGAGAGACTTCTCTACCATTAACATCAAGAAAACGAACTTGTGATATATAGGTTAAATTAGTCACGGTTAACGACCACAATGTTTCTAATAAGGCTTTATTTTTAGAAGAGGGATCTTGAATGAATTGTAATAAAACCCGATTATCCGCAAGTAAGTTCAATGAAGTGCCTAACTGAGAACCAATAAAATAAACTTCTTTTTTACTGTAATTCAGTTGATGCTTAGCTTCATTTTGCCCATCAGTGTAAATTGTATTTAGTTGTGTCTCATACTGATTTCCAAAATAAAACATTGGAGTAATCCCGATTAAGACCATGGTAATAACAAAATACTTTATTTGTTTAAAATTAATACTGTTCTTCACTGCTTGCCAACATTTTTCTTTTATTCTACCAAATCAATAAATTTAAATAGTGATAT